>NZ_WBXP01000001.1 GCF_016415625.1 Shimwellia pseudoproteus
GTATTAGCTACCGTTTCCAGTAGTTATCCCCCTCCATCAGGCAGTTCCCCAGACATTACTCACCCGTCCGCCGCTCGCCGGCAAAGTAGCAAGCTACTTCCCGCTGCCGCTCGACTTGCATGTGTTAGGCCTGCCGCCAGCGTTCAATCTGAGCCATGATCAAACTCTTCAATTTAAAGTTTGATGCTCAAAGAATTAAACTGTTATTTCGTAATGAATTAACTGTTAAACACTCGAGACTTGATAATCATTTTTCGTCTTGCGACGTTAAGATATCAGTGCCTTAGAGTGCCCACACAGATTGTCTGATAAATTGTTAAAGAGCAGTGCGACGGCGCTGAGCGCTCTGTCGCGAGGTGGCGTATATTACGCTTTCCTCTTTCAGAGTCAACCCTTAATTCAGGATTTTCTCTTCAATCTTCACCGCTGTTTGCCGTGACGTCTGTCACAAGCGCCGTGTCGATGGAGGCGCATTATAGGGACCCGGCGCCGGATGGCAAGTGTGATTTTGCAAAAACATGCAAAAATCTTATCAAGCGCTTAGTTTTTACCCATTACGCTTATTTTTGCTGCTTTTTGATGGCAGCAGGCAGATCTGCAAGGCTATTTATCACCCAATCTGCCGCGGCTTCCGCTTCAGGGGTGACCGCTTTCCCGGTGCGCACTAATACCTTAGTCCCCACCTCAGCCGCCTGCCCTGCCTGCATATCTTCCAGCTTATCGCCCACCATATAAGAAGCAGACATATCAATGTGCAGAAAGCGCTGGGCAGAAAGCAGCATCCCCGGCTGAGGTTTACGGCAGTCACACTCCTGGCGGAATGCCTCAACCGACCCGTCCGGATGGTGCGGACAATAATAGATACCGTCCAGCTCCACATCCCGGTCGGCCAGGGACCAGTCCATCCACTCGGTCAGATGCTCAAACTGCTCTTCGGTAAAGATGCCGCGGGCGAGGCCAGACTGATTGGTTACCACCACCAGCGCAAAACCCATTGCCTTTAATTCCTGCATCGCTTCAATAACGCCGTCGATAAACTCGAAATTGTCGATGTCGTGTACATAACCGTGGTCGACATTAATAGTACCGTCACGGTCGAGAAAAATAGCAGGTACTGATTTAGCCACCTGAAGACTCCTGAAATTATTAATTCTTCTTAGTATCGCATGTTTCACTGCCCGGGAAAGCGCTCATTAAACAGAGTTGCATTGATTTAGACGTCTGGATGCCTTAACATCCATTCCAATTACGGTCATCGCCCGTATTTGGTAGTAGAAAATGCCACGGCCAACACTTATCAGATAATAAATAACCAGATGATTAAACTTTCCAGCATCACCAAAGTGTTCCAACAGGGAAACCGCACCATCCAGGCGCTGAATAACGTCAGCCTGCATGTCCCTGCCGGACAAATTTATGGCGTGATCGGCTCCTCCGGTGCGGGGAAAAGTACGCTCATTCGCTGTGTTAACCTGCTTGAACGCCCAACCCAGGGCACTGTTCTGGTGGATGGCCAGGATCTTACCGGCATGTCGGAAGGGCAGCTCACCAAAGCGCGCCGCCAGATTGGCATGATCTTCCAGCACTTTAACTTACTGGCGTCCCGTACCGTTTACGGTAACGTTGCCCTGCCCCTTGAGCTGGACAACACCCCGGCGGCAGAAATCAAACAGCGGGTTAGCGAATTGCTCGAGCTGGTTGGCCTGGCGGATAAACAGGATGCCTACCCGGCTAACCTGTCCGGCGGCCAGAAACAGCGTGTCGCTATCGCCCGCGCCCTGGCCAGCAACCCGAAGGTACTGCTGTGTGATGAAGCCACCAGCGCTCTGGATCCGGCAACCACCCGTTCTATTCTCGAACTGTTGAAAGACATTAACCGTCGCCTGGGGCTGACCATTCTGCTCATCACCCATGAGATGGATGTGGTGAAACGCATTTGTGATTGCGTGGCCGTTATCAGTAATGGCGAGCTTATCGAGCAAGATACGGTGAGCGAAGTGTTCTCCCACCCGAAAACACCGCTGGCCCAGCAGTTTATACAGTCCACCCTGCATCTGGATATTCCGGATGACTATGCCAAACGCCTGAAATCAGAGCCCGCGGGGGAAGATATCGTCCCGTTACTGCGCCTGGAATTTACCGGCCAGTCCGTGGATGCACCGTTACTCTCGGAAACCACCCGCCGCTTTAATGTGAACAACAACATTATTAGCGCCCAGATGGATTATGCCGGTGGCGTAAAATTCGGCATCATGCTGACCGAAATGCATGGTGACCGGGAAGATACACAAGCAGCAATTGCTTACCTGCAGCAGCAGAATGTCAAAATTGAGGTACTGGGTTATGTCTGAAGCGATGATGTGGTTGATGCTGAAAGGCATCTGGGAAACGCTGGCCATGACCTTCGTCTCCGGTTTCTTTGGTTTTGCGATTGGTCTGCCCGTGGGGGTATTGCTGTACATCACCCGCCCTGGGCAGATTATTGAAAATGCCACCCTGTACCGGGTTATCTCCGCATTGGTGAATATTTTCCGCTCGATTCCTTTTATTATTCTGCTGGTGTGGATGATCCCGTTTACCCGGATTATCGTCGGGACCTCCATCGGTTTACAGGCGGCTATCGTACCGCTCACCGTTGGCGCGGCGCCGTTTATTGCCCGTATGGTGGAAAACGCCCTGCTGGAAATCCCGTCGGGACTGATTGAAGCCTCCCGGGCGATGGGGGCAACCCCCATGCAGATCATTCGTAAGATCCTGCTACCGGAAGCGCTGCCGGGTCTGGTTAATGCGGTCACCATTACGCTGATCACCCTCGTGGGCTACTCCGCCATGGGGGGTGCTGTCGGGGCCGGTGGCCTGGGGCAGATTGGTTACCAGTATGGTTATATTGGCTATGATGCTACTGTAATGAATACTGTGCTGATTTTGCTGGTTGCGCTGGTATGGTTGATCCAAATCGGCGGCGACAAAATTGTCCGTGCCGTAACGCACAAATAACACAACACCGTTTGACTCTCACAGGAAGAAATGGATATGGCGTTTAAATTCAAGACCTATGCAGCGATTGGTGCATTGATCGGTTCACTGGCGCTGGTCGGTTGTGGCCAGGAAGAAAAAGATCCCAACCATATTAAAGTTGGCGTGATTGTCGGGGCAGAACAGCAGGTTGCTGAAGTTGCCCAGAAAGTCGCGAAAGAGAAATACGGCCTGGATGTCGAGCTGGTAACCTTTAACGACTATGTGCTGCCGAACGAAGCCCTGAGCAAAGGCGACATTGACGCGAATGCCTTCCAGCACAAACCGTATCTGGATCAGCAGATCAAAGATCGCGGCTATAAACTGGTTCCGGTCGGCGCAACCTTTGTTTACCCGATTGCCGGTTACTCGAAGAAAATCAAATCACTTGATGAGTTACAGCCGGGTGCCCAGATTGCCGTACCGAACGATCCGACTAACCTTGGCCGTTCCCTGCTGCTGTTGCAGAAAGTGGGCCTGATCAAACTGAAAGACGGTATTGGTCTGCTGCCGACCGTACTGGATATCACTGAAAACCCGAAAAACCTGAAGATTGTTGAGCTGGAAGCCCCGCAGTTACCGCGCTCTCTGGATGATGCCCAGATTGCCCTGGCGGTTATCAACACCACTTACGCCAGCCAGATCAACCTGACGCCGGAAAAAGACGGGATCTTTGTGGAAGATAAAGACTCCCCGTACGTTAACCTGATCGTTGCCCGTGAAGATAACAAAGACGCGGATAACGTGAAGAAATTTGTTGAAGCGTACCAGTCTGACGAGGTTGCCCAGGCCGCCAACAAGATCTTTAACGGTGGCGCGGTCAAAGGCTGGTAATCCCGGCAGTTGTTAGTAAAACGTCACATATATTTTCAAGACGGGCCGATGCCCGTCTTGTTATTTTTACAATTGCTTGATTCAATAACGCGGTTTTCACAACCTTCAGAGGAATGACTATGCGCGCCTTACCGATCTGTGTATTGGCCTTCGCACTGAGCGGATGTTCAATGTTAAGCAGATCCCCTGTTGAGCCGGTAAAAACCCCGGAAACCCCAGCCAAAACGGCACAGACTAGTCAGCCGAAAACGACACACTATGCCCCGGTGCGTATTTATACCAAAGCCGAAGAGCTGGTTGGCAAGCCCTTCCGGGATTTGGGTGAAGTGAGCGGCGACTCTTGCCAGGCCAGCAACCAGGACTCACCGCCGAACATTCCTACCGCCCGCAAGCGTATGCAGATTAATGCCGCTAAAATGCGCGCCAACGCCGTATTACAACACAGCTGTGAAGTGACCAGTGGAACACCGGGATGCTACCGCCAGGCCGTTTGCCTCGGCTCGGCGCTGAAAGTCGATACCAAATGACCCACTTCAGCATTGACCAGATAGGCGTTATTCACTCTCCTTATAAAGAGAAATTCGCCGTCCCCCGCCAGCCGGGATTAGTGAAAGACGGCGGCGGAACCCTGGAATTACTGCCACCGTACAACCAGCCGGAAGCCGTCAGAGGTCTGGAGGGGTTCAGCCATCTCTGGCTGTTGTTTATCTTCCACCAGACCATGGATGGCGGCTGGCGGCCCACCGTGCGGCCCCCCCGCCTGGGGGGCAATACCCGGATGGGGGTATTTGCTACCCGCTCAACCTTCCGCCCCAACCCGATTGGGATGTCGCTGGTTGAACTGCGGGGCATCACCCACCAGCAGGATAAGGTATTGCTACACCTGGGCGGCCTGGATTTGGTCGATGGCACTCCGGTGGTGGATATTAAGCCCTATTTGCCTTTTGCGGAGGCCATTCCCGATGCCCGGGCTGGTTATGCACAACAGGCCCCCGCCGCTGATATGCCGGTCTACTTCACGGCGGCGGTTAGCGCCCAAATCCAGCAACTGACCAGCCGTTATCCCCATCTGGATCGCTTTATCTGTGATGTTCTGGCCCAGGATCCTCGCCCGGCGTATCGCAAAAGCGAAACCCCAGGCAAAAGCTACGCGGTGCATCTGCTGGATTTTAACGTCCGCTGGCGGGTGACTGCGCAAGGATCCGAAGTGTTTGCACTGGAGCCACACACCGTTTAAGGGTAAATTACTCCCCTTCCCTTTTGGCATTTTTGCCACACTGGTAAACTAGAGCACTTTTATTTTTGGGCAGGCTAAAAAGGCCTGCCATCGACAGTCCAAATGGAACCGTAACACATGCGTACTAGCCAATATCTGCTCTCCACCCTGAAGGAGACTCCCGCCGACGCGGAGGTTGTCAGCCACCAGTTGATGCTGCGCGCCGGGATGATTCGCAAGCTGGCCTCCGGCTTATACACCTGGCTGCCAACCGGTCTGCGTGTCCTGAAAAAAGTCGAAAACATTGTTCGTGAAGAGATGAACAACGCTGGCGCCATTGAACTCTGCATGCCTGTGGTTCAGCCTGCGGACTTATGGCAGGAAAGCGGCCGTTGGGAACAATATGGCCCGGAGCTGCTGCGCTTTGTTGACCGCGGCGATCGTCCGTTTGTACTTGGCCCGACCCACGAAGAAGTTATCACTGACCTGATCCGTAATGAGCTGAGCTCTTACAAACAGCTGCCGCTGAACTTCTTCCAGATCCAGACCAAGTTCCGCGATGAAGTTCGCCCGCGCTTTGGTGTTATGCGTTCCCGCGAATTCCTGATGAAAGATGCTTACTCTTTCCATACGTCTCAGGAGTCCCTGCAGGAAACCTACGACAAGATGTATCAGGCCTACAGCACCATTTTCAGCCGTATGGGGCTGGATTTCCGTGCCGTACAGGCCGATACCGGCTCCATTGGCGGTAGTGCCTCTCACGAATTCCAGGTGCTGGCCCAGAGCGGTGAAGATGATGTTATCTTCTCTGACGCTTCTGATTACGCCGCCAACATCGAATTTGCTGAAGCCGTTGCCCCGGCAACCCCACGCGCTGCCGCGACCCAGGAAATGACCACCGTTGACACCCCGAACGCCAAAACCATCGCTGAGCTGGTTGAGCAGTTTGGTCTGCCGGTGGAAAAAACCGTGAAAACCCTGCTGGTAAAAGCTGTCGAAGATAGCGCTTACCCGCTGGTCGCGCTGCTGGTGCGAGGCGATCATGAACTGAACGAAGTGAAAGCAGAGAAGCTGCCGCAGGTTGCCGCACCGCTGACGTTTGCAACAGAAGAAGAAATCCGCGCCGTCGTCAATGCCGGCCCGGGCTCTCTGGGCCCGGTAAACCTGCCGCTTCCGGTGGTTATCGACCGTTCCGTTGCCGTCATGAGTGACTTTGCTGCCGGTGCCAATATCGACGGTAAACACTTTGTCGGTATCAACTGGGATCGCGACGTTGCCACCCCGGAAGTGGCGGATATCCGTAATGTTGTCGCCGGGGATCCGAGCCCGGATGGTAAAGGCAACTTGCTGATCAAACGCGGCATCGAAGTGGGCCACATCTTCCAGCTGGGCACCAAATATTCCGAAGCCATGAAAGCGACCGTTCAGGGTGAAGATGGCCGTAACCAGGTGCTGACCATGGGTTGTTACGGTATCGGGGTGACCCGTGTGGTTGCCGCCGCCATTGAACAGCACTTTGACGATCGCGGCATTGTGTGGCCGGAGGCGATTGCCCCCTTCCAGGTGGCAATTCTGCCAATGAACATGCACAAATCATTCCGTGTCAAAGATCTGGCCGAGCAAATCTACGCCGAGCTGCGTGCGAAAGGCATCGAAGTACTGATGGACGATCGTAAAGAGCGCCCGGGTGTGATGTTTGCCGATATGGAACTGATCGGTATCCCGCACACTATCGTTATCGGTGACCGTAACCTCGATAACGACGATATCGAATACAAATATCGCCGTGAAGGTGAAAAACAGCTGATTAAAACCGGTGATATCGTGTCGTTCCTGACGGCGAAGATCAAAGGCTAATACGTCTGCTGACAGTAAAAACCCCGCTACGGCGGGGTTTTTTATGGCTGCTATTTGTTAGTACAACTCTGGCCAGGTTTAAAGGTCCCTTTGCCGTCAGGCACCACAGTTTTCTGCGGTACGCCGGTGTCCATGTTCGGCGCTATGGTGTAATGGGCATCAAACTCCACCATCACCCCCTCATTGCCCTGCCCTCCGGCCTGCGCATAACCACGCTCAAGCTCAACGTTGTTATTCAGCGGCAGCACGCGCCCGGTGGCGCAGTCGGTAAAGGTGGCGGCATCTGCCATATAGCGGTATTTACCGCGCATCGGCATCGGGGTAAGCGGCAGATCGGCGGTGACCGGTAACAGGGTATAATTCAGCGAGGACTGAATCCGGGTGCCGTCGTCGTTCAGCATCTCCAGCCGATCGCCGGCGACACGGAAATAGGACTTCTCACCCTTTGCATTGGTCAGCACCAGCTTATCCGCCGTGCGCGCCCAGCGGCCATAGGAAGCAAATGACGACGGGGTTTTCGCCACCCCCTGATAATGGGCGTTCATCACCCAGGTGCCGTCCTTGCCCAGAAACAGCGAGGTTTCAATCCCCTCACAATCGGCACAAGGGATAACCCCACGCCAGCTCTGCTGCATGGCTTTCATTTCGGTCTCCTGCACCGCCTTCAGGGGCTGTGCGTCGGAGCGATTATTACAGCCAATCAGCGCGCCTCCGCCAGCCAGCAGGGCAATCACCAGCGATAACTTAATAATCTTTTTTTTGTTTTCCATTTCACCCATCTCCTTTGTTACTACGTTACTACTGTTGCTACGGCAACCTGACTTTCCCTCTCAACGACTTTGTGCTGGATTTCTGGGCCTTGGTTGCCAGCCGCCGCTCTTTAGAGGCCCGGGTTGGCCGGGTCGCTCTGCGGCTTTTTTGCACGACCGTCAGTTCCTGGATCAGCGCCACCAGGCGGGCAACTGCCGCCTCGCGGTTTTGAGCCTGGGTGCGGTACTCCTGCGCTTTGATAATCACCACCCCTTCAGCGGTGATCAAATGATGCTGCGCGTCGAGTAAACGCTGTTTGTAAAATTCCGGCAGGCTCGACTGGCGGATATCAAAACGCAAATGAATGGCCGAAGAGACCTTATTCACGTTCTGACCACCCGCTCCCTGGGCACGGATCGCCGTCAGGGTATATTCATCGTCCGGGATGCTTACCTGCCGGGATATCGGGATCACGATGCCGCCTGCCAGCACTCTGGATGCAGCTCCAGATTGTGCTGCTCATCAGACAACCAGATTATTCCTTCCTGCAAGGTGGCCTGTAAATTCATGGTCCGGGCCGCCAGGGCGGCAAGGGCGGCCAGCTGGCTATCATCCAGATACCAGACGGTCAGATTGCGGTATTGTGCCGCCAGCTTCTGGTTTTGCTGCCACCACACCTGCGCAGCACGGCTATTGTACGTAAACAGCGCCACCTGGCCAGACTGGTTGCAGGCTTTTTTCAACCGGCGTTCATCGGGCAACCCGAGTTCTATCCATAAATCGATCCCCAGATGATCGTTACGCAGCCAAATTTCGGGTTCGTCATCGGCACATAATCCACGGGTGAATTGCAGACGATCGTCAGCGTATTTTATCCACGCCAGCAGGCGCAGCATCATGCGCTGTTCCGTTTCAGACGGATGGCAGGCGAGCGTTAAGCTGGCGTCAAGATACTGGTAGCGGTCCATATCGGCCACATTGACCCCTGCCTTATAAATTGTTGCTTTTAAAGCCATCGTATTTTTCCAGTGCCAAAGAGCGCCTATTGTAGCGAAACTGCCACGCAGGCGCGATCTCGAGTATTCACTCCCCCGTCACCGTGCGGCCTGCCCGGCAAAAAACATCAGCACTGCACGTTATCGTTGTCTTGCTAAACAAGAGCTATCTTCGTAGTCTTATCAGAGATCCCGCGGTATGCTCTTGGATTGGGGTTCAGGACAGGAGGACATGTGGAAAAGTATTGCGATCTGATACGCCAGCGTTACAGTGACATTGCCAGCGGTGATTTGGGATACGTCCCGGACGCGCTCGGGTGCGTATTAAAGGTTCTGAATGAAATGGCCTCTAATGAAGCTCTTTCGCAGTCAATCAGGGAACAGGCGGCTTACGCTGCCGCGAACTTACTGGTGAGCGATTATGTCAATGAATGATGCCTATCAACCGATCAACTGTGATGATTATGACAATCTTGAACTCGCCTGCCAGCATCACTTGTTACTGACGCTGGAGCTGAAAACCGGTGAAGTCCTTAAGGCGAGCGCCAGGGACCTGCTAACCCGTAAGAATATTGAATATCTGATTATTGATGACGCCGGAACCGAGCGTGAAGTGCGTCTTGACCGGATCGCCAGTTTCAGCCATCCACAAATCGGCACAGTGGTGGTCAGCGAGTCCTGATCCCACGCCAGTGATACTTATCAACAACGGGCGGCCTGCGGGCCGCCCGTTTTTTATCTGCCCGGCGTTATTTACTCAACGCAGCCAGCCCAGATGCCAGCTATCCTCCGCCGTTCCCTGCCCGTCTCGGGTCACGAAGATCCCCGGCGCGGCAATTAACTGCTCCCCGTAAAATAGCAGTGGCGTCGTGTCCCGCTGCCAGGGGGCTACCCCCAGCTCCTGCCAGATCTTCTTCATCGTACGGCCATGCTCACGGCCCACAATATGGACATTGCCGGAGGCCCGAAAGCGTACTGATACCGGCTCATCAGCGCGCGGTGGGCGCACCCTGCTCCCGTCAGCGCTAAAATGCAGCACCCCCAGCCCTTCGGGCAAGGAGAGCGGCGCAAACGGCGAAGCCCAGGCGATAACCGTGTCACGCTGGCTGGTGTAACACGGCACCCACCACAGCGCATCCCGGTAGCGGCGCACTTCATATTCGCCGAAGCGCAACCGCGGCGAGGCATCCTCACGGCTCAGGGCAACCTCATCCCACAGCCGTTGTAATGCAGCCCTCGCGGGCATCACCGCACCGTGGTAAGCAAACCAGCGGCGTAACAGCGCCCCGCGCCGGGCATCGCTCATGGTGGTCAACGTCGCCAGCGCCAGCTCCCCCCCGGGGCCAACCAGGGCCTGTAACTGTTCGGCCAGCAGCTCATCGAGTAATGCCTCCTGCTCACCACACAGCGCCGCACTGCGGGCCACACTGCGGGCAAAATAGGGCCAGCGCTGGCGCAGCAGTGGCAGAATGCGCAGGCGCAGGAAGTTACGGTCGTAGCTATCATCCGCATTACTGTCGTCATCTATCCAGCTCAACCCGTGGTAACGGGCATACGCCTCCAGCTGCTGGCGTGAGAACCCCAACAGAGGCCGCAGGATAACACTGTGATGAAACGGCAGCACCCCGGGCATAGCCGCCAACCCCGCCGGGCCGCTGCCCCGTTTGAGGGCCAGCATCAGCGTTTCACACTGGTCGTCCATATGCTGGGCAGTGGCCAGCGCCTCCCCGGGCGCCAGCGCGTCGGCCAGAGCCTGGTAGCGCTTCTCCCGGGCTTCGGCTTCGGTGCCCTTTCCGCTGTCGGTCAGTTGCACTTTGCGGGCAATAAACGGGACCTGGCAGCCATCGCACAGGGCCTGACAGTGGTGGAGCCAGTCATCGGCAAAACGGCTGATACCGTGATGAACATAGAGCGCCCGCAGGGCGATGCCAGTGTCTGCGCGCAACTGGCACAGGAGATGGAGTAATACGGAGGAGTCCAGCCCGCCGCTCAGGGCCACCAGTATTTGTCGGTGGCCCCTGAGGGCAGGAACAAGATCAGAAGGGGTAATCAAAGGTTTCATTGCTGTGGCTAATCATGTGACATAGTCGCACGTTAACCACAGCGGCGGTCTCAATCAAGCACTACCGCATTTTGTTTATGGTTAGCCCACCACCGCCAGACACTGAGCGCCAGGATCAGGGCCACGGATACCAGGGTCCATTTGCCCATCTGGGCAAAGAACGCGTAGTAGGCGTGGATAGCGTTTACGCCAACCTGGGATTCGGTGGTCTGCTGGGCAACCACGCCCGCCAGGTAGTTGGCCACCGAACCGCTGGCCAGCATATAGATACCGGTCAGCATCCCGGTCACCCCGGGTAAGTTCAGGCGGGTAATCTGCGACATCGCCACCGGGTCGATAAACAGCTCGGCAAACCCCATCAGGGACAGGCCGGCAACCATCATCCACATGGAGGCCTGGCCGTGCATTTCCCCCAGGCGCGCATTCAGCGCCAGCACCATAAAGCCCGCCGCCATCAGCGCCAGCCCGCAGGAAAACTTCAGCCACACCACCAGTTTTGAGGTGCCGCCATTACCGGCCTGAGACAACCACGCCAGCACCACCCCGGCGACCATTACCGCCACCGCATTCACCGACTGGAACAACGCCGTCGGGACTTCGGTGTTCATCAGGCGACGATTAACAAAGTGATCAATAAACAGGCTGATGGAGCTACCGCCCTGCTGGGCCAGGATCCAGAACAGTGTCCCGGCGGCCATCAGCAGGATAACCTGCCCCAGCGCCTTACGCTGCTCACGGGCGCGGATCATGATCCGCGCGACGATAATAACCGCCCCGGCACAGACCGCCGTCAACAAATAGCCGGACAGGTCATACTGTAACAGCGCAGTAAAAAAGAACGGGGACAGCAGAATACCAATCACCAGCCAGCCCCAGGCCGGAATACCGGCGCTTTTCTTTTTCAGGGCGACAGGATTGATACCGCGGGTGGCGGCAAAATGTTTACGCCCGCTCATAAAAATCAGCAGGCCAAGGAACATCCCAATCCCGGCAAGGGCGAACCCCACGTGCCAGCCGTACCACTGGGCTGCCAGCCCACAGGCAATGGGGGACACGATAGACCCGATGTTACCAGCGGCGTACAGCAGTGAGAACCCGCCATCCCGGCGAGGGTCTTCCGGGCTATACAGTTCGCCCAGCAGCACACTAATATTGGATTTAAACAGGCCATACCCACAGATAATGATCCCCAACGCAAGATACAAGGACCACACCGCATTCGATTCCAGACCAAGAACAATATGCCCGAGGGTCATTAAGACCGCACCAAGCAAAACGGCAAAACGGTTGCCCAGCAGGCGGTCGGCTATCCAACCGCCCAGAATAGGGGTGATATACACAAGAGACGCATAAGCGCTGAACAACGTGATGGCGTTACTGTCGGAGTAACCAAGCTGGTGGGTTAAATACAGGATGAGGATGGCGCGCATGCCATAAAAGCTGAAATATTCCCAGATTTGAATCGCCACGATGTAATAAATCGCGCGCGGTTGTGAGGGTGTTTTCATGGACTCTCCTGGCCTAAAAAGCCGGACAAAAGCAAATAAAAGAAAAAGGGAAGTGGCCTAAGCCACTTCCCTTCTGTCAGATATTACTTGGTGTTGTCTTCTTTCAACACTCTAACGGTGTAACGACCGTCAGCCTGACGGTAGGCACCATGAATATCAGTCTCGAAGCCCGGGTAGTGTACACCAATTTCACACAGCATTTCCAGGAATTCCAGTACCGGACGGCTTTCTTCGGTGATCATTTCACCCGGCATTACCAGCGGAACACCCGGAGGGTACGGGAGGATCATGTTGGCGTTAACGCGGCCAACCATTTCATCCATATACACTTCTTCGATTTCGCCGTGCAGCTCTTTCTGGAAAGCTTTGTACGGGGTCATCACCATATCCGGCAGCACTTCGAATGCGCGGAACATCAGATCCGGCAGGTTGTGATGCTGAATCAGTTTATGGATGTTCTGAGCCAGGTCCTGGATACGCATGTTTTCATAGAATTCAGGCGCTTCGTTGTACAGGGACGGCAGCATGTTTTTCACACGCAGGTTACGGTCGAACGCGCGTTTGAAGTCGGTCAGCGCACGCAGCAGGCTCAGTGCCTTGGTGTTATCGATACCGATGCTGAACAGGAACAGCAGGTTGTACGGACCGGTTTTCTCAACGATGATACCGTGTTCGTCCAGGTATTTAGCAACGATGTTTGCCGGAATACCGAATTCACCCATAGTACCGTCTTTTTCCAGGCCCGGAGTCAGCAGAGTAACTTTGATCGGGTCCAGATGCATGTGGTTGCTATCGATGTTTTTGAAGCCATGCCATTCGTTGTCCGGAGTCAGCGGCCAGCATTCAGCTTTCTCGATACCTTCCGGCTGCCATACGTCGAAGAACCAGCTTTCAGATTCGCCGCGCAGACGTTTGATTTCTTTACGGAAAGTGATAGCACGGTTGATAGAACCGTCGATCAGGCGTTTACCAGAGTTACCTTTCATCATCGCCGCAGCGGTTTCAGTGGAAGCCACGATACCGTAATGCGGAGAAGTGGTGGTGTGCATCATGTAGGCTTCGTTAAAGGTTTCTTCGTTTACGTCGCCTTTAACGTGGATCATGGATGCCTGGGAGAAAGCCGCCAGCAGTTTGTGAGTAGACTGAGTTTCATAGAACACTTTACCTTCTACACGGTCACCGCTCATACCGCACAGACCTTTGTAGATAGGGCTGAAGTTGGTGTAAGGAACCCATGCAGAGTCAAAGTGGATGGATTTAACATCCAGAGTCTGTTTGATGAAATCAGTGTTGTACAGCAGGCCATCGTAAGTGGAGTTAGTTACCACTGCGTGCACAGGCCAGGTCGCATTCGGCGTAGCTTTAACACGCGCTTCGATAGTTTCGCGTTTGAACTCGCTCTGCGGGATACCACCCAGGATACCGTAGGCGTTACGGGTCGGGCGGAAGTAGATCGGAGTAACGTCACTCATCATCATCAGGTGAGTCAGAGATTTGTGGCAGTTACGGTCGATCAGGATGGTGCTACCTGCTGGTGCAGAGTACATACCGATGATTTTGTTAGCGGTAGAAGTACCGTTAGTCACCATGTAGCTGCGTTCAGCGTTGAATACGTTCGCGATGTACTCTTCTGCTTCTTTATGCGGGCCGCTGTGATCCAGCAGGGAACCCAGTTCAGAAACGGAGATAGAGATATCGGATTTCATGGCGTTAGCGCCGAAGAAATCATAGAACAGGCTACCTACCGGGCTTTTCTGGAAAGCGGTACCGCCCATGTGGCCCGGAGTACAGAAGGTGTATTTACCTTCACGTACATATTTGAACAGGGCTTTGGTCAGCGGAGGCAGAATTTCGTCGATGTATTCGTCGGTAGTCTGTTTGATTTTTGCTGCGATATCAGCAGAAGCACCCAGTGCATATTCGAAGAAACGGACATGCAGACGCAGATCGCTCAGGCTAACGTCCATGGTGGACTGAGTGTTAGCGAACGCGTACAGAGGCAGTTTTTCGTTCAGGTTGCTGATTTCTTCACACAGACCCAGGTTGTAAGTATCCCAGTCAAAAACAACACCAGCCAGCTGGGCATTGTTTTCGATAACTTTCATTAAGTCATCGCGGTCAACCGGGTAAACGATACGGAAGCCTAAGTCTTCCAGGGATTTGTGCAGTTCACGAATGGGCTCTTCTTTAAAGTAGACGCCCAGATGATTCATGATAGCAATTACGTTCATAATCATAACTCCAGGTAAAACGAGCCCCTCCCACGTGATTGTGGATAGTCAGAGGGGCAGAAATTAAAGGTAACTAAGATTAAGACAGGTATTACAGCGCTTCTGCGGTGGTACCAGGTTTCAGTTTGCGAGCATAGAACATCAGGATGATCAGGCTAACAATGAACGTACCAGACAGTTCAAAGGAACCCGCACCCATCAGAGCGATGAAGCAGAACGCACAACCCAGTACAGAGCAAATCAGGCTCACGATGTTGCGCAGATTAACGCCTTCGAAGCGAATCAGGTCAACACAAGAGTAGAAGTAAGGCAGCATGGTCAACAGTACAGCGATACCAGTCAGCTCACCGAACAGGTCAGAAGTGTTACCACCGCTGGAGTTCATAATGGTGATCAGGACCATCAGCGCAGTCATTTTGCAGCTAGCCAGCAGCAGGCCTTTTTTCGGCACGCCGTTTTTATCCATTTCGCCGTAAACTTTCGGGAAGTTACCATCTTTAGCGGCACGAACACCGGCCTGGCTCACCAGCATCATCCAGGAACCCAGAGAGGTCAGACATGCGAAAGCGGTGAAAGCAGAAACCAGCGGCGCAGCCCAGCTACCCAGAATGGTAGAAGCACTGATGGCGAACGGCGCACCAGACGCAGCCATGGTAGCAGCAGGATACATACCGCTGATAACCTGAGTAGCAGCAACATAGATGATACCGGCCAGTGCAGTACCCAGCATGGTAGCGATAGGAACAGTACGTTTCGGGTTATCAACCATACCGGTACTTACCGCTGCGGATTCAACACCAACGAACGCCCACAGGCACAGCAGGATACTGCTGATGATTGCCTGGCCACTGGCTTTACCAGAGGTGTTCCAGTTAGCGTGGTAAGTAGCAGCGTCAAACCAGTGCCAGCCTGCAACCGCAGTCATGATAACCGGGATCAGTACCAGTACCAGACCGATAGTGGTCAGACGGCTCACCCAGCTACCGCCAAGCATGTTGACGAAGGTGAAGATCCACACAATGGCGATAGTAGCGATACCTGCCGCGATTGGGTTGTTTAAGACCGGGAAGAACGTTGAAAGGTAAGAGACAGCGGTAATACCGATTGCCAGGTTACCGATCCAGTTTGCATGGTAATAAAGAACACCAGTCTGGAAACCGAATGCCGGAGAGATTTCACCAGCGTAGGCGATAGGGCCACCTTCTTGCGGGTTCTTGGTAGCAAGCTTGGCATAAACATAAGCCAGAGACATCGCACCAATAATAGAAATCACCCAACCCCAGATAGAAATACCACCAATTTTAGCCAGGTTCGCAGGTAATAATGCAATCCCGCTCCCCATCATATTACCGGCTACGACACCGGTACAGGCGAAAAGCCCAATTTTTTTTGCTGAACTCATATACTCGCAATCTCCAGATGTTACTGTCAGGAGGTGCAGATACAGTGAATGAGTCGCTCACTGTCCCCACCGATGAGATGGAGAATAATCACTCATGAAAGTAAAGTCCTAAAGATTAGGTGAAATAAAAACAAACATAATACAAATGACAACTTGAGGTTTTTTGCAAATATATAAACACTATAAAAAGATATCAAAAAAAGATAAATATCTTTGTTTTTCAGTACTTAACGAGCGTTTTTCTTGTTATAAATATGCGCATTATGCTAATAAAGATGCATTTTATGGCAACACATTATTTACATATTGAGCACAGATAAAAAATACCGCCACGTGATAATGATCAGGTGGCGGTATTAATTATTCAGTTTCTGAGATGAAATTATCTAGCCAGGGGACGACATTGGCTATTGAGGTTTGGAAGAAACTGTTCTTAATCCAGTAGAGGGTATTATTTCCTGGACGCAAGTTAAAAGCGGTGATGTAGGCATCCGCTGCGAGGCGATTTTCGCCCTTCATTTCATAAACCTTACCCAGCAGTACGTAGTTGAGCCAGGACATTTCAAGGTCAATGGATTTATTAATCAGCCCGTAGGCATCATCGCTTTTGCCCTGAACGATTAAGTCCACCGCGCGGATTTGATAATAAATGGCATTGTTATCCATCCCCGGTATTTTGCCGAGGTCATCAATCTGCTGGTGTAAATCGGCCAGCGCAGCGTCGCTCAACGGCTGTTGAGAATGGCGCAGCATATCCACCAGCAGCTTTTCCGAATGGGCAAAGGTGAAATCAGGATAGAGCTTGATAATGTCGCTAAACATTTTGCTGGCTTTTGCCAGTGACTCTGCATCACCATCAATCACCAGCTGATGGGCCATAAAGTAGCTTTGCAGGGCCTGGCCCTGGCTGGGAACATTCTGACGCAGGCGCGCTTCCATCACATCTGGCCAGGGTTGCTGCAGCACCACGGAGAGGTTATTCAGCAAGTCATTCTGAATCTCAATCTGATTATCACGGGTGATGAAGTAGCGTTTATCCAGCATCACTGAGCGGTCCGCGTTATCAATCAGCTTTACCGACATAAAACATTGCTGAGAACGGTAGTGGCGCTGGTTAACAAACTCGATGTTGAGTGATTTGCCCGATGTGCTCGGGTTATTGATATTGAAATCGGTCTTGTCGTGCACCAGGAAGGTAGACCAGGTGTTCAGAGAGGATGAAATCAGCTCGCTTATCCCCACCACACAAGAGCGCTGTGATGACCAATTACTGCATGAGGTGCCATTTACCAGGCGGATGTCGATATCGCGGGGGTTAAGCAATAGCTTGTTGGAGGTTACCGGTGGTCGCATCGACCATGTGGCCAGGCCAATCAATATCACACAGGTGGCTAATGCGGCGAAGAACACCGCCCACACCCAAAAACGCGCCCGGCGTAATACTCTGGCCGGGATACCCACTGGCTGGGGCTTTTCCGGCAGCGCCGGTGTGGAGGGCATGACTATCTGGTCCACGGGTTCGGTATCAGCCAGTAATGCGTCCTCCTCCCCTGCCCTACCGGGCACTTCTTCTTCCGATAGCGCGGTGTCTTCCGGTTCCTCTTCCGGCCAGACCACCGTCGCAGACAGCTTATAGCCGCGCTTCGGCACCGTAACAATATATTCCTGTCCTTCTTCGCCACCACATTTCAGTGATTTACGCAGTTCAGAGATCGACTGCGTCACCACGTGACTGGTAACGATATTGCGTTTCCATACATTATCAATCAGCTCATCACGGCTGAGAACGACATCAGGGTGATGGGCAAAAAAGGTAAGCAAGTCAATAAGGCGTGGTTCAAGGGTTTCAGTATGACCAGGCTTGCTTATCTGATTGATAGCTGGCGTGACCAGCCAGGCTCCGACGCGGAAGACGGGTTGTTGCATATAAGAAAATACTCAAAGCCATTAAGAGGAAAGTACTAATGATACCATAAGTTATTTTTCCAACAGAAAAGTATGGATATCCGACGCGTGCTACTTCTCGTAAAGCTCCAGTGGCAGTCCATCTGGATCAGTAAAAAAGGTAAAACGTTTATCTGTACAGGGATCGATACGTACCGGTTCGCATACCACGCCACGGCTTTCCAGCCAGGCGAGCGAACTGTCGAGATTGTTCACGCTGAAAGCTAAATGGCGTAACCCACAGGCTTCCGGGCGGCTCGGCCTGGCCGGAGGAGAAGGAAACGAAAACAGTTCGATCACGTACTGACCCTTCAGCGCCAGATCCCCTTTCCAGGAGTCCCGGGCTTCGCGATACACTTCGCTTATCAAGGTAAACCCTAAAATATCGCAATAGAATGACTTGCTACGTGCGTAGTCGGTTGCAATAACCGCGATATGGTGGACGTGCTCTAAACCTGCCGACATCAATTTCTCCTGTAAGCCCTGGCGGAGCGCAATACAATACAGAAAAAAAAAGCCGGTACAACACCGGCCTTTCTTAAGGTAAAAGATTACGCGTAACCGTAATTCATCAGACGCTGATAACGTCTGTCCAGCAGCTCTTCTTTATTAAGCGTATCCAGATCGGCCAGATCTTCCAGCAACTGCGCTTTCAGTGCCTGAGCCATCACTTCCGGATTACGGTGTGCGCCGCCCAACGGCTCCTGGATAACGGCGTCAATCAGCTTCAGCTCTTTCAGACGCGGGGCGGTGATCCCCATCGCTTCTGCCGCCAGCGGAGCCTTCTCGGCGCTCTTCCACAGGATGGATGCACAGCCTTCCGGCGAGATAACGGAATAGGTGCTGTACTGCAACATATTCACTTTATCGCCCACACCTATGGCCAGCGCACCGCCGGAACCACCTTCACCGATAACGGTACAAATCACCGGTACGGTAAGACGGGACATTTCCCGCAGATTGCGGGCGATGGCTTCTGACTGGCCGCGTTCTTCTGCCCCCACACCAGGATAGGCCCCCGGGGTGTCGATAAACGTAATGATAGGCATGTTAAACCGCTGGGCCATTTCCATCAGGCGCAGCGCTTTGCGGTAGCCTTCTGGTGCCGGCATCCCGAAGTTACGGCGAATTTTTTCTTTGGTTTCACGGCCTTTCTGATGGCCAATCACCATCACCGGGCGACCATCGAGACGGGCAATCCCCCCAACAATGGCTTTGTCGTCCGCATAGGCGCGATCGCCTGCCAACTCGTCAAACTCATCAAATGCCAGACGCAGATAATCAAGGGTATAAGGACGCTGCGGATGGCGCGCCAGTTGAGCAATCTGCCATGCACCCAGGTCGGCGAAGATTTTACGGGTCAGCTCTACGCTTTTCTCGCGCAGGCGGTGCACTTCTTCGTCGATATTAATATCGAGTTTTTCATCCTGACGGCTAACGGCAGTCAGGGAATCGATTTTCGCTTCCAGCTCTGCAATTGGCTGTTCAAAATCAAGGAAATTCAGACTCATAGTATTCCTGTTTTAGTCAAACTCCAGTTCCACCTGCTCCGTTCCTACCAGACTACGTAAATCATTAAGCAATTTATCGCTTGGAGAGACTCGCCATGTTGCCCCGAATCGCAACCGGGCGCGAGCGTCCTCTCGCTGGTAGTATAGATGTACTGGAATGGTTCCCGAACGGTGGGGTTCCAGAGACTGACGGAGACGGTTTAAAAGCTGGTCATCAATTTGCCTGTCCGTCAGCGATATAGCAAGCCCGCGTGCGTACTTTTCGCGTGCTTCGTCAATGTCCATCACTTCCCGGGCGGTCATTTTAAGACCACCGCTGAAGTCATCGAAGCTGACCTGCCCGCTAACGATCAAAATACGGTCTTTCTCCAGCAGATGCTGGTACTTATCCAGAGCGTCGGTAAATAGCATAATTTCCAGACGCCCGGAACGGTCATCCAGGGTACAGATACCGATCCTGTTACCGCGCTTGGTGACCATAACCCGCGCAGCAAGCACCAGACCAGCGGCGGTAATCACTTTACCACGTTCGGTCGGATGCATCTCCTTCAGGCGCATGCCACCGACATAGCGCTCAATTTCTTTCAGATACTGGTTGATAGGGTGCCCGGTCAAATACAGACCGAGGGTTTCCCGTTCACCATCCAGCACCACTTGTTCTGGCCAGGGGGTACAGTTGGCATAGGATTGCTCAACCTGTTCCGGTTCTTCTGCCAGCACCCCGAACATATCCGCCTGGCCGATTGCCTCGGCCTTCGCGTGCTGATCCGCCGCTTTCAGTGCATCATTGAGTGAATTCATCAGCGCTGCGCGGTGCGGCCCCAGCCGGTCAAACGCACCGGACATGATCAGCTTTTCCAGCACCCGACGGTTAAGTTTTTTGGTATCGGTACGGGCGCAGAGATCAAACAACTCCCGGAAATAGCCGCCCTGGTTACGGGCCTCAATGATTGCCTCAATCGGGCCTTCCCCTACTCCTTTGATGGCGCCGATGCCGTAAACAATTTCCCCGTCATCATTGACGTGAAAATGGTAGAGCCCGGAGTTAATATCCGGCGGCAGGATTTTTAACCCCATACGCCAGCACTCATCCACCAGCCCGACCACCTTCTCGGTGTTGTCCATATCCGCGGTCATAACCGCCGCCATAAATTCGGCCGGATAATGCGCCTTCAGCCACAGGGTCTGGTAAGAAACCAGCGCATAGGCGGCCGAGTGCGATTTGTTAAACCCGTACCCGGCGAACTTTTCCACCAGGTCAAAGATGTGCATGGCCAGCTCGCCATCAACGCCGTTTTTCCTCGCCCCTTCTTCGAAGGTGCCGCGCTGTTTGGCCATCTCTTCCGGTTTTTTCTTACCCATGGCGCGGCGCAGCATGTCCGCCCCGCCCAGGGTATAACCCGAGAGCACCTGGGCAATCTGCATAACCTGTTCCTGGTACAGGATAATGCCGTAGGTGGGCTCCAGCACCGGTTTCAGGCTTTCATGCTGCCACTGCACATCCGGGTAGGAGATCTCTTCCCGGCCGTGTTTACGGTCAATAAAGTTATCCACCATCCCGGACTGTAACGGCCCCGGGCGGAACAGTGCCACCAGCGCGATCATGTCTTCAAAGCAGTCCGGCTGCAGACGTTTGATCAGATCTTTCATGCCCCGGGATTCAAGCTGGAAGACCGCGGTGGTTTCCGAGCGCTGGAGCATATCAAAACTTTTCTTGTCGTCCAGCGGAATAGCCGCGATATCGACAGGTTCTTGCCCGTGCTTCGCCCGCCGGGCGTTAATCATCTCCAGCGCCCAGTTGATAATGGTCAGGGTCCGTAAGCCGAGGAAGTCAAACTTCACCAGCCCGGCGTATTCCACGTCGCTCTTATCAAACTGGGTGACCGGATGCTGCCCCTGCTCATCGCAATACAAAGGAGCAAAATCGGTTATCCTGGTGGGCGAGATAACCACCCCACCGGCGTGTTTACCGGCGTTACGGGTCACCCCTTCCAGGCGGCGCGCCATGTCGATCAGCGCCCGAACTTCTTCATCCGCCTCATAAATTTCAGGTAATTGTGGTTCAGCTTCGAAGGCTTTGGCCAGGGTCATGCCCGGGTCCGGCGGGATCAGTTTAGAGATCCGGTCCACAAAACCATACGGGTGCCCCAGCACGCGGCCCACGTCGCGGATAACCGCTTTCGCCGCCATGGTGCCGAAGGTAATAATCTGCGATACCGCATCCCGGCCATACATTTCCGAGACGTGCTCGATAACCCGGTCACGCTTCTCCATACAGAAGTCGACGTCGAAGTCAGGCATCGACACACGCTCCGGGTTAAGGAAGCGTTCGAACAGCAGATCCAGCTCCAGCGGGTCCAAATCGGTGATTTTCAGGGAATAAGCCACCAGCGAGCCCGCACCGGAGCCACGCCCGGGGCCTACCGGCACGCCATTATCTTTAGACCACTGGATAAACTCCATGACGATCAGGAAGTAACCCGGGAACCCCATCTGGTTGATAACTTTAAGTTCGATCTCCAGACGTTCGTCATAAGGCGGGCGTTTCGCTTCCCGCTCTGCCGGATCCGGGAACAGGAACGCCAGGCGCTCTTCCAGCCCCTCACGGGACTTTTTGACCAGGAAATCTTCGGTGGTCATTTCCCCGGTGGGGAACTGCGGCAGAAAGTACGTGCCCAGCCGCACCGTTACGTTACAGCGCTTTGCGATCTCAACGGTGTTCTGTAATGCTTCGGGAATGTCGGCAAACAGTTCGCACATCTCGTCTTCGCTGCGCATATATTGCTGGGCGGAGTAGTTACGCGGGCGTTTGGGATCATCAAGGGTAAAGCCATCGTGGATAGCGACGCGAATTTCGTGGGCTTCAAACTCATCTGGCTCACGGAAGCGCACATCGTTAGTGGCCACCACCGGCACGCCCATGTCTTCCGCCAGCGCCACCGCCGCATGCAGGTAGCTCTCTTCGTCCTGGCGGCCGGTACGGATCAGCTCAAGGTAGTAGCGCGCCGGGAAATGCTGCTGATAGAAACTCAGCGCCTGTTCCGCCAGGGCGCGGTTGCCGCGCACCAGCGCCTTGCCGACATCACCATTACGGCCACCGGAAAGCAGGATCAGGCCCTCTTTTAGCTCTTCAAGCCACGCCTGATCGATCCACGGGCCGTTAGCCCCATAGCCACGCTGGTACGCCCGGGAGATCAACAGGGTGAGGTTCTGATAGCCATCGTTATTCATGGCCAGAACGGTCAGATCACAGAGTTCGTCAGGCAATAACTCGTTGGCGACATGCAGATCGGCACCGATGATCGGTTTCATTCCCGCACCGTGGGCGCCATTGTAGAACTTCACCAGTCCACACATGTTGGTGAAGTCAGTGATCGCCATCGCTGGCATCCCCAGCGCTGCGGCTTTCTTCACCAGCGGGCCGACTTTTGCCAGCCCGTCGATCATAGAATAGTCACTGTGCACCCGCAGGTGAACAAAACGAGGTTCAGCCATTTTGATTTCTTAGCTCTGTTGCGTTAACGAGTTTCGCGTTCGGATGTGGAAGACGCACGTTCCAGCACGCGCCGGACCGGGGCGAAGCTGCGACGGTGATGTTCGGTAGCACCGAACTGCGCCAGTTGCTCCATGTGAAAAGCGGTCGGGTAACCTTTGTGCCGGGCAAAACCATATTCGGGAAATTGCTGGTCCAGCGCGGCCATTTCCGCGTCCCGGGTCACTTTCGCCAGAATCGATGCTGCGCTAATTTCGGCTACCCGGCTGTCCCCTTTTACCACCGCCATTGCCGGTACCGGCAACGACGGGCAACGGTTGCCGTCAATCAGGACGTACTCTGGTGTGATGGCTAATCCCGCCACCGCACGCTGCATGGCCAGCATGGTGGCATGCAGGATATTCAGACGGTCAATCTCTTCCGGCTCTGCGCGGCCCAGGCTCCAGGCCAGGGCTTTATCGGTTATCTCATCGTACAGCGCCAGGCGGCGCTTCTCAGACAATGCTTTAGAGTCTGCCAGCCCGGCAATTGGCCGGGTGGGATCGAGGATCACGGCGGCAGTAACCACTGCGCCAACCAGCGGGCCACGGCCCACCTCATCCACACCCGCCACAAGATGGGTATGGGGATAAACAAATTCAATCATCGGGCTAACTCCAGCACTGCATCTGCGGCCTGCTGGTCCGCATTACAGCGGATCTCTCTATGTAACGCGCGGAAGATATCGTGCATTGCCAGGCTGGCATCACCACCTTCCAGTAACGGGCTGAGCGCAGCGGCTAATGCCGCAGGCTGGCACTCATCCTGTAATAACTCTTTGACCAGTTCCCGGCCAGCCAGCAGGTTTGGCAGCGAGACATACTCCGTCTTCACCAGCCGTTTTGCCAGCCAGAAAGTGAAAGGCTTCATGCGGTAGCCTACCACCATCGGGCATTTAGCCAGCATACATTCCAGCGCCGCCGTACCGGAAGCCAGCAGCGCAGCATCGCTGGCGATCATCGCATCGCGGGCATGGCCATCGAGCAGACGAATGTTAAGATCCGGCGCAACCTGCGCTTTGATATGCTCAAACTGGTCGCGGCGTTTGGCATTGACCAGTGGCACCAGCACTTCCAGATCTGGCCAGCGCTGGCGCAGCAGTTGAACGGTATTAAGGAAGTCGGCGCTGAGCATTTCCACTTCCGCCCCGCGGCTGCCCGGTAGTAACGCCAGGCAGCGGGCATCGTGGGCTATCCCCAGCACATCCCGGGCGGCATTTTTATCCGGGTCCAGCGGCATGGCATCCGCCATGGTGTGGCCAATAAACCGGCACGGCACATTGAATTTATCGTAAAACGCTTTTTCGAATGGCAGGAATGCCAGCACCAAATTGGTGGATCTGCCGATTTTGAAAACGCGTTTCTGGCGCCAGGCCCAAACCGAGGGGCTGACATAATGGATAGTTTTGATCCCCCGGGCTTTTAACTTCCCCTCCAGGGTGATATTGAAGTCCGGTGCGTCGATCCCCACAAACACATCCGGCTGCAACGCCGTAAAACGACGGGTAAGATCGGCGCGAATATGCAGCAGACGCCGTAAGCGCCCCAGCACCTCAACAATGCCCATCACCGCCAGCTCTTCCATTTCATACCAGGCTTCACAGCCTTCCGCCTGCATCAGCGGCCCGGCAATCCCCACAAAACGGGCATCGGGAACACGGGATTTAATGGCGCGAATAAGTCCGGCACCCAGAATATCGCCGGAGGTTTCTCCGGCGACCAGGGCAATAGTCAGTGGACGACCCAGCTTCATTTAGCGGATCAGGCCACGGGTAGAGCGGGCAAAGAAATCAACGAAAGCCTGAACTTCCGGGTGCTGAGCAGCAATATCGGCGATCTCCGGTTTCACTTCGTCAAGTGTTTTACCGGAGCGATACAGCAGTTTGTAAGCACTGCGGATAGCCAGAATCGCTTCTCTGCTGAAACCACGGCGTTTTAACCCTTCGGTATTCACACCAAACGGCGTCGCGTGGTTGCCCTGGGCAATAACGTAAGGCGGTACGTCCTGGGCAACCCCAGAGCATCCGCCGACCATAACGTGTTGGCCAATAATGCAGAACTGATGGACCGCCGTCATGCCGCCGATAATCGCGTGATCATCAACGCAGACATGGCCTGCCAGGGTGGCATTATTAGCAAAGATACAGTGATTTCCAATCTGGCAATCATGTGCAATATGCGCATTGATCATCAGCAGGTTGTCGCTGCCTACCTTGGTTAATCCCCCGCCCTGAACTGTCCCGCGGTGAATAGTGACACTTTCACGAATGCGATTACGATCGCCAATCTCAACCCGGGTCGGCTCGCCAGCATACTTAAGATCCTGGTTCACTTCGCCAATGGATGCGAATTGGTAGATTTCGTTATCACAACCTATTTTGGTGTGACCATTGATGACGATATGCGATTTCAGTACGGTACCCGCACCGATCTCAACATGCGCGCCAACAACGCAAAACGGTCCAATGTGGACATTAGCGCCAATAACGGCGCCCGGTTCCACAATGGCAGTAGGATGAACAAAGGCAGAGGAATCAATCACGTATCAGGCCTCCCGGCTGCGGGCACACATCATTGTAGCTTCACAAACGATTTTACCATCTACTGTCGCGACACCTTTAAAGCGGGTCAGGCCGTGGCGCGTTTTCTCGAAGGTGACTTCCATGATCATCTGATCGCCTGGCACCACAGGGCGCTTAAAGCGCGCTTCATCGATACCGGCAAAATAATAGAGCTCGCCCGGCTCCAGTTTACCCACGCTTTTAAACGCCAGAATACCCGTGGCCTGGGCCATCGCTTCCAGAATCAACACGCCGGGGAAGATAGGTTTACCCGGAAAGTGCCCCTGGAAAAACGGCTCATTTACCGAAACATTTTTAACGGCGCGTAAAAATTGGCCTTCTTCGAAGTCCAATACGCGATCTACCAGCAGAAAAGGAAAACGGTGCGGCAGAAGATCTAAAATCTCATCAATATGCAGAGTATGAGTGTCAGTAGTCAAAATACTCTTCCTGTCAAAATATGCTAAGTAACAATAATAACACGGCCTGCTGGTATCAAGAGAAAGCCAGCAGGCCGCAAATATGATCGCACAGAACGTAGAATGGTACGCGCTATGATGATTAGTCCTGGTGATTAACCTTGCGCTCTATGGCTTTCAGGCGCTTGCTCATATCATCAATATTCATCACTAACGCTGCCGTTTTACGCCAGACCTTATTAGGCTGGAGCGGGATCCCCGATGAGTAAACCCCCGGTTCAGTAATCGGACGCATCACCATCCCCATACCGGTAACCGTGACCTTATCGCAGATCTCCATATGTCCATTGATCACGCTGGCGCCGCCAATCATACAGTAACGGCCTATTTTCAGGCTACCTGCCATGATAACACCGCCAGCGACTGCGGTATTGTCGCCAATCACAACGTTATGTGCAATCTGGCACTGGTTATCAATGATAACACCATTACCGATCACAGTATCATCCAGTGCACCACGGTCAATGGTGGTACAGGCACCGATCCCAACGCGATCGCCGATGATAACCCGCCCAAGTTGGGGGATCTTCACCCAGTTACCGCGATCGTTGGCATAGCCAAAACCATCTGCGCCGATAACCGTGCTGGACTGAATAAGACAGGCTTTACCAATTTCAATGTCATGATAAACAGAGACATTGGCCCATAACCGCGAACCGTCACCGATTTTTGTATTTTTACCGACAAAACAGCCCGGGCCGATAACAACATTATCACCCAGTACCACACCAGACTCGATAACCGCGTTGGCGCCAACAGAGACGTTGCTGCCCAACTGCGCGCTGGCGTCAATCACTGCACTGGGGGCAATGTCCTGAGCTGGCTGCGGTGTGGTATCAAGAATTTGCGCCATCAGCGCATAGGTGAGGTAAGGATTTTTTACTACCAGTGCCGCACTCTGCGCATAAGGCAGATCGGCTTGCGTCATCACCACGGCAGATGCCTGGCATTCTGCCAGGTGGTCCCGATAGCGCGGGTTGACGATAAAAGTAATCTGACCATTCCCCGCAGATTGCATGGAGGCTACGCCAGTGATGGCGATATCGCCATCACCGTGCAGCTCCGCATTCAACTGTTGGGCTAAGTCAGCCAGTCGAATGGAAGGCATGACTTATTTAACCTGTTTCAGTACATCAGCGGTGATGTCTTTAACATCGCTGCTGGAGTAAACCACAGTGCTGGAATCCAGAACAACTTCGATCCCTTTGTCGTCAGCCACTTTTTTCACAGCAGACTGGATTTGAGTAACCAGTTTGCCGCGTTCTTCGTTGGAACGACGCGCACGATCCTGTTCGAATGCCTGCGCTTTGGTAGAGAAAGTCTGGCGATCGGCCATCACGGATTTCTCCAGGCTGCTACGTTCGCTGGCTTTCATGGTCGCGCCATCACGCTGCAGACGCTGCATTTTAGATTGCAGAGAAGATTCCATGTTTTGCAGTTCGCTGGCGCGGCCTTTGAACTCGCTTTCCAGACGCTGAGAAACGCCAGTGCTCTGTGCAACCTGTTGGAACAGGTTACCCATGTTTACTACACCGATATCGGCAGCGTTAGCTGCTGTTGCTGATGCCAGGCTAAGACCCGCAGCGATTAACCACTTTTTCACAATAAACTCCTTACCATCCCATTTGTACCCATGAGGTACTGTTCTTTGCGTGGCCCAGATGAGTTATCCGCTCATCAGGAGTCATCGCGACACAACGTTATGCATTCCGTTGCTCAGAATTATTACCAGGTTTTACCAATGTTAAACTGGAATTGTTCTGATTTATCTCCACTGTATTCTTTAATCGGCTGAGCGTAGGAGAACACCAACGGCCCCAGCGGGGACATCCATTGCAGCGCCAGACCCGCAGAAGCACGCACGTTGCTTGCCTTGCTGTAGTCAGGAATGCCGGCTGCGCGGGTTTCCGCCGTGTTATGCCAGTTGGTATCCCAGACGCTACCCGCATCAACAAACAGCGAGGTGCGTACTGAGTTGGCGTATTTCTCGCTCAGGAACGGTGTTGGGGTAATCAGCTCTACGCTGGCCACACCCATGGCGTTCCCGCCGACGGCGTCATTAGACCGACATACGCCCGCTGCGCTTTCACCACTGCCGTTACAGTTTTCGTTGTTCGGGCCATAGTAATAAGCTGCTTTCGGACCAATGGTATTGGACTGGAAGCCACGAACGGTACTGGAACCACCGGCATAGAAGTTTTCATAGAACGGCATTTCTTTACTGCCGATCCCATCACCATAACCCCAACGGGTACGGCCCAGCACAACCCACTTGTGATCGTCATCGATAGGCACATACGTCGCCGTATCCAGCGTCACTTTGTAGAATTCGTTGTCGGAGCCCGGTACGGTTACTTTACCATTCAGGTTGACCCGTGAACCTTTCGTCGGGAAGTACCCGCGGTCGAGGTTGTTGTAGGTCCAGCCATAGTTGAAGGTGAAGTCATCCGCTGAGTAGTCGTTATGATCGTTGTCTTTATCCGCACTCTGCCCCATCGAATCCAGATAACGCCACATGGCTATCTGCGGCTGCATGTTTGACAGGTCGTTATGAACATAACCTAAACCAACACGCAAGCTGTTGTATTCGTTGATGGGGAAGCCAAGGGTGCCATCCAGACCATAACTTTTGTTGGTATAGTCGGACAGATCAGCATCATCAGCTTTAAAGTCGTTATAGAAGACGCGACCACCGAGGCTCACACCATCAACGGTGAAGTACGGGTTGGTCACTGACAGTTCAGTATAGGTCTGGTAATCATTTTTGGTACCGCTGATACCCACTGAGTAACCAGTACCCAGCCAGTTATCCTGCTGCACACCGACCTGGAAGCTCACACCGCTTTCAGTACCGTAACCGACACCAAAGTTGAAGCTACCGGTGTTACGCTCTTTTACCTTGTAGACCACATCCACCTGATCCGGGCTGCCCGGTACACGCTGGGTGTCGGTATCCACGGTTTCAAAGTAGCCGAGGCGGTTAAGACGCTCTTTCCCCTGGTCAACCAGGTCGCTACCCAGCCAGGCACCTTCCATCTGGCGCATTTCGCGGCGCAGAACGGAATCTTTACTGGTGTCGTTACCCTCAAAGCGGATCTTACGCACGTAGTAACGGTTACCGGCGTCAACGTTGACATGCAACTTAACGGTTTTCGCGGTATCGTCAATTTCCGGCTGGGTCTGCACCCGCGGATAGGCGTAACCATAGCGGCCCAGCAGTTTCTTGACGGAGTCTTCCATCTTGGTCACTTTGGTGCCGTTATACAGCTCGCCCGGCTCCACTTTGGTCAGACCTTCGATTTCCGCCGAGTGACCGGCCAGGTTACCGCTCACATCAACACCGGAAAGCTTGTACTGATCGCCTTCGCTGATGTTAACCGTGATATAGATACCTTTTTTATCCGGCGTCAGGCTAACCTGAGTCGACTGGATATTGAAACGCGCATAACCGCGATCCAGGTAGAAACTGCGCAGGGTTTCGAGGTCGCCCGCCAGTTTTTGTTTCTGATATTTACGATCGCCAACCACGTTCCACCACGGCACCTCATCGCGCAGCTGGAAGTGGGAGATCAACTCCTCGGTGGAGAATGCGTGGTTACCAACGATGTTAATCTGCTGGATTTTCGCAGAGACCCCTTCCTGGAAGACCAGTTTCAGGTCAACACGGTTACGCGGCAGCGGTGTCACAACCGCTTTCACGCTGGCGCTGTATTTCCCGACGCTGTAGTAGAAATCCTCCAGTCCTTTTTCAATATCGGACAAGGTGGTGCGATCGAGTGACTCCCCGACCCGCACGCCAGAGGCTTCAAGATTCTGCTTGAGCATGTCATCTTTCACCGATTTATTACCGGAGAAAGTGATGCTGGCAATTGTCGGGCGTTCTTTTACCTGAACAAGTAATGAATCACCATCACGCAGGACCCGGACATCCTCGAAGTTTCCCGTCGCGAACAGAGAACGAATCGTGTTGCTGATGTCATCATCAGTCACGGTATCCCCAACACGCACAGGCATACTGAGAAGGGCCGCACCAACGGCGACTCGCTGCAGGCCTTCGAAATGAATGTCCTTCACTACGAACCCGTCGGCACCGTATACGGTGGCGCTGCTAAACAGCAGCGACGCTATGAGCAACTTTTTCATCGCCATCGTTGTTATGCGTTCTTCCTAACCTAACTCTCTCTACAAGCGAGAGAAATCATTGAAAAGTGCAAGCCCCATTAACAGCACCAGCAACACAGAGCCAATGCGATAACTGAAGTCCTGAACTCGCTCCGAGACCGGGGCGCCTTTAAGCTTTTCGATTACCAGGAACAGTAAATGCCCCCCGTCCAGAACGGGCAGCGGGAACAAGTTGATAATCCCCAGGTTAACGCTGATCAGCGCCAGGAACATGAGGTAATACACCAACCCGAACTCCGCCGACATACCTGCTCCCTGGGCTATCGAAATAGGCCCACTGAGGTTATTCAGTTTGACGTCACCGGTTATTAATTTCCCCAGCATACTCACCGTCAGTTTCATCAGCTGCCACGTTTTCTCTGTGGCGTGGCCAACGGCACTGAAAGGACCATACTGGCGCACCGTACGGTACTCGTTAGGCAGCGGGATCACCTGAGGTACTACCCCGGCAAAACCTTCCGCTTTAGCCGCCCCCGCTTTAACAGCGGGCGTCAGCGTTAGCGCAAGGGGCTCACCCTGCCGCTCAATATTGATAGCCAATGGACGGTCGGGGTTATCCCGCACCTGTTCAACGAACACCATCCAGTTGGTCAGCAACTGACCGTTGACTTTAACGATCCTGTCTCCGGCTTGCAAACCTGCCTTTTCGGCAGCCGATCCTTTTTGTACCTCAGCCAGTACGGGGCCAATCTTTGGTCCCACCGGCTGAAGCCCCAGCGACTGCACGGGATCTTGCTTATCCGGCTCAAATTGCCAGTGGCTGAGATCCAGTGTTTTCTGCATCGTGTCGTTACTGCCAAACGGCGCGATGGTGAGGGTTGCGCTGCTGTCGCCAATTTTACCAATCAGCGCCAAACGCACCGCATCCCAATCAGGCGTTTCGATACCATCAACGGCTTTAAGTTCCGTATTCGGTGAAATTTGCGCCTGTGCCGCGATAGAGTCGGGCACAACATCGCTAATAACCGGACGAACACTCGGGACGCCGATGATAAAAACAACCCAATAGGCGAAAACGGCAAAAATAAAGTTAGCCACCGGCCCGGCGGCAATCACCGCTGCCCGCTGGGCCACCGTTTTGTTATTAAACGCCCGGTGGCGCATCTCTGGCGCAACCGCCTCAACGCGTTCATCGAGCATTTTGACATACCCGCCCAGCGGGATAAGCGCAATAACAAACTCAGTGCCCTGGCGATCGGTCCGGCGCCACAGCGCCTTACCAAAGCCGATAGAAAAGCGTTCTACATAAATGCCACAGCGGCGCGCCACCCAAAAGTGCCCAAACTCGTGCACGGTGATCAACACCCCCAGTGCTACGATAAACGCCGCCAGACTCCAGAGAACACTCAGCATATAATCTTCCGTTAAATTGCGCCAAACACCAGTATCAAGAGACAAACAAATACCGGTACTGCCGCTGTCAGACTGTCAATACGATCAAGAATGCCACCGTGGCCCGGAATCAAATGACCACTGTCCTTAATGCCGGCTTCACGTTTGAACATGCTTTCTGTCAAATCACCCAATACCGACGCCAGCGCAGCGACCAGTGAGCATACCAATAATACGCTGCCCGCTACATTCAAATTTGCCCATGTGCCGAATATCCACGAGATAACTGCCGAGGTCACCAGGCCGCCAAAAAAGCCCTTCCAGGTTTTACCCGGCGATACTTTTGGAGCAAGCTTATGTTTACCAAACATTTTCCCAAAGATATAAGCCCCGGAATCCGCGCCCCATACCAGAAACATGACATACAGCAGCCAGATTGCGCCCGCGTAGTGGTCCATGTCGTAGTGCCAGCTGCGCAGCACCACCATGCCCCAAAAGAAAGGAATGATAGTAAAAAAACCGAAGATCAGCCGCAGAATGCGGGAATTACGCCAGAAAGACGCTGAGGCAGGGTAAAAAAAGACAAGCAATAACGCGACACACCACCAAATCAACGACGCCCATAAAGAGCCCGCGATAAGGGGGATATGGATATTATGATGATATTCCGGCAATGCCATTAACATGGTTGCCAGCAACAAGCCACACAGTACCGCCAGCCAGACCCGTTGATTACGGGATGAAAAACCGCTTAATTGCCCCCATTCCCAGGCTGCCAGCATACAGACAATAATAGTGGTAATAGCAAAGCCGCCTGGCGGTAACCAGAACAACGCCGCAATAACGACCGGGATTAAGATAAATGCGGAAATCAGGCGATACTTCAGCAAGAGTAACCCCCATTAAACCTGGTCGCTACCGGGTGCTGTGCCGCCAAAACGACGCTCACGAGTTGCAAAGGCATTCAGTGCACCTTCAAAGTCTTGTTCATCGAAATCGGGCCAGAGTACATCCGTAAACCAGAGTTCCGCGTAAGCTATCTGCCACAGCAGGAAATTACTGATCCGGTGCTCTCCCCCTGTCCTAATTACTAAATCAACCGGTGCCAGATCGCTCATGCACACTTGCTGGTTCAGCATATCTTCCGTAATTTGCTCCGGTGAGATTTCTCCGCACCTGACTTGCTCAGCAATATGTCGTACACCCTGAATAATATCCCAACGCCCGCCATAATTCGCAGCAATATTGAGAGTTAATCCGGTATTCTTGCTAGTCAGTGCCTCGGAATTACGGATTTTTTCCTGTAGACGAGCATTGAAGCGTGACACATCGCCAATAATTTTTAGCCGTACGTTATTGCGATGTAACACTTTTACTTCACTGTCCAGCGCCCAGACAAAGAGCTCCATCAGAGCACTTACTTCCTGAACGGGCCGATTCCAGTTTTCACTACTAAATGCGTATAGCGTCAGGGCCTCAATCCCTTGATTCGCGGCATAGCTAACTGCCCGACGGACCGCTTTCGCTCCCGCCCTGTGACCGATGACTCTCATCTTTCCCTGGCGCTTAGCCCAGCGGCCGTTACCATCCATAATGATGGCGACATGGCGCGGACCATGGGTAGATGAAGAATCCTGGGGTGCTTGATTAGCTGACAACATAACGCGTTTTTGTTCCATGAAAGGGATTAGCGGTACCCTGGAATACTAAAGCCTCTACGTAAAAAAGCCGTGTTAAACCACGGCTTAACCTGACGATCACGCTTTATGGCAATAATCGGGTGGCGCAGACTATATCACCTCAGCCAGACGCTAACAAATAGCGAGGGGCCTCCGGGCATAATATTCATATACCTGCGAGGCGAATCACGTGTTGCTGCGCGAGAATGCGGGCTTTTGCATCAATGTCCAAAACGTCGCTGACATTTACCGGCTCGTCCAGCGAAGCGGCATCAAGCACACCGGCGTTAAGCGCCGCAATATCCGTAAACCGAATCTGTCCTGCCAGGAACGCCGCCACCACCACTTCATTAGCGGCATTCAGCGTCGTCGTTGCTGCCTGGCCGCTTTCAAAAGCGTCAATCGCCAGTTTCAGACACGGATAACGCTGATAGTCAGGGCGCCCGAACGTCAGCGCGCCGATTTCACAAAAATCCAGCGGCTTCACGCCAGAGGTCGTTCTGGCTGGCCACGCCATCGCATGGGCAATAGGGGTGCGCATATCAGGCTCACCCAGTTGCGCAATAACGCTGCCATCGGCGTAGCGCACCATCGAATGGATCATTGACTGCGGGTGCAGCAAGACTTCCATCTGATGGGCAGAGGCATTAAATAGCCAGCGGGCTTCAATATATTCCAGGCCTTTATTCATCATGGTGGCAGAATCAACAGAGATCTTGCGCCCCATGGACCAGTTCGGGTGTTTACAGGCTTGATCGGGCGTCATCGCCGTCAAATCAGCCAGTGGCGTCTCCCGGAAGGGGCCACCAGAACCGGTGAGGATAATGGACGAGACGCCATTATCTTCGAGAGAAGCGTATCCCAGATTGCGCTGAATAGCGTCCGGTAAACTCTGAAAAATCGCGTTATGTTCGCTATCAATTGGTAACAACTGCGCGCCGTGTTGCGCAACCGCGTCCATAAACAGGCGCCCACAGGTTACCAGGGCCTCTTTATTGGCCAGTAAAATTTGTTTTCCCGCCCGGATCCCGGCGAGCGTAGGCACTAACCCGGCGGCCCCTACGATAGCCGCCATGACCTGATCGACCTCATCCAGCGCGGCCATGTCGCAGGCCGCCTGCTGGCCAGCCATGACCTCAATATCCATCCCGTGGGTCTGCAACGCGGCACGCAGTGCGCGCGCGTCTTCTTCATGGGCCATCACCGCGTACTTCGGGCGGAACGCCAGACACTGCTCTATCATCCGCGCGACGTTTTTACCCGCCACCAGTGCAGTAATGGAAAAACGATCCGGGTTGCGGCGTACCACGTCGAGGGTGCTGCAACCGATGGAGCCAGTAGAGCCGAGAACAGTTAATTGCTTCATGAGGTACTCTGAAAAGGTTAACGGGCCCGTTTAACTGGCCCGGGTATAACGTCCTGCCACAATGCAAAACGCCGCATTAAAGCCGGTGCCGGCTCCGTAGCGGCGTTTTACCATTCCAGCAGTGCAGGATCAGAACTGCATCAATTCTGCTTCTTTATCAGCCAGTGCGGCGTCAACTTTCTTGACCGCGGCATCAGTCAGCTTCTGCACATCATCCTGAGAGCGGCGATCGTCGTCTTCGCTGATCTCTTTGTCTTTCAACAGTGCTTTTACTTTGTCATTCGCATCACGGCGTACGTTACGTACCGACACACGCGCCTGTTCTGCTTCACTGCGTACCACTTTGATAAGGTCTTTACGGCGTTCTTCGGTCAGCGGCGGCAGCGGAACACGAATATCGCTACCGGCGGAGCTTGGGTTCAGCCCAAGATCAGACGCCATAATGGCTTTCTCGACCGCGGCACTCAGACTACGGTCAAACACATTGATTTTCAGCGTACGAGAATCTTCAACGGTGACGTTAGCCAGTTGGCGCAGCGGCGTCGGAGTGCCGTAATATTCAACAACAATCCCGTCCAGCAGGCTTGGGGAAGCGCGGCCAGTACGGATCTTGCTGATCTGAGTTTTAAAAGCCTCTACGCATTTTTCCATACGCACTTCGGCATCTTTTCTGATATCGCTAATCACGTTACGAATCCTTGAAAACAGGTTTAAGCCAGACTACGCCTCAATACGCCCGGCGGTTACGTTATGGTAACCCGGGCAGTGGAAGTATAGCCCTGTTTAATTCATGGCACCCTCAATGGCTGCCGGAGCACAATAGTGAAACAGAATATTACCCTGATTCAGTCCGGGGTAAAATTATTCCGTGATCAATGTGCCTTCTTGCTCACCCATTACTACGCGACGCAGTGCGCCTGGCTTGTTCATGTTAAACACGCGAATGGGCAGTTTGTGGTCGCGGGCCAGAGTAAAGGCCGCGAGATCCATCACTTTCAGTTCTTTTTCCAGCACTTCCTGGTAGGAGAGCTGGTCATACAGGGTGGCTGACGGATCTTTCATCGGATCAGCAGAGAACACCCCGTCCACTTTAGTGGCTTTCAGCACCACGTCCGCTTCGATTTCAATCCCGCGCAGACAGGCCGCAGAGTCAGTCGTAAAGAACGGGTTACCGGTACCGGCAGCCAGGATAACAACGCGGTTGTTGCGTAACAGGCTGATAGCTTCCGCCCAGCTGTAGTTATCACAGACACCGTTCAGCGGGATGGCAGACATCAAACGGGCATTGACATAAGCACGGTGCAGCGCATCACGCATTGCCAGGCCGTTCATCACGGTAGCCAGCATCCCCATATGGTCACCGACCACACGGTTCATCCCGGCCTGCGCCAGGCCCGCACCGCGGAACAGGTTACCCCCGCCGATGACTACCCCAACCTGGATACCCAGTTCAACCAGTTCTTTTATCTCTTGCGCCATGCGATCCAGAACGCTTGCGTCAATACCGAAGCCTTCTGAGCCTTGCAGCGCTTCGCCACTCAGTTTTAACAGAATGCGTTTATAAACAGGTTTTGCATTGGTAGCCATGTTTCTTTCCTGGAGCAGTAACGATTGGAAGAGGATTTACGCTGGTGCAGTTAGCGCGCCGCGCGGACACTATGCCGGCGCGCCCTGACCAGTAAGCAGTTATCTTTCAGGTGGCGGGTAATTTCCGGCCACCTGAAAGATAACCGGTATAAAAAGGAGCCGCCCGCAGGCGGCTCTTTTACAGCATTAAGACTGTTTGGACATTGCAGCAACTTCTGCTGCGAAGTCAGCTTCAACTTTCTCGATGCCTTCACCCACTTCAAAGCGGATGAAACCTGTTACGTCAGCGTTGTGCTCTTTCAGCAGCTGGGCAACAGTTTTGGACGGATCCATAACGAAGTGCTGACCAGTCAGAGACACTTCACCGGTGAATTTACGCATACGGCCTTCGACCATTTTTTCTGCGATTTCACGCGGTTTGCCAGACTGCATGGCGATGTCCAGCTGGATCTGCTGTTCGTGAGCCACAACGTCTGCCGGTACATCTTCCGGTTTAACGTATTCTGGTTTAGACGCCGCAACGTGCATTGCGATGTGTTTAACCAGCTCTTCGTCAGCACCGGTTGCCGCAACCAGAACACCGATGCGCGCACCGTGCAGGTAAGAACCCAGCACGTCGCCTTCGATAACGGAAATACGACGGATATTGATGTTTTCACCGATTTTCGCTACCAGGTGCGCACGCTGTTCTTCGAAACGGGCTTTCAGCACCTCGATGTCAGCAATGCGTTCTTCCAGCGCAACGGACAGAACTTCGTCGCCGAATGCTTTGAAACCAGCGTCTTTTGCAACGAAGTCAGTTTCGCAGTTCAGTTCGATGATTACGCCGTATTTGTAATCGATAGCCGTCAGGATGATACCTTCAGCAGCAACGCGACCTGCTTTCTTGGCGGCTTTCGCCTGGCCAGATTTACGCATGTTGTCGATAGCCAGCTCGATGTCGCCGTTAGCTTCAACCAGCGCTTTTTTACATTCCATCATGCCTGCGCCAGTACGTTCGCGCAGTTCTTTTACCAGAGCAGCGGTAATATCAGCCATTCTATAATCCTCGGTTCGGTTATCTCAGCGGGAGATAAGAGATCCGCCGGGTGGATATACCCAACAGATTCAGAAGTAAAAAAGGGGACCTGAGAACAGGCCCCCTAACCAAACTATTTCATACCTGGTTAATAAGGGCTCTTAGCGAGCTAGCCTTATTATTCAGCTTCTACGAAGCTTTCTTCCGCCTGAGAAGCCAGATCCTGAGAACGGCCTTCACGAACGGTAGTAGCTACGGCGCCCAGATACAGAGTCACGGCACGGATAGCATCATCGTTACCCGGGATAACGAAGTCTACGCCGTCCGGATCAGAGTTGGTATCAACGATAGCAAATACCGGGATACCCAGGTTGTTTGCTTCTTTGATAGCGATGTGTTCATGATCGGCATCGATAACGAACAGAGCATCCGGCAGACCGCCCATATCTTTGATACCGCCCAGGCTGTTTTCCAGCTTGGCCAGTTCACGGGTACGCATCAGCGCTTCTTTTTTGGTCAGTTTTTCAAAGGTACCGTCCTGAGACTGGGTTTCCAGGTCTTTCAGACGTTTGATGGACTGACGAACGGTTTTCCAGTTGGTCAGCATGCCGCCCAGCCAGCGATGGTTCACGAAGAACTGATCGCAGCTCAGAGCAGATTCTTTTACCGCTTCGCTTGCAGCGCGTTTAGTACCAACGAACAGGATTTTGCCTTTACGGGAGGCGATTTTGTTCAGCTCAGCCAGGGCATCGTTGAACATCGGTACAGTTTTCTCAAGGTTGATGATGTGAACTTTGTTACGCGCACCGAAGATGAACGGCTTCATTTTCGGGTTCCAGTAACGGGTCTGGTGACCAAAGTGAACACCAGCCTTGAGCATATCGCGCATGGAAACAGTTGCCATGTTTAAAACCTCTATAGATAAGTTGGGGTTATGCCTCCACGTATCCCATGTTAACCGACCCTTGCGGGCACCCCGGAACATGTGTCGATACGTGTGTGTAATTACACAAAGTGAGATTTACTGCGTCGCACTACTTTCATCGCTGAAAATCAGTACACGTAGTCCGGCGCGCTTTATACCATAAATTCATCCCTGACACCAACAGTTGTTGTTATCCTTCCGACAGCGCATTCGCGGTTTGGCACTCATCCGCCCGCCCTGATAACATTGCTGTTACTTAGACAATTATTGTCGATATTGACGACAACAGCGGACCTTAAGCATGACTATTTCAATCAAAACAGCGGAAGACATCGAAAAAATGCGCGTCGCGGGCAAATTAGCCGCCGACGTGCTGGAGATGATCGAAGCCCATGTAAAACCCGGCGTCACCACCGGCGAACTGGATAAAATCTGCAACGACTACATCGTTAACGAACAACACGCTGTATCAGCCTGCCTCGGTTACCACGGTTACCCAAAGTCGGTCTGCATCTCCATTAATGAAGTGGTATGTCACGGTATTCCCAGCGATGACAAACACCTGAAAGAAGGTGATATCGTCAATATCGACGTGACTGTCATTAAAGACGGCTTCCACGGCGACACCTCAAAAATGTTTATCGTCGGCAAACCGACTATTCTCGGCGAGCGCCTGTGCCATGTGACCCAACAGAGCCTGTACCTGGCCCTGAACATGGTGAAACCGGGGATCCGCCTGCGTAGCCTGGGCGCGGCCATCCAGAAATTCGTTGAAGCTGAAGGCTTCTCCGTGGTGCGTGAATACTGCGGTCACGGTATCGGCCGCGGCTTCCATGAGGAGCCTCAGGTACTGCACTATGACGCAGATGACGGCGGCGTGGTGCTGCAAAAGGGCATGACCTTTACTGTTGAACCGATGGTCAATGCCGGCGACTACCGCATCCGTACCATGAAAGACGGCTGGACCGTAAAAACCAAAGATCGCAGCTTGTCTGCACAGTATGAGCATACTATTGTGGTTACCGATAACGGCTGCGAAATTCTCACCCTGCGCAAGGATGACACCATCCCGGCGGTCATTTCGCATAACGACTAACAGCAAAAAGCCGGCGGCCGCCGGCTTTTTTTATGAGCCTGGCAGATGAGCAACGCTTTACCCGAACAGCGTGTCAACGCAGTGTTACCCATGATCCCCGGCCAACCGGACAACCCCACCAGTTGGCCTGAATCCGCCCTCACCTGCGCGGCGATCAAATCCCATTTAGAACATTTCCAGCGCTGGCTGGGGGAGGCGTTTGATAGCGGCATCTCCGCCGAGCTGTTAATCGACGCCCGCACCGAATTTATTGACCAATTACTGCAACGGCTGTGGTTACATTACCAGTTCGATAAGGTCGAAGGGCTGGCGCTGGTGGCGGTTGGCGGTTATGGCCGCGGTGAACTGCATCCGCTGTCCGACATTGATTTGCTGATCCTCAGCCGCACCCGGCTACCGGATGAGATAGCCCAGAAAACCGGCGAGCTGTTGACCCTGCTGTGGGATGTCAAACTGGAGGTGGGCCACAGCGTCCGCACCCTCGAAGAGTGCCTGCTGGAGGGGCTGGCGGATCTGACTGTCGCCACCAATTTGATTGAATCCCGGCTGCTGATTGGCGATGTGGTGATTTTCCTCGAACTGCAAAAGCAGATCTTCAGCGAGGGTTTCTGGCCGTCGGCGGATTTTTTCGCGGCCAAAGTGGCCGAGCAAAATACCCGCCACCAGCGCTACCACGGCACCAGCTACAACCTGGAGCCGGACATCAAAAGCAGCCCCGGGGGGCTACGGGACATCCACACCCTGATGTGGGTGGCGCGCCGCCACTTTGGCGCCACCTCGATGGACGAAATGGTCGACTTCGGCTTTCTCACCCAGGCCGAACGCAACGAGCTTAACGAATGCCAGCATGTGCTGTGGCGCATCCGCTTTGCCCTGCATCTTGAGCTTACCCGTTACGACAACCGTTTACTGTTTGACCGCCAGCTCAATGTGGCTCGCCGCCTGCACTATAGCGGGGAAGGCAACCAGCCGGTAGAACACATGATGAAAGACTTCTACCGCTGTACCCGGCGCGTGGCAGAGCTGAACCAGATGCTGCTGCAAATTTTTGATGAGGCGATCCTGGCGCTGGATGCCAGTGAAAAACCCCGCCCGCTGGATGACGAGTTTCAGTTACGCGGCACCCTGATCGATCTGCGCGATGAGCGGCTGTTCCTGAGAGAACCAGAAGCCATCCTGCGCATGTTCTATATGATGGTCCGCAACCGCGATATTTCCGGGATCTACTCCACCACCCTGCGCCACCTGCGCCACGCCCGTCGCCAGCTCAGCCAGCCGCTGTGCTACATCCCGGAGGCCAGATCCCTGTTTTTATCGATGCTGCGCCATCCGGGTGTGGTTAGCCGCGGCCTGGTCCCCATGCACCGCCACAGCGTACTCTGGGCCTATATGCCCCAGTGGGCGCATATCGTCGGCCAGATGCAGTTTGACCTGTTCCACGCCTATACCGTGGATGAGCACACCATCCAGTTGCTGCAAAAGCTGGAGAGCTTCTCCCAGGAAACAGTACGCGACAAACACCCGCTGTGTGTTGAAGTCTGGCCGCGTCTCGCCCACCCTGAGCTGCTGCTGATTGCCGGGCTATTCCACGATATCGCCAAAGGCCGCGGTGGGGATCACTCGATACTCGGGGCTGAAGATGTCGTCAAGTTTGCCGAACTGCACGGGCTTAACTCCCGGGAGACCCAACTGGTGGCCTGGCTGGTGCGCCAGCATCTGCTGATGTCAGTCACTGCGCAGCGGCGGGATATCCAGGACCCGGAGGTTATCAAGCAGTTTGCCGAGGAAGTGCAAACCGAAAACCGCCTGCGCTACCTGGTATGCCTGACCGTGGCGGATATCTGCGCCACCAACGAAACCCTGTGGAACAGCTGGAAGCAAAGCCTGCTGCGCGAGCTGTACTTTGCCACCGAGAAACAACTGCGGCGCGGCGCCCAGAGCATGCCAGATATGCGTGAGCGGGTACGTCATCATCAGGTACAGGCCCTGGCGCTGCTGCGGATGGAAAATATCGACGAGGTGGCGCTCAACCATATCTGGTCCCGCTGCCGGGCCAACTACTTTGTGCGCCATACCCCTATTCAACTGGCATGGCACGCCCGGCATCTGCTGAAGCACGACCTCAGCCAGCCGCTGATCCTCGTAAGCCCCCATGCCACCCGCGGGGGAACAGAGATTTTTATCTGGAGCCCGGACCGGCCTTACCTGTTCGCCGCCGTCTGTGGCGAGCTGGACCGCCGCAATTTAAGCGTCCATGACGCCCAGATTTTTACCACCCGCGACGGGATGGCGATGGACAGCTTTATTGTTCTGGAGCCCGACGGCACTCCCCTTTCCGGGGACCGCCACGAGGACATTCGCCACGGCCTGGAGCAGACCATTAACCAGCGCAGCTGGCAACCGCCGCAGCCGCGCAGACAACCGGCAAAATTGCGCCATTTTACCGTAGAGACCGAGGTCAGCTTTCTGCCCACCCATACCGACAGGCGTTCCTATCTGGAGCTAATCGCCCTGGACCAGCCCGGTCTGCTGGCCCGGGTCGGGCAAATTTTTGCTGACCTTGGAATTTCGCTCCACGGGGCGCGAATTTCAACCATTGGTGAGCGAGTAGAAGATTTATTCATCATCGCCACCCACGACCGGCATGCCCTTAATAATGCGCTGCAACAAGAAGTGCAACAACGGTTGACAGAGGCCCTTAATCCAAACGATAAAGGATAGGCCGCGTGCCAAAAGCGCGCTTTCAGCGTTGTCAGGCTCGGTTGCTCAACGCAATACCCTGATAACGCGCCTTTGGCCCTGCGTCGATTAACCCCCTCCGGGATCAGTGTGTTTTTTTAATGCGATGGAAAGAGTAAACAATGCAGCAGTTACAGAATGTTATTGAATCCGCCTTTGAGCGCCGCGCCGACATTACCCCGGCAAATGTAGATACCGTCACCCGCGAAGCGGTAAACCAGGTGATTGCCCTGCTGGATAGCGGTGCACTGCGCGTAGCCGAAAAAATTGAGGGCCAATGGGTCACCCACCAGTGGCTGAAAAAAGCCGTTCTGCTCTCTTTCCGCATCAACGATAACCAGGTGATGGAAGGCGCAGAAAGCCGCTATTTCGATAAAGTGCCGATGAAATTTGCCGACTACGACGAAGCCCGTTTCCAGAAAGAAGGCTTCCGCGTGGTGCCGCCGGCAGCGGCCCGTAAAGGTGCGTTTATCGCCCGTAACACCGTGCTGATGCCCTCCTACGTTAATATCGGCGCCTATGTTGACGAAGGCACCATGGTTGATACCTGGGCCACCGTTGGCTCCTGCGCGCAGATTGGTAAAAACGTTCACCTGTCCGGCGGCGTCGGCATCGGTGGCGTCCTGGAGCCGCTGCAGGCTAACCCGACCATCATCGAAGATAACTGCTTTATCGGTGCCCGTTCAGAAGTGGTTGAAGGGGTTATCGTGGAAGAAGGCTCCGTTATCTCGATGGGCGTGTTTATTGGCCAGAGCACCAAGATCTACGATCGCGAAACCGGTGAAATCCACTATGGCCGCGTACCGGCAGGTTCCGTGGTGGTTTCCGGCAGCCTGCCGTCTAAAGATGGCAGCTACAGCCTGTACTGTGCGGTGATCGTCAAGAAAGTTGACGCAAAAACCCGCGGTAAAGTCGGCATTAACGAACTGCTGCGCACCATTGATTGATCCCGTGGATCGCGTAGCATTGTGATCAAAAGGCGGGGTAACCCGCCTTTTTTGTCTCCGCCGCTGGCGTAAATCGGCTTTCGTGATAATTATTGATAATTCAGGGAAACAGTAGGGGAACCACGATGTACGATAATCTGAAAAGCCTGGGCATCAGTAATCCGGACGAGATCGACCGTTACAGCCTGCGCCAGGAAGCGAATAACGACATTCTGAAGATTTATTTCCACAAGGATAAAGGGGAGTTTTTCGCTAAAAGCGTAAAATTCAAATACCCGCGCCAGCGTAAAACCGTGCTGGCGGACGGTGGCGGCCAGGGCTACAAAGAGATCCAGGAAATCAGCCCAAATCTGCGCTACGTGATCGACGAACTGGATCAAATCTGCCAGCAGGATCGCAGCGAAGTCGATCTGAAACGCAAGATTCTTGACGATCTGCGCCACCTCGAAAACGTGGTCTCCCATAAGATAGCTGAGATCGAAGCCGATCTTGATAAACTGACCCGCAACAAATAATCGCCTGCCGCGGGCGCCTCAGGCCCGCGGTCTGTCAGCCGGATTCATCCAGCTGTAACGCCACATACAGCAACAGCCGATCATCGAAATTTCCCAGGTTCAGCCCGGTCAGCTCACCAATACGGTTCAGCCGGTATTCGAGGGTATTACGGTGAATAAACAACGCCTTTGATGTCGCCAGTGGCTGAACATTATGCCGAAACCAGGCTCGCAACGTGCGGCGCAGTAGGCCGTTATTATCCATCGCTTTTAGCTTTTCCAGCGGGCGCGCCAGTTCATTGGCCTGCCAGCCACCGCGCAGGCTATCTAGCAATACCGGCAGCATCAGATCCTGATAAAAATAGCTGCGCGTCTCCGGCATTCGCTGTTTACCGACCATCATCGTGGTACGGGCAGTACGGTATGAGCGGGCAATACTGCCCGGCCCGGTAAAAAAGTTACCCATTGCCACCCGGAAGCGCAACTGGCCCTGCTCTTCCATCCGGCTCAATAATTGCGTGACCCAGCGGCGGTGCTCATCGGCATCCCAGCGTCCAAACGGGTTGAGTGCCGGTTTCAGTACCACCATCTCAGACAGGGAGACAATCGCCACCAGGTTATTGCGCTCAGGAACGGTCAGGGCATTTTGCAATCCCTGAAGTTCATCCATGGCGCTGTCGACACCGAGCTGGCCGCTGTCCACCTCCACCACTGCCGCCACCCGGGGCTGGTTAAGATCGATTCCCAGCCGCTGCGCCCATTCCGCCAGCGCCGGTGAATTGTTTTCATCCTCGATCAGGTTCATGACCAGCTCTTCACGCAGGCGGCTGTCCTGGGCCAGCAAATTCATCAGCCGCGACTGCTCAAGCATCATTTCTGCCGTCATACATACCAGCTCGCCGTATTTACGCAGGGAGGCGGGCTCTCCGGTCAGGCCGATAACCCCGACAATATCCCCTTCCAGCCGCAGCGGCAGGTTAATGCCCTGGCGCACCCCGTGCAGATGGCGGGCTACCGCATCATCAATGTCCACCACCCGCCCCTGGGACAGCACCAGCAGTGCCCCTTCATGCAATTCGCCAATACGCGCCGGATCACCACTGCCGATGATCCGTCCGCGGGCATCCATCACATTGATATTCGTGTCAATAATACGCATGGTACGGGACACTATCTCCTGGGCCATTTTGGTATCGAGGTGCCAGATTGCCATTAAAGGTTCCTTTTCCTGGGGGAGAAACAGCAGGATACCTGTCGGAAAGGGGCAAAACATTGTGCAACTGCACAAAGCGCAGGAAGGGGTATTAAGGTTGGGGGAGTGAGCGCGAGCCGCCGGATGCGCGATAACCAAAAAAAGGGGCCGCATCCTGCGGCCCGACGATATAAACGCTACACAACTACACGGAGAACAGCATTACTGCATCAGCAGGTAAATTGAGGTATCGCCACGCTGCACATTCAGCGCCAGAACCGAAGGTTTGGACTCGATAATTTTGCGCAGCTCGGCAATGTTATTCACCGGCTGCTGGTTAGCACCGACAATCACATCCCCTTTCTTCAGGCCAATACGCGCCGCCGGTGAGTTCGCCTTCACGCTGTTCACCATTACGCCACGCTGATCCTTACCGCTGCGATTGGCCATCTCGGCCCCTTCGATACCATCAAAGATGGTGGCAGAGTCAACCTGTGTCTGTTTGCTCTGTTGCAGCTCAAGGTTCACGCTCACTGGCTTACCGTCGCGCAACAGGCCCAGTGTCAGCTTGCTGCCCACCGGCATGGTCCCGACTTCAGCACGCAGCGCCGCAAAGCTGTTGATCGGTTTGCCGTTTAGCGAAGTTATCACATCACCGGCTTTCACCCCCGCTTTGGCGGCGGAAGAGTTGGCCATCACCTGGCTGACAAACGCACCGCGCTGGGCATCAACCTTCATGGCTTTCGCCAGTTCAGAATTCAGTTCGGTCCCCATGATCCCCAGCTCGCCGCGGCGCACCTGGCCGTATTCCACCATCTGGGTGGTGAGGTTTTTCACCATATTGCTCGGGATCGCAAAACCGATACCGATGTTGCCGCCGTCCGGGGCAAGGATAGCGGTATTAATACCGATCAACTCACCGTTGAGGTTAACCAGCGCACCGCCGGAGTTACCGCGGTTAATCGCCGCATCGGTCTGGATAAAGTTTTCGTAGTTTTCCACATTCAGGCCACTACGGCCCAGGGCGGAGACAATCCCGGAAGTAACGGTTTCCCCCAGCCCATACGGGTTACCGATCGCCACCGTATAATCACCTACCCGCAGCGCATCAGAGTCCGCAATCTTAATCGCGGTCAGGTTTTTCGGGTTTTGCAGTTGGATGAGCGCAATATCAGAGCGGGGATCTTTACCCACCACTTTGGCATCGAACTTACGCCCGTCGCTGAGCTGAACCTTGATAGTGGTGGCATTGTCCACCACGTGGTTGTTGGTCACCACATAGCCTTTCGCGGCATCAATGATCACACCAGAGCCGAGGGCGGCAAATTTCTGTTGCTGCTGGCCGCCACCGCCACCAGGTCCCCCCTGGCAGAACGGTGAATTCTGGAACGGCGATCCGTCCTGGCAGAACGGCGAGTTATCACCGAAGAATTGCTGGAAGTTGCGGGACATCTGCGGCGAATTCACCGCGGTGCTCCCCTCAACGTTAATACTCACGACTGAGGGCATCACTTTATCCAGCATCGGGGCCAGGCTCGGCATTGGCTGTGCGGCCGATGTGGCGGTTACCGAAGATGCAGTTTCGGCGGCAAAAGCCGAGACCGGTGCCAGAACCAGACTCAAACTAAGCGCCAGTGCGCTCATAGCAAATGTTGTTTTTTTCATCTGTGCAGTCTCTATTACAGGTGTTTCCAAAAATGCTGTGTACGTGATTATCAGATTCACGTTATAGCGCGAAGTTCCCGGCAAGACTTTCTGCAAAAAGTAAAAAATTATTGGCCTTCTTTACAAAACCAATCAAAATATTGGCATCCTGCCTTTTCTATCCCGGGGAACGCGAAGAAAATCGATAAAATAACATTGTCTGGCCACGGGTAGCACCGGCAACGTTATTTAGAATAACTATGAAAAATAACCTAAAGCCTACCGGCCCGCCCGTTACTCTACCGCCATCAGTTTACGATACTCATCCCAGGCGTAGAGATCCGTCATACCGCTGATATAATCCTGAATCAACCGACAACGATAGTAATATTCCTGCGCAGGAAAATCACTGGCTGTATTATCCAGATTATTTATCGCCTCGATATATGCCAGCCGGTGGCGGCTGGATAATTTATGAAATAATCTGGAAGCAATCGGAAACGCCCGTACGGTTTCGTGCTCCACCAGCAGACTAAAGTCTGCTAACGGCATGTTTAATAACAGACTATAGATATCAAGCAGCCCGCTTATCACGCGATAGCCTTGTAATTCCAGCTGTTCAACATCCGGATGGTTAAACACGTTCTGCATCGCTACCTGTTTATATACCCCTAACAAACGGCTACAGCCGCCGCCATCTTCCAGCAGTCCCTGGTTAAATGACCCTGTATAAATCTCGGCCAGGTTGTCAATAAACCGCTGAGCGGCATAGGGGGCCAGCGCATTTAGCGTATTAACCCGCAAATACATAAAGAACTGGTCTTCAGCAATACGGCTGGACAAGCTGGTGCGTGACTTATCCCAGGCATTTACCACCACCTGGCTAAATAGATCGCCGGGGGTAACCTCTCCCCAGGCCTGGGATAAATGCTGGAATAGCCGTTCCGTAGTAAATATCCGTTTCTCTACGGCATCTTCTAAATCCGCCACGCAATAAGAGATATCGTCAGCGGCTTCCATTATCCACGCCAGTGGGTAACGGCTGTATTCTTCCAGGGCAAGTTCTTTACGTAACTGGACAATATAATCCGCCTCGGAGAGATAAAACCCGGGCTTTTTCATTAAATAGCTATGGCTTTCCGGGATGGCTCCGCTAAACCAGGCCGGACGGGTATATTTGAGGATCCCCCCCACCTGCGCCCAGGTCAGGTTCATTCGCAACAAGCTATGTACCAGACGAATCCCCTGGGCATTGCCTTCAAAATGGCACAGATCCTGGCGGATATCGCGCCGTAAACGGTTGAGCTGCTCCTCCCCTTCCCGGCAGCGTAATGCCTCGACCTGGCAGCGATCTTCACTTTGGGGATACAGCCCGGCATCGTCGGGATACAGGCGCTGGCGGAACCAGTCATTAATGGCCGCCTCACCGAAATGCCCAAAAGGCGGGTTGCCGATGTCGTGCATCAGACAGGACATTTCGACGATACTTTCAAATGGCGCGCTCAGCTCGCTCAGGCCATAGCGCTCCAGCTCCCCCAGGGCTTTGAGGCGGCTGAGAACTTCTTTGGCAATGTAGCGCCCCACTTGCTGTACTTCCAGAGAGTGGGTCAGACGGGTGCGTACTGCCGCATTGCGCTCCAGCGGGAAGACCTGGGTCTTCTGTTGTAACCGCCGGATGGCCGGAGAGTTGATGATTCGCCCGCGATCGCTTTCGAAGATACGCAGAATTTCATGCTCGTTCTTTTCCCCTTCCGGTGAGCGAAAACAACGATGCCAGTTAATTTTGCAGCGAAAATCAATCTTCCCCATGGATGCTCCTGTTGTTATCTGCCCTGATAGCCTGCCATGATAGACTATGTCCTGAAAATTAAATTTTGTCCCGTAATAAGGCGAGTATATCTATGAAAGTAGGCATCATTGGCGCAATGGAAGAAGAAGTTACGCTACTGCGTGACAAAATCGACAACCGTCAGACGTTGACACTGGCCGGTTGTGAAATTTATACCGGTACCCTGAACGGCACCGACGTGGCACTGCTGAAATCCGGCATTGGTAAAGTCTCTGCCGCGATGGGTGCCACCCTGCTACTGGAACATGCCAAACCCGATGTGATAATCAATACCGGCTCTGCGGGTGGCCTGGATGCATCACTGAAAGTGGGCGATATTGTGGTTTCTGATGAGGTCCGTTACCACGATGCGGACGTTACCGCCTTTGGCTATGAAATTGGCCAGATGGCCGGCTGCCCGGCGGCGTTTCATGCCGATCCGGCGCTGATCAGCGCGGCGGAAGCCTGCATCCGCGAGCAGAACCTCCATGCGGTACGCGGCCTGGTGATCAGTGGCGATGCCTTTATTAATGGTTCGGTAGCGCTGGCAAAAATTCGCCATAACTTCCCGAAAGCCATTGCCGTAGAAATGGAAGCCACCGCTATTGCCCACGTCTGCCATAACTTCGGCACCCCTTTTGTGGTGGTGCGCGCGATTTCCGACGTCGCGGATCAGCAGTCACATCTGAACTTTGATGAGTTCCTGGCCATCGCCGCTAAACAGTCCACCGTGATTGTTGAAGCCCTGGTACAGAAACTGGCCCGTGGCTAAATACTGCCTGCAGCGCGCGCTCTGCGCGCTGTTACTCTTTTCCAGTTGCCTGTGGGCCGCCCCCCGGGTCATCAGCCTGTCGCCGGGCAATACCGAACTGGCCTTCGCCGCCGGGATCACCCCGATAGCGGTTAGCGCCTGGTCTGACTATCCCCCAGAGGCCCGCCAGATTGAACAGGTTGCCAGCTGGCAAGGGGTCAATGTTGAACGTATCCTCGCCCTGAAGCCGGATGTGGTGCTGGCGTGGCGGGGCGGTAACCCCCAGCGCGCCATCGATCAGTTACAGTCCCTTGGGGTTCATGTTATCTGGATTGACGCCCATAATATTGACCAGATTGCCGCGGCCCTGCGCCAGCTCGGCAGCTGGAGCCCGGCCCCGGAAAAAGCCCGCCAGGCCGCAGACGATTTGCTCCACCAGTGGCAAACACTCAAAACAGAGTACGCCTCTGTTTCCCGGCCGACGCGGGTATTTATGCAATTTGGCGAAACCCCCATGTTTACTTCCGGGGCGGGATCGTTACAAAACGATATTCTCGCGGTCTGCGGTGGTAAAAATATCTTTGCCGACAGCAACGTTCCCTGGCCCCAGGTCAGCCGGGAACAGGTGCTAATGCGCAAGCCTGAGGCGATCCTGACCACCGGCGGCCAACAAAAAATCCAGGTGATCTCTCATTTCTGGAGTAATCAGCTCCCGGTACCGATAATTAGCGTAAATGACGACTGGTTCGAACGGGCTGGTCCGCGTATTATCCTCGCCGCAAAACAGATATGCGCTGCACTGGCGCAGTGAGATTCGGGGATTTTTTGTCATGCTGGTCTATTGGCTGGATATTATAGGCACCGCCGTATTTGCCATCTCAGGCGTTCTGCTGGCCGGGAAACTGCGCATGGACCCTTTTGGCGTTCTGGTACTCGGGGTGGTAACCGCCGTGGGCGGCGGGACCATTCGCGATATGGCCCTCGATAACGGGCCGGTATTCTGGGTAAAAGATCCCACCGATTTAGTGGTTGCCATGGTGACCAGCATGATGACCATTCTGCTGGTGCGCCAGCCGCGCCGGTTACCAAAATGGATCTTACCGGTGCTGGACGCGGTGGGCCTGGCGGTGTTTGTCGGTATTGGGGTTAATAAGTCATTCCTCGCCGCAACCGGCCCGCTAATTGCGGTGTGTATGGGGGTATTGACCGGGGTCGGCGGCGGGATAATCCGCGACGTGCTGGCCCGGGAAGTCCCGATGATCCTGCGCACCGAAATCTACGCCACCGCCTGTATTGTCGGCGGTATTGTCCACGCTGTGGCCTGGGACACGTTCAATGTACCGCTCGAACAGGCCTGTATGTTGGGAATGGCCTGCACGCTGGCTATCCGTCTGGCGGCGATTCGCTGGCGCCTGAAACTGCCAACCTTTGCCCTGGAAGATCGCCAGTAATGGCGGGCATCCGCCCGATTTTCGCCATAAAAAAGCCGCGTCATAACGCGGCTTTTTTGCGGATGTCATCCGGACAACTTAAATACTGAATGAAGAACCGCAACCACAGGTGCTGGTGGCATTCGGGTTATTCACCACAAAGCGTGAGCCTTCCAGGCCTTCAGTATAGTCAACCGAACCACCGACCAGATATTGCAGGCTCATCGGATCAACCACCAGGCCAACCCCCTGCTTCTCGATAGTCATATCGCCATCATTAATCTGATCGTCAAAGGTAAAACCATACTGGAACCCGCTGCAACCGCCGCCGGTGATATAGACCCGCAATTTCAGGTTCGGATTGTCTTCATCAGCAATCAGGCTTTTCACTTTCGAGGCTGCGGCGTCGGTAAATTCCAGGGGCAGCGCTACGTCATCACTCATTTTTTGCTCCAAACTTGTCTTAGTATCGGACAAAGATTGCCCCGATTTTTATGGGCATTATCTAATACCCTGGTAAATCGTTCAAGTATTCTGCCCCTGGGGTGCTGCCGGTGCCACCGGGGCTTGCTGCTGTTGCTGCGCCTGCTGTTTGGCCAGCGTTCTGGCCAGAATAGCCGAATACAGTGGCTTACCGCCGAGGAATTGCGCCAGCAGTGTCGCCCCCAGGCAGGTAATAATCATTGGCAGAATGAGCTGATAATTATCGGTCATCTCCAGCACCAGCACGATCCCGGTCAGCGGGGCGCGCACCGATGCGGCGAACAGCGCCCCCATACCGGCAATAGCAAAGGTGCCCACCGCCAAATGATAGCCCGGAAACCATAGCGCGCATAGCATCCCGAAGGCGGTGCCAAATAACGTCCCCAGCGCCAGCATCGGGGCAAAAATCCCCCCCGGGGCACCCGAGGCAAAACAGAGCAGCGTGGTAATAATACGGGCAATAAAAATAAACAACAGCAGGCCAACGCTATAGTTCCCCGCGGCCGCGATGGGGATCAGGTTAAAACCGCCCCCGGCGGCGGCCGGTTCCACCAGCGCGAGTACCCCGCAGATACCGCCGATAATCCCCCCCACCAGCACCCATTTTTTAATCTCGCCGCCGTGGATCCGCTGAAACAGATCCTGGGTGCGGAAAATCAGCGTGTTAAATACCGGGCCGACCACACCAAAAATCATGCCGAGGATCAGGTACAGCCACAGGGTGTTAACCGGTGCATCCCCCAGCTTGCCAACGTCAATGACCGCATTCTGGCCATTAAACCAGCGGAACACTACGCACGCCGTAATAACCCCGGTAAAAACCGCCTTAATGGAAATCAGGTTGTAGCGGAACTGCGGGCGCATCTCTTCGAGGATAAACAAGATCCCCGCCAGCGGGGCGTTAAAGGCCGCAGTCAGACCGGCAGCAGCACCGGTAGCCAGTAGCGTGTGGCGTGCCTCTGCCCGGCGGACGCGAAAGATATCGAGGATCATCCGCCCGACATTACCGCCGAGTTGTACCGTGGGCCCTTCACGGCCCAGCACCATCCCGGCCCCCAGGGTCCCCATCCCGCCGATAAACTTCACCGGGATCACGCGCCACCAGCGCACCGGACGCAACTCTTCCAGGGCCCCTTCAATTTCAGGAATACCCGAGCCCCCCGCTTCCGGGGCAAAACGCCTGACCAGATAGTAGCCCACCATCGCCAGCACCGCCGACAGCAAAAAAGCCAGCGGCCACAGCAGTACGCCGTAATCCACCACACCGGCCAGCATATCCATGCGCAGGTATTGCACCCAACTGACGGCTTTCTCAAACAGGACCCCTACCAGACCGGCGACCGCACCCACCAGCGCGGCAAGTAACAAAATAGCCAGCGGTGTTTTATCCCGGTGCAGGATACGTCGGATAGCATCACCATGGCGCAGGCGCACGACCTGCCGCTGCTCGAACGAGGAATTATCAGGATTCATAGCAAGTAATCACAAATAGGTAATACAAATAGGCCCGGGCATTTTACCTGCCGGTTAGCGTTTCGTCGCGAATAAATTCCCGCCACCCCGGCCATTGCGGGTACAAACAATGTAACATTCGGGGGTAACGCGAGACGCGGCAATCTCGTAGAATGCCCAAATTACTTTTTTCAGGCAATCAGGAGCCCATTGATGAGTAAGTCAGAAAATCTGTACGCGCAAGCCCGCGAACTGATCCCTGGTGGGGTTAACTCACCGGTTCGTGCCTTTACCGGCGTGGGCGGTACCCCACTGTTTATCGAACGTGCAGACGGGGCTTACCTCTATGACGCCGACGGTAAAGCCTATATTGATTATGTTGGCTCCTGGGGCCCGATGGTACTGGGCCACAATAATCCGACAATCCGCAGTGCGGTGATTGATGCCGCCGAGCGCGGGCTGAGTTTCGGTGCCCCCACCGAAATGGAAGTGAAGATGGCAAAACTGGTCACGGACCTGGTGCCGTCGATGGATATGGTACGGATGGTAAACTCCGGTACCGAGGCGACCATGAGCGCGATTCGCCTGGCCCGCGGCTTCACCGGCCGGGATAAAATCATTAAGTTTGAAGGCTGCTACCACGGCCACGCGGACTGCCTGCTGGTGAAAGCCGGCTCCGGCGCCCTGACGCTCGGCCAGCCGAACTCTCCCGGTGTCCCGGCAGATTTTGCCCGCCACACCCTGACCTGTACCTACAACGATCTGGACTCTGTGCGCGCCGCGTTTACCCAGTATCCCGAAGATATCGCCGGTATTATCGTGGAGCCGGTGGCCGGTAACATGAACTGCGTTCCACCGCTACCAGACTTCCTGCCGGGGCTGCGCGCGCTGTGTGATGAGTTTGGCGCCCTGCTTATCATTGACGAAGTGATGACCGGTTTCCGCGTTGCACTGGGTGGCGCCCAGTCTTATTACGACGTGATACCGGATCTGACCTGCCTTGGCAAAATTATCGGCGGCGGGATGCCGGTAGGTGCCTTTGGTGGCCGCCGGGACGTTATGGAGGCCCTGGCCCCCACTGGCCCGGTCTACCAGGCCGGGACATTATCCGGGAACCCAATTGCCATGGCGGCGGGCTACGCTTGCCTGAGCCAGGTAGCCGAACCGGGCGTTCACGAAACCCTTGACGACCTCACCACCCGGCTGGCAAACGGCTTGCGGGAAGCGGCACAACAGGCGGGCATCCCGCTGGTGGTTAACCACGTTGGCGGCATGTTCGGAGTCTTCTTCACCAGCGCCGACAGCGTTACCTGCTACCAGGATGTCATGGCCTGCGATACCGACCGCTTTAAGCGCTTCTTCCACCTGATGCTCGACGCAGGAATCTATCTGGCGCCATCGGCTTTTGAAGCCGGTTTTATGTCTGTGGCCCACACCCAGGACGACATCAATAACACCATTGATGCCGCCCGCCGGGTATTTGCCAGCCTGTAATTGACAATCATGCGCTCCGCCTGGAGCGCATGTCCGCCGCTGCCGCGCTACGCGTTCTGGCGGCGCAGCAGCACAATAAAGTACGGCGCCCCCAGGAAGCTGGCCAGCAGCCCCGCCGGGATCTGGTTCGGGAACAACACCATCCGCCCACACCAGTCCGCCACCACCATCAGCCCCCCGCCGATCAGTGCCGCGATAACCAGTTGTGGTAATGCCCGACGAAACCCCATCATCCGGGCGATATGCGGTGCCATCAGTCCGACAAAGCTCAGCGGCCCCACGGTCAGGGTCGCCATTGCCGTCAGCACCGCCGCCAGACACAGCAGCATCATACGCGACGGATTGATGGCCACCCCCACCGACTGCGCCGTCGCCCCGCCGAGAGGCAAAATCATCAGCCAGCGGCGGAACAACGGGGTCAGCCCCAGCAGGACAACCATCACCGCCAGGGTGACCGTGGCCTGCTCCGGGGCCACATTGTAGGTTGAGCCGGAAATCCAGGTCAGCACCCCCGCCATACGCGGATCGCCACTGGCCAGCAGCAACATCAACAACATGGAGAACGCCGTACTGATAGCCATCCCCGCCAGCAGCATGCGCTGAGGGGAGAAACCGCTGCGTCCGGCGGCAATCATGATAATGAGCAGCGTGGCGGCAGCCCCGATACTCCCGGCGGGCAGCAGCCAGCCAATGGCATTGCCCGGCACAATAAACAGCATCACCACGATACCAAACGCCGCCCCGGAGCTGATCCCCACCACTTCCGGGCTGGCCATGGCGTTACCGGTCAGCCGCTGAATAATACATCCGGCTACCGCCAGCATCATCCCGGCACTCAGCGCCGCGGCGACCCGGGGCCAGCGCCAGTACAGCAGCGCATCCAGCATCTCACCGTGGGCCCAGCGCCAGCCGCTGGCATCCCGGCCAAAGGTTAAGGCCACCAGCACAACCAGCACTAACAGCAGTGACCCCAGTAACGCATAACCCACCAGATGCTGGCGCTCAACGTGCTGCGACTGGCCGCCGTTAACCACCGGCGCACGCAAGGTGCGCAGGCGCGGCAGCAGCCAGAGCAACAGCGGCGCCCCAATCAGCGCGGTCACCGCGCCGGTGGTAATTTCCCGCCATACCGTGGTCAGCCAGACCACAAGTTGGTCAGACACCCAGAGGATAAGCGCCCCCAGCAGGGAGGCAAGCAGTAAGCGAGGCAGCAGACGCCGGGCCCCGAGCATTTTGGCCAGCAGGGGGGAAAACAGGCCAATAAATCCGACGATCCCCACCGCATTTACCAGTACCGCACTCAGGAAAATGGCCAGCCCGAGGGTGGCAACACGGGCCAGGGAGAGCGCCAGCCCCAGATTACGGGCCACACCGTCGTCCAGCCCCATAAGGGTTAACGGGCGCAGCATCACCAGGGTCAGCAGCACACCGCCCAGCAGCCGCGGCCAGATATTCTGCACCTGCTGCCAGTCACTCTGGTTAAGGCTACCGGTGCTCCACAGGAACACGCTTTGCAGTTGCTCATTGTGGAACAGCGCCAGTAGCTGGTTGATGGCGCCGCAGTACAGGCTCAGTACCAGGCCCGCAAGGATCAGGGTCACCGGGGATAGCCGCTTGCCCCAGGCAACGCCAAACACCAGCAGCCCCACCACTACCGAGCCGGCGATCGCGGCAAACTGCTGGGTCACCGCCCCGCCGGGCAGCGCCCACAGGGTGGCAACGGTGAGCCCCAGTTGGGCACCGGACGCCACCCCGAGGGTGGTGGGCTCAGCCAGCGGGTTACGCAACACTTGCTGAAATAGCACCCCCACCATACCCAGCCCGGCCCCCACCAGCAGCGAAATGGCCAACCGGGGCAGCGCACTGTAGTAAAACAGCATCTGGCGGATATCATCGGGATCGACAGACGCCCAGGCGCCCAGCCACTGTGAGGCGGGCAATAGCTGACGCAAGTTAACAAGGGTCAGCCACAGAGCGACAGCCAGTAGCAGGCCGGGTAACAACACCGGCAATAAACGTGGGGTGCGCATCACTCCCGCCCCCCGAGTAGCGAATCCATCACGGTAGCAAAATACATTGCCGAGAGCGTGGCGCCATAAAACCAGACTGGCGGTGCCCGCCAGAAACGCTGCTGGCGTACAAAAGGCATCGCCTGCCAGAGCGGCGACCCCATCACCTGACTGGTCACACGCTGGTTACCGTGATCAAAGCAGATAACATCGGCGTCGCTAATCGCCGCAAGGCGCTCCAGCCCAATCACCGAACTCCCCCAAAAATTGACCTCACCCTGCCAGGCATTACGGATACCCAACTGGTCCATAACCTGCTGGAACAGGCTGTGTTTACCGATAACCAGGGCATGGCGGGAATCCATCAGTGACATCAACAACACCGGACGCTGGCGCCGGGCGAAGCGGGGCTTCATCCGGGCAATAAACTGCTCAAACTGGGCCAAATGTTGCCGGGCTCGCGGCGCCAGCCCCAGGCGCTCCCCGAGGGCAATCAGCGATGCGCTGGCCGCGGTGAGCGGCTGCAAGCCATCAGAAAAACTGACGCCAAACCCGGGGGCAATACGGGCTATCTTCTCCGGGGCGGGGCCATAACCCGACGAGTAGGCCATCAGAGAAGGTTTCAATTGCGCCAGCAGTTCGAGGTTGGGTTCAGTTCGCAGGCCGAGATCTATCACACTGGCCGGCAGTGCCGGTTTCCCGACCCAGTTCCGGTAGCCGGCAATATCCGCGACCCCGAGCGGGGTCACCCCCAGCGCCACCAGCAATTCCACCGGCAGCCACTCCAGCGCGACAACCCGCTGCGGATCAAGCGGGGCGGCGAGCAGTGGGCCACTACGCCACAATAACGTAGAGCACCCGATTAACGTCAGTAAACGGCGGCGACTGAGCGCCGCGCAAGGTAACATACTCATTAGTAGACAAAACTCACCGGTGCTGCCCCTGCCGGATGCGGCAGGATCCCCATCGGAATGCCGTAAATATTCTCCAGCACCTGACTGGTCATTATCTCATCCGGGCTGCCCTGGGCTATCATTTCCCCGCCGCGCAGCGCCACCAGATTATCGCAGTAGCGGGCCGCCATATTGATGTCATGCAGGACCGCAATCACGGTTAAACCGCGCTGCTGGCTAAGCCGGTGGATCAGCGCCAGCACATCGACCTGGTGGGCAATATCCAGCGCGGAGGTGGGTTCATCCAGTAACAGGCACTGGCTGTGCTGGGCAACCAGCATCGCAATCCAGGCCCGCTGGCGCTCACCGCCAGACAGGCTATCCACCAGGCGCGAGGCGTAAGGCTTCAACCCGACCAGTGCGATGGCATCGTCCACCAGCGCCCGATCCTCTGCACCAAAGCGCCCCAGGGCGCCGTGCCAGGGGTAGCGACCAATGGCCACCAGCTCCCGCACCGTCATCCCTTCTGCCGCAGGCAGTTGCTGAGGCAAATACGCCACCTGACGGGCAAAAGCTTTACTGCTCCAGCTATCTAGCGGCTGGTGATTCAGCAGGATGTCACCTTCGGTGGGTTTCTGGTGGCGGCCGAGCATTTTCAGCAGGGTCGATTTCCCGGAGCCATTATGGCCAATAAGCCCGGTGACTTTACCGGCGGGGAAGGTAAGCGACAGTGGATGGAGCAGTGTGCGCCCGGGCACCCGAAAAGTGACACCGGAAAGCTGAAATGTTGTGCCTGATGGCGTTGTCTTGTCCTGCATAGTCATCGATATATTACCGGGTGCGGGTGCGCACGCCTGTGGTTTCCGGAGTCGTGCCTGTAACGCGACAGGCCGCTGATGAAGAATGATAAGGAAAACGAGAACGATTATTATAAGCGTGAAGATAGTATGCGACTTGGCATCCGCTTAGCAAGTGATTGAGCCGGTGAGCGGCTCAATGGCGCAAGAAAACAGCAAGGGGATAGCGGCAAGATGGCGAATCTTGCGGAGATAAAAAAATACCCCCAACCAGTGGGGGTATTTGCTATCTGTGCTGGGCAATAATCAGTTATTGCCGAACATATCCTTGATCCAGCCCGGTACATTACCGTCGTCTTTCTTGTCCGGCTGTTGCTGCGGCTGGCCCTGCTGCTGTTGCGGCTGGCCTTGCTGCGGCGCAGACTGGTTAAACGGATTGCCGGAGGACGGCGCGTCCTCCACCGGCTGGCGGTGAACACACAGTGAATCCGGATCCGTCGTCCATACCGGAAGGGTTCGGAAACCGCTACCGCATTGCAGGTAGCCCGCGCTATCCACGCCCATATCAACGATATCTTCCGGCGGTGTCAGCTCCAGCGGCACCGGTGACTGGTTAGCCAGGTAACGCTGGTAGATAGACATCGCACCGCTGGCGCCATACAGCCGGGTCGGCTGGTTATTATCGCGGCCAACCCAGGTGATAACCACCTCACGGCCATCAATACCGGCAAACCAGGTATCCACCTGATTGTTGGTGGTCCCGGTTTTACCCGCCAGATGCAGGCTGGGGTATTTAGCCCCCAGGGCACGCCCGGTGCCGCGCTGGATAACCTGCTGCATGGTATACAGCGTCAGATAAGCCGCCTGGGCCGGTACTGCCCGTTCCGCCTGCGGATAACTCTGGTACAAGGCTGTCCCGTCTTCGGCAATCACCGAACGCAGCACCGACAGATCCGCACGGTTACCGCCGCTGGCGATGGTCTGGAACGCCTGGGCCACTTCCACTGGCGTCAGGTTCAGGGCCCCCAGCAACATCGCCGGTACTCCATTCAGCTGCGCTTTCGGCACGCCTAATTTCTGCCAGGTGTCCACCACCGCCGGTAAGCCCAGCGCCATGCCGAGGTTAACCGTCGGCACGTTCATCGAACGGGCCAGAGCATCCACCAGCATCACCTGGCCACTGAAGCGTCGATCATCGTTCTGCGGCGACCAGGTCTGGCCATTCACCAGATGCAGGGTGATAGGCGCATCGGCAATCCAGGTGTTCAGCCGGTACTGGCTTGGCTGGCTCAGGGCGGTCAAATAGGTGGCCGGTTTTGCCAGCGAACCAATTGAGCGGCGGGCCTGCATCGCGCGGTTATAGCCGGCAAATTGCGGGTTAGCCCCGCCAACCATTGCCCGAACCTCGCCGGTGTTGCGGTCCACCACCACCATCGCGGTTTCCAGATCTTTCAGGCGACGCTGTTTGATCAGTGCCGGGATCCCTTCGGTGGCGGCCTTCTCTGCGGCATCCTGGGATACCGGGTCAAAGGTGGTAAAAATTTTCACCCCGGAGAGATCTTTCACCTTGTCGCCCAACTTCGCCTGTAGCTCCTGACGAACCATCTGCATAAAGGCGGGCTGTGGCGAGATAACCCCACCGCGCGGCTGCACCCCCAGCGGACGTGCACTGAGCATGTCATACAGTGGCTGGTCGATGACTTTCTGCTCCTGCAATAACCGCAGTACCAGATTCCGCCGTTCCAGGGAGAGTTTCGGGTTACGCCACGGGTTGTACAGTGACGCCCCTTTCACCATCCCCACCAGTAGCGCCTGCTGATCAAGGCTCAGCTCTTCCACCGGGCGGCCAAAGTAATACAGGCTGGCCAGCGGGAAGCCGCGAATCTGATCATCCCCGCTCTGCCCGAGGTACACCTCGTTCATATACAGCTCAAGGATACGATCTTTGCTGTAGCGGGCGTCCATAATGACCGCCATATAGGCTTCATTCGCCTTACGCCACAGGGTGCGTTTATTGGTCAGGAACAGGTTTTTCACCAGCTGCTGGGTCAGGGTACTCCCCCCCTGCACCGCGCGACCGGCGGTCAGGTTTGCCACCACGGCGCGGCCAATGGAGTAAACGCTGATCCCGTCATGCTCATAGAAATGCCGGTCTTCGGTGGCAATCAGGGTATCCACCAGCAGATCCGGGAACCCCGAACGCGGCACAAACAGACGCTGCTCGCCATTTGGTGAGGAAAGCATGGTGATCAGCCGCGGGTCGAGGCGCAGATAACCAAATTCACGCCCGGTGGCGATGTTTTTAATGGTGCCCAGATGGTCGCCATCAAACGTCAGCAGAGCGTGAACCTGGCCTTCTTTACTGTCCGGGAAATCAAACGGGCGGCGCAGCATTTCAATGCTGTTGCCTTTTACCGTAAATTCACCGGGCCGGGTAATTTTGGTTACTTCGCGGTACTGGGTTGCTTCCAGCAGGCGCACCATTTCATTTTTGCTGGTCAGCATGTCGGGCTCAAGGCTGACCATCCGGCCATATACGGCTGCCGGAAGCTGCCAGACTTCACCGTCAATACGGCTGCGGATTTTTTGATCCAGATAGACACCGTAAGCGGCAACCAGCACAACCCCAATGATGAACAGCTTCACCAGGAACCATAGCAGGCGGCGTTTTCTGCGCGGCGGACGCCCGTTTTTACCGTTTTTGCCTTTTACCTTCTTACGCGGCACGGGCTGCTCGTCGTCGTCATAATCGTCTTCATAGTCGTCTTCATAATCATCGTCATAATCTTCTTCCCTGAGACGACGACGGCTCACCTTCTGTTTACCCGGGCGCGTCGGTTTTCCTTTACGCCCGATAGGTTCGCGGTCATTCCCCGCCATACTTCATCTCCACAAAGTCCAGACCCAGCGGCCTGATTCTGCTGTCTTTCACCAAATACGAAAGAAGAAATCTCTCAAATGTCATTACCGTAATCATCCCGCAGGTCAATATCCATCAGGAAGAATACTTTCTGGTACGCCTGGTAGGCTGCGCCGTTGCGGGCGAATCCGGCCAGACATGTTTTGGATAACGCCCTTTCATCTCTTTTTGCACCTCACGATAGGCCCCCTGCCAGAAGGCAGAAAGATCCCGGGTGATTTGCAACGGTCGCTGGGCCGGCGACAAGAGTTCCAGCGTTAAGGGTACCCGCCCCTGGGCAATCACCGGGGTTTGCGCTTCACCAAACATTTCCTGCATCCGCACCGCCAGAACCGGAGGATTATCCTCATGATAGCGGATAACTATCCGACTGCCGGTGGGCACAGTGTAATGAGTTGGTAGCTCACTATCCAGTTGCTGTCGCTGCTGCCAGCTCAGCAAGCCATTCAGGGCCTGCTCCAGATCCACCTTTTTCAGGGAAATCAGAGAGGTCACCCCTTTCATAAATGGCCCCAGCCAGCGCTCCAGCCCCTCAAGTAGCGCCTGACAGCTCACGTCCGGCCAGTCCTGCTCCGGTAACCAGCGGGCCGCCCACTGCAACCGTAAACGTAACTGAACAGCCTGCGGGGTCCAGTTGAGCAGCCCCAGGCCATTATCGCGAATACCGTTAAGGATCGCCTGTTCAAGGACATCGTCTGCCGGTTTGGCCAGCGGTTGCTCCCGCAGCACCAGGCGGCCAATCTGCCAGCGACGGAACGCTTTCAGGGTCCCCCGGGTGTCATCCCATTCGACACTGTCCTGCTGTTCCAGCAGCGCAGGGCAATCGGCCACCAGGCTATCGACATCCACCGGGTAGCCTTGCAGGATGCGGGCATCCGGGCTTTGGCTGCCCTGGAGCAGCAGCGGTGCCAGTAGCCACTCATAGCGGGTCAGCGCATCATCGCTGTTCAGCATCGCCCCCATTCCGTTAGCCAGTTGGTAGCGCCCTTCCTGGCCCCGGCGCCGGGCCAGACGATCGGCAAAGCCGTACATCAGCAACAGGCCGACCGCGTCCATATCGACCGCGGCGGCTCCCTGGCGGTGGCCAAGGCGGCTCAGCAACTGACGGGCACGCTGTTGCCAGTTGGGCAGGCTACGGTGCAGTGCGGTACGTAAATCTCCATCGCCCCCCCGGGGCGGTTCCTCAAGGATTGCCGCCAGCAGGGCAGCGGTTCCCCGCTGCGGTTCGCTGGCCCGGGACAGCATCGCCCCGAGGCGCGGATCATTGCCTAATTGCGCCATCTGGCGGCCGGTGGCGGTCAGTGCGCCTCGGGCATCCAGGGCCTGTAAGCGCTGTAATAAGGCCCGGGCCGCCGCCAGATTGATCGCCGGGGGCGTATCCAGCCAGCACAGTTGCGCCACATCCTGGCATCCCCACTGGCAGAGTTCCAGCACCAGGCCAGACAAATCACTGTTGAGTATCTCAGGCTCACTCTGGGCCGCCGCGCGCTCTGCCTGTTCAGCCCCTAACAGATGCAGACAAATCCCCGGTTCCAGACGGCCAGCGCGACCGGCGCGCTGGGTCATGGAGGCCTGGCTCACTCGCTGGGTCACCAGCCGGGTTAAGCCGGTGCGCGGATCAAAGCGGGCCACCCTTTCCAGGGCGGCATCCACCACCAGGCGGATACCTTCGATAGTCAGGCTGGTTTCGGCAATATTGGTTGCCAGCACCACTTTGCGGCTGCCGGCCGGAGCGGGCAGGATAGCCTTACGCTGTTCGCTAAGCGGCAGCGCGCCATACAGCGGGCAGAGCATGACATCCCGGGGCGTATTGCCTTCCAGCAGGGTCATCACCCGCTGGATCTCCCCCACTCCCGGTAAAAAGAGCAGCAGCGAACCGGATTCACTGGCCAGTAACCCCCGCACCGCCTGGGCTACCCCCTCCTCCAGACGCTGGTGCGCAGACAACGCGTGGTAACGGCGCTGTACCGGAAAGCTGCGCCCCCGGGAGGCAATCAGCGGCGCCGCCGGCAGGCAGCGCTGGAGCCGCTCATTATCCAGGGTGGCGGACATAATCAGTAAGCGTAAATCGTCACGCAGCCCGTGCTGGACATCCAGCAGCAGGGCGAGGGCTAAATCCGCCTGCAGGCTGCGCTCATGGAATTCATCAAGGATAACCAGCCCGACACCGCTCAGCTCCGGGTCGTGCTGGATAATCCGGGTGAGGATGCCTTCGGTCACCACTTCCAGACGCGTACCGGGGCCGGTACAGTTATCGGCCCGCATCCGGTAGCCCACGGTTTCGCCGGGTTGCTCGCCCAGTTGCTCCGCCAGACGCTGGGCCACATTGCGGGCGGCCAGGCGGCGAGGCTCCAGCAGCAAAATACGCCCGGCGATCTGCGGGTCTTTTAACAGCGCCAGCGGCAGCCAGGTCGATTTCCCCGCCCCGGTGGGGGCGCTCAGCAAAACCTGCGGGTGGTGGTGTAGTGCGTCTAGTAGCTCGGGCAGTACCGCCGCAACCGGAAGAGAGGACACAGCATTCTCCAGGGGTTAACATCATCGGGGGTGCATTGTAGCATCCTGCCATTTTATTACCGAGAGAGAACCATGCCCGAGTCACAGCGTCTTTTTTTCGCCTTGTCCCTGCCCGCCGGGATCCAGCGCCAGCTGGTCAGCTGGCGGGCTCAGGCCTTTGCGGAACACACCGGGCGCCCCGTCGCCGGGGCAAACCTGCATATGACGCTGGCCTTCCTTGGTGATGTCAGCCCGGCGAAACAACAGGTGTTCATGGATCTTGCCGGGCGTATTCGCCAGCCGCGTTTTACGCTACGGCTGGACGACGCAGGCCACTGGCCCCGTCCGGGGGTGGTCTGGCTGGGTACCCGCCAGCCGCCCCGGGGGTTACTGCAACTGGCGGACCTGCTCAGGGCCCAGGCGGCCCGTAACGGTTGCCATCAAAGCCCCATGCCCTTTCACCCGCACATTACCCTCTACCGCCAGGCGACCCAGCCTGTCGCTCTCCCGCCGCCGGGATTTTGCTGGACCGCAGAAGCCTGTGAGTTCACCCTGTTCGCCAGCGAATTTTCCCGCGGCCGCACCCGTTATCAGGCATTACACCGTTGGCCATTACTGTAAGGATATCCTCATGGAGTTTGAACCCGCCCTGCAACAGGCTACCTTGATCAAACGCTATAAGCGTTTTCTGGCCGATGTGATTGATGAGCAAGGTAATACCTTCACGTTACACTGCCCAAATACCGGTGCCATGACGGGCTGCGCCACCCCCGGGGATCGGGTGTGGTACTCCACCTCTGCCAGCAAAACCCGCAAATATCCGCACACCTGGGAGCTGACAGAGACCGCCGCCGGGGATCTGATTTGTGTCAATACACTACGGGCTAATACCCTGGCCCGGGAAGCCATCGCGGCAGGAAATATTGCCGAATTAGCCGGTTACACCACGCTGCGCCAGGAGGTCAAATACGGGACAGAGCGGAGCCGTATCGATATCATGCTGCAGGCAGTTGATCGGGTTAACTGCTATATTGAAGTGAAATCCGTCACATTGCTGGAACATCAGCAGGGTTATTTTCCCGATGCGGTCACCGAGCGGGGCCAAAAGCATTTGCGGGAGTTAATCAATGTGGTGGCAGGCGGCGAGCGGGCGGTACTGCTATTTGCGGTATTGCACTCCGGTATCAATCAGGTATCCCCGGCACGCCATATTGACACCCGTTATAGCCAGTTAATCAGTGAAGCACTGAATAAAGGGGTGGAAATTTTCGCCTGGAAGGCGGAACTTTCCCCACAGGGGATGAGTCTGAAAATGCCGCTGCCGTTTTCCGTATAACGACAGCGCTGGCTCTTCCCGTAAGGCGTTATTATAACCGCTATAATGGCTATACATTTTGGTTATCCCGTGTACGGAATATCCGGCGCATACAGGCGCACCAGGGGTTTCAATACGGGAAGCGTAGTGAACATAGCCATCGGGAAGAAGGCGTTATATAAAGTACATTTCGTGTTCAGGCTGCGTCGTAAATAAGCTGTTCCTCACAGGCTTGTCAAGGGATGAATTTATATAATTGCCATCCGGAAAAGCATCTGCTATTTATAGCGGCCTGATTTTCCCCCGATATGGGGACCGATAGTGCGTGTTAAGGAGAAGCAACATGCAAGAAGGGCAAAACCGTAAAACATCGTCCCTGAGTATTCTGGCCATCGCTGGGGTTGAGCCGTATCAGGAGAAACCGGGCGAAGAATATATGAACGAAGCCCAGCTGGCGCACTTCCGCCGCATTCTGGACGCGTGGCGCAATCAACTGAGGGATGAAGTTGATCGTACCGTAACGCATATGCAGGATGAAGCCGCCAATTTCCCGGATCCAGTGGACCGTGCCGCTCAGGAAGAAGAATTCAGCCTCGAATTGCGTAACCGCGATCGCGAACGCAAACTGATCAAAAAGATCGAGAAGACGCTGAAGAAAGTAGAAGACGAAGACTTCGGCTTCTGCGAATCCTGTGGCGTTGAGATCGGTATCCGCCGTCTGGAAGCCCGTCCGACTGCTGATTTGTGCATCGACTGCAAAACCCTTGCAGAGATCCGCGAAAAGCAGATGGCAGGCTGATAGTGCTGGGTTCAGCCACATACTAATAAACACAGGCGGGAGATATCCCGCCTCATTTTTTTACATGGCAAGACAAGATTATGTCGGGCGTTTCGCGCCCTCCCCTTCAGGGGAACTGCACTTTGGTTCCTTAATCGCTGCACTTGGCAGCTATCTCCAGGCCCGGGCTCATCAGGGGCACTGGCTAGTCCGTATTGAAGATATCGACCCCCCCCGGGAAATCCCCGGCGCCGCACACACCATTTTACGCCAGCTTGAACACTACGGCCTGCACTGGGACGGCGATGTACTATGGCAATCCCGCCGTCACGACGCTTACCGGGCCGCCCTCGACTGGCTGCACCAGCAGGGCCTGAGCTACTGGTGCACCTGCACCCGCAGCCGAATACAGCAACTGGGCGGATTTTACGATGGCCATTGCCGTGGCCGCGTCACGCCCCCGGCTGAAGCCGCCGCCCTGCGCCTGCAACAGCGCCACCCGGTCCACCACTTTACCGATGTCCTGCGCGGCACCCTGGTGGCAGACAGCGCGATGGCCGCAGAGGATTTTATTATTCATCGCCGGGATGGCCTGTTCGCCTATAATCTGGCGGTGGTGGTTGATGACCACTTTCAGGGCGTGACTGAGATTGTACGCGGTGCGGACCTGATAGCCCCCACGGTACGGCAAATTTCGCTCTACCAGCATTTTGGCTGGCCGGTCCCGGATTATTTACACCTTCCCCTGGCGCTGAATCACGACGGTAATAAACTGTCCAAGCAAAACCATGCCCCGGCCCTGCCCGGTGGGGATCCAAGGCCGGTTATTATGGCCGCATTACACTTTTTGCATCAGCCGGACATCCCTGGCTGGCAGGATCTCCCGCTGGCGCATATTCTGGCCCAGGCGGTGGATAACTGGTCTGTTGCCGATATCCCCCTGGCGGCGGCCCACAATACGTCATTCTCAAATGCCCCACACTGAGCTATGATTATGCGCTGTTTTTTTTGGCCTAACACAGACACAACCGAGGTGTACTATTTTTACCCGAGTCGCTAATTTTTGCCGCAAGGTGTTGAACCGCGATGACAGCGTGGAGACGGCGCGCGACACACAACCACACATAACGGTGATCCCCCGGGATCAGCACGCTATTTCGCGCAAGGACATCAGTGAGAATGCGCTGAAGGTGCTGTATCGCCTGAATAAGTCAGGCTACGAAGCCTATCTGGTGGGTGGCGGTGTACGTGATCTGCTGTTGGGCAAAAAACCAAAGGATTTTGACGTCACCACCAATGCCACACCGGACCAGGTGCGTAAATTATTCCGCAACTGCCGCCTGGTGGGCCGCCGCTTCCGCCTCGCCCACGTTATGTTCGGCCCGGAAATCATTGAGGTTGCCACCTTCAGGGGCCACCACGAAGAGCAGGCCACCGACCGCCAGCAATCCCAGCGCGGCCAGAACGGCATGCTGCTGCGCGACAATATCTTTGGCTCTATTGAAGAAGACGCCCAGCGCCGTGATTTCACCATTAATAGCCTGTATTACAGCGTGGCGGATTTTACCGTGCGCGACTATGTGGGTGGCCTGAACGATCTGCGCGCCGGAATTATTCGCCTGATTGGCGACCCGGAAACCCGCTACCGTGAAGATCCGGTGCGGATGCTGCGCGCCGTGCGCTTTGCCGCCAAGCTAAACATGTCGATAGAGCCCGCCACCGGCGAGCCGATTCCACGTTTATCTTCCCTGCTTAACGATGTTCCCGCCGCCCGACTCTATGAAGAGTCGCTGAAGTTATTGCAGTCTGGTTATGGCTACAATACCTACCGCCTGCTGTGTGAATATCAGTTGTTCCAGCCGCTGTTCCCGACCATTACCCGCAATTTCACCGAAAACGGCGACAGTGCGATGGAACTTATCATCTCGCAAGTGCTGAAAAATACCGACAACCGGATCAACAACAGTATGCGGGTGAACCCGGCATTCCTGTTTGCCGCCATGTTGTGGTACCCCCAGATGGAGATGACCCAGAAGCTGGCCCAGGAAAGCGGCCTGCCGTGGTTTGACGCCTTCTCTCTGGCTATGAATGACGTGCTGGATGAAGCCTGCCGCGCGCTGGCCATCCCGAAACGCATCACCTCGCTGGTGCGCGATATCTGGCAATTGCAGTTACGGATGTCCCGCCGCCAGGGCCGCCGCGCCTGGAAATTAATGGAGCATCCGAAATTCCGCGCCGCGTTTGATCTGCTGGCCCTGCGTGCCGAGGTGGAACATAACAGCGAATTACAGCGTTTAACCACCTGGTGGGCAGAGTTCCAGGTTGCCGCGCCGCCGCTGCAAAAAGAGATGATCAACCAACTGGGTGACGATCCTACCCGTCGCCGTCCGCGTCGCCCGCGTAAACGCCCGGCACCGCGCCGCGAGGGCAATGCGTGATCCGTTGTTATATCGCCATTGGCAGCAATCTGGCTTCCCCGCTGGATCAGGTTAACAGCGCCCTTCGCGCGCTGGCGCAGATCCCGGAAAGCCAGGTACACGCCGTGTCGTCGTTTTACCGCACGCCGCCCCTGGGGCCCCAGGATCAGCCGGATTACCTGAATGCGGCGCTGGCGCTGGATACCGCGCTGGCCCCGGAGGCTTTACTGGATAATACCCAGCGCATTGAGCGGGAAAGCGGCCGGGTGCGTAAGGCCGAGCGCTGGGGGCCGCGAACCCTGGATCTGGACATCATGCTGTTTGGCGACCAGGTGATTAACACCCCGCGTTTAACCGTGCCCCACTACGACATGACGCGCCGTATGTTTATGTTGTACCCGCTGTACGAGATTGCCCCGCAGCTGACGTTTCCCGATGGCGAAACCCTGGGCCACTGCATTGGTCTGCTCAGCGAACAACCGCCGTCCCGCTGGTAGGATAACGGTTGCGCCGGGCAGAGAAAATCCCCCGGCGATTAGTGCCTTTAATGAATAATTCCTCCTCAAAACATTGGCAATCCGCGCGTATTTCTTACAGAATGCGCTATCTATTCACAGCCAGGCTTTTTCATTTCTGACAGCGTGTATCGCTACGCTGATTACAGCCGTAGCAAGCCCTCAGGGCCAGTCAGACTGTGCAGTTCTCGCCTGACCCAGACCCACATGTCAGAGGAATAGCCGTCCGGGGTACCATGAAACCGACGACCGTTGCAAATCTACGCCAGCTGAAACAACAGCATAAAAAATTCGCCACTATCACCGCCTATGAATACAGCTTCGCAAAACTGTTTGCCGAAGAAGGTATCGGCGTCCTGCTGGTGGGTGACTCATTAGGCATGACCGTTCAGGGCCATGACTCCACCCTGCCCGTCACCGTAGAAGAAATCGCCTACCACACCCGTATTGTTCGCCGCGGCGCACCCCAGAGCCTGCTGATGGCAGACCTGCCGTTTATGGCCTATGCCACGCCTGAGCAGGCCTTCGACAACGCGGCCACCGTGATGCGTGCCGGGGCCAATATGGTCAAAATCGAAGGCGGCCGCTGGCTGGCCGACACGGTGAAAATGCTCACCGAACGCGCCGTTCCGGTGTGTGGCCATCTGGGGCTGACCCCACAGTCCGTTAATATCTTTGGTGGTTACAAAGTACAGGGTCGCGGTGATGAAGCCGCCCAGACCCTGTTTGATGATGCGCTGGCCATTGAAGCTGCCGGCGCCCAGTTACTGGTGCTGGAATGCGTTCCGGCGCCGCTGGCCGAACGTATCACTCAGGCGCTGACAATCCCGGTTATCGGGATCGGTGCCGGTAAGGGTACCGATGGCCAGATTCTGGTAATGCATGATGCGCTTGGAATTACCGGCGGCCATACGCCGAAATTCTCGAAAAACTTCCTTGCACAGACCGGCGATATTCGCGCAGCAGTGCGCCAGTATATTGCCGAGGTTGAATCTGAAGCCTTCCCGGCTGACGAGCACAGTTTCTACTGACAGGAGAATGGTTGTGTTAATTATCGAAACCTTACCCCAGTTACGCCAGCAAATCCGGCGCTGGCGTCAGGAAGGCAAACGCGTTGCACTGGTGCCCACCATGGGTAACCTGCATGACGGGCATATGACATTGGTTGACGAAGCCAGGGCCCGTGCGGATGTCGTTGCGGTAAGTATTTTTGTTAACCCGATGCAGTTTGATCGCCCTGAAGATCTGGTGCGCTACCCCCGTACCCTCCAGGAAGATTGCGAAAAACTGAATCGCCGCGGTGTGGATCTGGTGTTCGCACCGGCAGTACAGGAAATCTATCCTAAAGGTCTGGAAAAACAGACTTTTGTCGATGTTCCCGGGCTGTCTACTATCCTGGAAGGCGCCAGCCGCCCCGGGCATTTCCGCGGTGTATCGACCATTGTTAGCAAACTGTTTAACATGATCCAGCCGGACATTGCCTGCTTCGGTGAGAAAGACTTTCAGCAACTGGCGCTGCTGCGCAAAATGGTTGCCGATATGGGTTATGACATTGATATTGTTGGTGTGCCTATTATGCGCGCCAAAGATGGTCTGGCGCTCAGCTCCCGTAACGGTTACCTGACCAGCGAACAGCGTAAAATCGCCCCTGGCCTCTACCAGGTGCTGACTGACGTGGCGGATAAACTGCGCGCCGGCCAACGCGATGAAGAAGAGATCCTCACCATCGCAGCCATGTCCCTCAATGAAAAAGGCTTCCGGGCGGATGATTTACAGATCCGTGATGCGGACACCCTTGAGTCACTGACGGCGGACAGCAAACGGGCCGTGATCCTGATGGCCGCCTGGCTGGGCGATGCGCGTCTGATCGACAATATGCAGGTTGAACTGGCGCAGTAGACAGCGATTAAAAAACGGGCAATACTGCCCGCGACAATGTGACGGGCGGGAATACCCGCCTGTGAGTTCTATCCCGTGAGTTCTATATAAGTAACTAAGGTTTAAGCCATGATTCGTACAATGCTGCAAGGCAAACTCCACCGCGTCAGAGTGACTCAGGCCGATCTTCACTACGAAGGCTCCTGCGCCATTGACCAGAATTTCCTTGAGGCGGCCGGTATTCTGGAATACGAAGCCATCGATATTTATAACGTCACCAACGGCAAGCGTTTCTCTACCTATGCGATTGCCGCTGAACGTGGGTCAAAAATTATCTCAGTAAATGGCGCCGCCGCACATTGTGCTGATGTAGGCGACATTATGATAATCGCCAGCTACATCACGGTCCCGGATGAGCAGGCTCGCACCTGGCAGCCGAAAGTGGCCTATTTTGATGAAGACAACAACATGAAACGCAAAGCGAAAGCGGTGCCGGTTCAGGTTGCCTGACACGCTGTAACGCCCCCGCCCGGGGGCGTTTTTAGTCTTAAGAACGGTTAGCGATCAGCCGGGCCATCACATCCAGTGAGTCAGTCCGCAGAATATACAACCGCTTCAACAGCAGTAAATTATCCCCCGGTTTTACTTTCCCACGCACTGTGGTCACCGCCATATGGAACCCTGCCGCCCGGGCCGCATTAATGGCATTGGCGTTATAACCACCAAATGGGTAGGAGAGGTACAGCACCTGCGGGTTGAACTGTTCCAGCGCCCGGCGGGAACGCTGAAAATCAAATACAATATTGTGGTAGCTGCGGCTCAGCAAGATGGGCTGGTGATTGCCATCCACCCGGTGCAGAAAATGCGTATGGGACTGAATATCCAGGACATCATGGCACCCGGCCAGCTCCGACAGGCTCATAAACTGTAATGAGGCCGGGTTCCATGCCTGGGGGTGGCGCTTGATGCGCGATGAGATAATAAACGCCGTGGCGTGGATACCGTTGTCACGCAGGATAGGGCAGCCATAGCGGGCCACGGATTTCAGCCCATCGTCAAAGGTTACCACTACCGCTTTCGCCGGAACATTCAGCCGGTTACGCAGATACCCCTCCAGCTGGTACAGGGTCAGCGCGGTATAGCCCTGTTCGCGCAGCCAGGTCATCTGGTTGCTGAAGGCCACGACCGATGTGGTGGTAGAGGTATGGCGAAAACGGGTGTTTTCTTCATCACGCAGAATATGGTGGTACGTCAGGATCGGAATACCGTTATCCAGCTCAGCATCGAGGCTACTGACCCACCCCAGCCGCCCGCCGATACGGATCTGGAACCAGGTTTGATTCAGACGGTCTTTCAGTTTACCAATGATCGGATAGCGCAGATTGGCCGCCAGCGTACCAAAAGGCGCACTATCGTCAGAGGGCGCGTTATAAACGGTAATATCCTGGAAGGTCAGCAGGTTCTGATTGGTGAGCGGTTTATTCAGCTCGCCGGGCCGTTCATCGATACCCAGCTTACCCTGTACCGGCCCCAGATGGGCTTTATCAATAAACCCGTTACCGAAGCCAAAGGTAAATTCATAATAGTCCGCCACGGTGGGTACCACCGCCACGATTTGCCCACCGGCAATGGTCCCCACCGGGATAACCTGATCGCCAATACGCGCCCAGACAGCGGCGGGTTCACGGGTTTGCATATAGAGCGGAGGTTCAAGGTGGCTATTCAGCATCCGGGCCTGAGCCGGTGCCACCATCAGTACAAACAGACAGAAAACGAGACGCAAATACATAACTCGACTGCTGGCTACTGCCATTCGGAAAGGAATAGCCGGGATTGTAACAAACCCCGGCGCAATACCAAATCACCCGCAACTGATAGCGATCAGCTGCGGTGTAAACAGAAGGGAGGATTTTTTTGTTGCTGATGCCACAGGCTGGTCACCCCTTCTCCTCCCGCGGCGACAATCCGGGTGCGAAAATCATTGCTGCCCAGTTGCCCGCGCAGCGGCAACATCTCGAGTAGCAACCCTGGATAGACCCCGGCGATAACCTCACAGTGCGCATGTTTATGGCTCAGTAACGCCGCCGCCCGGTAAGGCGCGGCACCGGTTTTATCCGTCAAAAAGATAACGCCATCACCGCTGTCGACCTGGTGTAACGCATCACACATCATACGCCCCAGCATGTTGGCGCTCAGGCCGGCCCAATAGTTCACCGCCAGGCACTGCGCCTGACTGCCAAAGCGTTGTTCCAGATCGAGCAGCATATCCTGCGCTGCGTAATCATGGCAGGCAATTACCCATCCCAGCATCGTATCCCTCCTGTTCGCAACCACCAGTGTAGCGTGCCAGGCGATCCGGTACGGGATGCGGCTCACGGGAATAAAAAAAGGTCCGGCGGATTTGGCCACAGGTCACAATAAAAAAGCCCCTCCGCAGAGGGGCTGGCGAGCCAGACAGGATCAGTGGGCATCATCCGGCAAGGCATAGGCGATAATATAATCCCCCAGTTTAGTCCCGAAGGAGCCGTGGCCCCCGGCGGCAATCAGCACATATTGCTTACCATTTACCTCATAGGTCATCGGCGTAGCCTGGCCCCCGGCAGGAAGCCGCGCTTCCCACAGTTTGTCACCGTTACTCATGTTATACGCCCGCAGGTAGTTATCTGCCGTGGCGCCAATAAACAACACATTCCCGGCGGTAGAGATAGGCGCGCCGAGCATCGGCATCCCCATGCGAAACGGCAGCGGGATCGGCGAGCTGTCGCGTACCGTACCAATCCGTTTTTTCCACACCACCCGGTTGGTTTTCAGATCCAGCGCCGAGATATATCCCCAGGCAGGCTGTTTACAGGGTAAACCGAACGGCGACAGGAACGGGTTCAGCGTTACCCCATAAGGCACCCCGTACTGGGGCTGAATACCCGCCTCCGTACCGGAGCCTTTTGCCCCTTCCGGCGGTTCCATCGGGTTACCTGGCCCGCGGGGAATAAGTTTCGAGACAAACGGCAGCGCCATCGGGTTAGCAATCGCCAGCTGGCGCTGGGGATCAATCGAAATACCGCCCCACTCAAACATCCCCAGGTTGCCCGGGAACACCAGGGTGCCCTGCTCTGACGGCGGGGTAAAGATCCCCTCATAGCGCAGGCGGTGGAACATAATGCGGCAAACCAACTGATCATAGAGCGTCGCCCCCCACATATCGGCCCCGGTCAGGTCCTTTTGCGGGCGGAAGGTTAACCCAGAGAACGGCTGCGTTACCGATACATGGTCACCGGTTGCCGCCCCCTGGGGAACCGGCATTTCTGGTGCCGGTACAATCGGCTTACCGCTACGGCGATCGAGCACAAAAATATTGCCGGTTTTCGCCGGGGCATACACCGCCGGAACAGTGTCGCCGTTCTGGTCGGTAATATTGGCCAGGGTGGGCTGGGCAGGCATGTCCATATCCCACAGCTCGTGATGTACTGTCTGGTAGCTCCAGGCCAGCTTACCGGTAGAGGCATTCAGCGCCAGAATACTGCTGGCATAGCGCTCCTGTTCCGGCGTGCGGTTACCGCCCCAGATATCCGGGGTTGACACCCCCATCGGCAGGTAGACCAGGTCCAGCTGCGCATCATAGGCTGCCGGGGCCCAGGAGTTCGGCGAGTTAAAACTGTAATGGTGCTGATCCCCCGGAATCGCATTGGGATCGTTGGCACCGGGATCGAACGCCCACAGCAGTTTGCCGCTGTTGACGTCAAAACCACGGATAACCCCGGAGGGTTCACGGGTGGAAAAGTTATCCGTCACCGCCCCGGCAATCACAATCACATGATCAGTCACAACCGGTGGCGATGTCGGCTCGTACATCCCCGGGGTGGTCACCGGCATATTGGTTTGCAAATTCAGGATACCGTGATTAGCAAAGCTCTCGCACAATTTGCCATTATCGGCATTCAGGGCAAACAGGCGGCCATCATTCACCGGCAGCAGAACACGGCGCGGGCAGTCCGCAGACGAAACCTGACCGGCGCGGGCCTCATGGTAAGACACCCCGCGGCAGGTCACATGCTGGAAGCTGGGGTCGGTATTCAGTTGAGGATCAAAATGCCACTTCTCTTTACCAGTGGCCGCATCCAGCGCAAACAGCTGCTGGTGTGGGGTACACAGGTACAGGGTGTCGCGGATCTTGATAGGGGTGACCTCATCGGTTATCTCGCCCGGGTCCGTGGGGCGCTTCAGGTCACCGGTGCGGAAGGTCCACACCGCTTTCAGCTGGTGAACGTTTTTATCGTTAATCTGCTTAAGGGGCGAGTAACGCTGGCCTTCCTGGGTACGCCCGTAGGCTGGCCAGTCGGCATCAGCAACCTGATTATCCGCCTGCGGCACCGCCGCCGTGCTATCAGCATCAAGGGTGCCATTGATTTCCTGAGGATCGTGGAAAATCGCCCATCCCAGGCCACAGCCGGTCAGCAAAAGTACCGCTATCAGGCCGTAAATTCCCCCACGGGCCCCGGGCAGCCGCTGGCCGATAAACGGCAATACCAGCCAAATACCGAAGAACACCAGCACATCAAGGCGTGGGGTCAGTGCCCAAAAATCAAAGCCGACCTCATGTATCGACCAGAACAGCGTTCCCAGTAGCAGCAACGCATATAGCCCGAGGGCCGCCGGGCGTCTGCGCCACAGTAAAACCGCCACCAGCAACATGATCACCCCGGCGATGGGGTAATAGAGGTTACCGCCAATCGCCACCAGCCAGATACCTCCGACCAGCAGGTAAAGCCCTGTCAGCAAAGCAAAAAGCGCCGATAGTTGCAGCAAAAGCGGCTTTTGTTTTGTTTTTGTATCCATATGAAACACCAATGTAATTACTCGTCAGCTTTTAAGTATAGTTATTTACATATGTGATGACGATCACGAAATGCTTTTTTCGTTTTTCAGCCAACCCGCCGGGATTTACTGTTATACTGCATCGCCTGAATATCCGGCGCCGCCTGTTAATTAGGCAAGTGCCGATGATTTTATATATAAATCATTTGGTTGGGTGTATGAAACATACTGTTGAAGTGATGATCCCGGAAGCGGAGATCAAAGCACGTGTTGCCGCATTAGGGCGTCAAATCACCGAAGATTACCGCGACAGCGGCAGTGATATGGTGCTGGTCGGCCTGTTACGCGGCTCCTTTATCTTTATGGCGGATCTGTGCCGTGAAGTTCATGTCGGCCATGAGGTCGATTTTATGACAGCATCCAGCTACGGCAGCGGTATGGCCAGCACCCGGGATGTCAAAATTCTCAAAGACCTGGACGAAGATATCCGCGGTAAAGATGTGCTGATTGTCGAGGATATCATCGACTCCGGTAACACCCTGTCACGGGTTAGCGAAATCCTGCGCCTGCGTGAGCCTAAATCCCTGGCTATCTGTACCCCGCTGGACAAACCTTCCCGCCGTGAAGTCAACGTTGACGTAAAATACATTGGCTTCTCGATCCCCGATGAGTTTGTGGTGGGCTACGGTATCGACTATGCGCAGAACTACCGTCATCTGCCTTATGTCGGCAAGGTCACGCTGCTGGACGAATAAAAAAAGGGGCCATAATGTGGCCCCTTTTGCATAGTGTGATGATTACTTGTGGCTATGGTGCGTCAGCTTGAGATTAGAAATCCCATTACGGTATTGCTGCTCGAGAGACTCACGGCTGGTGGCGGTGACGTCCAGATCACGCAACAGCCCGTCATGAATACCATAGGCCCAGCCGTGAATGGTCACGCGCTGGCCGCGTTTCCAGGCAGACTGCATAATCGTCGAATGGCCCAGGTTATATACCTGTTCCATCACGTTCAGCTCACACAGCGTATCCAGACGACGCTCGGCAGGCAGTTCCCCCAGCAGGGAGCTATGCTTGAACCAAATGTCGCGAATGTGCAGTAACCAGTTGTTGATCAAGCCCAGTTCAGGGTTCTCCACTGCGGCCTGTACACCGCCACAACCATAGTGACCACAGATAATAATGTGTTCCACTTCCAGTACATCAACCGCGTACTGGACTACGGAAAGGCAGTTCAGATCGGTATGGATAACCAGGTTGGCGACGTTGCGGTGGACAAACAGCTCTCCGGGCTCAAGGCCGGTTAAGCGTTCTGCCGGAACGCGACTATCAGAACATCCAATCCACAGAAAGCGGGGTTTTTGTGCTTTAGCCAGATTCTCAAAAAAACCCGGGTTCTCCTCACCCAGCATTTTTGACCACAGACGGTTATTGCTGATGAGTGTATCAATGTCTTTCATTAGAGGTTAACAACCTGTAACCATGATAAGTACGTTGCAGTAATATAGGGCAACTCGTTTTCTTTTTAAACCATATATATTCTGGCGCTTTCCTGGCGACCTGACTATCAGACTGGTCGCACAAGTTCATAAGTAACCAAAAAGTAACAACAGGCGATATTATATTCATGACAATTGCACTGGAACTTTCGAAGCTCACCAAAACGTATGCCGGAGGCGTACAGGCACTGAAGGGGATCGATCTGCAAGTTGAGGCCGGCGACTTTTACGCGCTACTGGGCCCCAACGGTGCCGGCAAGTCCACCACCATCGGAATAATCAGCTCCCTGGTCAATAAAACCTCTGGCCAGGTGCGGGTGTTTGGTTATGACCTGGAACGTGACGTGGTGAATGCCAAACGTCAGCTGGGGTTAGTGCCCCAGGAGTTTAACTTTAACCCGTTCGAAACCGTACAACAGATAGTGGTGAACCAGGCCGGTTATTATGGCGTAGAGCGCCATGAAGCGATAAAACGCAGCGAAAAGTACCTGACACAACTCGATCTGTGGGAAAAACGCAACGAACGCGCGCGGATGCTCTCTGGCGGGATGAAGCGCCGCTTGATGATTGCCCGGGCCCTGATGCACGAGCCAAAACTGTTAATTCTCGACGAGCCTACCGCCGGGGTGGATATTGAACTACGCCGCTCCATGTGGGGCTTTCTCAAGAACCTCAACGACGGCGGCACCACCATTATCCTCACCACCCACTATCTGGAAGAGGCCGAAATGCTCTGCCGCCATATCGGCATCATCCAGCGCGGTGAGCTGGTGGAAAACACCACCATGAAGGCCCTGCTGGCCACCCTGAAATCAGAAACCTTTATTCTTGATCTGGCGGCCAAGAGCGCCCTGCCGAAGCTGGAAGGCTATAAATACCGGCTGCTGGATACCGCCACCCTGGAAGTCGAAGTGCTGCGCGAGCAGGGTATTAACAGCGTATTTGCGCAATTAAGCGCCCAGGGTATTCAGGTGTTGAGTATGCGTAACAAGGCCAACCGCCTGGAAGAGCTCTTTGTATCACTTGTCCACCGGAAGAAAGGGGAATCAGCATGATGCGGTTGTACTGGGTGGCCCTGAAAAGCATCTGGACCAAAGAAATCCACCGGTTTATGCGGATCTGGATCCAGACTCTGGTGCCGCCGGTTATCACCATGACGCTGTATTTTATCATCTTCGGGAATCTGATTGGCTCCCGGATTGGCGATATGCACGGCTTCACTTATATGCAGTTTATCGTCCCGGGGCTGATCATGATGGCGGTGATCACCAACGCCTATGCGAACGTCGCCTCGTCCTTTTTTAGTGCCAAATTCCAGCGCAATATTGAAGAGCTGCTGGTGGCGCCAGTGCCGACCCACGTCATTATTATCGGGTATGTCGGCGGTGGCGTGGCGCGCGGGCTGTGTGTCGGTATCCTGGTCACCGCTATCTCGCTGTTCTTTGTGCCGTTCCAGGTGCACTCATGGTTATTTGTGGCCATGACCCTGTTACTGACTGCAATCCTGTTCTCGCTGGCGGGGCTGCTTAACGCGGTATTTGCTAAAACCTTTGACGATATCAGCCTGATCCCGACCTTTGTGCTGACACCGCTCACCTACCTCGGCGGGGTGTTCTACTCCCTGACCCTGTTACCGCCCTTCTGGCAGGCGTTGTCACACCTCAACCCGATAGTCTATATGATAAGCGGCTTCCGTTTTGGCTTCCTCGGCATTCACGATGTACCGCTCAGCCTGACCTTCGGCGTACTGGTTATCTTTATTGTCGCCTTCTACGCCCTGTGCTGGTGGCTTATCCAGCGCGGACGCGGGCTGCGCACCTGATGCGTCGTTTCTGCCCCCGCAGGGGGCAGAACGTCTCAGGATACGGTAAAGCCCACCATCATACCGGTGTCCTCATGCTCCAGCAGATGGCAATGCGCCATGTAAGGGGCCCCGGCACTGGCGACATAATCGAATTTCACTAGCACCTCACTGCGTTTACCCTCCACCCGGACAATATCTTTCCATCCCTGGCGGTGCGCCGCTACCGGCTGGCCGTTCTCACTGAGAATACGAAACTGGCCGCCATGAATATGGAACGGGTGCAGCATCATGTCCCCTTCCCCGGACACCACCCAGCGCTGGTACTGTCCCAGCGGCACATCGAACCCCGGCTGGTTCATATCAAACGCCTTACCATTAATAGTATTGGCGTGCAGCAGATCGCGCGGCGCTGGCCCACGGGGTGCCACAGGATTATCCTGATGCATCTTACCCAGGGCCTGTGCGCCATAGCGTGCCGCCAGGGCCTGCATCCCCCGGTCATCCAGTTGGGGGTCCATACCCAGTTGCAGCGTACGGCTTTCCAGCCCGTCGATGGACGGTAACGGCGCCAGAGGGACCAGGGTATCCGGCAATTGCCCCGATGCCGGGATCCACAATGGCTGAATACGCACCACCGGCCGGGGCTTATCAAAGGGGGCAATCCCCATGGCTATCTGGCTAACCGGCAGGGTGACAATATCAAACGGCTGGCCATTACTGGTATCAACCAGTACTTCAAAGCGTTCGCCGGGCAGCATCGACAATTCACTGAGCGGCACCGGCTCTCCCAGTAACCCCCCATCACTGCCCACCACGTACAGCGGGCGCCGATCGCTGGTGGCCAGGTTCAGCGAGCGGGCATTACAGCCGTTAAGTAGTCGCAGCCGCAGCCAGCCTTTGGGAGTGGCATGTTCCGGGTAGGCAACCCCATTACACAATAACGTGTCGCCAAACCAGCCAACGGTGGCGGTCATCGCATCCAGCTGATAATCAATATTGCCCTGCGCGTCAAAGCGCTTATCCTGAATAATCAGCGGGATATCATCAATGCCCCACTGTTTAGGCAGCATCAGTTGCAGGCTGGGTACATCCTCAAGCAGCACCAGTCCCGCCAGCCCCTGGGCCACCTGGTGCCCGGTTTGGCCATGCTGGTGAGGATGGAACCAGCAGGTTGCGGCGGGCTGATCCGGGGTGAATGACACCCGGCGCACCCCACCGGGCGGGATAATGCCCTGGGGGCCACCGTCTACCGCCCCGGGCACCGCCAGACCGTGCCAGTGTACCGTGGTGGCTTGCGCCAGCGCATTGCGCAGCACAATATTGACCGCTTTGCCGCGTTTGAGCTTCAGGGCTGGCCCCAGCATATTGCCGTTATAGCCCCAGGTGGCGGCATTGTGGCCCGCCAGGCTGGATGTGCCCTGCTGAATGCGCAGCGTGATAGTACTGCGGGCATCGGGTTCCAGCAGATCGGGGATCGGCAACGCCGGTAGCTGTGCCGCAAAGGCGCGACGGCTCCAGAATGGCAACATACTGGATACGCCAAGGGCGGCGGACAGCTTAAGAAATTTACGACGCTGCATTGTTCAGTTCCTTATGTCATGTCGGCGTAACCGCCGCCAGCATACGCGCTTCCCGACGGGAATAATCAACGGCATACCGGTGTATCAGTGTGACATATTTTATTCAGGCGCAATTAACTGCTCTGTGCGGTGGGGAGGCCCCAGGAGTATCGTGAAAATGAATGAAAAACCGGAGGAAACAACGTAATAATTATCACAGGAATCCTCTGAAATATGATAACGTCTACACTCCAAAAATGAGTGGTAGACACGATGAAGAAGTTTGTCAGGGTGATGTTGCTGAGCAGCATATTAAGTTTTTCTGCCAGTAGTCACGCATTGAGTGAGTCCGAAGCAGAAGATATGGCAGACCTGACTGCGGTGTTCGTTTTTTTAAAAAATGATTGTGGCTACCAGAACTTACCCAATGGCCAGATTCGGCGTGCGCTGGTGTTCTTTGCTCAGCAAAATCAATGGGATCTCAGTAACTACGACAGCTTTAATATGAAAGCAATGGGCGAAGACAGCTACCGTGACTTAAGCGGTATTGCCGTGCCGGTGGATAAAAAATGCAAAGCCCTGGCCGAGGACTCCATGAGCCTGCTGGCCTATGTGAAATAAATCGCCCCCCTGAATACCCCTTATCGTACTGACTCTTGCTCTGCGGCCACGGACCTGGCCCGGTATTTCTCTGTTCCCCGGCTAATACGCTCCCCCTCCCCGATATTCACCATGATGTGGTGCCTATTTTAATTCGGTAACATCAGCACGTGATACTGTGGTTCACCAGATACCCGGCTACACAGATAAAGAGGAGTGCCCTATGGCGGACAAGCCGTTGCTGCATGAAACCCTGCACCATGCCTTTGGCCAGTATTTTGCTGTCGACAAGGTGCTGTACCATGAAAAAACGGACCATCAGGATCTGATTATTTTCGAAAATCAGGCTTTTGGCCGGGTGATGGCCCTCGACGGGGTGATCCAGACCACGGAGCGGGACGAGTTTATCTATCACGAAATGCTCACTCACGTACCGCTGCTGGCCCACGGCCAGGCAAAGCAGGTATTGATCATCGGCGGCGGCGATGGCGCGATGCTGCGTGAAGTCGCCCGCCATCCGGGGGTGGAGGGCATCACCATGGTGGAGATTGATGCCGGTGTCGTGGCGTTTTGCCGCCAGTATCTGCCCAACCACAATGCCGGGGCCTATGACGATCCACGCTTTACGCTCGTGATTGATGACGGGGTTAATTTCGTCAACCAGACCGGGCAGACCTTTGATGTGATCATTTCTGATTGTACCGACCCTATCGGCCCCGGGGAAAGCCTGTTCACGTCAGCATTTTACCAGGGCTGCCGGCGTTGCCTGAACCCCGGCGGGGTTTTCGTGGCCCAGAACGGCGTCTGTTTTTTGCAGCAGGATGAAGCGGTAACCAGCCACCGTAAACTGCGCCATTACTTTGCGGACGTCAGCTTTTACCAGGCGGCAATCCCCACCTACTATGGCGGCATCATGACCTTTGCCTGGGCGACCGATAACCCGGCACTGCGCCACCTGCCGGCCGAGATACTCCAGGCCCGGTTCCAGCGCAGCGGGCTAACGTGCCGTTACTATACCCCGGCAATTCATCATGCTGCTTTTGCGCTCCCCCAGTATTTACAGGATGCCCTGCAAAACAGCGATGACTGAGGAGGTGAAATAAATTGGAAAAACTCAAACTGCACGGTTTTAATAATCTGACCAAGAGCCTGAGTTTTTGTATTTATGATATCTGTTACGCAAAAACCACAGACGAACGCGATGGTTATATTGCCTATATTGACGAACTCTATAACGCCAACCGCCTGACGGAGATCCTCACCGAGACCTGCAATATCATCGGTGCCAATATTCTTAATGTGGCGCGCCAGGACTACCATCCCCAGGGGGCCAGCGTCACGCTCCTGATCAGCGAAGAGCCGGTCGATCCACAACTGGTGGATCGTTCTGAACACCCTGGCCCGTTGCCGGATAGCATCGTGGCCCACCTCGATAAAAGCCATATCTGTGTTCACACCTATCCGGAGAGCCACCCGGAAGGCGGTTTATGTACCTTTCGGGCGGATATCGAAGTCTCCACCTGTGGGGTAATATCCCCTCTCAACGCCCTGAACTATCTTATCCACCAGCTGGAATCCGATATCGTCACTATTGATTATCGCGTGCGGGGCTTTACCCGTGATGTCAGCGGGGTAAAACATTTTATTGATCACCAGATCAACTCGATCCAGAACTTTATGTCTGAGGACATGAAATCCCTGTATGACATGGTGGATGTGAATGTGTATCAGGAAAATATGTTCCACACCAAAATGCTGCTCAAAGCATTTGATCTGAAACACTATATGTTCCACACCAGACCGGAAGATCTGACTGAGCAGGAGCGCAAAATGATCACCGGCCTGTTATGGAAAGAGATGCGTGAGATCTACTACGGGCGCAATATTCCGCCGCTGTAAGCGGTAAGCGCAATAAAGGGGCGGTGGGCAACAGCGCCCCTTTATTTACCCGGTAGCCGCTAGCGGTTATGGGTCAAAAACTCGCGATAGGCGCTGGCAACCTGTAAAAAATCCTCCACGCCACACAGGGAGAGGCTTTCCTCATCGTAATAATTCATGCCTTCTTCCATTTCATCACCGCTGAACGCCAGCTGGTTGGCGCGGATCATCACCTCTTCGCCGTCCAGCCACAGGGTGTATTCGTGTCCCGCTTTCTGCCATTGACGTTCACTGCCCTTCACTGACGCCGCCGCCTGTTCAACTTCACTCAGCAGGTCGAGGTTGTCTTTCACCTCTTCGTTAAACCATTGCCCTACGGCTTCATGGCCCATCGACATACGCACTTTCACGTTGCCGGTAATATCGCGCAGAAATTCATAATCCATGGTGTCGTCCTCACTTCCGGGGCGGGGAGACGGACCCCACCTCCATCGTGTTTATTATCGCTGTTCCGGGGCAGAAAAGCTGTGTGCATAACGGGCAATAGCCATAATTTGCGCCAATAAAAAGGCGGTTCGGCTAAAAAGACAACAGAAGGGTTGCCGGGGCGTATAACCGGTTTCAGGCCCTTTCCCGTCACGCTCCTGAAGGGGGGTGATGGCGAATCGCGATTCGCATTCGCCTTTTTAGCATTCACCTTTATCACTGCAGCAGATTCAGGCACCGGTCTGTGTGCGTAAAGTGAAAGGGCTCCGCTCCCCGACGATGGGCACGCCCGATATTTTCCGCGACATCGTTTTCGCTGAAACTGCCCTGTTATGCCGCGGGGGTGTTCAGTCCGGCATTGAAATCGCCTGCGTGTAGCCGGTCGCCCGGGGCCGCCAGCAGGGATGCTGGCGGAGGCAAGCTTACAGGGAGGTTACCTCTTGCCGTCCCCGGACGAGCGACCGGGCGGAACGCAGGGTACCGCGCAGCGGCGATTTCATCGGCCGGTGGCGGGGATTCCAAAGGGGCGCGCCAAAACGCCCCTTTGGACGTTCACGGGTACCGGAAGGCCCATGGGAATACCTCACTTAGCGTGAACGGGACCTGTCACCGGATGGGCATAGTGACGTTAACAGGCGGGCACGATTCTCCACCACCGTTAAAGAAAATACCGGTGATTCAGGACGGGTCACAGTGACAAAAAAAGGGCCCCGCAGGGGCCCTTTGCAACAGCAGATACCGCGATTACACCGCAGTCTGGAAAATCACGCTGTCGGCTTTCTCAGTATACTGCTCCAGTTTGTCGAAGTTGAGGTAGCGGTAGGTATCCGCCGCACTCGCGTCCACTTTACTGATAAAGGTCAGGTACTCTTCCGGGGTCGGCAATTTACCGATCAGCGAAGCAACCGCCGCCAGCTCCGCAGAGGCCAGGTATACGTTAGCCCCGGTACCTAAACGGTTCGGGAAGTTACGGGTCGACGTGGACACCACTGTAGCGCCATCCGCAACCCGCGCCTGGTTACCCATGCACAGTGAACAGCCCGGGATCTCAATCCGCGCACCGCTCTTACCAAACACGCTGTAGTAACCTTCCTCAGTGAGCTGGGCCGCATCCATCTTGGTCGGCGGCGCCACCCACAGACGGGTCGGCAGCTGGCCTTTATGGCTATCCAGCAGTTTACCCGCCGCGCGGAAGTGGCCAATGTTGGTCATGCAAGAACCGATGAAGACTTCATCAATCTTATCACCGGCAACGCTGGACAGCAGGCGCGCATCATCGGGATCGTTCGGCGCACACAGGATAGGCTCTTTGATCTCATTAAGATCAATGTCGATCACCGCGGCATATTCTGCATCGGCATCGCCTTCCAGCAGTTGCGGATCCGCCAGCCATTTTTCCATGCCCTGAACACGACGCTCCAGGGTGCGGCGATCGCCGTAGCCTTCCGCAATCATCCACTTCAGCAGCACGATGTTCGAGTTCAGGTACTCGATAATCGGCTCTTTATTCAGTTTGATGGTACAGCCCGCCGCCGAACGCTCAGCCGAGGCATCCGTCAGCTCAAATGCCTGCTCCACTTTCAGATCCGGCAGGCCTTCTATCTCCAGAATGCGGCCAGAGAAGATATTTTTCTTACCTTTCTTCTCAACGGTCAGCAGGCCCTGCTGAATAGCGTAGTAAGGGATAGCATGTACCAGATCACGCAGAGTGATCCCCGGCTGCATGTTACCTTTAAAGCGCACCAGTACCGATTCCGGCATATCCAGCGGCATCACCCCAGTGGCTGCGGCAAACGCCACCAGGCCAGAGCCCGCCGGGAAGGAGATACCAATCGGGAAGCGAGTATGAGAGTCACCCCCGGTACCTACGGTATCCGGCAGCAGCATACGGTTCAGCCAGGAGTGGATAACCCCGTCCCCCGGGCGTAATGAGACGCCGCCGCGGTTCATAATAAAGTCCGGCAGGGTGTGGTGTGTGGTCACATCCACCGGCTTCGGATAGGCCGCGGTATGGCAGAAGGACTGCATAACCAGATCCGCAGAGAAGCCCAGACACGCCAGATCTTTCAGCTCATCACGGGTCATCGGGCCGGTCGTATCCTGGGAACCAACAGAAGTCATCTTCGGCTCGCAGTAAGCCCCCGGGCGGATACCTTTCACGCCACAGGCGCGGCCAACCATTTTCTGGGCCAGCGAGAAGCCACGGCTGCTTTCAGCCACATCTTTCGCCTGACGGAATACGTCACTGTGCGGCAGCTCCAGTGATTCACGTGCTTTGGTGGTCAACCCACGGCCGATAATCAGCGGAATACGGCCACCGGCGCGTACTTCGTCCAGCAACACATCGGTTTTCAGTTCAAAGGTGGCCAGTACGGCATCCGTGTCGTGGTTACGCACTTCCCCTTTATACGGATAGATATCGATGACATCCCCCATATTCAGAGCAGAAACGTCCACTTCAATCGGCAGTGCACCAGCATCTTCCATGGTGTTGAAGAAGATAGGCGCAATTTTACCGCCCAGCACCACACCACCGCCGCGCTTGTTTGGCACATGAGGAATATCATCCCCCATAAACCACAGTACGGAGTTAGTCGCAGATTTACGGGAAGAACCGGTACCGACAACGTCCCCCACATAAGCCAGCGGGAAGCCTTTCTGGTTCAGGGCCTCGATCTGTTTGATCGGCCCGATGGTGCCCGGTTGATCCGGGTCAATCCCGTCACGGGGGTTTTTCAGCATTGCCAACGCATGCAGCGGAATATCCGGGCGTGACCAGGCATCCGGTGCCGGAGAGAGATCATCGGTGTTGGTTTCACCGGTCACTTTGAACACGGTTACCGTTATCTTTTCTGCCAGTTGCGGACGGGACAGATACCACTCAGCATCAGCCCAGGATTTCAGTACCTGTTGGGCGTAGCGGTTACCGGCTTTTGCCTTTTCTTCTACGTCGTAGAAGTTGTCAAACATCAGCAGCGTGTGAGAGAGCGCTTTGGCGGCAATGGGCGCCAGTGTTTCGTTATCCAGCGCGTCAATCAGCGGGTGAATGTTGTAACCGCCTTGCATGGTGCCCAGCAGTTCGATGGCTTTTTCCGGGGTGATTAGCGGGGAGGATGCTTCGCCTTTGGCGACAGCAGCAAGGAAACCCGCTTTAACATAGGCTGCTTCATCCACACCAGGGGGTACGCGGTTGATCAGCAGATCTAACAGAAATTCTTCTTCGCCGGCAGGCGGGCTTTTCAGCAGCTCAACGAGTGCGGCCATTTGGGTTGCATCTAAGGGCTTGGGTACAATCCCCTCGGCGGCACGCTCAGCTACGTGCTTACGGTATTCTTCTAGCACGACGTCTCTCCTCGCTCTCATTATTTAAACGGTGCCCGTCGATTCTCTTCACGCTCCTGTGAGACAGCAGTTTGTAGGGTTAATGCGCGAGCCCGCGACGGCCAGCATAGCAGGATTTTGGCGTTGTGTTAATTCGTTTACAAAAAAGAAACATTAAATTATAGCTGAATCGTTAATGCCAACAAATAGTTAGCCGCATCTTAATCACGCACCGTGAGCAAATAACCCTAAAAGTCAAAAAATAAACAGCCTGCCCGGTATACTCGCGCCATTATCGCCACTCGGCGTGTGGTTTTATTTTGCACAGGTGTCCCTGCGGATGCCAGGAGACATCAACATGACGACGTTCAGCAAACCCCAACTGATGCTTCTGCTCTGCAGCGCGGCTATGCTGGGTGCTTCCGGGACCTTGTACGTCCATAGTCGTACCCCGGCCAGCGTCGCCATTACCCCACCGCCTGAGGGGCTGGCGGCGGCACAGCCGGTGGCGCCCCCGGCAACCCCCACCCCTCTGGCTGCAGCATCCCCAGCCAGAAAACGGCCTGTCTCAGCCCCGGCGGCAGTGGTCACCCCGGCGGTACCGGCAATCTATCACCCTCTCCTTCCGGCCAGCCCGGCCATGTCGGGCACCACAGAACCCTCCTTTAGCGACAGTCTGGTGAAAGGGCTGGGTTACGGCCTGGGGATCGCGACCTCCTGGGCAGTGGTCAGCGCGGTGGCGGACGATAATCACCACCATCATGACGACGACCACCACCACAGCGACCATCATGATGACAGCCACCATCACAGTAACGATGATCACCACAGCGACCATCATGACGACAGCCACCATCACAGTAACGATGATCACCACAGCGAGCATCATGATGACGGCCACCATCACAGTAACGCAGATCACCACAGCGCCCCCTATGGCGAGCCCCATAATCGCCGCCAGGACAGCCATGAAAACAGGTTTGCCGGCCAGCCAGCGCAATGGCGCCATCAGCCGCCCGTCGCAGTACGCCATTTCGCGCCGGACAGCCATCCGGCACGGCGGTTTCACCGTGGCTAAGCAAATTTCAGCGATAAAAAAAGCGGCTTTTCAGCCGCTTGTTTATCACACCCGATAACTTATTTTTTCTTTGCTTTCGGGTTTGGCAGGTCAGTAATGCTACCTTCATACACTTCTGCGGCCAGGCCAACAGATTCGTGCAGTGTCGGGTGAGCATGGATGGTCAGCGCGATATCTTCCGCATCGCAGCCCATCTCGATAGCCAGGCCGATTTCGCCCAGCAGCTCGCCGCCGTTGGTGCCGACAATCGCACCACCGATAACACGATGGGATTCTTTGTCGAAAATCAGTTTGGTCATGCCGTCTGCACAGTCAGAGGCGATAGCACGGCCAGATGCTGCCCACGGGAAGGTGGCCGTTTCATAGCTGATGCCTTTTTCTTTGGCTTCTTTCTCTGTCAGACCAACCCAGGCAACTTCAGGTTCGGTATAAGCAATCGACGGGATCACTTTCGGATCGAAGTAGTGTTTTTTACCGGCAATCACTTCAGCGGCAACATGGCCTTCGTGAACGCCTTTATGGGCCAGCATCGGCTGGCCGACGATATCACCGATAGCGTAGATGTGCGGAACGTTGGTGCGCAGCTGTTTATCCACATGGATAAAGCCGCGATCGTCCACTTCCACACCGGCCTGGCCGGCATCAATCAGCTTACCGTTCGGCACACGGCCAATGGCCACCAGCACCGCGTCGTAGCACTGCGGCTCTGCCGGTGCTTTTTTACCTTCCATCGACACGTAGATACCGTCTTCTTTAGCTTCAACGGCGGTAACTTTGGTTTCCAGCATCAGGTTAAACTTCTTACCGATACGCTTGGTGAACACTTTCACCACGTCTTTATCGGCTGCCGGGATAACCTGATCAAACATTTCCACCACGTCAATCTGAGAACCCAGCGCGTGGTATACGGTACCCATTTCCAGACCGATGATACCGCCACCCATCACCAGCAGACGTTTCGGTACGGATTTCAGTTCCAGCGCATCGGTGGAGTCCCATACGCGCGGATCTTCATGAGGAATAAACGGCAGCTGAATCGGACGGGAACCCGCGGCGATAATCGCATTGTCAAAGTTAATCACGGTCTTGCCGTCTGCGCCTTCGACTTCCAGAGTATTTGCACCGGTGAATTTACCCAGACCGTGAACCACATTCACTTTACGGCCTTTCGCCATCCCGGCCAGACCGCCAGTCAGCTGAGTAATCACTTTTTCTTTCCAGGTGCGGATCTTATCAATATCGGTTTTCGGCTCACCGAAGACGATACCGTGGTCGGCCAGTGCTTTGGCTTCTTCGATAACTTTCGCAACGTGCAGCAGTGCTTTAGACGGGATACAACCTACGTTCAGACACACCCCACCCAGGGTGTTGTAACGTTCAACAATGACGGTTTCCAGACCTAAGTCAGCGCAACGGAAGGCCGCGGAATACCCCGCGGGGCCAGCCCCAAGTACCACGACCTGAGTTTTAATTTCAGTACTCATCATGACCTCTTAATTTATTTCCGGCGGGTCTGACGTTACCCTCATCGCCTTATAAACCCCAGTCACCAGAGCATGGCTGAGATCCTGACGGGATGGTGTTGTTAGCGCCCATATCCACCGGGACGTTCTATCCGTCGGTATTTTACAAAATTGTTAACAATTTTGAAACAACAAAACGGCAAACGATTTGTCCTTAATGGCGGGTAACCCTGAGACCAGAAGCGGGCTACCAGAAAAAAGCCGGCCGTCAGGCCGGCTTTCCGATTACATCACCAGGCGGCGAATGTCACTCAGCGTGTTATTGATGATGGTGATAAAGCGCGCACCATCGGCACCGTCGATAACCCGGTGGTCGAAGGAGAGCGAAATCGGCATCATCAGGCGCGGGGTAAATTCTTTACCGTTCCACACCGGTTCCATGCTGGATTTAGACACACCCAGGATAGCCACTTCTGGCGCATTAACAATCGGCGCAAAGTGCGTGGTCCCCAGGCCACCGATGCTGGAGATGGTAAAGCAGCCGCCCTGCATTTCGCCAGCGGTCAGCTTACCGGCGCGTGCTTTTTTGGAGATCTCCATCAGCTCGCGAGACAGTTCAATGATGCCTTTCTTATTAACATCCTTGAACACCGGAACCACCAGGCCATTCGGGGTATCAACCGCCACACCGATGTTGATGTATTTTTTCAGGGTCAGTTTCTGGCCGTCTTCGGACAGGGAGCTGTTAAAGCGCGGCATCTGCTCAAGGGCAGCGGCAACGGCTTTCATGATGAATACCACTGGGGTGATTTTCACGTCCAGTTTGCGCTTCTCAGCTTCCACGTTCTGCTGTTTACGGAACGCTTCCAGATCGGTGATATCGGTTTTATCGAAGTGCGTAACGTGTGGGATCATTACCCAGTTACGGCTCAGGTTAGCACCAGAAATTTTCTGGATGCGGCCCAGTTCCACTTCTTCAATTTCACCAAACTTGCTGAAGTCCACTTTCGGCCACGGCAGCAGACCAGGCAGCGAACCACCGGTAGCGCCAGCGGCAGGGGCAGATTCCGCGCGTTTAACCGCGTCTTTCACATAAGCCTGAACGTCTTCGCGCAGGATACGGCCTTTACGGCCTGTCCCTTTCACTTTCGCCAGGTTCACGCCGAACTCGCGCGCCAGGCGGCGGATCAGCGGGGTCGCGTGAATGTACGCGGCGTTTTCGGCAAAGTCAGACTTCGCGTCGGCTTTCGCCGCAGGCGCAGCAGCCGGTGCCGGTGCTGCCGCAGGTGCTGGAGCCGCTGCCGCCGGAGCCGGGGCCGCAGCAGGGGCCGCGCCTTCCACTTCGAACACCATGATCAGGGAGCCGGTAGACACTTTGTCGCCGGTGCTAATTTTGATCTCTTTAACAGTACCCGCGAACGGCGCCGGGACTTCCATAGAGGCTTTGTCGCCTTCCACGGTGATCAGTGATTGTTCCGCCGCGACTTTATCGCCGACTTTCACCATCACTTCGGTCACTTCAACTTCGTCACCACCGATATCCGGTACGTTAACGTCTTTGGCGCCGGAAGCCGCAGGGGCAGCGGCAGCCGCCGGAGCAGCAGCCTGTGCAGGCGCGGCAGCAGGTGCGCCACCTGCGACGTCGAACACCATGATCAGGGAGCCAGTAGACACTTTGTCGCCGGTGCTGATTTTGATCTCTTTAACCACACCCGCAAACGGGGACGGTACTTCCATAGAGGCTTTATCGCCTTCTACGGTGATAAGCGATTGCTCAGCGGCAACGGTATCGCCCACGTTAACCATGATTTCAGTGACTTCAACTTCATCACCACCGATATCCGGTACATGAACCTCTTTCGCTGCGGTGCCAGCAGGTGCTGCGGCCGGCGCAGCGGCTTGCTTCTCTTCTGCCGGGGCAGGTGCAGCGGCTGCTGCACCCTCGGCGGAATCGAAAATCATGATCAGTTTACCGGTCTCGGTTTTGTCACCCACCGCGACTTTGATCTCTTTGACAATCCCCGCCTGCGGCGACGGGACTTCCATGGAGGCCTTATCGCCTTCCACGGTGATCAGCGACTGTTCAGCTTCCACTTTGTCGCCAACCTTGACCAGGATCTCGGTGATTTCAACTTCATCAGCCCCGATGTCCGGTACTTTGATTTCGATAGCCATTGTCTCTTTACCTCTTACGCCAGACGCGGGTTAACTTTATCTGCATCGATATTGAATTTAACGATGGCATCCGCCACCACTTTCTTATCGATTTCGCCACGTTTAGCCAGTTCGCCCAGCGCTGCAACCACCACATAGGAAGCGTCAACTTCGAAGTGATGGCGCAGGTTTTCACGGCTGTCAGAGCGGCCGAAGCCATCCGTACCCAGTACGCGGTAGTCATCCGCCGGTACATAAGTGCGAACCTGCTCGGCGAACAGTTTCATATAGTCAGTAGATGCCACTGCCGGGGCGTTGTTCATCACCTGAGCGATGTACGGTACACGCGGGGTTTCCAGCGGGTGCAGCATGTTCCAGCGCTCACAGTCCTGACCATCGCGGGCCAGTTCAGTAAAGGAGGTCACGCTATAGACATCAGAACCTACGCCATAATCGTTGGCCAGGATCTGTGCCGCTTCACGGACGTGACGCAGGATAGAGCCAGAGCCCAGCAGCTGAACTTTACCTTTGCTACCGGCAACGGTTTCGAGTTTGTAGATACCTTTACGGATACCTTCCTCGGCCCCTTCCGGCATCGCCGGCATGTGGTAGTTTTCGTTCAGGGTGGTGATGTAGTAGTACACGTTCTCTTGTTTTTCACCGTACATACGCTCCAGACCGTCATGCATGATGACAGCCACTTCGTAGGCGTAAGACGGGTCATAAGAGATACAGTTCGGGATAGTCAGCGACTGAATATGGCTGTGACCATCTTCGTGCTGCAGGCCTTCGCCGTTCAGTGTCGTACGACCAGAGGTACCGCCAATCAGGAAGCCGCGCGCCTGCTGGTCACCCGCCTGCCAGCACAGGTCGCCAATACGCTGGAACCCGAACATGGAGTAGTAGATGTAGAACGGGATCATCGGCAGATCGTTGGTGCTGTAAGAGGTAGCAGCAGCCAGCCAGGATGCGCCGGCACCCAATTCGTTGATCCCTTCTTGCAGGATCTGGCCTTTTTCGTCTTCTTTGTAGTAAGCAACCTGCTCACGGTCCTGCGGGGTGTACTGCTGGCCGTTCGGGCTGTAAATACCAATCTGACGGAACAGACCTTCCATACCGAAAGTACGCGCTTCATCAGCGATGATCGGCACCAGGCGGTCTTTAATGGATTTGTTCTTCAGCATCACGTTCAGGGCACGCACGAACGCGATAGTGGTAGAGATTTCTTTATTCTGCTCTTCCAGCAGCGGTTTGAAATCTTCCAGGCTCGGGATCTCCAGCTTCTCAGAGAAGTGGGTACGGCGGCTTGGCAGATAACCCTGCAGTTTTTCACGCTGGCCGTGCAGGTACTTATACTCTTCGCTGCTTTCCGGGAAGGTGATGTACGGCAGTTTTGGCAGATCATCATCGGACACCGGCACATTGAAACGATCGCGGATGTAGCGAACGCCATCCATGTTCATTTTCTTCACCTGGTGCGCGATGTTTTTACCTTCGGCGGTTTCACCCATGCCGTAACCTTTGATGGTATGGGCGAGGATAACCGTGGCTTTGCCTTTGGTTTCTTGCGCTTTTTTCAGTGCAGCGTAGATTTTCTTCGGATCGTGACCACCGCGGTTCAGGGCCCAGATCTGATCGTCAGTCCAGTCTGCTACCAGGGCAGCGGTTTCCGGGTATTTACCGAAGAAGTGCTCACGAACGTACGCGCCGTCTTTAGATTTAAAGGTCTGGTAGTCACCGTCAACGGTTTCGCCCATCAGCTGCAGCAGTTTACCGCTGGTATCTTTACGCAGCAGCTCGTCCCAGCGGCCGCCCCAGATAACTTTCAGCACGTTCCAGCCAGCACCAGCGAAGATGCCTTCCAGCTCGTTGATAATTTTGCCGTTACCGGTTACCGGGCCATCCAGACGCTGCAGGTTGCAGTTGATGATAAAGACCAGGTTATCCAGTTTTTCACGGGTTGCGATGGTGATAGCGCCTTTAGATTCCGGCTCGTCCATCTCGCCATCGCCCAGGAAGGCGTAAACGGTCTGTTTAGAGGTATCTTTCAGGCCACGGTGTTCCAGATATTTGAGGAACTTCGCCTGATAGATAGCACCAATCGGGCCCAGACCCATTGATACGGTCGGGAACTGCCAGAATTCCGGCATCAGTTTCGGGTGCGGGTAAGAAGACAGGCCTTTACCGTGAACTTCCTGACGGAAGTTGTTCATCTGCTCTTCTGTCAGGCGGCCTTCGAGGAACGCACGCGCGTAGATACCCGGGGAGATATGGCCCTGGAAGTAAACCAGGTCGCCGCCGTCGGCATCGTTATGGGCGCGGAAGAAGTGGTTAAAGCACACTTCATAGATGGTAGCGGAAGACTGGAAAGACGCCATATGGCCACCCAGCTCCAGATCTTTTTTGGAAGCGTGCAGTACGGTCATGATAGCGTTCCAGCGAATCGCTGAACGAATACGACGTTCCAGATCCAGATTCCCCGGGTACTCCGGTTCATCTTCAACGGCAATAGTGTTGGTGTAAGTCGAATTTCCAGCACCAGCAGCTACTTGTACGCCACCTTTACGGGCCTCACTCAGTAACTGATCGATCAGGAACTGCGCGCGCTCTACACCTTCTTCACGGATGACCGATTCGATCGCCTGTTGCCAGTCGCGAGTCTCGATCGGATCCACGTCATTGGGTAAACGTTCTGACATGGGTTTTTCCTTATCTATCTAATACGTTGATTTATCTGGAACCTGTCCCATTGCGTTTTCAGGTTCAAAAACGCAATAAGACAGGTTCTCGTTGAGTTACCGCACCCGAATTCCGGATGCTAATTCAGCCCCTGACCTCTCCATCAATGATGGCCAGCACAGGCACTAATTCTTAATCTTTGCGCTGCTGAATACGGCGTAACGAGCGCTCACGGCGGCTATGTTCACGGCTTCGCTCCAGCAGAATATCTTCAATAAACGCTAAGTGGCGATGGGAAGCCTCACGGGCTTTCTCAGGCTCACCGGCCATAATGGCCTCAAAAACACTGGTCCGGTGGCCACTTACTAGCGGCAGCATCTCCCGGCGTGCGTACAACAGCTCAAAGTTCTGACGCACGTTCTGGGACAGCATCGGCTCCATACAGCGTAGCAAGTGGAGCAAAACCACATTATGAGCCGCTTCTGTGACAGCAATTTGGTACTTCATCACCGCGTCTGATTCCGCATCCAGATCGCCAGACTGCTGCGCCAGTTCAATGGCCCGGTGCAATTCGCCAATCCGTTCCCGGTCCTCTTCGGTGCCGCGCAGTGCTGCATAATAGGCAGCGATCCCTTCCAGGGCATGGCGGGTCTCGAGGAGATCAAATTGGGATTCAGGATGTTCAGACAGCAGTTCTACCAGCGGGTCGCTGAAGCTCTGCCAAAGGCTACTCTGGACGAATGTCCCTCCTCCCTGGCGGCGCAGCAACAATCCTTTAGCTTCCAGGCGCTGGATGGCTTCTCTCAACGAAGGGCGAGACACATCAAATTGTTTTGCCAACTCCCGTTCCGGAGGCAACTTCTCTCCTGGGCGTAGTGTCCCTTCGAGGATCAAATACTCCAGTTGTTGCTCAATAACGTCGGATAATTTGGGTTGGCGGATTTTGCTATAGGCCATGTTTCTAGTCTCTGCCATGTCTCTGCCATTCGCCGGAGTCAATTGGTCATACCAATTTCATATTCTTGACGCTAAAGTAACAAAGTATTCACCTTCTGTCCATCGTGGTTTTGATTGAAATCAGTAAAGCAGGCATTTTTTAACAACCACACGAATACATCGCACCAAATATGTAACTTTCCACAAATTACATTGCTACCCACCAGCCGGCAGATTTAACGTTTCCGAAATGATTTTTTTAACGAGGTGAAGCGTTTCAACGTGTATTTATATGAATTAAATGTCGATATTAATGAATATAAATTCACAAACACTTATGGAAAAGTATATCGACAGGTAACATTTTTACGTAATTATCAGGAACAGAATGCGAAATCAGGTGCATTGGCGAGCACATACCACTATTCTCAGTTGAGCGGTAGACCATATCGCAAATATCACAACTATAATCCGTAAACAAATAAATACACATTACGGAAGACAATAATGACACTCCCCTTAGGCTGGGGTGTGCTACCACATACGAGGTTTTATGATGGAAGGTCAACAGCACAGCGGTACGCTGAAACGCGGCCTGAAGAACCGCCATATTCAGCTTATAGCCCTTGGTGGTGCAATCGGCACCGGTCTGTTTTTGGGGAGTGCCTCTGTAATACAGTCTGCGGGGCCCGGTATTCTGCTGGGCTACGCGGTGGCCGGTTTTATCGCCTTTTTGATTATGCGCCAGTTGGGCGAAATGGTCGTTGAAGAGCCGGTAGCAGGCTCCTTTAGCCATTTTGCCTACAAATACTGGGGCAACTTTGCCGGTTTCGCCTCTGGCTGGAATTACTGGGTGCTGTATGTGCTGGTTGCCATGGCAGAGTTAACTGCGGTGGGTAAATATATCCAATTCTGGTGGCCAGAAATCCCTACCTGGATCTCCGCGGCGGCCTTCTTCGTCATTATTAACGCCATTAACCTGACCAACGTAAAAGTGTTCGGGGAGATGGAGTTCTGGTTTGCGATTATTAAAGTGTTCGCCGTGGTGGCGATGATTATCTTTGGCGGCTGGCTGCTGTTCAGTGGCCATGCCGGCCCCCAGGCAACCGTCCGTAACCTGTGGGAGCAAGGCGGTTTTCTGCCCCACGGCATCGGCGGCCTGGTGATGATGATGGCGATAATCATGTTCTCATTCGGTGGTCTGGAGCTGGTCGGCATTACCGCCGCAGAAGCAGATAACCCGGCAGAAAGCATCCCGAAAGCCACCAACCAGGTTATCTACCGGGTATTGATTTTCTACATCGGCTCACTGGCTGTGTTGCTCTCACTGATGCCCTGGACCCGGGTCACCGCTGATGTCAGCCCCTTTGTGCTGATTTTCCACGAGCTGGGGGATTCTTTCGTGGCCAACGCCCTGAACGTGGTGGTGCTGACGGCGGCGCTCTCGGTCTATAACAGCTGCGTATACTGCAATAGCCGGATGCTGTTCGGCCTCGCCCAGCAGGGCAACGCGCCAAAATCCCTGCTCAACGTCGACAAACGCGGTGTGCCGGTGAGAACCATCCTGGTTTCTGCGCTGGTAACCGCTCTGTGCGTACTGCTCAACTATCTGGCTCCAACCTCTGCCTTTGGCCTGCTGATGGCCCTGGTGGTCTCCGCCCTGGTGATTAACTGGGCGATGATCAGCCTGGCGCACATAAAATTCCGCCGCGCCAAGCAACAACAGGGGGTTGCGACCCGTTTCCCGGCGCTGTTTTACCCGCTTGGCAACTGGCTGTGCCTGCTGTTTATGGCCGCGGTACTGGTGATCATGCTGATCACCCCGGGAATGGCTATCTCCGTTTACCTGATCCCGGTATGGATCGCGGTACTGGGGGTTGGCTTCCTGTGTAAAGAGAAGAGTGCCAAACTGATTCGCGCCTGATAACTGCCCCTGTTGCTCCCCACGCGCCCTGGCCCTGGCCGGGGCGCGTTGTCAGATACCTCACAATTCCCTGTCTATGGCAATATTGTCCATATCTGCAACGGTTTACTGCTGCCTGAAATCCTGAAAATCAATCAATACTTTGTCCATATTTCAGCGTACGGACCCCGAATATGGAAAACGGCAAATTATCAGTACGAGAAAAGATCGGTTATGGCATGGGTGATGCGGGATGCAATATTATCTTTGGCGCCATCATGTTGTTTGTTAACTATTTCTACACGGATATTTTTGGTCTTTCTCCGGCACTTGTCGGCGTGCTGCTGCTCGCTATCCGGGTGATAGATGCCGTTACCGATCCGCTAATGGGAGCAATGGCCGATCGGACCACAACCCGGTGGGGGCGTTTTCGTCCATGGATCTTGTGGATGGCAGCCCCGTTCGCGGTATTCAGTATTCTGATGTTTACCACCCCGGAATGGACCTACAGCAGCAAGGTTATCTATGCCTTTGTTACCTACTTCCTGCTGTCCATTACCTACACCGCCATTAATATTCCGTACTGCTCACTGGGGAGCGTGATTACCCGGGATCCCCAGGAGCGTGTGGCCTGCCAGTCCTACCGCTTTGTGATGGTGGGCATTGCTACCCTTATCCTCTCCCTGACGTTACTGCCGATGGCCGAGTGGTTTGGCGGCGACAACAAAGCCAAAGGCTACCAAATGGCCATGACGGTACTGGCGTTGCTCGGCATGTGTATGTTCCTGTTCTGCTTTGCCAATGTAAAAGAGCGCGTTCACCCGGCGGTGCCTGGCAAGGAAGATCTGAAAGCGGACCTGCGCGATGTCTGGAAAAATGACCAGTGGGTGCGCATTCTGCTGCTGACACTGTGTAATGTCTGCCCCGGCTTTATTCGCATGGCCGCCACGATGTATTACGTCACCTGGGTTATGCACCAGAGTACCCAGTTTGCCACCTGGTTTATCAGCCTCGGCGTGGTGGGTATGATGTTCGGCAGCACCCTGGCAAAAGTGCTGACGGACCGCTGGTGCAAACTGGATGTCTTCTTCTGGACCAATATCGCCCTGGCCATTTTCTCATGCGGGTTCTGGTTCCTTGATCCCTCTGCCACAGGGCTGGTGATGGTGATGTATTTCCTGCTTAATATCCTGCACCAGATACCTTCCCCGCTGCACTGGTCCCTGATGGCGGACGTGGATGACTACGGCGAATGGAAAACCGGCAAGCGGATTACCGGGATCAGCTTCTCCGGTAACCTGTTCTTCCTCAAAGTCGGCCTGGCGGTGGCCGGGGCGATGGTAGGGTTCCTGCTTTCCTGGTTCGGGTATGATGCCAGCGCCAGCCAGCAGAGCAGTGCTGCGGTACATGGCATTATGCTGCTGTTCACCGTGATCCCCGGGGTGGGTTATCTGATCACCGCGGGTGTGGTTCGCCTGCTGAAAGTTGACAGGGAATTAATGAAACAGATCCAGATTGACCTCGAAGAACGCCGTAATAGCTACCGCGAACACCATATTGAACAGGATGTTATCCCCGGTAATAGCGTAAGGAGCGCACCATGACAACCGCCCCCTGGCCCAATCCGTTTATTGAACAGCGGGCCGATCCCTTTATCCAGTATCATCGCGGTGAGTATTACTTTATCGCCTCGGTCCCGCAGTATGACCGGCTGGAAATCCGCCGGGCCCAGACCATTATGGCGCTGCGCGATGCCCCTGGCGTGGTGGTATGGCGAAAACCGGACAGCGGCCCAATGGGCGAGCTGATCTGGGCGCCAGAACTCCACCGGGTGAACGGCAAGTGGTATATCTATTTTGCCGCTGCCCATACCCAAGCGCTGGACGCCCGGGGCATGTTCCAGCACCGTATGTATGTACTGGAATGCGCAGACCCCGATCCTCTCACCGGCCAGTGGCAGGAAAAAGGCCAGTTCATCACACCGCTGGACAGTTTCGCCCTGGATGCGACAACCTTTAACCACCAGGGAAAGCAGTGGTACCTGTGGGCCCAGAAAGATCCCGCCATCCCCGGAAATACCAATCTGTACCTGGCGGAGATGGACACCCCGTGGTCGATAAAAGGGGCGCCGGTGATGCTGTCAAAACCGGAGTATGACTGGGAGTGCCGGGGTTTTATGGTCAATGAAGGCCCCGCGGTGATCTGCCACGGCAAGCGGCTGTTTATTAGCTACTCCGCCAGCGCCACCGATGAAAACTATTGCCTGGGGCTACTGTGGATCCACCAGGATGCCGACCCGCTGGACCCGGCTAACTGGCATAAATCCCCCCAGCCAGTGTTCACCACCAGCTACCCCAATCAGCAGTACGGGCCTGGCCATAACAGCTTTACCCGCACCCCGGATGGCAGGGACGTGCTGGTATACCACGCCCGCAGTTATACCGACATCGACGGCGATCCCCTGTATGATCCCGGCCGCCATACCCGGCTTAGCTATCTCGAATGGGACACAAACGGCATGCCGGTATTTGGCGAGCCCCCCGCCGATCACGGCTGACCGCGCATCAGAAAGCAAAAAGGCACCCCGTGGGGTGCCTTGATACCGGAGACGTGTAACTCAGACCAGAGTGCCGTAGATGGTCAGCAGCGCCACAATCACCACAATAATAAACGACGCTTTCTTGGCCATTGATACCGCCAGTTTCGGCGTTTTTATTTTATCGTCATGCACATCCCTGGCCAGCGAGAATTGCGCCAGCTGGGTCAGCACCTGATACTGGGAAGTATGCCTGTCCCCCAGTGAGGCAAACCACGCCGGCAGCGCTTTTTCACCGTGGCCCAGCAAGGCATATACCACCCCGGCAAGGCGTACCGGCACCCAGTCCAGCACATGAAGTAGCGCATCAACCCCGGAGAGCTGGCGATCATGTGGCGATTTACGGCGCGCCAGCCAGCTCTGCCATCCCCGCAGGGTCGCATAACCCACCAGCGTCACCGGCCCCCAGCTACCGCCGACAATAAACCAGAATAGCGGCGCCAGGTAATAACGAAAGTTAATCCACAGCAGCGCATTCTGTAGCTCACGCAGGAATGTTATCTGATCACACTCTGCCGGTACTCCGTGGATTAACGTCAGCTCAGCGGACATCTCATCACAGGCGTGATAATCATTATTTGCGGCCGCCTTCAGGTAGTTATGGTAGTGCTGGCGGACCTTCCCGGCCCCAATGCATAACAACCCCACCAGCACCCAGAACACCAGCAGCGGCAGGTTAAACAGCAGCCCTTGCAGCGACAGCAGGCACAGCCACACCACCAGCATACTGGCGGCGGCCATCGCCACTGTGCGCAGCAGCGAGAAGTGTGTTGCCCGGCGGAACAGGAACGCCAGGCGATGATCCAATTGCCAGTGCTCTCCCAGCTTAAATAACCGCTCCTGAATGATGACCAATAGCAGAGTAAACAGCGTCACGGTTGCTCCTTATCACACGGCGATGCGACCATAGCCCGAAATACCGGCCATTCAAATGCCGGGCCTGGGTCAGTTTTACGTACCGGGGCAATATCGCAGTGGCCGGCCATATTATCGGCAATCGCCGGATAGGCCGTAATCAGTAGCCGGGTCACCGCCGCCAGCTGTTGATACTGCGCTCCGGTATAGGGCAAGGTATCGGTCCCTTCCAGCTCAATCCCAATCGCAAAATCATTACACCGCTCGCGCCCTTTATAGCTCGACACCCCTGCATGCCACGCCCGCTTATTAAACGGCACATACTGAACCACTTCACCGTCCCGGCGGATCAGGCAGTGGGCCGACACGCGCAACTGGGCGATATCGGCAAAATAGGGGTGAGCATCGGGATCGAGCGTACCGAGAAATAACGCATCAATCCACGGGCCGCCAAACTGGCCGGGGGGCAGGCTAATATTATGTACCACCAGTAAATAGGGCGGTTCATTTTCCGGGCGGTCGTCAAAATGCGGGGAAGGCTGGCGACGTGCTGTATCCAGCCAGCCATCAATGAGCTGCATAAGGGGTCTCCTTTGTGTGGAACCTGGCGTCGCTTCAGAGTAGCATGATTCAACTTTTTACTTATCAGCCATTTCGGAGTTTTATTATGCCACCCCGCCGTTATAACCCCGACAGCCGCCGCGAAGATCTCCTTGAACGTATTAGCCTTGATGTCCCCGAAAGTGTCTCCCGCGCCCTGCGCGAAGATCTCGGTGGCGAGGTGGACGCCAACAACGATATCACCGCCCAGCTTTTACCGGCTGATAGCCAGTCCCATGCCGTGGTAATCACCCGTGAAGACGGGGTATTCTGCGGTAAGCGCTGGGTCGAAGAAGTGTTTATTCAACTGGGTGGCGATGTGGTCGTCACCTGGCGGGTGGACGACGGTGATGTCGTTCGTGCCGATCAGCCGCTGTTCGAGCTCCAGGGCCCTTCCCGGATATTGCTCACCGGCGAACGTACCGCCCTGAACTTCGTGCAAACCCTGTCCGGGGTGGCCTCCGTGGTGCGTACCTATGCGGACCTGCTGGAAGGTACGCATACGCAGTTGCTGGACACCCGTAAAACAGTGCCCGGCTTGCGCAGTGCCCTGAAATACGCCGTACTGTGCGGCGGCGGCAGTAATCACCGCCTCGGTTTATCGGATGCGTTCCTTATCAAAGAGAACCATATTATCTCTTCCGGCTCGGTGCGTGCCGCCGTGGAGAAAGCCTTCTGGCTGTACCCGGATGTGCCGGTGGAAGTAGAAGTGGAGAATCTGGCAGAACTGGAAGACGCCCTGCACGCCGGGGCAGACATCATCATGCTGGATAACTTTAACGTCGAACAAATGCGTACCGCCGTGGCGCGCACCGCCGGTAAAGCCCGGCTGGAAGTGTCAGGCAATGTCACCAAAGAGACTATCCGTGAGTTTGCCAACACCGGTGTGGACTATATCTCCGTCGGGGCGTTAACCAAACACGTTCACGCCCTCGACCTGTCAATGCGTTTTCGCTAACCGCACCGGTGTCCAGTACGGGGGCAATAGCCCCCCGTTTTGCGCGCTATCCCCCACAGCGTTCCCCGGTACAATGCAACAGCCCAAATATCCCCCGAACCGCCACGTAACCCTGACAATCCCCCCTCGCCGATACCGCCCTGCACTGCCACAGTAGCCTCACTGAAAATCAGGAGGACACCATGGGAAAACAACAGGGATTTACCCTGATCGAGCTGATGATAGTCATTGGCATCATTGCCATTCTCAGCGCTACCGGCATCCCCGCTTACCAGAACTATCTGCGTAAAGCGGCACTCACCGATATGCTGCAAACCTTCTTACCCTTCCGCACCGCCGTAGAGCTATGCGCGCTGGATCGCGGTGGAATAGCGGCCTGCAACAGCGGCAGTAACGGTATCCCCGCCGGGCAAAGCTCACGCTATGTCGCATCGCTGAATGTCAGTGCCGGGGTGATTACCCTGAATGGCCAGGAGAGCCTTAATGGGCTGACCATTGTGATGACCCCGCAGTGGAGTAACAGCGAAGGGCTGAATGGCTGGCAGCGGCAGTGCCAGGCCGGTGGCGATAGCCCATTACAGCAAGCCTGTGAAAATGTGTTCCGCTATAGCGAGGCTGCCACCCAGGCAGCCGAAGGAGCAGAGGTATGACCCCCTCAGCCCCTGGCCCGTTATTGAATCAACTGTGCCAGCAGCACCAGGCGCTGCTGCTGCGGGAAGATGCACACCGGGTGTATATCGCCGTGGTGCACTCCCCGGCGGATCACTTTCTCGACGCCTTGCGCTTTACCAGCAATAAACAGGTAAACGTCAGCTACTGGCCCGCGGAGCAACTGGAAAAAGCCAGCAACGACGGCCAGGCAGAGACGGCGCCCTTATCAGAGGCAAGCGATGATCCGCTGGAAGGGTTGATCGCCAGTGCCGTTGCCCGCCGGGCCTCCGATATTCATCTTGAACCCGGGGCTGCGTCGCTGACCATCCGGCTGCGGGTTGACGGGGTGCTGCATGTGCTGCAGCAGTTGCCCGCCAGCCAGAGTGCCCCGCTGCTGGCGCGCCTGAAAATCAGCGCCGGGCTGGATATCGCGGAGCGCCGCCTGCCCCAGGATGGCCAGTTCAGCACCCAGGTGTCCGGCAGCGCGCTGGCATTACGCGTCTCTACCCTGCCCTGCCGCTATGGTGAAAAGGCCGTACTCCGTTTACAAGACCCGCAATCTGCGGCGTTTTCCGCCGATATTCCGGGCATGACGGCACACCAGCGAACCCTGTGGCAACAGGCCCTCTCCAGCCCCCAGGGGCTGGTACTGGTGACGGGCCCCACCGGCAGCGGCAAAACCCGCACCCTGTACGCGGGCCTGCATAGCCTGAACCACACCGGGGTGAATATTTGCAGCGCCGAAGATCCGATAGAGATCCCGATCCCCGGGATCAATCAGACCCAGATCAACACCAAAGCCGGGCTGGACTTCCCGCTTATCCTGCGTGCTCTGCTGCGCCAGGATCCGGATATCATCATGATCGGCGAGATCCGCGATGCGATGACCGCAGATATTGCTATCAAAGCCGCGCAAACCGGCCACCTGGTGCTGTCCACCCTGCACACTAACTCAACCACCGAGACCGTCACCCGTTTACAACACATGGGGATACCCGGCTGGATGCTGGCCTCGGCACTGCGGCTGATCGTCGCCCAGCGCCTGGTCCGCAAACTCTGTCCCCATTGTCGCCAGCCCAGCAAGGAGCCTGCCCTCTTCGACAGCGGCACTGGCACCGATGCGCAAGACGGTATTACACACTGGCTCCCGGGGGGCTGTGAACGCTGCTATGCCGGTTATTATGGCCGCCTGGCGCTGTTTGAAATGCTCCCCCCGGACCCGCTGATCCGCCAGGCGATGGTACGCGGTGCGGATAACGACACCCTCACCCGTCAGGCCAGGGCGCTCGGTTTTGCAGGCCTGGCACAGAGTGCAAAAGACGCCATCACCCGGGGGCTAACCACGGTGAGTGAGGTCTGGCGGGTGATGGGAGAGCACTAATGGCCAGCCCGATCCTCTGGCAATGGCAGGTTATCGCCCCCGACGGCCAGTACCATCGGGGGGTGCTCCTCGCCGCCAGCCATAAACAGGCTAGCGCGCGGTTAGCGGAACAGGGCCACCACATCCTGGCGTTGCGCCGCCACCCGCGCCCTGGCCGACAGTACCGGCATATTCGCCACCGCATCACCTTCCTGCGCCAGCTGGCAACACTGTTGCAGGCCGGTGTCAGCCTGGATGAGGGGCTGTCCCTGCTGGGTAACCAGCATCCACTCCCGGCCTGGCAGGCTCTACTGGCCGGGTTGCGGGCCGGGATTAATCAGGGGCAGACGTTTTCAGTCGCGCTGGCCGCTACTGGGCTATTTCCCCCGCTTGTGCTGGCCTTGATCACCACCGGCGAGCTTACCGGCCAGCTGGAGCGCTGCTGCCAGCAACTTGCACAACAGCAGGCGCAACAACACAGCCTGCAACAACAGGTGGTGAAAGCGCTACGCTACCCGCTGTTTGTCCTTGCTGTCGCGCTGCTGGTCAGCGCCGCAATGGTGGGCCTGGTACTGCCGCAATTTGCCGCGATTTATCAGACCTTCAATGCGCCACTACCGGCACTAACCCGTGGGGTACTGGGCCTGGCAGATATCGCCAGCCAGTGGGGGCTCACCGCACTGCTGCTGTGCGGATTGCTGGCCACCGGTGTGCCCTTTGCCAGGCGCCGCTATCCGGTGCTCCTGCGGGTGGAGCAACATCTCTTGCTCAGGCTGCCGCTGGTTTCAGCGCTGATCATTGACCAGCGGATGACCATGATCTTTACCACCCTGGCACTGACCCAGCATGTCGGGGTGTCACTGCTTGACGGGCTGACGGCGGCAGGCTCTGCCCTGCCCGCCCCGCTATGGCGAGAGTGCATCACCCGGCTACAGGCGCAGATCAGCGCCGGGGAAACCCTGTCCCGTGCCATGGAAGAAAGCCCGCTATTCCCCGCCCTGGCGGTGCAGATGGTCGCCACTGGTGAGGCGTCCGGGGCGCTGGATACCATGCTGGCGCATCTGGCTGAAGAGTTTAGCCAGCAGGCCTATGCCCGGGCCACGGCATTATCCGCGACGCTGGAACCGGTGATGATGATAGTGATGGGAGGAATAATCGGTACGCTGGTGGTGGCAATGTATTTGCCGCTGTTTCAGTTGGGGGAGATCCTGCACTGAACGGCACGCCGGATGGCGTGCCGTGAGACTGTATTACAGGCTGTTAAAGACGCGGTTTTCCTGCTCCTGCACCCGAATAAACGTGGTGCGTTTAGTCAGCTCTTTAAGGCGCGATGCCCCTACGTAGGTACAGGCCGAACGCAGGCCGCCGAGGATATCCCGGGCGGTGTGCTCTACCGGGCCGCGCAGCGGCAGTTTAACGGTTTTACCTTCCGCGGCGCGGTATTGGGCAACCCCACCCACGTGGCGGGTCATGGCGGACTCGGAGCTCATGCCGTAGAACAGCATAAATTTCTCACCGTTTTGTTCTACCACCGTACCACCACTTTCATCATGGCCTGCCAGCATCCCGCCAAGCATCACAAAGTCGGCACCGCCGCCGAACGCTTTAGCGACATCGCCCGGTACAGTACAGCCGCCGTCACTGACAATCTGGCCGCCCAGGCCGTGGGCCGCATCGGCACATTCGATAACCGCGGACAACTGCGGGTAACCCACGCCGGTTTTCACCCGGGTAGTACATACCGAGCCTGGGCCAATGCCGACTTTGACGATATCGGCACCTGAGAGGATCAGCTCTTCGCACATCTCGCCGGTGACCACATTACCGGCACAAATGACTTTATTCGGCCAGGCTTCACGGGCCTTGCTGACAAAGCGGACAAAATGCTCAGAATAGCCATTCGCCACGTCGATGCAGATAAAGTTCAGCGCCGGGCACAGGGCCAGAATCTGTTTGGTTTTCTCGAAGTCTGCATCAGACGTGCCGGTGGACACCATGACATGCTGAAGCACTTCCGCGGAGGTGGACGCCGCAAATGCCTGCCAGTCGCTCACAGAGTAGTGTTTATGTACTGCAGTCAGAATGTCGAAGCTTGCCAGGGCCTCAGCCATCGCAAAGGTGCCCACCGAGTCCATATTGGCGGCGATCACCGGTACGCCGGACCAGGTAATACCAGAATGTTTGAAGGTGAATTGGCGTTCTAACTCGACATCAGAACGGCTTTTGAGGGTAGAGCGCTTCGGGCGGATAAGGACGTCTTTGAAACCTAACTTCAGATCTTCTTCAATACGCATGACTGAATTCCTGGGGTTGAGTAGCGTCGAACATAAGTGCGCAATCGGCGATGAAACGGCCAACTCCAGTGCAGTTATCATACGCACTAATTATGGCTCTGCAAGACTGCGAAACTGTTCTTTTTTACGCTACAATCCGATAAATTTACCTGGTGGATACGCAGCCGGGCCATAACGACGGCTATCGCCGGGTGCTATTCGGCAATCAAACAGGCCCCGTTACCCAACATCCCATCGCTATACTACTGATTAGACAAGATTTGAGATGATGACACTATGTGCTACACGGTCGCATTAACCGGCGGAATTGGCAGTGGCAAAAGCACGGTAGCGGACGCTTTTGCCCGCCTGGGGATCACCGTGGTAGATGCCGATGTCATTGCCAGGCAGGTTGTCGAGCCCGGCCAGCCCGCGCTCCGGCAGATAGCCCAACATTTTGGTCACGCCATACTGCAAGCAGATGGCAGCCTTAACCGCCGGGCGCTGCGCAAAATTATTTTTGCCCATCCTGAAGAAAAACAATGGGTGAACAATCTGTTACACCCAATTATTCAGCAGCGAACCCGCCACGCGTTGAGCAGTGCCCGCTCACCGTATGTATTATGGGTGGTACCACTGCTGGTCGAAAATCAGTTACATCACCGGGCGCAGCGCGTATTAGTCGTTGATGTGACGGAAGACACCCAGCTTCAGCGTACGATGCAGCGCGATAATGTAAGCTATGAGCATGCCAGCCAGATTCTGGCAGCCCAGGTCAGCCGCAGCGAACGGCTGGCGGTGGCGGATGACGTCATCAATAATGATGGCCCCCCGGATGCGATTACTGACGGGGTCGCTCGCCTGCATCAGCACTATTTGACCCTGGCCGGACAGGCAGCAAGACAGGAAGAAAAGCATGAGTGAGCATGTCATCTTTGAGCACCCCCTGAACGAAAAAATGCGCACCTGGCTGCGCATTGAGTTTCTGCTGCACCAGGTAGAGGCGGTATTACCCCTTACCGACTACGCCAGCGCCCTGCACTTTTTCCGTAATATCGGCGATTTACTGGATATTTTCGAACGCGGAGACATCCGCACTGAAATTATCAAGGAGCTGGAGCGCCAACAGCGTAAACTACAAAGCTGGCATGATGTGCCGGGCGTCGATACCAACCGGATATCCAGCCTGCAGGAACAACTGCGCGAACGGGGCGCCAGCCTGATGTCTGGCCCGCGCCTCGGCCAGAGCCTGCGTGAGGATCGCCATATTGCCCTGGTGCGCCAGCGCCTGAGTATCCCCGGCGGCTGCTGCGGTTTTGATTTACCCAGTCTCTTTTTCTGGCTTAACCTGGCACAATCCCAGCGTGATACCCAGGTAGCGCTGTGGCTGGCCACGCTACGGCCGTTAAAAGAGGCACTGGAGATTCTCCTTGATCTGATCCGTAACTCCGCGCCGTATCGCAAACAAACCAGCCTCAATGGTTTTTACCAGGATAATGGGGAAGATGCGGATCTGCTGCGCCTGCAGCTGAATCTGAATACCGGGCTTTACCCACAAATTTCCGGCCATAAAAGCCGTTTTGCCATTCGTTTTATGCCGCTCGACAGCGAAAATGGGGTTGTCCCCGAACGTTTCGACTTCGAACTGGCCTGCTGTTAAGGAAGCCTTATGTCTGAAGAAATCACGGTGGACTGCCCCACCTGTGGAAAGCAAGTGATCTGGAGTGAAGCCAGCCCGTACCGGCCGTTTTGCAGCAAGCGCTGCCAATTGATCGATTTAGGCGAATGGGCGGCGGAAGAAAAGCGTATCCCCAGCCGGGGAGATGTGTCCGACAGCGACGGCTGGAGTGACGAAGACACCAGCAACTGACCGGCACAGGTCAGTATTTTCCGGGGCGGCGCAGCCACCCCGGCATACTAAAAACGCCCCTGTAGCTGCTCAATCACCGACTGATTAGCCGGTGGAAAATCTGCCACTTGCAGGTCGGCCAGCGCAACCCAGCCCCCGGGCTGCCCCTCTTTCCCCCAGGGCTCTCCCAGCCACTGCTCAACCAGATAAAACCACAGCGTGACCGGGCGCTCACCGAACTGTACCGTCTTGTGGGTGAACAGGGTAAATTGCTCAACCCGAATCCCGACTTCTTCTTCCAGCTCACGCACCAGCCCCTGTTCCGGGGTTTCTCCGGGCTCGACTTTCCCGCCTGGGAACTCAAGTTTATTGGCCATATGGCCTTCGGCGGCGCGTCGGGTAATAAAAATCTGATGTTCGGCATTACGAATGATGCCAATGGCGATGTTAAGGTGTGTCACAGGTTTGTCTCATAAAAAAGTCATTAAAAAAGGCGCAGCAAGCTGCGCCTTTTATTTATACCCTGGCCTTAGTTAAGACGGCCATGGCACTGTTTATATTTTTTACCCGATCCACACGGACAAAGATCGTTACGGCCCACTTTACGCTCGCCAGTCTGGCCGGCAATCGCCTCAGCGGCTTCCTGATCGTCAGTCTGATGGCTCAGTTGCTGCATATTCGCCAAACGCTCAGCGTCTTCACGGCGCTGCTGCTCGAGCTCTTCGACTTCTTCCGGCATCCGTACCTGAACTTTGCTCAGGGTGCTGATCACTTCGTACTTCAGTGATTCCAGCATGGAAGAGAACATAGCGAAGGACTCGCGTTTGTACTCTTGCTTCGGATCTTTCTGGGCATAACCACGTAAGTGGATCCCCTGGCGCAGGTAGTCCATCGCCGCCAGGTGCTCTTTCCACAGGGAGTCAAGGGTCTGCAACATCACGCCTTTTTCGAAATGACGCATCATTTCAGCCCCTACCACTTCTTCCTTACGCTGGTATACCTCAGCCGCACTGCTCAGAATACGCTCACGCAGGGTCTCTTCATGCAGTTCCGGCTCTTTATCCAGCCACTCGGAAATCGGCAGATCGAGGTCGAAGTCGTTTTTCAAACGTTCCTGCAGGCCGGTGATATCCCACATCTCTTCAAGAGACTGTGGCGGGATGTGGTTGTCGATGGTCACTTTAAACACATCTTCACGGATGCTGGCAATGGTTTCGCTTACATCTTCAACATCCAGCAGCTCATTACGCTGGGTGTAAATGGCGCGGCGCTGATCGTTCGCCACATCATCGTACTCCAGCAGTTGCTTACGAATATCGAAGTTGCGGCTTTCAACTTTACGCTGGGCGTTAGCAATCGCTTTGGTCACCCACGGGTGCTCAATAGCCTCACCCGGTTTCATCCCCAGTTTACGCATCATGTTAGTAACGCGGTCAGAGGCAAAAATACGCATCAGAGCATCTTCCATCGACAGGTAGAAACGGGAAGACCCGGCATCCCCCTGACGACCAGAACGACCGCGCAGCTGGTTATCGATACGGCGTGATTCATGGCGCTCAGTACCGATGATATGCAAACCGCCCGAAGCCAGTACCGCGTCGTGGCGAACCTGCCAGTCGGCTTTGATTTGGGCAATCTGCTCTTCGGTGGGGGCTTCCAGAGCAGCCACTTCCGCCTGCCAGCTACCGCCCAGCATAATATCGGTACCGCGACCGGCCATGTTGGTGGCGATGGTCACCGCCGCCGGGTAACCGGCCTGGGCAACGATGCCCGCTTCGTTAGCGTGGAACTTGGCGTTCAGAACGTTATGTTTGATTCCGGCTTTAGTCAGCTCATGAGACACCACTTCTGATTTCTCGATGGAGATGGTCCCCACCAGTACCGGCTGGCCATTGGCTGTACGCTCACGAATATCATCGATGATCGCGCCAATTTTTTCTGCCTCGGTCATGTAGACCAGATCCGGCATATCCTTACGGACCATCGGGCGGTTGGTCGGCACCACGATAGTATCCAGCTTATAAATAGAGCTGAATTCAAAGGCTTCGGTATCCGCCGTACCGGTCATCCCGGCCAGCTTTTCATACAGACGGAAGTAGTTCTGGAAGGTGATGGAGGCCAGCGTCTGGTTCTCGTTCTGGATATCCACGCCTTCTTTGGCTTCAACAGCCTGGTGCAGGCCATCTGACCAGCGGCGGCCCTGCATGGTACGGCCAGTATGCTCATCGACGATGATCACTTCGCCGTCTTTAACGATATAGTCAACGTCACGGGTAAACAGCGCATGAGCACGCAGTGCCGCGGTGACGTGGTGCATCAGCATAATGTTGCCCGGCGAATAGAGCGACTCACCTTCGTCCATAATGCCTTCGTTAACCAGCAACTCTTCAATCAGTACCAGACCGCGTTCGGTCAGGTTTACCTGGCGGGATTTTTCATCCACCGAGAAGTGCCCTTCGCCCTGGAAGGTGTCGGAGTCGTCTTTTTCCTGACGGATCAGATGCGGGATGATTTTATCTACCCGACGGTACATCTCGGAGCTGTCTTCCGCCGGGCCGGAGATAATCAGCGGGGTACGGGCTTCATCGATCAGGATGGAGTCCACCTCATCCACCAGTGCGTAGTGCAGTTTACGCTGCACGCGCTCTTCCGGGCTGAACGCCATGTTATCGCGCAGATAGTCAAAACCGTATTCGTTGTTGGTGCCGTAGGTGATGTCTGCGGCATACGCTTCACGCTTAGCCGGTGCAGGCATCCCCGGCAGGTTAATCCCCACGCTCAGGCCGAGGAACTCAAACAGCGGGCGGTTGTTTTCCGCATCACGCTGGGCGAGATAATCGTTGACGGTAACCACGTGTACGCCTTTACCGCTCAGGGCATTCACGTATGCCGGCAGGGTTGCGGTCAGGGTTTTACCTTCACCGGTACGCATTTCCGCGATGCAGCGATCATTCAGTACCAGGCCACCCAGCAGCTGAACGTCGAAGTGACGCATGCCGAATACCCGTTTACTGGCTTCGCGGACCACCGCAAAGGCTTCGGGGATAATACTTTCCAGGCTTTCGCCTTTTTCGAGACGACCGCGGAACTCATCGGTTTTGGCTTTCAGTTCATCGTCTGAAAGCTTTTCCATTGCCGGTTCCATGGCGGTGATGCGGGTAACGACTTTACGCAGACGGCGTAAAGTACGATCGTTACGGCTACCAAAAACTTTTGTCAGTAAATTCACGAGCATAATAAAGATCCAGTGCCCTCAGAGGCAGTTAATTATATGTAGAAAATAACCAGAAGAAATTAACTGATGTACTGAGGTCCCGCGCGGATCCCCTGCACCAGGCGTACCCAGCCCGCCATGCTGTATACCGTTTCCGGCTCGCTGCCGGTACGGGCAATCTGGCGCACAACCACCGGCGGTTTGCCGGCTTGCGTCAGCAGTGAGCTAAGGGAGTTCAGTAACGCGAAGTGGCGGGCATTCAGGGGGCGGGAAGTGGCTTCCTCAGCAACCTGGTTGACCTGCGGTGCAAGGGCAAAAGAGAGGTGGCGGATAACGGTACGAATGGCGTGCTGATGCCAGTAATCCACCTGACTAAACGAGGTCCGGCGGCCAGACTCCTGTAACAGGGCCAGGCCATCAAAATAGGCCGGCAGCGCCCGATGCGCCAGAGAAGGTACTGATGTTTCAGTGGGTCTGGCGGGGGTTTCTGCATTCGCGTTAAGCGCAGGCAGCCCAAAACTGGCCGCGACCATCCCAAATAAGAGATGCGGCCAGAAATAACGCCTGCCTAATTGTCGACAACGATCCAGAATACCGATCACCGTGCCCACCTGAAGAAGGATGTTTAAAACAGCCTCAGAACCTTAAATGACTGACTCAGGATATTATCACTATTCGCACACGCCGGCATCCGTAATGCAGATGAACTGACCGTGGATTTGTGCAAATGTTCAGCAGTCAGCCATGTAAATGGCCTCCGCCCGGGGGAGGTGATGGTAAATCGGGGAAATAAAAAACGACCAGTCACCCGGCAGGAGAGAGGGCGCCGGATGAGCCAGTCGTTATTTTTCAGGTACTAATGGGGTTATGCAAACACCCGAGAAGGCGCTCTGAATGCCACAGGCAGTTGAGCATCATCTTCAAAGGTCACGTATTCCCACGCTTCCTGTTTAGCCAGTACCGCCTGCAACAGTTTGTTGTTCAGGGCGTGACCGGATTTAAATGCCGTAAATGCGCCGATAATATTGTGACCGCACATAAACAGGTCACCGATCGCATCCAGCATTTTGTGACGAACAAATTCGTCTTCGTAACGCAAGCCGTCTTCGTTCAGTACACGGTAGTCATCGACCACAATCGCGCAGTCCATACTGCCGCCCAGGGCCAGGCCACGGGACTGCAGGTATTCGATATCACGCATGAAACCGAAAGTACGTGCCCGGCTGATCTCCCGCATAAATGATTCTGCGGAGAAGTTCAGACGATAACGCTGACTGCTGGCGTCAATCGCCGGGTGGTTGAAGTCAATGGTAAAGTCCAGAGAGAAACCATTGAATGGTGTCAACTCGGCCCATTTATCGCCATCACCTACGCGTACAGCTTCTTTGATACGAAGGAATTTCTTCGCGACGTTCAGCTCTTCGATACCTGCATCAAGCAGCAGATATACAAATGGCGCTGCACTGCCATCCATTATGGGGATTTCAGGCGCGTCTACGTCAATAACGACGTTATCGATGCCAAGGCCAGCCAGAGCAGCGTTAAGGTGCTCTACTGTAGAAATCCGCACGTCATGCTCGTTCACCAGGCAAGTACAGAGCATGGTATCACGCACAGATTTGGCATCTGCCGGAAAATCAACCGGTGGATTCAAGTCGGTGCGACGATAGATGACCCCGGTGTTTGCCGGCGCAGGGCGTAATGTCAGCGTGACTTTCTTGCCGGTATGTAAACCAACACCAGTCGACTGAACAATACGTTTTAAAGTCCTTTGTTTGATCATCGTATAATCTCGCCAAATAACCTATCCAACTGAGAGTGTATATCACTCACGGCGGGGCAGTGTAGCACAAAGAGCCTATGATCCCAACTTCCGGTTTATTCTTAATCAGCCTGCTTACGCAAGAAGGCCGGAATGTCCAGATAATCAGGCTCTTTCGCCGGTTGCTGCACGTTATCGTTAACCACTTTAGCCACCGCTTTCTGATCTTGCTGAATCGGCGTCATGGCATGCTGGTAACGATCCATCGCGGGCTGCTGAGTCTGTTTGTTGGTCACCAGGGTAATTTCAGGACGTTTGTCCATACCGATACCGGTCGCCACGACAGTAACACGCAGTTCGTCGTTCATATCCGGATCCAGAGAGGTACCGATAACCACGGTGGCATTATCCGATGCAAAGGCACGGATAGTGTTACCCACGGTTTCGAACTCATCCAGACGCAGGTCGAAGCCAGCCGTAATGTTGACCAGCACACCGCGGGCACCGGACAGATCGATATCTTCCAGCAGCGGAGAAGAGATAGCCATTTCAGCCGCTTCTTCAGCACGGTCTTCACCACAGGCCACACCGGAACCCATCATGGCGTAACCCATTTCAGACATAACGGTACGCACGTCCGCAAAGTCGACGTTCATCAGACCCGGGCGAGTGATCAGTTCCGCGATCCCCTGTACCGCACCTTTCAGTACGTCGTTGGCTGCGCCAAACGCATCCAGCAGAGAAATACCGCGGCCCAGCACTTTCAGTAATTTGTCGTTCGGGATGGTGATAAGGGAGTCAACATGCTTGGACAGCTCGGTGATCCCCTGCTCTGCGAAGGCCATACGTTTCTTGCCTTCGAAGTTAAACGGCTTGGTGACAACGGCCACAGTCAGAATGCCGAGGTCTTTCGCCACTTCCGCAACCACAGGGGCAGCACCGGTCCCGGTACCACCGCCCATACCGGCAGCGATAAACACCATGTCCGCCCCTTCCAGAGCAGCACGCAGTGCTTCACGATCTTCTTCCGCCGCGTTACGGCCCACTTCCGGGTTCGCGCCTGCACCCAGACCTTTAGTGATACCACTACCGATCTGAATGGTCTGGCCGACTGCCGTTTTACGCAATGCCTGCGCATCGGTGTTGACTGCGAAGAATTCAACACCCTCAATGCGTTCGCGCACCATGTGCTCAACAGCATTGCCGCCACCGCCACCGACGCCGATGACTTTAATCACCGCGTCGTTGGTCAATTCCATAGGTTCAAACATAGTTTCTCTCCGTTTTGTGCCTGTTCGCCTGAGACCGCTAATTTTCTACGGTCTCTTTAAAAAATTAAAACTCTTTTCTTAGCCAACTGTTAATTCGCTTAATCCATGAGCTTACTGTGGCGGTTTTTTCGACTTCGGCTTCACCACTGAGGTGTGATTCTTTGCCGTAGTGCAGTAATCCTACCGCCGTTGAGTAGTAAGGCTCCTGGGCGTAATCGGTCAGACCCGTGATATTCAGTGGTGCGCCAATACGAACCTGGGTATGGAACACACGCTGCGCGCATGCCGCTAACCCTTCGATTTGTGCCGCCCCACCGGTCAATACAATACCCGCCGCCAGGTGGTGTTTTACCCCCTGCTGACGCAGTTGCTCTTGCAACTGTAAAATCTCTTCGTTTACCAGGTTCAGCAATTCGGTGTAACGCGGCTCAATGACCTCTGCCAGGGTCTGGCGCTGCAGACTACGCGGCGGACGGCCCCCAACGCTGGGCACCTCAACGCTTTCGTCTTTGCCCACCAGGGAACCCAGCGCGCAACCGTGGCGCACTTTAATGGCTTCCGCATCGCTGGGCGGGGTCCCGAACGCATAAGCGATATCGCTGGTGACCACATTCCCGGCATAGGGGATAACTTTAGCGTGGCGCAATGCACCGCCGGTATACACCGCCATGTCCATAGTACCACCACCGATATCCACCACACAGACACCCAGCTCACGTTCGTCCTCGGTCAGCACCGCATAACTGGCGGCCAGACCGGCAAATATAAGTTGGTCAACTTTCAGCCCACAACGTTCCACGGCTTTCACGATGTTCTTCGCCATGTCGTTATGACAGGTGATCAGATGGACCTTGGCCTGCATACGCACGCCGGACAACCCAACCGGATTTTTAATCCCTTCCTGATAGTCGATAGCATATTCCTGTGGAATCACATGCAAAACCCGGTGTTCGTCACGAACACGTACTGATTTTGCGGTGTGAACGACGTTTTCCACATCTTCCTGCGTCACTTCTTCTTCCGAGATAGGCACCATGCCGATTTCGTTCTGGCAGCTGATATGTTTGCCGGACAGCGCCAGATATACCGATGATATCTGGCAGTCGGCCATCAGCTCGGCCTGATCAATGGCGCGCTGTACGCACTTCACCACTGACTCCAAATCATTTACCCCGCCTTTATCCATTCCGCGGGACGGGCAACTCCCTACACCAATGATATTCACAATACCGTCGGGCAGAACCTCCCCTACTAAAGCGGCAACCTTCGCGGTGCCAATCTCCAGTCCTACAACCAATTTTCTGTCCGTCGACTTAATCATTATTGTTCTGCCTGTGCCTGATTCTGTTGTTGATTAACTTCTTCGGCAGGGAGCGGAGCCCAACCAACCGCAGCACCTGAGTCATAACGCAGATCAACGTAACTTATCCGTTTACCTTCTGTCTGCGCCTGCTTTTGTAAAACCGGGTACAGCTCTACAAAGCGATTCAGTCTATTCAATGTATCGTCGCGCCCCAGGTTGAGCTTAATGTCATCACTCAGCGTCAATACCCAGGAACGCCGCGCAGTCATTGCTGCCGCTTTCAACGTGAATTTATTCTTCGCCAGCACATCACCCATTGCCCGGAATCCCTGGAGCACTTCGTTCTCGCTCCCTTCCGGGCCAGAAAGCACCGGTAATAGCTGTTTTGCCGTCCGTTCCGTCGGTACGCCGAAGGAGACGCCGCCAGCATCGATCATATGCTGATCATTCCAGCGTGCTATGGGCACATATTCAACCAGATGAATCTTCAATTCGTCCGGCCACTGCTTTCTGACGCTCGCCTGCTTGATCCACGGCAAACGTTCAATCTGCTGCTGGATGATATTGACATCCTGGGTCATAAATGTCCCCGGCGGCCCCAACGCCAGAATCGACTGGCGAATATCATCATTACGGGTGTAATGCCTATCCCCGGTAACCACCAGCTTAGAGAGCGGCAGACGCTGGGCATCTTCCATCCAGCCGATCACCACCCAGACACTGACAAAGATGGTGAGCAGCACAGTCACCAGGAACAAAATTCCCGCAAGATGCGTTCCGTTATTGCGCCGGGAGTTATTTTCTTCTTCCTGACGATTACGTGTGTTCAGTGCTGCCTGGGACATATCAGTCTGCTAACTCCAGAATACGAACCACCAATTGCGAGAAAGTCATCCCCGCCTGGCGTGCAGCCATCGGCACCAGGCTATGACTGGTCATGCCCGGGGAGGTATTCACTTCCAGCAGATAAAACTGCCCGTCGCTGTCCTGCATGGCGTCTACCCGACCCCATCCGCAACAGCCCACAGCCTGCCATGCCTGAGCCACCAGCGCCTTCAATTGGGCTTCCTGTTGCTCACTCAAGCCGGCCGGGCAAAAATACTGAGTATCATCAGAGAGATACTTCGCCTCATAATCATAGAACACACCCGCGGGTTGTATACGAATGGACGGTAAAATTTCCTCGCCCAACAACGCGATAGTGAATTCCGGCCCGCTCAGCCATTTTTCAATCAGTACATCGACATCATGTTCGAAGGCTAGCACCAGCGCTGGCATCAGCTCGGCCAGGCTGTTCACCTTCGACATCCCCACGCTGGAGCCTTCACAGCTGGGTTTAACAATCAACGGCAGCCCCAGCGCCTGAATACGTTCAGACAAGCTGGCGCTCAACCCGTTGCGAATATCTTCCGGGCGCACGGCAACCCAGGGAGCCACAGGTAAACCAGCCCCTTGCCACAGTTGCTTAGTCCGCAACTTGTCCATGGTAATAGCAGAGGCCATGACACCGCTACCGGTATAAGGCAAATCGAGGAATTCCAGCACCCCTTGCAAAGTACCGTCTTCACCGCCCCGGCCGTGGAGCGCAATAAAAACCTTATTAAACCCCTGATCTTTAAGGGTTGTCACTGGCACATTCTTCGTATCTATCGGGTGGGCGTCTACGCCTGCCTCACGCAGCCCTGCCAACACCGCCTGGCCGGACTGCAGCGACACGTCGCGCTCAGCGGAAGTACCGCCCAGCAGGACGGCAATTTTATCAGCCATGCTGCTGCTCCTCCTGAGTTTGAGACCGTAATTTGATTTCAGCCAGTTTTTTTGCAATTTTGCCGATGTTCCCTGCACCCTGAACGAGGATCAAGTCATTTCCGCTCAAAACAGGGGCTAGCATTTCAGCGGTCAGCGCCGGGTCAGTAACCAGAATCGGATCAACTTTCCCGCGCCCGCGAATGGTGCGGCACAGCGAGCGGCTATCGGCCCCCGGGATCGGTGCCTCTCCGGCGGGATAAACATCCAGCATCAGCAGGCAATCAACCTGGGACAACACATTGGCGAAATCGTCGTACAGATCACGTGTCCGGGTATAACGGTGCGGCTGGAAAATCATCACCAGGTTTTTATCCGGCCAGCCAGCGCGCGCGGCTTTGATGGTGGCATCGACTTCCGTTGGATGGTGACCGTAGTCATCCACCAGCATGGCGCTGCCTTCTTTACCGTTCACTTCCGCCAGCGGGAACTCACCAAGGAAGTCAAAACGACGGCCGGTGCCCTGGAAGTTAGCCAGCGCCCGCAGAATATCCGCATCGTCGATCCCCTCTTCGGTGGCCACCGCAATCGCTGCGGATGCGTTGAGCGCGTTATGGCGGCCCGGCGCATTGAGGATCACATCAAAGGGGTCTTTATCCTGGCGCAGCACCGTAAAGTGGACCTGAGCACCAATCTGGCGGTAGTTCTCAATCCGTACGTCGGCGTCTTCGCTAAAGCCGTAGGTGGTGATATGGCGCCCTACTCTGGGCAGCAACTCGCGGATCACCGCGTCATCAATACACATCACCGCACGGCCATAGAACGGCAGGTTGTGCAGGAAATTAATAAAGGTCTGTTTTAAATTCTCAAAGTCGCCCTGGTAGGTATCCATATGGTCGGCTTCGATATTGGTCACCACAGAGACCATCGGCTGCAAATGCAGGAAAGAGGCGTCGCTCTCGTCTGCTTCGGCAATCAGGTAGCGGCTGTTACCCAGGCGGGCGTGGGTACCGGCAGATTTGACCAGGCCACCGTTGACAAAGGTCGGATCCAGCCCGGCTTCGGCGTAGATACTGGCGATCATTGCCGTGGTGGTGGTCTTACCGTGGGTACCGGCAATGGCGATACCGTGGCGAAAGCGCATCAGCTCCGCCAGCATTTCCGCGCGACGGATCACCGGGATACGCAGTTCCCGGGCGGCGACCAGCTCCGGGTTATCCGCCGGGATAGCTGTGGACATCACCACCACACTGGCATCGCGCACGTTTTCCGGGCGGTGGTTGAAATAGATAGTGGCGCCAAGCGCCGACAACTGTTGAGTAACCGGGTTAGGTGCCAGGTCAGAACCGCTAATCTGATAACCTTCGTTAGCCAGCACTTCGGCAATACCGCCCATACCGGCACCGCCAATGCCAACGAAGTGAATATGCCGGACGCGACGCATCTCGGGCACGATAGAACGCAGTTTCGCCAGTTGTTGTGTATTCATTATTTAAACCCGCGGCAGTAAACGCCTTAACATCTCAACGCAGGGAGCGCAAAGGGCGCTCCCCCAGAAAAATTACGCCAGCGCAGCGGCGCTGACTTCAGTGGCAACCCGTTCAGTGGCATCCGGTATTGATGCCTCACGGGCGCGCAGGGCCATCGCCAGCAGCGCCGGACGATCCCAGCTATTGAGCACATCAGTTACCGCATCGACGGTAAACTGCGGCTGCTCAAGGATTTTCGCCGCGCCGGCTTTCTCCAGCGGCAGCGCATTCCAGTATTGCTGACGATCCTTATGCTGGAACGGCACAAACAGCGCCGGTAACCCGGCAGCGGCGATTTCACTCACCGTCAGGGCCCCGGAACGGCATACCACCACATCAGCCCAACCATAGGCGGCGGCCATGTCGTCAATAAATTCGGTCACTTTATGCTGGGGCTGGCCGGCATCGGCATACGCCTGTTTTACCGTCTGTTCAGCCCCTTTACCGCTCTGGTGCCAGATGGTCACTTTGTCGCCGAGGCGGCCCGCCACCTGAGGAAGGGTCTGGTTCAGCACCCGTGCCCCCTGGGAGCCACCGACCACCAGCACTCTGATGGCCCCTGTGCGGCCCCCATAACGTTGCGCCGGGGCCGGCAGCGCCAGTACATCGGTACGTACCGGGTTCCCGACGACATCCGCATTGGGGAATGCCCCCGGGAAAGCCTGCATCACTTTTTTGGCAATCTTCGCCAGCCATTTATTGGTCAGACCGGCGATGCCGTTTTGCTCATGCAGTACCACCGGGATCCCCAGGGACCAGGCCGCAAGGCCGCCAGGACCGGAGACATAGCCCCCCATTCCCAGCACCACATCCGGCTTAAAGCGTTTCATGATCGCCCGCGCCTGGCGCCAGGCGTGGAAAATACGCACCGGTGCCAACAGCTGGGCTTTCAGCCCTTTGCCGCGCAGGCCGGAAATACGAATAAAATCAATATCAATGCCGTGTTTTGGCACCAGGTCCGCTTCCATCCGGTCCGCTGTTCCCAGCCAGCGCACCTGCCAACCTTGCTCCATCAAATGGTGAGCAACTGCCAGCCCCGGGAAGACGTGTCCCCCGGTTCCCCCTGCCATCACCATTAATCGACGGTTTTCGCCACTCATCAGGCACCTCTTGTAAACGCCTGGGCTTTGACCAGACGCGTTTCATAATCAATTCGCAATAACAACGTGATAGCCGTCGACATAATCAACAAGCTCGAACCACCGTAACTGATCAACGGCAGGGTCAGCCCTTTGGTCGGCAACATCCCCGCCGCCGCCCCGACGTTAACCAACGCCTGGAAGCTAAACCAGATACCGATTGAGCACGCCAGGAAACCGGAAAAACGCTGGTCACATTCCAGCGCCCGACGCCCAATGGACATCGCCCGAAAAGCCACGAAGAATACCATTAAAAGGGCCAGTACCACACCGATATATCCCAGCTCTTCCCCGATGATCGAGAAGATAAAGTCAGTGTGTGCTTCCGGCAGATACTCCAGTTTCTGGACCGAGTTCCCCAGCCCCTGGCCCCACATTTCCCCGCGGCCAAATGCCATCAGAGACTGGGTAAGCTGGTAACCGCTACCGAAAGGATCCTGCCACGGGTTCCAGAAGGAGGTTACACGGCGAATACGGTAAGGTTCGGCAAGGATAAGCAAGATAACTGCCGAGATCCCCATCCCGATAATTGCCATAAACTGCCACAGCTTGGCACCAGCCAGGAACAGCATCGACAGGGTGGTGACAAACAACACCACCACGGTCCCGAGGTCAGGCTGGGCCAGCAACAGCACCGCCATCACCAGGATAACCCCCATCGGCTTGAGGAAGCCGCGTAAGTTATTACGCACCTCATCAACCTTGCGCACCAGGTAGTTCGACAAGAAACAGAACAGCGACAGCTTAGAAAACTCCGCCGGCTGAATACGCAGCGGGCCGAAAGCAATCCAGCGGGAGGCCCCGTTAACCGAGCTCCCCACCACCAGCACCACCAGCAGCATCACAATCGAGGCAATCAGCATCGCGGCGCTGTAGCGCTGCCAAAACTCCATCGGCAGCCGTAATGTCACCAGCGCCAGCAGAAACGCCAGCACGATGTATAGCCCGTCACGCTTGGCAAACAAGAACGGATCGTCTGCCAGGCGCTGGCCCACCGGCATGGATGCCGAAGTCACCATAATGAAGCCAATAGCAGCCAGACCAAACGTCAGCCACAGCAGGGTGCGGTCATACATCACCATGCTGTTTGCGTCCGCTTCCCGGGACCCCATTACCCAGGCTTTCACACTGTTAAACAGCCAGGTAAAAATAGCAGCCCCCGGAACCCGGGGCATACGCGGACGAGGGAGAGAAAGCCGCATCAACCCAGCTCCTTCGCCAGGCGAGTGAATTCATCACCGCGATGTTCAAAGCTTTTAAACTGATCCAGGCTGGCACAGGCCGGAGAGAGCAGCACCATATCGCCGGATGTTACCCGCCCGGCAATCAGCCGCATGCTCTGTTCCATGGTTTCAGTCAGCTCGGCAATGTCAGGACGCAGCGCCGCCAATTGCGCACCGTCGCGGCCAAAGCAATACAGGCGGATATTGTCAGCCTGCAAATAAGGGCGCAGTGGCTCGAAATCTGCCGCTTTACCGTCCCCGCCCAGCATCAGGTGCAGCACACCGTCCACCTGCAGGCCGTTCAGGGCCGCCTCGGTACTGCCAACATTGGTGGCTTTTGAGTCGTTGATCCAGCGCACGCCGTTATGGTCGAGCGCCAGTTCAAAACGGTGCTCCAGGCCGGTAAACGTGGTCAGCGCTTTCAGGCTGCTGGCCCGGGGTAATCCCACCGCATCGGCCAGCGCCAGCGCCGCCAGCGCATTGGTGTAGTTATGCTGGCCGGTCAGTTTCATCTCTTTCACGTTAAGGACTTTCTCGCCCTTAACCCGTAACCAGGTGTTATCCCCCTGGTGGTTGAGGTGGTAGTCCCCGACATCAACCCCAAAGCTGACACAGCGTTCATCAGCACCGCGCACTGGCATGGTCAGCGCATCGCTGGCATTCACCACGCAGACCCGGGCATTTTCATAGATCCGCAGCTTAGCGGCGCGATACTGCTGCATCCCCAGCGGATAACGGTTCATATGGTCTTCGGTCACGTTCAGGATAGTGGCCGCCGCCGCGTGCAGGCTGTTGGTGGTTTCCAGCTGGAAGCTGGAGAGCTCCAGCACATACAGCCCGCACTCTTTGTCGAGCAGCATCAGTGCCGGCACGCCGATATTACCGCCCACCCCGACCTTAACACCCGCCGCCGTGGCCATCTCCCCCACCAGGGTAGTCACGGTGCTTTTACCGTTAGACCCGGTGATCGCCACCACGGGCGCCTGCGCCTCGCGGCAGAACAATTCAATATCACCGACAATTTCGATACCGGCCTCAGCCGCCGCCATCAGTGCCGGGTGAGCCAGGGGAATACCCGGGCTGGCAACAATCAGATCCGCCGCCAGCAACCACTCCTCATGTAACCCACCTGTATGGCATTCAACCTGCTCGGGCAGTTTGTCCAGTCCGGGTGGGTTCATACGGGTATCCATAACCTGCGGAACAACACCGCGGGCCATAAAAAAGTTAACGCACGACAGGCCAGTCAGACCGAGGCCAATAATGGCAACCTTTTTCCCCTGGTAATCATTCATTATTAACGTACCTTCAACGTTGCCAGGCCAATCAGGACCAGCATCAAAGAAATAATCCAGAAGCGCACAATCACGCGCGGTTCTGGCCAACCTTTAAGTTCGTAATGGTGGTGAATAGGCGCCATACGGAAAATACGCTGGCCGCGCAGTTTGAAGGACCCCACCTGCAAAATAACCGACAGGGTTTCCACCACAAACACGCCACCCATGATCACCAACAAAAACTCCTGACGCAGCAGCACCGCAATGGTCCCCAGTGCGCCACCTAATGCCAGAGAACCCACATCCCCCATAAAGACCTGTGCCGGGTAGGTGTTAAACCACAGAAACCCGAGGCCAGCGCCAACAATCGCCGTACAGACGATAACCAGCTCACCGGCATGGCGCAGATAAGGAATATGCAGGTAGTTAGCGAAGTTCATGTTGCCGGTAGCCCAGGCCACCAGCGCAAAACCGGCGGCCACAAAGACGGTTGGCATAATCGCCAGGCCATCGAGGCCGTCCGTCAGGTTTACCGCGTTACCGGTACCGACAATCACGAAGTACGCCAGGACGACATAAAACAGCCCCAGCTGCGGCATGATATCTTTAAAGAACGGGACCACCAGCTCAGTGGCCGGCGTGCCTTTACCGGCGACATACAGGGCGAAGGCAACCGTCAGAGAGATAACCGACATCCAGAAATATTTCCAGCGCGCCACCAGCCCTTTGGTGTCTTTGCGCACCACTTTGCGATAGTCATCGACAAACCCGACGATCCCAAAGCCAATCAGCACAAACAGCACACACCAGACATACGGGTTAGACGGGTAAGCCCACATCAGCACCGACACCACAATGGAGGTGAGGATCATCAGCCCGCCCATGGTAGGGGTGCCGCGTTTGCTGAAATGTGATTCCGGGCCGTCGTTACGCACAACCTGGCCGAAGGAGAGCTGCTGCAGGCGCGCGATCATCCGCGGGCCCATCCACAGGGAGATAAACAGCGCTGTTAACAGGCTGACGATGGCGCGAAACGTCAAATAGGAAAAGACGTTAAACCCGGAATAATATTTGACCAGATGCTCGGCCAACCAAACTAGCATGTTCCCATCTCCTGTAGCGCATGTACCACCTCTTCCATAGCAGCACTACGTGAACCCTTAACCAAAAGTGTAATAACCGTATGCTGAGCAATCAGCTCCTGGGCATACGCAATTAATGCCTGCTTATTATCAAAATGCTGGCCGTGACCGCTGGCGGCGCTGATGGTGTGGCTCAGTTTGCCCACACTCAGTACCGCATCAATCCCGGCACGCCGCGCTGCATCCCCCACCTGACGGTGGCAATCATCAGACTCCGGCCCCAGCTCAGCCATATCGCCAACGATCATCACCCGGAAGCCCGGCATATCGCCCAGCACCTGAGCCGCGGCACTCATCGAACCGACGTTAGCGTTATAGCTGTCATCCAGCAGCAGCTTATGCGGCGCCAGAATAATCGGGTACAAACGGCCCGGTACCGCTTTTAACTCGGCCAGGCCGGTTTTGATGGCGCTAAGCGGTGCACCCACCGCCGTGGCCAGTGCCGCCGCCGCCAGCGCATTAGCAATATTATGGCGGCCCGGTAAGGGCAGCAGCACATCGGTTTCCCCCTGCGGGGTGCACAGTGTGAACACGGTTCCTTCGGTGGTGACCTTCACGTCACGGGCGTAAAAATCGCTGCCCGGTTTATCCGGTGAAAAACACCATGTGGTACGGTCACCGATCGTGGCTTGCCAGTTGGCCAGATCGTTATTATCGGCATTGACGATAGCGGTCCCGTTCGCGGACAGCCCGCCAAAAATCTCGCCTTTGGCTTTGGCCACCCCGGCCAGCGAGCCAAACCCTTCCAGGTGGGCCGCCGCCAGGTTATTGACCAGCGCAGCTTCAGGCTGAGTCAGGCTGACAGTCCAGGCGATTTCGCCCTGGTGGTTCGCCCCCAGCTCAATCACCGCGTAGTCATATTCCGGGGTCAGACGCAGCAGCGTCATCGGCACACCGATGTCATTATTCAGATTGCCGGCGGTATACAGGGTATTACCGCACTGGCGCAGGATCCCGGCGGTCATCTCTTTGACAGAGGTTTTACCGGAGGAGCCGGTCAGCGCCACAACCCGGGCCGGTACCTGCTGGCGAACCCAGGCCGCCAGTTGGCCAAACGCCAGCCGGGTATCCTCCACCAGGATAGCGGGAACGTTAGTGCTCACTTCGCGGCTAACCAGCAACGCAGCTGCGCCCTGCTCTGCGGCCTGGGCCACAAAGTCATGGGCGTCAAAGCGCTCGCCTTTCAGGGCCACAAACAGGCAGCCCCCGGTCACCTTGCGGGTATCGGTAGTCACCGCATCGATGGTGCGATCGTCGCCAGTCAGGCGGCCATTTACTATCGTCGCTATTTGTTTCAGCGTAACGGGGATCATGCCAGCACCCCCAGTAAACGCGCGGCGGTCACCCGGTCGGAATAGTCCAGCCGGCGATTGCCCACAATCTGGTAGTCTTCATGGCCTTTACCGGCTACCAACACCACATCATCTGGCTGGGCCTGCATAATGGCATTGGTTACGGCTTCAGCGCGGCCTTCGACCACCCGGGCGCGGCCGGCATCCAGCATTCCCGCCAGAATATCGCTGATGATAGCGGCAGGTTCTTCGGTACGCGGATTGTCGTCAGTGACAACCACGATATCGGCAAACTGCTCGGCAATGGCCCCCATAAGTGGGCGCTTACCTTTGTCACGGTCGCCACCGCAGCCAAACACGCACCACAGGTTACCGGTGCAGTGTAAACGGGCGGCCTCAAGGGCTTTCTCCAGCGCATCCGGGGTGTGGGCATAATCCACCACCACGGTCGGTTTGCCCGGCGCGCTAAACACTTCCATCCGGCCACATACCGGCTGTAAACGCGGGGCGGTGCTCAGCAGTGCATCCAGCGAATAGCCCACCGCCAGCAGCGTCGCCAGCGCCAGCAGCAAATTGCTGACGTTAAACGCCCCCATCAGGCGACTTTCGATTTCACCGCCACCCCAGCTGGAGTCAAAACGGACAGTGGCGCCGCTATCGTGATACTCCACACCGGTGGCTTTTAACCAGCGACCGTGGCAGTTGGGGTTAATATGGTCACCCATCGCCACGGCGACGGCGTCCGGCAGGCCCGCCAGCCAGCGACGGCCGACATCATCGTCGGCATTGATAATCGCTTCACCACACTGATGCTCGGAGAACAGCAGCCATTTGGCCGCTTCGTAATGTTCCATATCCCCGTGGTAATCGAGGTGATCGCGGCTCAGGTTAGTGAAGACGGAGGCGGCAAATTTCAGCGCGGCCACCCGGTGCTGAACCAGACCGTGGGAAGAGACTTCCATGGCGGCAAAGTTTGCCCCCTGGGATACCAGCTGCGCCAGCTCGCGCTGCACATCCACCGCAGAACCGGTGGTGTTTTCGGTCGGCACCACTTTCCCCAGCAGGCCATTGCCCACGGTGCCCATAACAGCACTGGTGGCGCCCAGTAACTGGCTCCACTGCGCCAGTAACTGGGTGGTGGTGGTTTTGCCGTTCGTCCCGGTAACGCCAATCAGCGTTAAGGCGTCGGAGGGTTCATGGTAAAAACGCCCCGCCAGCGCGGATAACCGCTGCGTTAATTGGCTCAGGTAGATAACCGGCACACCGTGAATTTCACGCACTTCGCCATCGTTGGCTTCGCCTTCCGCTTCTGCCACCACGGCTGCTACGCCTTGCGCTATCGCCTGCGGGATATAACGACGCCCGTCCGCCTGATGTCCCAACACTGCGACAAAGAGATCCCCGGACGCCGCTGCGCGACTGTCCAGCGTCATCTCCCGCAATGCCCGCTCGGGTGCTGCGGGCACCCATGGAGCGAGAAGGTCGCGCAAATTACGATCTGCCACCTTTAGCCTCTTCCTGATTAATTACAAATTCACTTTTTTCGCCTGTTGCCAGTGCATCAGGCTCGATATTCATAGTGCGCAACACGCCGCCCATAATGGCGCCAAACACCGGCGCAGATACCGCACCACCGTAATACTTACCCGCCTGCGGATCGTTAATCACCACCACCAGCGCAAAGCGCGGCTGGCTGGCGGGGGCAACCCCGGCGGTATAAGCAATATATTTATTGATGTAGCGACCGTCCGGGCCCACTTTTTTCGCGGTACCGGTTTTAATCGCAATCCGGTAGCCCTTGATGGCGGCCTTAACCCCACCACCGCCGGGTAACGCCACGCTCTCCATCATATGCACCACGGTGCGCACAATGGACTCCGGGAACACCCGTTCGCCGGGTACCGGCGGGTCAACTTTGGTGATCGACAGCGGGCGATAGATCCCGTAGCTGCCGATGGTTGCATAGACACGCGCTAACTGTAATGGGGTTACCATCAGCCCGTAGCCGAAAGAGAAGGTGGCCCTCTCTATGTCAGACCACCGTTGTTTTTGCGGATATAAGCCACTGCGTTCTCCGACCAACCCCAAATTGGTCGCTTTCCCCAGACCAAAACGTGAGTAAGTGTCTACTAACGCTGAGGAGGGCATCGCTAACGCCAGCTTCGAAACGCCGACGTTACTCGACTTCTGGAGCACCCCGGTAAGGGTCAATTCGCTGTAACGCGCTACGTCTTTAATTTCGTGGCCGTTGATACGGTAAGGGACCGTATTCAACACCGTGTTTTCCCGTACCACACCGCGTTGCAGGGCGGTCATCACCACCATCGGCTTGACGGTGGAACCGGGTTCAAACACATCGGTAATTGCCCGGTTACGCATCACATCTTTCGCGGTACCGGATAAATTATTCGGGTTGTAAGATGGGCTGTTGGCCATCGCCAGCACCTCACCGGTGCTCACATCCACCAGCACGGCACTCCCGGATTCTGCCTTGTTGAATGCCACGGCGTTGTTCAGCTCGCGGTAGACCAGGGCCTGTAAGCGCTCATCAATACTCAGGGCCAGGTTGTGCGCCGCCTGGCTATCGGTGGAGGAGATATCCTCAATCACCCGGCCAAACCGGTCTTTACGCACAATACGCTCGCCGGGCTGGCCGGTAAGCCATTTATCAAAGCTCTTTTCCACCCCTTCGATACCCTGGCTGTCCACGTTAGTGAAACCAATCAGGTGGGAGGTTACCTCGCCGGATGGATAGTAACGGCGCGACTCTTCACGCAGGTGGATACCCGGCAATTTGAGTTTTTTGACATAATCCCCGAGATCCGGGTTCACCTGACGGGCCAGATAGATAAAGCGCATCTTCGGGTTGGAGTTCACCCGGTTAGCCAGTTGATCCAGCGGCATTTTCAAGGCATCGGCCAGGGCTTTCCAGCGGTTATCGAGGGTAACCCCACCCGCGTCATGGAGCTCCTTCGGATCTGCCCAGATGGCTTTTACCGGCACCGACACTGCCAGTGGGCGCCCGGCGCGGTCAGTAATCATCCCGCGAGAGGTGGACACTTCTTGTACCCGCAAAGAGCGCATGTCCCCCTGGCGTACCAGCATGTCAGGGTTGATAATTTGCAGCCAGGCGACGCGCCCCAACAGAAAAGCGAGCGCCAGCAAAATGCAACCGCAAAGCAACGCAAAACGCCAACTAATAAAGTTGGCCTGTTCTTCCTGACGCTTTGGCTTAAGCGATTTTGTCGCTGCTTTCATCGATCGCATTATTCCTTATTGCTTAATCCGGTCGTTACTGCTGAACCACGATGTTTTCCTGTGAAGAATCAACATGTTGCATTTGTAGCTTGTCATTCGCGATCCGCTCTACCCGGCTATGATCGCCCAGGGCATTTTCTTCCAGAATCAGGTTGCGCCATTCAATATCCAGCGCATCACGTTCCACCACCAGTTGCTCACGCTGCGCGGTCAGCAAGCGGGTATGGTGGGCCGTGGTCACCATAAAAATGGCTGAGAAAACAATGGCAATGAACAAGCAGAGCGGCAGTTTCCCGTGCCGCAGGAGATCGCTGCCGATCACGCCAGGCAATGCATGACGCTCGCTGCTTCCTAACGATCCTTTTACCCTGCTAAGGGCCTCTGTCACTCTGCTGATCATGCGTTCGTCCTTTCTGCGATACGCAGCACTGAACTACGGGCTCGTGGGTTCTCTGCCACTTCGTGTTCGCCCGGCATCAACTTTCCTAACGCTCGTAACTGACGCCCACCCAGCTTCCTGAGTTGCTCTTCAGTCATCGGTAACCCTGCCGGTACTTGCGGACCGCGGCTTTGCTCACGCATAAAGCGTTTCACAATACGGTCTTCCAGCGAGTGGAAACTGATAACTGACAGCCGGCCTCCCGGGGCCAGAACGTCAAGAGCGCCTTTTAGCGCCTGCTCTATTTCCTCAAGTTCACTGTTTACCCAGATGCGCACCGCCTGAAAAGTACGGGTCGCAGGATGTTTGAATTTGTCTTTCACCGGTGTTGCCGCCGCGACAACCTCCGCCAGTTCTTTGGTGCGGGTCATCGGCTGTTCGCGATTGCGCTCGACAATGGCCCGGGCGATACGCTTGGCGAAGCGCTCTTCGCCAAAGGTCTTCAGCACCCAGGCGATATCGGCTTCGTCGGCATTCAGCAACCAGTCAGAGGCAGACTGGCCGCGTGTGGGGTCCATCCGCATGTCCAGCGGCCCGTCACGCATAAACGAGAAGCCGCGCTCGGGATCGTCCAGTTGCGGTGAAGAGACGCCAAGATCGAGCAGAATACCGTCGATCTGGCCCTGAAGGTCACGCTCGCGGGCATAATCCGCCAGCGCAGAAAAAGGTCCATGAATAATAGAAAAACGCGGATCATCAATCGCTTTTGAGGCTTCAATGGCCTGCGGGTCGCGGTCAATAGCCAGCAGCCGGCCTTCCGGCCCCAGGTGGGACAAGATCAGCCGTGAATGGCCACCGCGACCAAAGGTGCCATCAATGTAAATACCGTCTTGGCGAATATTCAGGCCGTTTACGGCCTCATCGAGCAATACGGAGGTATGTTTAAAATTTTCCATCATTATTTAAAGTGACAAGTCCTGCAGCCGCTCCGACAACGCTTGTGCGGAGGATTGCTCAGCGTCGATGTCTTCCCTGACCTGTTGATACCAGGTCGTCTCATCCCACAGTTCAAACTTATTAAACTGCCCGACCAGCATCACTTCTTTTGTTAAACCGGCGTGTTGCCTTAACACCGGTGCCAGCAGCAAGCGCCCTGCGCTGTCCATCTGACATTCACTGGCGTGACCTAACAGCAAACGTTGTACCCGGCGTCCCGCGGGGTTCATGCTGGAGAGTCGCGCCAGTTTTTGTTCAATAACTTCCCACTCGGGAAGGGTATAAAGCAGCAGGCAGGGGTGGTGGATATCAATGGTGCACACCATTTGACCGGAAGAGATCTCAAGCAGCATTCCCCGGTAACGGGTGGGTACGGATAATCGCCCCTTGCTGTCGAGATTGACTAACGAAGCCCCTCGGAACATGCCGGTCTCACCCTCTGTTTGCCCTTTTGCGCCACTTTACCCCACAAAATCCCACTCAAAGAGTTTACGGAGCGGAGGAAAAGCTTGTCAAGCCAACTCCGGCACCCCGGGATTAATTCCCGGTCTTATTTACAGTGATAAATTGCGCTAAGAAAAGTCGCGAATTGCGCGAGGCAGAATTAACGGTATGAATATTGGCGAGAATTTACGACGAATAAACATGCTGAACGTTAAAAAAACTGAAGAACAACGACATTGCTGACCTACTCAGTTTGCGACGCAGGCGGCATTCTAAGGCAATTCGGGTTCCGTTAACAGCGCCAGATAGCGGGCCCGCATGCATATTGCATAGAGTCGCTTGCCGGGGAAGCATCCTGGGATGGGCAATTATTTCAGTGATAACATTTGAGCAACAAAAATCGTCACCCGGAAATAAATAGTTACCAACTTATTGGGAGATAAAACACTCAAAAAATGGATATTAATCAATTTTCAGAAAATGAAATCAATATTTAAAGAATTGTCTGAAAATGAAAAGGCAGTTTAAAACTGCCTCAATAAAATTAATTACGACTCAGGGTTCCGCGACGATACAGATTACGCCGAATTCGATTTAAACCGGTTTTGGTTTTCTTCGGTTCATCCAGCTTCGCCAGCACCAGCTCCAGCACCCGTTCAGCCACTTCCCGGTGACGCTGGGCCACGGCCAGTACAGGGCATTGCAGGAAGTCCAGCAACTCATGATCCCCAAAGGATGCAATCGCCAGATCCGAAGGCAGCTTGCCGTCACGGCGCAGCGTCACGTCCAGCACCCCCTGCAACAGGGCGAACGAGGTGGTAAACAGCGCATCCGGCATCGGGTGCGTTTCCAGCCACTTATCAAACAGCTGCCCCGCGGCCTCACGCTCGTAGCTATTGGCGTAGAGATAATCCACGGTACGCGGATCATCCTGCCAGGCAGTACGGAAGCCCTGCTCGCGCAGGAAGCTGACCGAGAGCTCTGGCAATGCGCCCAAATACAGCACCCGCTCCGCCGGGAAGGTGCGTAATTCCCGGGCCAGCATTTCGGCATCTTCCTGATCGGCCCCGACCACGCTGGTGAAATGCTCACGATCCAGCGCCCGGTCAAGGGCAACAATTGGGAAAGGATCATTGGCCCAGCGCTGGTAGAACGGGTGTTCCGGCGGTAGTGAGGTAGAGACGATGATCGCATCCACCTGGCGCTGTAACAGGTGCTCAACGCAGCGCATCTCGTTGTCAGGCTGATCTTCCGAGCAGGCGATCAGCAGCTGATAACCGCGCTGGCGAGCCTGACGCTCCAGATAGTTAGCAATGCGGGTGTAGCTGGTGTTTTCCAGGTCAGGAATAACCAGGCCGATGGAACGCGTACGTCCGGCGCGCAGGCCAGCTGCCACCGCATTAGGATGGTAGTTATGCTCGCGCACCACGGCCATCACTTTCTCGACTGTTTTATCGCTTACCCGATACTGGCGGGCCTTTCCATTGATCACATAGCTGGCCGTCGTTCGGGACACACCGGCCAGGCGCGCAATTTCGTCCAGTTTCACAATAACCCCTTAATGCTGTAGCACAACGCTGCACCTCACAGGAGGACAGGTTACCTCGTTTCTTATTCTGGTAGCAGGATAATACCGCGCTGGGCATTTATTGCGGTTCTTTTCCCAGCATTATCAATAAAAAGCCCGGTATCGGCTACCGGGCTTGTGAATCAGATCACATTCTGAAAGGGAGGTGCCGACCAAACGTACGGCCTAGCTGGCGATAATTTTATCGCCCCGCGCCAGCCCTACCACGCCAGAACGCGCCACTTCGACAATTTTGGCAACTTCACGCACCGTCGCCAGGAAGGCATCCAGCTTGTCGCTGGTTCCCACCAACTGGACGGTATAAATAGAGGGGGTCACATCAATGATTTGGCCGCGGAAAATCTCGGTGCTGCGCTTCACCTCTTCGCGGCCATAGCCGCTGGCCTGGATTTTCACCAGCATCATTTCGCGCTCTACGTGGGCCCCCTGCCCTAACTCGGTCACCCGCAGCACATCCACCAGCTTGTGCAGCTGCTTTTCAATCTGCTCGATGACTTTCTCATCGCCAACGGTCTGGATAGTCATACGCGACAACGTTGGATCATCAGTGGGTGCCACGGTCAGGCTTTCAATGTTATAACCGCGCTGTGAAAACAGACCGATTACCCGGGATAACGCCCCGGACTCATTCTCCAGTAAGACTGATAATATCCGGCGCATAATCAGGTTCTCTCCGTTTTGCTTAACCACATTTCATCCATCCCACCCCCGCGAACTTGCATCGGGTAGACATGCTCAGTGCCATCAACATTGACATCCACAAACACCAGGCGGTTATTGCGCACCTGTTCCAGCGCGTCGCGGAGTTTAGTTTCCAGCTCTTCGGGTTTGCTGATGCCGATCCCCACATGGCCGTAGGCTTCAGCAAGGCGGACAAAATCCGGTAATGACTCCATATAAGACTGCGAGTGGCGCCCGGAGTAGATCATGTCCTGCCACTGCTTCACCATCCCCAGATAGCGGTTGTTCAGGTTCAGTACCAGCACCGGTAAATGGTATTGCAGCGCCGTGGACAGCTCCTGAATATTCATCTGAATACTGCCGTCGCCGGTAACACACACCACAGTCTCTTCCGGGAGCGCCAGTTTCACCCCCAGGGCCGCAGGCAGGCCAAAGCCCATGGTCCCCAGACCACCAGAGTTGATCCAGCGCCGTGGCTTATCGAAGGTGTAATGCAGGGCGGCAAACATCTGATGCTGGCCAACATCGGAGGTGACATAAGCCTCCCCGTTAGTCAACCGGTAGAGCGTCTCAATCACGGCCTGGGGCTTAATCTTACCGCTGGTGTGGTCATAGCTCAGACAGCGGCGCCCGCGCCATTGCTCAATGCTCTGCCACCAGTCCCGCAGGGCGTCCATTGGCTGCTTGCTGGTCTCCTGGGGCAGTAACTCCAGGAGCTGCGCCAGGACTGTTTTGGCATCCCCAACGATGGGAATATCCGCCGCCACAGTTTTCGAGATAGACGCCGGATCAATATCAATATGCAGCACCGTGGCATTCGGGCAGTATTTGGCCAGATTGTTGGTGGTGCGATCGTCAAACCGCACCCCAACGGCAAAAATCACATCGGCGTGATGCATGGCCATATTCGCTTCATAGGTTCCGTGCATCCCCAGCATTCCCAGGGCCTGACGGTGGCTGCCGGGGAACGCCCCTAATCCCATCAGCGAAGAGGCTACCGGCAGGTTCAGCGTCTCAACCAGTTGCTGTAGCTCTGCGCTACAGGCGGCATTAATCGCCCCGCCCCCCACATACACCACCGGCTGCTGCGCGGTGACCAGGGTTTGCAGTGCGCGTTTGATCTGGCCTTTGTGACCGTGGGTGGTCGGATTATAAGAGCGCATGCTGACCGATTCAGGATACACATAGGGCAGCTTGTTCGCCGGGTTGAGGATGTCCTTTGGTAAATCGACCACCACCGGGCCTGGACGGCCACTGGCCGCCAGCCAGAACGCTTTTTTCAGCACCCCGGGGATATCTTCCGCCTGTTTAACCAGGAAGCTGTGCTTCACCACCGGGCGGGAGATCCCCACCATATCGCACTCCTGGAAGGCATCGTAACCAATCAGTGATGTGGCAACCTGCCCGGACAGGACAACCAGCGGAATAGAATCCATATAGGCGGTGGCAATGCCGGTGATAGCATTGGTCGCGCCGGGGCCAGAGGTAACAAGTACCACACCCACTTCACCGGTAGCCCGGGCCAGGCCATCGGCCATATGCACCGCCGCCTGCTCATGGCGCACCAGCACATGATCAATGCCGCCGATAGTGTGTAGCGCATCATAAATATCCAGCACTGCGCCACCGGGGTAGCCAAATACTTGTTTGACGCCCTGATCGATAAGCGATCGGACGACCATCTCGGCTCCAGACAACATCTCCATCATTTGCCTCCAGGCTATTATTGTTGTGTTGTGTCGTAATCGTTGCGTCGTAGTCCGTGGTATCAGGCGGAAGACGTTATTTCCGGCCCGCTATCTGGCAGGGTAACCCCGCCGGGTTGTGTTTTTGTTATCCGATTAACATAACCGCTCAAAATCAGCCAGGCAATCGCCATTCCGGCGTTACCCGGCGCTTATTGGCCGGAGAGTTGCTGATAAACTCACATTTACTAGCGGAAAAATCTATATCCCCCGGGCAGATCAGTTCACTTATTTCACAATAAGCAACGCTTATGGTTATTAATCTAATAATTTATCCATCACGTGGTTTTAATCCATTGGCCCCACCGATCGCCCTACTCCGCCGTAATAAGCTTCGCGCCGGGTGTCCGCCCAGCGGTGGCGAGTTTTATCAGGGTCATTCTCGCTGTCGGCCACTATCTGACATAGCCCGCAATTTATGCTCAGGACACGATCAACAGGTACTGTTTTTTATGCTGGCGCAATGCGCCCCCGTTAAACCTATAGAAAATCCGAAAAAACGTCAGCAGCAAGCAGAACACCAAAAAGAGTAAATAAATAATAATATTTATAAAAATAACACCACAAAACAATACCTTACATTAAAACCCATATGGTTTTAATATTATTAAAAACAGATGATTTCATTAAAATAAAGCAAAATAAATATCACATTTACCCTGATTACCATGGGCTTACAGGATCATCAATGAAATCATATCAACAACCCTATTCTCCCCATTATTTCGCCAGGTAAGAAACATAAAAATAAGCTGTTAAAACAAGAACAAAATCGACGTTAAATCGGTAATCACGGACTGTGAGTTATTTATTCAGCATGGCAATCTCTCCGCGGATTTACCCCCTGTAGCCACGGCAGCTATCGCCACCCGTGACGTAAAAAATCACTTCACGCGCCGCACCGGCAAAAAGACAGCAAATAAATCTGCCTTATTGCTAAACCTCTGGCACATATTGCTATATTTAGTTCAATTAGCGTTGCTGAACTTTAGTGACAAACAAAAACATCTGTTGACACTGACCGCCATATCAAGTACCACTAAAAGCAACTCAATATTCCTGGAGCACGACTCAATGATTCGCACTCAACGCCTACTCGGTCTACTACTAATCGCATCTTCTGTGCGCGGTAGCCTTGTGGGCGGCATCGAACCTTGAGCCTGCAAACCAGCTAAAAAAACCCGCGCCGTTGCGCGGGTTTTTTTTTGCCTTCGCAATGGCGCCAGACCCTAAAACAGGACGAACCCCATGAGCCAACAAGTCATTATTTTTGATACGACATTACGTGATGGTGAACAGGCATTGCAGGCGAGCCTGAGTGTGAAGGAAAAACTGCAAATTGCGCTGGCCCTCGAACGTATGGGTGTCGACGTGATGGAAGTGGGTTTCCCGGTCTCCTCCCCGGGGGATTTTGAATCCGTGCAGACCATCGCCCGCAATATTAAAAACAGCCGGGTGTGCGGCCTGGCGCGCTGCGTCGAGAAAGATATTGATGTGGCGGCAGAATCATTGCGGGTGGCGGAAGCATTCCGCATCCATACCTTTATCGCCACCTCACCGATGCATATCGCCACCAAATTGCGCAGCACGCTGGATGAGGTGATCGAACGTGCGGTGTACATGGTAAAACGGGCGCGCAATTACACTGACGATGTGGAGTTCTCCTGTGAGGATGCCGGTCGTACCCCTATTGCGGACCTGGCGCGGGTTGTTGAGGCGGCCATCAACGCTGGCGCCAAAACGATCAATATCCCGGACACCGTGGGCTATACCATGCCGTTCGAGTTCTCCCGCATTATCAGCGGCCTGTATGAGCGGGTACCCAATATTGATAACGCGATTATCTCGGTACATACCCATGACGATCTGGGGATGGCGGTCGGCAACGCCATCGCCGCCGTCCAGGCTGGTGCCCGCCAGGTAGAAGGCACCATCAACGGGATTGGTGAACGGGCCGGTAACTGCGCGCTGGAAGAAGTCATCATGGCGATTAAGCTGCGCCAGGACATTATGAACGTCCACACCAACACCAAATATAACGAAATCTGGCGTACCAGCCAGACCGTCAGCCAGTTGTGCAATATGCCGATCCCCGCCAATAAAGCAATCGTCGGCACCGGTGCCTTTGCCCACTCCTCCGGTATTCACCAGGACGGCGTGCTGAAAAACCGCGAAAACTACGAAATTATGACCCCGGAATCCATCGGCCTGAATCAGGTGCAGTTGAACCTGACCTCCCGATCAGGACGTGCGGCCGTTAAACACCGCATGGAAGAGATGGGCTATAAAGAAACTGACTATGACATGGACAATTTGTACGACGCGTTCCTGAAGCTGGCGGACAAAAAAGGTCAGGTATTTGATTACGATTTAGAAGCGCTGGCCTTTATTAATAAACAGCAGGAAGAGCCAGAACATTTCCGTCTGGAATACTTCAATGTGCAGTCCGGCTCCAGCGTCGTGTCCACTGCCACTGTCCAGCTGGCCTGCGGCAACGAGGTGAACTCAGAAGCCTGCACCGGCAACGGCCCGGTAGACGCGGTGTATCAGGCAATCCACCGGATCACCGGCTACGACGTCGAACTGGTGAAATACCAGTTAGGCGCGAAAGGCCACGGCAAAAACGCCCTGGGTCAGGTGGACATCGTGGTCAATTACCACGGCCGTCGTTTCCATGGCGTTGGCCTGGCAACCGACATTGTTGAGTCCTCCGCCAAAGCGATGGTACATGTGCTGAACAACATCTGGCGTGCAGGCGAAGTCGAAAAAGAATTACAACGTAAAGCTCAGGAACAAGAGCAAAACCAGGAAACCGTGTGACATGTCAAAGACTCATCATATTGCAGTTTTAGCCGGTGACGGCATCGGCCCGGAGATCATGGCCCAGGCGTTAAAGGTGCTGGACGCGGTGCGTGAGCGTTTCAATATGCGTATCACCACCAGCCAGTATGACGTTGGCGGTGCCGCCATTGATAACCACGGCACTCCGCTGCCCGCCGCCACAGTAGAAGGCTGCGAGCAGGCCGATGCCATTCTGTTCGGTTCCGTCGGCGGCCCGAAATGGGAAAACCTGCCACCCAACGAGCAGCCGGAGCGCGGCGCACTGCTGCCGCTGCGTAAACACTTCCGCCTGTTCAGCAACTTGCGTCCGGCGCGTCTGTATCAGGGGCTGGAAGCGTTCTGCCCGCTGCGTGCCGACATTGCCGAAAAGGGCTTTGACATCCTGTGTGTGCGTGAACTGACTGGCGGCATCTATTTTGGCCAGCCCAAGGGACGTGAAGGCACCGGGCAGCATGAGAAAGCCTTTGATACCGAGGTGTATCACCGCTTTGAAATCGAACGTATTGCCCGCATCGCCTTCGAGGCCGCCCGCAAACGCGGCAATAAAGTCACCTCAATTGATAAAGCCAACGTACTGCAAACATCACTGCTGTGGCGCGAAATTGTCACCGAGATGGGTAAAGCCTACCCGGATGTGGCCCTGAACCACATGTATATCGACAACGCCACCATGCAGTTAATCAAAGATCCCAGCCAGTTTGACGTCATACTGTGTTCTAACCTGTTCGGGGACATTCTGTCTGACGAATGCGCCATGATAACCGGCTCTATGGGGATGCTGCCTTCTGCCAGCCTGAATGATCAGGGCTTTGGTCTGTACGAACCTGCCGGTGGCTCGGCGCCGGATATTGCCGGTAAAGATATTGCTAACCCGGTGGCCCAGATCCTCTCCCTGGCGCTGCTGCTGCGCTACAGCCTGGATGCCGAAGACGCCGCCCAGGCCATTGAGCAGGCGGTAAACCGCGCCCTGGAAAACGGCTGCCGCACTGCCGATCTGGCCCGGGATACTGCCGCCATCGGTACATCAGAAATGGGCGATATCATTGCCCGGTATGTCGCTGAAGGGGTGTAATCATGGCGAAGACATTATATGAAAAGTTGTTTGATGCTCACATTGTCTACGAAGCGCCAAACGAAACCCCGCTGCTGTATATTGACCGTCATCTGGTCCATGAAGTGACCTCTCCCCAGGCGTTTGACGGGCTGCGCGCCCACGGCCGCCAGTTACGCCAGCCGGGGAAAACCTTCGCCACCATGGATCACAACGTCTCAACCCAGACCAAAGACATCAATGCCAGCGGTGAGATGGCCCGCATCCAGATGCAGGAGCTTATCAAAAACTGCAATGAATTTGGCGTTGAACTGTACGATCTGAACCACAAATACCAGGGGATCGTCCATGTGATGGGGCCGGAACAAGGGATCACCCTGCCGGGAATGACCATTGTTTGTGGGGACTCACATACCGCAACCCACGGGGCTTTCGGCGCCCTGGCCTTCGGTATCGGCACCTCGGAAGTTGAGCACGTGATGGCAACCCAGACCCTGAAACAGGGCCGGGCAAAAACCATGAAAATTGAGGTTACCGGCACCGCCGCGCCGGGGATCACCGCCAAAGACATTGTCCTTGCGATCATCGGTAAAACCGGCAGCGCTGGCGGCACCGGTCACGTAGTGGAATTTTGCGGCCCGGCAATCCAGACCCTGAGCATGGAAGGCCGCATGACCCTGTGCAATATGGCCATCGAAATGGGCGCCAAAGCGGGCCTGGTTGCCCCGGACGCTACCACCTTTGCGTATGTCCAGGGCCGTCAACACGCCCCGAAAGGCGCAGACTTCGATGCCGCGGTGGCCTACTGGAACACCCTGAAAACCGACGATGGCGCGCAGTTTGATAGCGTTGTCACCCTCAACGCCGCCGACATCGCGCCACAGGTCACCTGGGGTACCAACCCAGGCCAGGTGATCTCGGTGAACGACATGATTCCTGATCCGGCATCGTTCAGCGATCCGGTTGAGCGCGCCTCCGCAGAAAAAGCGCTGGCCTATATGGGCCTGAAGCCCGGTATCCCGCTGACTGACGTCGCCATCGATAAAGTCTTTATTGGCTCCTGCACCAACTCACGAATTGAAGATTTGCGTGCCGCCGCCGAAGTGGCAAAAGGCCGCAAAGTGGCGCCAGGCGTGCAGGCTATGGTCGTGCCGGGGTCCGGCCCGGTGAAAGCCCGGGCAGAAGCCGAAGGGCTGGACAAGATCTTTATTGATGCCGGTTTTGAATGGCGCCTGCCGGGTTGCTCCATGTGCCTGGCGATGAACAACGACCGTCTGAACCCGGGCGAACGCTGCGCATCAACCAGCAACCGTAACTTTGAAGGGCGCCAGGGCCGCGGCGGACGCACCCATCTGGTTAGCCCGGCCATGGCGGCAGCGGCAGCTGTTGCCGGTCATTTTGCTGATATCCGCTCGCTGAAATAAGGGAAACACCATGGCAGAAAAATTTATTCAACATACCGGTCTGGTGGTTCCGCTGGATGCCGCAAACGTCGATACCGATGCGATAATCCCTAAGCAGTTCCTGCAGAAAGTGACCCGCACCGGGTTTGGTGCCCATCTGTTCAATGACTGGCGCTTCCTGGACGACAAAGGCCAACAGCCAAACCCGGAATTCGTGCTGAATTTTCCCGCATACCAGGGCGCCTCAATTCTGCTGGCCCGGGAAAACTTTGGCTGCGGCTCCTCCCGTGAGCACGCCCCCTGGGCGCTGACGGACTACGGCTTCAGGGTGGTTATCGCCCCCAGCTTTGCCGATATCTTCTACGGCAACGCCTTTAACAACCAGCTGCTGCCGGTGAAACTGAGCGAAGCCGATGTCGATACGCTGTTCAGTCTGGTGGCCTCCCAGCCGGGGATCCAGTTCACCGTGGATCTGCAGGCCATGGAGGTGCAGGCCGGGGATAAACGCTACCCCTTCGAGCTGGATGCCTTCCGCCGCCACTGCATGCTAAACGGTCTGGACAGCATCGGCCTGACCCTGCAGCACGAAGATGCCATTTCAGCCTACGAGCAGAAACAACCGGCCTTTATGCAGTAACCGCGCGTTCATTACGTCTGTGCATCATCAAAGAGGAATGCCCGCGGCATTCCTCTTTTTTATGGTGTTATTCCACTGCCGTTTCCCGCAGCGTGACATCCTGCACCCGGAAGGTAAACAACAGCGCCACCAGCGCAATACCGACCATGGCGGGGTATACCGCACTGTGGCCCATCCGTTCCGCCAGAGAGCCCTGAATCAACCCGGCCAGAATCACCCCCATTGAGATACTGTTGGTAAACAATGTGGTGGCGGCACCGGCACGGCCCGGCATCAGATCCTGGAACCACAGCATCCCGATCCCGGCAATAATGCCGATAAAGATCGCATTAAACAGCTGTAGCCCCAGTAATGCCTCCCGGCTGTGAAAAAAGATAAGCCCGAGATAAAACAGGATCCCCATCGCTGTTGCCACCAGCATCATCGGCCGCTTACCGAACCGTTTGACACAAAACCCGGCAAGGATCATCGCCGGGATCTCCAGACCGGCAGCGGTGCCCATCAGTACCCCGGCAAGGGATTCCGGCAGCCCGAGGTCACTGCTCACCCACAGCGGCATATCAATGATATACATGGTGTTACAAGTCCACATCAGCATCGAGGCCAGAAACAGACGGCGGACATTTTTATTACCCCAGAGCCCGGCAGAAATCCCCCCCTGGGGTGCCTGCTCCTGCGCCCGGTGCACCGTGGGCAGCGCAAAATAGATAATCCCCAGGCTTATCACAAAAATTCCCGCCGCCATTAAAAACATGGTGGTAAAACCGTAATTCAGCGCCAGCATAAATGACAGCGGTGGGCCGATAACCCAGGCAAGGGAGAGCTGAGCACGCATTATCGAGCTGAACATCACCACTTCCCGGGCAGAGCTATCGGCATACTCCCGGGCGAGGGCAAAGATCTGCGGCATGGCGGTATTGGCAATGGCGGCCAGCAGCACCCCAAGGGTGATCAGCGTGGTGTAGTGGCGGTTATAAGCGAACAACACACAGTTTGCTACTGCCATCAGGCAGCAGAAAATAATCAATTTGCGCCGATCGCCCCGGCTATCCGAGCGCTGGGCCAGCACAAAACTCACCGCGATACCGACAATGGCATTGACGGTATAAAACATACCAACCAGAAATGGCGGGGCCCCAACCTCCCGGGATAAAAACAGGCTCAGGGTCGGGGCCTGCAGCGCACCGGCAACGCCGACCATAAAGGCAACGGCCATAAACGCCATATATACCCAGTTCAGGCGACGGCTGGTTGTCAAAAACCACAGCATAATTATTCCCTGTATTCAACGCGGTAAATTGCGCAAATCATAAACGAAAAAAGCCAGCAGTAAATCACTGCTGGCCGGTGATATTCACCAATACTCAGTCACACATGATGCCCATCCAGGTCAGGAGGAGACCCGTCAGGGCAGGCGGAAGTCCCGCAAGGTAAATCAGGAGAGCTGTTCAGCTCCCATTGCATCAGGTCATCAAGCATCTGCAACCGTTGCAGAACACTCAGGCGGGCCAGCCATGAGCAGTTAACGGCCTGTGTTGCCACAAAATAGTGTTGCCAGAACGCCATCGCAGCTGATTTCATTTTCGGCACCTCCGCGCTTTCATCACGGATAAGTATTCACGTAATATAGGAAGAATAAAATTGATGAGTTTCTACCGGGAGTTCCTCTTTTATGGCCTCCAGCCGCCTGCAACAGCAATTTATCCGTCTCTGGCAGTGTTGTGACGGCCAGAACCAACAGATAACCCTGAACGAACTGGCGGGGCTGCTCAACTGCTCGCGCCGCCATATGCGCACCCTGCTCAACAGCATGCAGGAGAAAGGCTGGCTGACATGGCAGGCAGAAGCAGGCCGCGGCAAGCGCTCTGAGCTGGCATTTATCTACACCGGGCTCACCCTGCAACAGCAGCGGGCTGAAGATCTTCTTGAGCAAGATCGTATTGATCAGTTAGTACAGATAGTCGGGGATAAAGCCGCGGTACGCCAGATGTTGCTGTCGCACCTCGGCCGCAGCTTTCACCAGGGCCGCCATATTCTGCGGGTGCTCTACTACCGCCCGTTACTCAATTTACTGCCCGGTTCCGCCCTGCGCCGCTCAGAAACCCACATTGCCCGGCAAATTTTTAATGGTCTGACCCGGATAAATGAGGAAAACGGGGAACTGGAAGCGGATATTGCCCACCACTGGCAGCAGATTTCCCCGCTCCACTGGCGCTTTTACCTGCGCCCGGGGATCCGCTTTCACCACGGCCGGGAGCTGGAGATGGAAGACGTGATCAGCGCGCTACAGCGCATCACGGCCCTGCCGCTGTATGCCCATATCAGCGGTATTGCTTCCCCCACGCCCTGGACGCTGGATATCACCCTCAGCCAGCCGGATCGCTGGCTGCCCTGGCTTATCGCCAACACCAGCGCCATGATCCTGCCCCGGGAATGGCCCTCTATGGGCGATTTTGCCAGCCATCCCCGCGGTACCGGCCCCTATTCGGTGGTGCGCAATAACCGTAACCAGCTACAGATCCACGCATTTGATGATTATTTTGGCTTCCGGGCGCTGATCGACGAAGTAAACTTCTGGGTACTGCCGGATATCAATGACGATCAGATCTGCGGTGTGCAGCTGCAATCCACCAGCAGCCCCTCCCGGGATAACGAAAAGTCCTTTGAAAGCCGCCTTGAAGAAGGCTGCTACTACTTGCTGTTTGATCAACGATCCCGCTACGCCCCGCGCCAGGATCTGCGCCAGTGGATCAGCCAGATCCTCTCACCGGTGGATTTGATAGGCCAGGCGGAACCGCACTATCAACGCTACTGGTTCCCGGCCTGGGGGCTGTTACCGCGCTGGCATCATGCCCCGCAACCCAGCCGCTGCGAGAAGCCCGCCGGGCTGGAGTCCCTGACCATTACCTACTACCGGGAGCATTCGGAACACCAACTACTTGCCCGGATGATGGCGCGCTTGCTGGCCGCACAGGGGGTGACCCTGACAATCCAGGAGATCGACTACGCCGACTGGCATCAGGGCGAGGTGGTGAGCGATCTGTGGCTCAATAGCGCCAACTTTACCCTGCCGCTGGAATTTTCCCTGTTTGCTCACCTGTTTGAGATACCGCTATTACAACGCTGCATCCCGCGCGACTGGCAAGAGGACGCCAGGCGCTGGCGGGCGGGTGAGCTGGATCTGCCCAGCTGGTGCCAGCAGTTACTGGCAGAACAGCATATGGTGCCGCTGATCCACCACTGGCTCACCATTGAAGGGCAACGCAGTATGCGCGGCGTGCGGATGAACACCCTCGGCTGGTTCGATTTTAAAGCGGCCTGGTTCGCCCCGCCGGAGCCGTAAATCTTTCGCAAAAGGTGCGCAATCATTACAATGTAAACCGTTCTCAACGGGGTGCCACGGCCACCGCCGCTGCGCTGAGATAATACCCGTCGAACCTGCTCCGGATAACGCCGGCGAAGGGATTTGAGGCTCCCGCCCAGGCTCTTCGCCGCCTTACAGCCCACAAAGGAAAGCAACGTGCTGAAACGACTTCTCCCGGTATTGATACTGCTCACCGCCCCGGCAATGGCTAAGCCGCTGCTCACGGTCTATACCTACGACTCTTTTGCCGCAGAATGGGGCCCTGGCCCGGCGGTAAAAAAAGCGTTTGAGGCCCAGTGCGGCTGCACACTGAAGTTTGTCGCCCTCGAAGACGGGGTCTCTTTGCTTAATCGCCTGCGTATGGAGGGGAAAAACAGCAAAGCAGACGTGGTGCTCGGGCTGGATAACAACCTGCTGGCGGCCGCCACCCAAACCGGCCTGTTCGCGCCATCCGGGGTGAAAACCGACGGGCTCACCCTGCCGGGTGGCTGGAAAAACACCACCTTTGTGCCCTACGACTACGGTTATTTCGCGTTTGTTTATGACCAGAACAAGCTGAAAAACCCGCCGAAAAGCCTCCATGAGCTGGTCGAAAGCCCGGAAAAATGGTGGGTAATTTATCAGGACCCGCGCACCAGTACTCCGGGGCTGGGCCTGCTGCTGTGGATGCAAAAAGTCTATGGCGATCAGGCCCCGGACGCCTGGCAGAAACTGGCCCGCAAAACCGTCACCGTGACCAAAGGCTGGAGTGAAGCCTATGGCCTGTTCCTGAAAGGCGAAAGCGACCTGGTACTCAGCTACACCACCTCCCCGGCTTACCATCAGATTGCCGAGCATAAAACCCAGTATGCGGCGGCGGGGTTTAGTGAGGGGCACTACCTGCAAGTTGAAGTCGCCGGCCGCCTGGCCGCCAGCCAGCAACCGGCGCTGGCGGAAAAATTTATGCAGTTTATCGTGTCCGCCGATTTCCAGAACACCATCCCCACCGGCAACTGGATGTACCCGGTTACCCCGGTGGCGTTACCGGCGGGCTTTGACACCCTGGTGAAACCGGCCGCAACCCTCGAATATTCCCCGGCAGACGTTGCCCGGCAGCGCACCGCCTGGATAAGTGCATGGCAACGCGCCGTCAGCCGCTGATGCGCGCCGTTATCCCCCCCGGCTGGCTGATCCCCGGCCTGCTGGCGGCGGGGGGAGTAGCCGGTGTCGCGCTGGCCGCCTTCACCACCCTGTGGCTGAGTGCTGCGGGCAATGGCGGGGGCCTCCAGGCCCGGGAAATCTTGCAGGACAGCTACCTGTGGCATGTGGTGCGCTTCTCATTCTGGCAGGCCTTCTTGTCCACCCTGTTTGCCGTGCTGCCCGCCATCCCGCTGGCCAGATCCCTGAGCCGCCGCCATTTTGCCGGCCGTACCCTGCTGCTGCGGCTGTGTGCCATGACCCTGGTGCTGCCGGTGCTGGTGGCGATATTCGGGCTGTTGACGGTGTATGGCCGTGAAGGCTGGCTGGCCGCACTATGCCGCCTGCTGGGGCTGGAGTGGCAGTTTTCCCCTTATGGCCTTGGGGGGATCTTGCTGGCCCACGTTTTCTTTAACTTGCCGATGGCAACCCGCTTATTGTTACAGGCCCTGGAGCAGATCCCGCGCGAGCAGCGCCAGCTGGCCGCACAGCTGGGTATGACCAACGGCTATCTCTTCCGCCTGGTGGAGTGGCCCTGGCTACGTCGCCAGATCCTGCCGGTGGCCGCCCTGATCTTTATGCTGTGCTTCGCCAGCTTCGCAACGGTGCTCGCCCTGGGCGGTGGCCCCCAGGCCACCACCATTGAGCTGGCTATCTACCAGGCACTGAGTTTTGATTATGATCCCGGTAAAGCGGCGCTGCTGGCGCTGATCCAGATGAGCTGCTGCCTGGGGCTGATGTTGCTCAGCCAGCGTTTCAGCCCGTCACTGCCGGCGGGCACCACCCGGCAGCCGGACTGGCACAATCCCGAGGACAGCTGGCTCAGCCGCTGTGCTGATACGCTGCTTATCGGCACTTTTCTGTTACTGCTGGTGCCGCCGCTGCTGGCGGTTATCGTCGATGGCCTGAACCGCGATATCCTGCTGGTACTGCGGGCGCCGGCACTGTGGCAGGCGCTGGGAACCTCGTTACGTATCGCCCTCGGGGCGGGGATACTCTGTGTTGTGCTGACCATGATGTTGCTGTGGAGTAGCCGGGAATTACGCCTGCGCCAGCGCCTGCTGGCCGGGCAATGCCTTGAACTTTCCGGGACAGTAATCCTCGCGATGCCGGGTATCGTGCTGGCAACGGGCTTTTTTCTGCTGTTCAGCCAGACCAGCGGCCTGCCCGGGCACCCGGACGGTATCGTTATTTTTACAAATGCCCTGATGGCCATCCCCTATGCCATGAAAGTCCTCGATAATCCAATGCGCGATGTGGCCGGGCGCTACTCACGGCTGTGCCAGTCGCTGGGTATCAGCGGCTACCGGCGGCTGTACTGGATAGAGCTGCGGGCGCTCTCCCGGCCACTGGCCCAGGCGCTGGCGTTTGCCTGCGTACTGTCGATGGGTGACTTCGGGGTGGTCGCCTTGTTCGGCAGTGATGACTTCCGCACCCTGCCGTTCTGGCTGTATCAGCAAATGGGGGCCTATCGCGGCCAGCAGGGGGCGGTTACCGCGCTTATCCTGTTACTGCTGTGCTTTATGTTATTTAGCCTGATTGAACGACTCCCGGAGCGCCATGCTAACCCTGAATGATGCCACCTGGCTGTATCGCCACCTGCCAATGCGCTTTAGCCTTAAGGTCGCCGCCGGCGAACGCGTGGCGATTCTTGGCCCCAGCGGGGCCGGGAAGAGCACGCTGCTGAGCCTGATCGCCGGTTTTCTGCCCCCCACCCACGGCCAGATCCTGCTTAACGGCGCCGACCATACCGCCACCCCGCCCGCCCGGCGGCCAGTGTCGATGTTGTTCCAGGAAAATAATCTGTTCAGCCACCTCACCATCGCCCAAAACATCGGCCTCGGGCTGGACCCTGGCCTGCGTCTGACCCCGGCCCAGCGGGAACAGTTACAGCATATCGCCGGTGTGATGGGCATCGGTGACTTGCTGGACCGCAAACCGGATCAGTTATCCGGCGGCCAGCGCCAGCGGGCAGCATTAGCCCGTTGCCTGATCCGCCAGCAGCCGATCCTGTTGCTGGATGAGCCATTCTCAGCCCTGGATCCGGCACTACGCCAGGAGATACTCGGCCTGCTGGATGACGTGTGCCGCAGCCGCCAGCTCACCCTGTTAATGGTCTCTCACAGTCTGGAGGATGCGTTGCGTATCGCCCCGCGCAGTATCGTGGTGGGGGAAGGCCGGATAATCTGGAGTGGGGATACCGCGGCACTGCTGCGCGGCGAAAGCAGTGCCGCCCGGTTATTGGGGATTCAAACTTCAGTGTAAATACCCAGCACCTTGCCGAGGATTTTCAGATACACCGGCATCAGGGGGTGCTGCACCATGATAACCACCCCGGCCAGCGCCCCGGCAGACACCGCGGGCGCCAGCCAGTTAAGCCATGCCCGGGGCAGGCGCTTCAGGGTTTTGCCGCCACCAATGGGCATACTGCGCCACCAGCGCCAGCACAGCCACCCGGCCAGCCACAACAACAGCGCCAGACCCAGTAATTGCCACTTAAAGGCCGCACTTTGCAGCGCCGCCGGAATATCAATGGCCGCCCCGGCAAGGATCCCAGGCAAGAAGTAAATCGGCGGCCATAACACGCAGCCGAGAATATTGGGGGCGATAAATTTACGCACCGGCAGGCCCAGCATCCCGGCCACCATCGGCACCAGCGGACGCGTCGGCCCGATAAATCGCCCGGCCAGAATCGTCAGCATACTGTGCTGATGCAGGGCCAGTTTGGTCTTATCGAGCATGGTTTTGTGTTTTTTCAGAAAGCGCCAGCGATGCAGGGGCCTTTTAAACCGCCAGCCCAGCCACAGCGAGATCCAGTCCGCGAGAAAGCAGCCAGTCATGGCCACCAGCCAGGACTGGTAAAAACTCACCTGCCCGCTGCCAATCAGCGCCCCCAGCCCCGCCATCGCCAGGGTGCCGGGCATCAACAGCCCCACTAATGCCAGCGATTCGGTAAATGCCACCAGCCAGATGGCAAACAGCGCCCAGCTGGCTGAATGGCTGATAAACTGCTCAAATAATGTTTCCATATATCGCCCAGGAAATATACTAATGGCCGATTGTCACGGGGCGGCCCGGCAGCGTCAAGACAGGCGGCGGGAGATATACAAAACTCTACATCCCGGCCCGCCCACTGACGGGCGGCCCCGGTATTAACGCGCCACCATTTCACACCCGGCCCGGAACTCACTGGGACTGGCGCCGGTACATTTTTTAAATACCCGGGAAAAGTAGAGCTGATCCTCAAAGCCGACATTACGCCCCACACTGGCGATCGGCATCCGGGTGGTGCTGAGCAGAAGCTTAGCCTGGCTGATGCGCTGATCCTCGCGCCAGTTCAGCACGCTGACCCCTAATTGCTGGCGGAACAGATGCGATAACCGGCTGGGGGAGAGACAGACATGCTGGGCAACACTGGCAATATCAAACTGGCTGTCTGCCAAATGGTCGCTGATGTACTGGCAGGCATCCCGCACCCGGTTATCCAGCGGCGGATTCAGTGATTCACTCAGCACTTCCATGCGCCGCAGCAACAACTGCTCCAGCAGGTTAATTGCCAGCAGTTCCGCATAACGCCCGCCGCTCTGGGCCGCGTCAATCACCTGCTGGAACAACGCCGAAAACGCGGCCTGGTGCTCCTCATCTGGCCGGTAGATCCCGGTCTGGGCAAACAGCAGCGGCCAGTTAAGCCACTCCATCCAGTAGGCCCGGGGGCGGAAATAGATCCACTGGTGATACCAGCAGGGGCTCTCCCGGTGGCGACCATAATGGTGGATCTCCCCCGGAGGAAATAACAAAATATCGCCGGGTTTACAGATATACCGGTGGCCCTGGTTATCCACCACCCCTTCACCGCGCACTGTCAGATTGAGGATAAACCCTTTCATCCCCAGGGGACGGTCAATAAAAAAATCCAGCGGGCCATGGGCCTCGATAGGCGTCAACCCGGCCACCAGATGGGCATTAAACGAGTAACCGGGTAACAGGGGATCGTTTTGTGGTTCAGACATATGACGCGCACTCCTCGGCAGCTCAACACAGAAACCGTTTGTCCATATTGACGGTTTATTTTTCTCTTCACCCCTGTTTCCGGGCCACCGCCAGCAGAATAACCTTGCTGGCCGCACAACATCAGAATCCAGGCGATGCTTCCCCATCCGAAGCAATAACAGAAGTGTCTATAACTGTGGCAGATATGTCCACATTGAATATTTGCGGGGCGTCACAATTATCATCCTGACAGCAATATAATCCATAAGATCAGCCTTTGCAGCCTGACGACTTTTCGCCACCGACTCTACTGTTCTGTCATGTTTATTTCATTCACGGAGTCACATGATGGCAATTGCACTGGGTCTGGATTTTGGCAGTGATTCAGTTCGCGCTCTGGCGGTAGACTGCACCACCGGTCAGGCACTGGCCAGCGATGTCGCCTGGTACCCCCGCTGGCAGCAAGGACTATTTTGCGATGCCCCCCGCAACCAGTTCCGCCACCACCCCCGCGATTATATTGAATCCATGGAGCAGGCCCTGACCGGCGCACTGGCTAAACTCACCGCCCAGCAACGGGCCAGCGTGGTGGGCATCGGGGTGGACAGCACCGGATCAACCCCAGCCCCGATCAATGCCCGGGGCGAGGTACTGGCATTAACCCCGGAATTTGCCAGCAATCCCAATGCCATGTTTGTACTGTGGAAAGATCACACCGCCGTGGAAGAGGCTGAAGAAATCACCCGCCTGTGCCACCAGCCGGGTAAAACCGATTACTCCCGCTATATTGGCGGTATTTATTCCAGCGAGTGGTTCTGGGCCAAAATCCTCCATATCACCCGAACGGATGCCGCTGTCGCGCAAGCCGCGGCCAGTTGGGTGGAGCTGTGTGACTGGGTACCGGCGCTGCTGAGCGGCACCACCCACCCGGCCCGGCTGAAGCGCGGCCGCTGCGCCGCGGGCCACAAATCCCTGTGGCACCAACACTGGGGCGGGCTGCCCCCGGCCAGTTTCTTTGACCAGCTCGACCCGTGCATTAACCGCCACCTGGCATATCCGCTGTTCACCGACACCTGGACTGCCGATACGCCGGTGGGCCACCTGAGCCCCGAATGGGCGCAGCGCCTCGGCCTGGCCGGGACGGTAACCATCGCGGGTGGGGCCTTTGATTGCCATATGGGGGCCGTGGGCGCCGGGGCCCAGCCTAACACCCTGGTCAAAGTGATAGGCACCTCTACCTGCGACATTCTTACCGCCGACCCATCCGCCGTGGGCGACAGGACCGTAAAAGGGATCTGCGGCCAGGTTGACGGCAGCGTGGTGCCGGGTGTTATCGGCATGGAGGCGGGCCAGTCCGCCTTCGGCGATATCTATGCCTGGTTCAGCCAGTTGCTGAGCTGGCCTCTGGACCAGCTGGCCGGGCAACATCCCGCGCTGGCAGATAGCATCGCCGCCAGCAAACAGCAGTTGCTGCCTGCGCTAACCGCCGCCTGGGCGGCCAATCCGCAGCTTGACCAGTTGCCGGTGATCCTCGACTGGTTCAATGGCCGCCGCACCCCCTATGCCAACCAGCGCCTGAAAGGGGTTATCACCGGCCTGAACCTCGGTACCGATGCCCCGTCCCTGTTTGGCGGGCTGATTGCCGCGACTGCCTTTGGTGCCAGAGCGATTATGGAGTGTTTTACCGAACAGGGGATCCCGGTGCACCACGTAATGGCCCTCGGCGGGATTGCCCGTAAGAACCAGACCATTATGCAAGTGTGCTGTGACGTGCTGAACCGCCCGCTGCACATCATTGAATCCGACCAGTGCTGCGCCCTCGGGGCGGCCATCTTCGGTGCCGTTGCCGCCGGTGTGTACCGCGATATTCCGGCCGCCCAGCAGCAAATGGCCAGCGCCATTGAGCACACTCTGCAGCCTGATCCAACGCAGGCGGCGCGCTTTGAACACCTGTACCAGCGCTACCGGCAGTGGTCCGCCAGTGCTGAACAACACTATCTTCCCGTATCTACCGCTTCACTGCCCGGCGCACCGGCAGAGGCAGTGGCCCTGACCCATTAAGGACATGAACATGACTATTTTTGCGCAACATGAGGTGTGGTTCGTTATTGGCAGCCAGCATTTGTATGGCCCGGAAACCCTGCGCCAGGTGACGCAGCATGCCGAACATGTGGTGAATGCCCTCAACAGCGAAGCCAGACTGCCCTGCAAACTGGTCCTGAAACCGCTGGGTACCACCCCGGACGAAATTACCGCCATATGCCGCGACGCCAACTATCACGATGCCTGCGCGGGGTTAGTGGTCTGGCTGCATACTTTCTCCCCGGCCAAAATGTGGATCAACGGCCTGAGCATTCTCAACAAGCCGCTGCTGCAATTCCACACCCAATACAATGCGCAACTGCCCTGGGGCAGCATCGATATGGACTTTATGAACCTTAACCAGACTGCCCACGGCGGCCGCGAGTTCGGGTTTATCGGTGCCCGTATGCGCCTGCAGCACAGCGTGGTCACCGGCCACTGGCAGGACCCCCGCGCCCACCAGCGCATCGGCGCCTGGATGCGTCAGGCAGTGGTTAAACAGAACACCCGCCAGCTGAAAGTGGCGCGTTTTGGCGACAACATGCGCGAAGTGGCGGTCACCGAAGGGGACAAAGTGGCCGCCCAGATAAAATTCGGTTTCTCGGTCAATACCTGGGGGATCGGTGACCTGGTGGCCGTGGTCAATGAAGTGAGCACCGGTGATATCAATGCCCTGGTGGACGAGTACGAAAGCAGCTACCGCCTGACCCCGGCCGCCCAGGTAAACGGTGAGCAACGCCAGAACGTGCTGGAAGCCGCCCGCATTGAACTGGGAATGAAACGCTTCCTGGAAGCCGGCGGGTTTAACGCCTTCACCACCACCTTTGAAGATCTGCACGGCCTGAAGCAATTGCCCGGCCTGGCAGTACAGCGCCTGATGGCCCAGGGCTACGGCTTTGCGGGTGAAGGAGACTGGAAAACCGCCGCCCTGGTGCGCATTATGAAAGTGATGTCGGCCGGTCTGCCGGGCGGCACCTCATTTATGGAAGACTATACCTACCACTTTGAGCCGGGGAACGATCTGGTGCTCGGCTCGCATATGCTGGAAGTCTGCCCGTCCATCGCCACCGCAGAGCAACCGATCCTCGACGTGCAACCGCTGGGGATTGGCGGTAAAGACGATCCGGCGCGGTTGATCTTTAACACCCGGCCAGGGGCGGCGCTGAATGCCAGCCTGATCGATCTTGGGGATCGCTTCCGCCTGCTGGTCAACTGTGTCGATGCGGTGGCCACGCCCCACTCTCTGCCCAAACTGCCGGTGGCGAATGCCCTGTGGAAAGCCCAGCCGGACCTGCCCACCGCCTCTGAAGCCTGGATCCTCGCCGGCGGTGCCCATCATACGGTATTCAGCCAGAGCCTGACCCTCGACGATATGCGCCTGTATGCCGAGCTTAATGGCATCGAACTGGCGGTAATTGATAACGACACCCGGCTACCGGCGTTTAAAGAGAGCCTGCGCTGGAACGACGTGTACTACGGTACTAAACGCTGAGCTTAAGACCGCCCGCCCGAACCACGGCGGGCGATACCCGAGAGAGGTTGTTATGTTAGAGGATCTGAAACACCAGGTGCTGGCGGCCAATCTGGCACTCCCGGCACACCATCTGGTGACCCTGACCTGGGGGAATGTCAGCGCCGTCGATCGCCAGCAAGGGCTGGTCGTTATCAAGCCTTCCGGGGTGGACTACCGCGCCATGACCGCTGAAGATATGGTGGTGGTCAGCCTGGCCACCGGCGAGGTGGTCGACGGGCATAAGAAGCCGTCGTCGGACACCCCCACTCACCGGTTGTTATACCAGCGCTTCCCGAGCCTCGGCGGCATTGTTCATACCCATTCCCGCCACGCCACCATTTGGGCCCAGGCAGGCCTGGGGATCCCGGCCACCGGCACCACCCACGCGGACTATTTCTACGGCACCATTCCCTGCCCCCGTAAAATGACCGATGGCGAAATTGACGGTGATTACGAATGGCAAACCGGTGAAGTGATCGCCGAAACCTTCCGCCAGCAGGGGATTGATCCGGCCCAAATGCCCGGTGTACTGGTGCACTCCCACGGGCCATTTGCCTGGGGGAAAGACGCCATGGACGCGGTACACAACGCCATTGTGCTGGAAGAGGTTGCCTATATGGGGATCTTCTGCCGCCAGCTGGCCCCCCAACTGGCGGATATCCAGCAAACCCTGCTGGATAAACATTACTTGCGCAAACACGGTCGCCACGCTTACTACGGCCAGTAATACTGTACATATCCGCAGTAATTCGGGAACAACCAGGCTATACTCAGGCCTGGTTTTTTTATTCCGGATATCCCAGTGACACAATCATGCCAGGGGTTCCTGCTCACCCGTCACTGGCAGGATACCCCCCAGGGGACAGTGATCAATTTCTGGCTGGCTACCGACAATGGCCCGCTCAATGTCACCCTGCCCCCGCAGGAATCGGTTGCCTTTGTTCCGCAGAATCAGCAATCCCGCGTTGAGCAACTGCTGGCGACTGAACGCCAGTGGCGCCTTGCCCCGCTGGCGCTTCAGGATTTTCATCAGCAGCCGGTATGTGGGCTCTATTGCCGCCAGTACCGCCAGTTGTTGCGCCTCGAAAAACGCCTGAAAGAGGCCGGGATCACCGTCTATGAGGCGGATATCCGCCCCCCGGAACGCTACCTGATGGAGCGCTTTATTAACGCCCCGGTGCGGGTCACCGGCGAGCCAGGCCCCGGCGGGCTGATCAATAGCCGCCTGCAGCCGGATAACGGCTACCGCCCGACACTGAAATGGGTCTCTCTGGATATTGAAACCAGCCGCCACGGCGAGCTGTACTGCATTGGTCTGGAAGGCTGCGGCCAGCGCCAGGTCTATATGCTGGGGCCGGATCAGGGGCACCATCACCCTGAAGATATGCAGCTGGAGTACGTGAACAGTCGCCCTCAATTGCTGGAGAAACTTAACCAGTGGTTTGCGGATCATGATCCCGATGTGATAATCGGCTGGAATCTGGTGCAGTTTGATCTGCGCGTCTTACAGGATCACGCGGAGCGTTACCGGATCCCGCTGCGCCTTGGCCGGGGCCAGCAAGCCCTGGAGTGGCGCGAACACGGCTTTAAGCCGGGGGTCTTTTTTGCCCAGGCCAGTGGCCGCCTGATCGTGGACGGCATCGAGTCATTAAAATCCGCCTTCTGGAATTTCGCCTCTTTTGCGCTGGAAAGCGTGGCCCGGGAGCTGCTCGGGGAAGGGAAAGCGATTAACGATCCCTGGCACCGGCTGGATGAGATCGAACGCCAGTTCCGGGAGGATAAAAACGCGCTGGCCATTTACAACCTCAAAGATTGCCAGCTGGTCACGGCTATTTTCCATAAAACCGATCTGATGCCCTTCCTGCTGGAGCGCGCCACGGTTAACGGGCTGCCCGCGGACCGGCACGGCGGATCGGTGGCGTCGTTTTACCACCTCTACTTCCCGCGCATGCACCGCAGTGGCTTTGTGGCGCCAAACCTGGGGGAGATCCCGCCCCAGGCCAGCCCGGGCGGCTATGTAATGGACTCCAGCCCCGGGCTCTATGACTCGGTACTGGTGCTGGATTACAAAAGCCTGTACCCGTCGATTATCCGCACCTTTCTGATCGATCCGGTGGGTCTGGTGACCGGCCTGGCACAGCCCGACGATGCCCAGAGCGCGGAGGGGTTTCTCGGTGCGCGCTTCTCCCGCACCCGCCACTGCCTGCCGGCGATCGTTGAACAAATTTGGCTCGGCCGGGATGCAGCCAAGCGCCAGCACAATAAACCGCTCTCCCAGGCATTGAAAATTCTGATGAACGCCTTCTATGGGGTACTGGGCACCAGCGCCTGTCGCTTTTTCGATCCCCGGCTGGCCTCGTCGATTACCCTGCGCGGCCACGCCATTATGCGTCAGACCCGGGCGCTCATCGAAGCCGAAGGCTATGACGTCATCTACGGGGATACCGATTCGACCTTTGTCTGGCTGAAAAAGGCCCACAGCGAACAGCAGGCCGATGCAATTGGCCGCCAGCTGGTGACGATGGTTAACCGCTGGTGGCGGGATCATTTGCAGCAGGAGATGCAGCTTACCAGCGCCCTGGAGCTGGAATATGAAACCCATTACTGCCGTTTTCTGATGCCCACCATCCGCGGGGCGGAAACCGGCAGTAAGAAACGCTACGCCGGGATGATCCGCCGCGGGGATAGCGAGCATATGGTGTTTAAGGGGCTGGAAACCGTGCGTACCGACTGGACACCGCTGGCCCAGCGGTTTCAGCAGGAACTCTACCAGCGTATTTTTCTGCGCCAGCCCTATCAGGACTATATACGCGAGACCATCGCCCGGCTGATGGCCGGGGAGCTGGACGACCAGTTAGTGTACCGTAAGCGCCTGCGCCGCCCGCTGAGTGAGTACCAGCGTAATGTGCCACCCCATGTGCGGGCTGCCCGGCTGGCAGATGAACAAAATGTGCGCCTCGGGCGGCCGCCGCAGTACCAAAATCGCGGGGCAATTCATTACGTCTGGACGATAAATGGCCCCGAACCCCTGGAATATCGCCAGTCTGTGCTGGATTATGAGCACTATTTGTCCCGCCAGCTACAGCCAGTGGCTGACGGGATTTTACCCTTTCTGCACGATGATTTTGCTACACTGGTTACCGGGCAACTCGGACTATTTTGACAGGTGACGAAACGCCTTTCATCCAGTACCATAGCGCCCTTCCTAAATACCCATCACTTTTTATGCGCACTCTGGCATCAGTTCCACGGACAATCCGGGCCCTGACCGGACGTGTGGAGCGTGGTGAGTATTCACTCATTTTCAGGCCCTACGCCATTCCGCCCGGCGTGGGACCGTACTACTGCCTGCATAACTAGTAACTAAAGAGCCGAAACGATATGCCTTTTACACTTGGTCAACGCTGGATCAGCGACACAGAGAGCGAACTGGGTTTAGGGACTGTAGTCGCCATGGATGCGCGAATGGTCACCCTGCTATTTCCCGCCACCGATGAAAACCGCCTCTACTCCCGCAATGACTCCCCCATTACCCGGGTGATGTTCAATCCAGGAGATACCGTGACCAGCCATGAAGGCTGGCAGCTGAAAGTTGACGAAGTAAAAGAAGAAAAGGGCCTGCTGACCTATATCGGTACCCGCCTGGATACCGAAGAAGCCGGCATTGTGCTGCGTGAAGTATTCCTCGACAGCAAACTGGTGTTCAGTAAGCCGCAGGATCGTTTGTTCGCCGGGCAACTGGATCGTATGGACCGCTTTGCCCTGCGCTTTCGCTCCCGTAAATACCAGAGCGAGCAGTCGCGCCAGCCGTGGAGCGGCCTGCGCGGTATGCGTACCAGCCTGATCCCTCACCAGTTACATATTGCCCGGGATGTGGGTCATCGCCACGCTCCGCGCGTGCTGCTGGCCGATGAAGTCGGCCTCGGTAAAACCATTGAAGCCGGGATGATAATCCACCAGCAGTTGCTGTCTGGCGCCGCAGAACGCGTGCTGATCATCGTGCCGGAAACCCTCCAGCACCAGTGGCTGGTCGAAATGCTGCGCCGCTTTAACCTGCGCTTTGCCCTGTTCGATGACGAACGCTATGCCGAAGCCCAGCACGACAGCACCAACCCGTTCGACACCGAACAGCTGATTATCTGCTCGCTGGACTTTGTGCGCCGCAATAAACAGCGCCTGGAAAATCTGTGTGAAGCAGACTGGGACATTATGGTGGTGGATGAAGCACACCACCTGGTGTGGAGCGAAGAGGCCCCCAGCCGCGAATATCTGGCGATTGAACAATTGGCAGAGCATGTCCCTGGGGTGCTGCTGCTGACCGCCACCCCGGAACAACTGGGCATGGAGAGCCACTTTGCCCGTCTGCGTCTGCTGGACCCTAACCGCTTCCACGATTTTGAGCAGTTCGTTGAAGAGCAGCAGAACTATCGTCCAGTCGCCGATGCCGTTGCCCTGCTGCTGGAGGGGAACCATCTGAGTAGCGATGAGCTGAACGCCCTGAGTGAACTGATTGGCGAACAGGACATTGAGCCACTGTTACAGGCGGCCAATAGCGATAGCGCCGATGCCGAAACGGCCCGTAAGGAACTGATCCATATGCTGATGGACCGCCACGGCACCAGCCGCGTGCTGTTCCGTAACACCCGTAACGGGGTGAAAGGCTTCCCGCAGCGTACCTTGTCGACCATTAAGCTGCCGCTGCCTACCCAGTACCAGACCGCGATTAAGGTCTCCGGCATTATGGGCGCCCGTAAATCGGCCGAAGAGCGCGCCCGGGATATGCTCTACCCGGAACAGATTTACCAGGAATTTGAAGGGGACTCTGCCACCTGGTGGAACTTCGACCCGCGCGTAGAATGGCTGATGGGCTATCTGACCCGCCACCGGGCCCAAAAAGTGCTGGTGATTTGCGCCAAAGCCGCCACGGCTCTGCAACTGGAGCAAGTGCTGCGCGAGCGTGAAGGTATCCGTGCCGCGGTCTTCCACGAAGGGATGTCGATTATCGAGCGCGACCGCGCGGCGGCCTGGTTTGCGGAAGAAGACACCGGTGCCCAGGTACTGCTGTGTTCCGAAATCGGCTCCGAAGGGCGTAACTTCCAGTTTGCCAGCAATCTGGTGATGTTCGATCTGCCGTTCAACCCGGATCTGCTGGAACAGCGTATTGGCCGTCTGGACCGTATCGGCCAGGCCCATGATATCCAGATCCACGTGCCGTACCTGGAAAAAACGGCCCAGGAAGTACTGGTGCAGTGGTACCACGAAGGGCTGGACGCCTTTGAACATACCTGCCCGACTGGCCGCACGATTTACGACAGCGTGTGCGCCCAACTGGTGGAATACCTCGCCTCCCCGGATAAAACCGACGGCTTCCCGGAACTGATTAAAGCCTGCCGCAGCCAGCATGATGCGCTGAAAGTGCAGCTGGAGCAGGGCCGCGACCGCTTGCTGGAGATCCACTCCAACGGCGGTGAGGAAGCGCAACAGCTGGCGGACGATATCGCCGCCCAGGATAACGACCCGGCGCTGGTGAACTTTGCCATGAACCTGTTCGATATTATCGGGATTAATCAGGACGATCGCGGCGAACACATGATAGTGCTTACGCCGTCTGACCATATGCTGGTCCCTGACTTCCCGGGCCTGCCGGAAGATGGCTGCACCATCACCTTTAACCGCGATGTGGCACTGTCCCGTGAAGACGCGCAGTTAGTGACCTGGGAGCACCCGATAATCCGTAACGGCCTGGATCTTATCCTCTCTGGCGATACCGGCACCAGCGCTATCTCGTTACTGAAAAACAAAGCGCTGCCGGTGGGCACCCTGCTGGTAGAGATGATGTACGTGGTGGAAGCGAAAGCGCCGAAACAGCTGCAACTGGGCCGTTTCCTGCCGGCCACCCCTATCCGTATGCTGCTGGATAAAAACGGCACCAACCTCGCCACCCAGGTTGAGTTCGAAAGCTTTAATCGCCAGCTCAGCGCCGTTAATCGCCATACCGGCAGCAAGTTGGTGAATGCGGTGCAGCAAGAAGTACACGCCATTCTGCAACTGGCAGAAACCCAGGTAGTGAAAGAAGCCCGGGCGATTATCGACGCGGCCCGTAGCGAAGCGGACGATAAACTCACCGCCGAGCTGGCCCGCCTGGAGGCACTGAAAGCGGTGAACCCGAACATCCGTGATGACGAGCTGGACGCCATCGAGAGTAACCGCCAGCACGTGATGGAGGCCCTTGACCAGGCCAGCTGGCGTCTGGATGCGTTACGCCTGATTGTGGTGACCCATCAGTAATGGAAAGTAAAACTCCCGCCATGGAAGCGTATCACCCGGCTCAGGACCCCTGGCTGGTGGTCCTGTATCAGGATGACCATATCATGGTGGTCAATAAGCCCAGCGGGCTGTTATCGGTGCCGGGCCGCCTTGAGGAACACCGGGACAGTATCATGACCCGCATCCAGCGCGATTATCCCCGGGCGGAGTCGGTCCACCGTCTGGATATGGCCACCAGCGGGGTTATCGTGGTGGCGCTGACCAAAGCGGCAGAGCGGGAGCTGAAACGCCAGTTCCGGGAGCGGGAGCCGAAAAAGCAGTATCTGGCGCGGGTATGGGGGCATCTGCCCCAGCAAGCGGGGGTGGTGGACCTGCCGCTGATTTGTGACTGGCCGAATCGCCCGAAACAAAAAGTGTGCCACGACACCGGCAAACCGGCCCAGACCGCGTATCAGGTGCTGGAGTACGGGGTAGACAACACCACCCGGGTGTTACTCAAACCGATTACCGGACGCTCTCATCAGTTGCGGGTGCATATGCTGGCCCTCGGGCACCCGATTCTGGGCGATCGGTTTTATGCCCACCCGGCAGCGCTGGCCATGGCGCCGCGTTTGTTGTTGCACGCTGAGATGCTCACTATCACCCATCCGGCATTTGGTAATCAGATGACCTTTAACGCGCCGGCGGATTTTTGATCCACGCGCAGCAACAAAAAGCCCCGCACAGTGCGGGGCTTTTTGTTCATCAGCGTAGGCGCATTACCTGCCGGCATGACCAGCACAATCCCGGCGATTATTTAAACCCGCGGGCCTCTTTGATCATCTCCCAGGCTTGCGAAATCTCCTGGGCCTTCTGCTTGGCCATTTCCATCATCTCCGGCGGCAGCCCTTTCGCCACCAGTTTATCCGGATGATGCTCGCTCATCAGCTTACGGTAAGCGCGCTTAATGGTCTGGGCGTCATCACTGCTTTTCACCCCCAGCACACTGTAAGCGTCTTCCAGGGTTGGCCCGCGCTGCGCCTGCTGCCAGCCGCCGCCATTCCCTTGCGCCCCGCCCGACTGCTGATAGCCGCCGCCGAACTGCGCCCCGCCCTGCATCATGCGCAGGAACTGATCAAACTGCATCCGCGAGATGCCCAGCTCTTCGGCAATCACGTAGAGCACATCCCGTTCATTGGGATGCAAAGAACCATCGGCAAACGCCGCCTGAATCTGGATTTCCAGGAACATGCGGATCAGATCAAAACGCCCAAAACAGACCTGACGCAACTGGCGCATTTTTTCCCGCAGCGGATAGTTAGCCTCTTTTCCATTACGGAAGGCGCGCTGGGCTGCCTCCCGGGATTCGCCGGTCAGCTGCATCCGATCCATTAATAATGACGCGACATGAATGTCGGCTTCGGTCACCCGCCCTTTGGCTTTGGTTAAATGCCCCATCACCTCAAAGGTGGTGCTAAAAAAGATGGATTGCCGCTGCTGCTGATTGGCAAACCATACGGTTTTGCGGCTTCTGGCGCGATCAAAAAGATGCCCGACCAGGAACCCCAGAACCACGCCCCAAAAGCCCCCGCCCATAAATAAGGCGATCGCAACCCCCACCACTTTACCCCAATACTGCATATACTCCCCAAATGGTCATGCCGTCAGCTAGAATTTGCTTTATCATACCCGTCAATCCAAACGGTGACTAACATATACCCATCAACCAGTGTGTTGCAGCGCAACCGTAACATACTGAGCGTCCGGGTATCCACGGGCAAACAAGCAGGAATAACACTGGCACAGAATTGCTGACTACGTTAGTCTCTGTCAGTTTGCCGGCGCTAAGCCAATGATGATGGAACAACGAATAACGCGCATGAAAAAACGTATTCCCACCTTGCTGGCCACAATGATTGGTACAGCGCTGTATAGCCAACAGGGCCTGGCCGCTGATCTTGCCTCTCAGTGTATGCTTGGCGTGCCCAGTTACAACCGGCCACTGGTACAAGGCGATACTAACAATCTTCCGGTGACTATTAACGCCGATCACGCTAATGGTAACTATCCAGATAATGCTACATTCACCGGTAATGTAGATATTCAACAGGGCAACAGCCGCCTGACCTCTGACGAAGTACAGGTCCATCAGAAACAGGCAGAAGGCCAGACAGACACCGTACGCACTGCGGATGCCCTGGGCAATGTCCATTACGATGATAACCAGATAATTCTGACCGGCCCCAAAGCCTGGACCAACTTCAACAGCAAAGATACCAACGTCTGGAAAGGTAATTACCAGATGGTGGACCGCCAGGGTCGCGGTACTGCGGATGTCATGAAACAACGTGGCGAAAACCGCTATACCATTCTGGAAAACGGGACCTTTACATCGTGTCTGCCCGGTTCCAACACCTGGAGTGTGGTCGGCAGTGAAATTATTCACGACCGCCAGGAAGAAATTGCTGAAATCTGGAATGCGCGCTTCAAGATAGGTTCAGTACCGGTGTTTTATAGCCCGTACCTGCAATTGCCTGTGGGGGATAAACGGCGTTCTGGTTTCTTGATCCCCAGTTTCAAAACGGGCTCAAGCAACGGCTTTGAATTTGCCATCCCCTACTACTGGAACATTGCGCCCAACTTTGATGCCACCATCACGCCGCACTACATGGACAAGCGTGGCCTGATGTGGGAAAACGAATTCCGCTATCTGACCCATGCCGGTGCCGGTGTCATGGAGATGGACTATTTGCCGTCTGATGACGACTACTCCAAAAACCATGACCGCGACCGCCGCTGGCTGTTCTACTGGAACCACTTTGGCGTTATTGATCAGGTATGGCGCCTGAGCGCGAACTTTACCAAAGTGAGCGATGAAGACTATTTCAACGACTTCTCCTCCAAATACGGCTCCAGCACCGACGGTTATGCCACGCAGATCTTCAGTGCCGGTTACTGGGATAAAAACTTCGACGCCACGGTATCTACCCGTAAGTTCCAGGTCTTTAATACCCAGACCAGTGACTCTTATGAGGCTATGCCTCAGCTCGACGTCAACTACTACATGAATGATCTTGGACCGTTTGATGCCCATGTGTATGGCCAGGCGGTTCACTTTAAAAATGCCAACAATAACTACCCGGAAGCGACGCGTCTGCATATTGAGCCGACGCTGGACTTGCCGTTGGCAAACGACTGGGGAAGCATCACCACCGAAGCGAAATTGCTGGCGACCCATTACCAGCAAAGCAACCTGGGCCAGTACCGTGACTGGGTTGCTAAAAACAATTCGGCCAACCTTGATGCCGCCAATAAATTACGCTCCAGCGAAAACCGGGTAATGCCGCAGTTCAAAATTGACGGCAAAATGGTCTTCGAGCGTAATATGGACTGGTCTGAGGGCTATACCCAGACGCTGGAACCCCGGGCGCAGTACCTGTACGTGCCATACCGCGATCAGAGCTCCATCAACAGTTACGACTCAACCCTGCAGCAGTCTGACTATACCGGCCTGTTCCGGGACCGCACCTACAGTGGTCTGGACCGTATCGCCTCGGCCAACCAGGTCACGACCGGCCTCACAACCCGCGTTTATGATGATGCCGCCGTGGAACGATTTAACTTCTCTGTGGGTCAAATCTACTACTTTACAAAACCGCGTACCGGCGATACCGCTAGCGTCTATGAAGATGACCGCCGCAGCGGGTCCGTCATTTGGGCCAGTGATACTTACTGGCGAATGACAGACCGCTGGGGTCTGCGTGGTGGCGTACAGTATGATGCGCGTATGGATAACGTTGCTAACGGCAACGCGGCCCTTGAGTACCGCCGTGATGAAGACCGGATGCTGCAGCTGAATTACCGCTACGCCAGCCCGGAATACATTAAGGCGACCTTGCCCAGCTACTACTCTACTGACGACCGTTATAAACACGGTATCGCTCAGGTGGGGGTGACCGCCAGCTGGCCAATTGTTGACCGCTGGTCAGTGGTTGGGGCCTACTACTACGACACCAACGTGAACCATTCAGCGGACCAAATGCTGGGTATCCAGTACAACTCCTGCTGTTATGCGCTGCGTGTCGGCTACGAACGTAAAATTAACGGTTGGCAAGATAACCGGAGTAAATACGATGACTCCATCGGCTTTAACATCGAATTACGCGGCCTGAGCTCCAACTATGGCCTGGGCACTACCCAGATGTTACGGTCCAATATCTTGCCGTACCAGAGTTCACTCTAATTTGGGTTTAATCACTCAACCGCGATGCGGTTAAACGGAATGGAAAAAGTATGAAGAACTGGAGAACGCTGCTGCTTGGGCTTACGTTAGTCGCCAGCACCACCTTCGCCGCCCCACAGCTGGTTGATAAAGTCGCCGCTGTCGTCAACAACGGTGTCGTGCTGGAGAGTGACGTTGACGGACTGATGCAGTCCGTCAAGCTGAATGCCAGCCAGGGCGGACAACAGCTCCCTGATGACGCGACCTTGCGTCATCAGATTCTGGAGCGCCTGATCATGGATCAGATTGTGCTGCAGATGGGCCAGAAAATGGGCGTGACAATCAGTGACGACCAGCTGACCCAGGCCATCGCCAACATCGCGAAACAGAACAACATGACCCTGGATCAGATGCGCAGCCGTCTGGCCTACGAAGGGATGGACTACAACACCTACCGTAGCCAGATTCGCAAAGAGATGATCATCTCTGAAGTGCGCAATAACGAAGTGCGCCGCCGGGTGAACATTCTGCCTCAGGAAGTGGACAATCTGGCCGCCCAGGTGGGTAACCAGAATGATGCCAGCACGGAGCTGAACCTCAGCCACATCCTGATCCCACTGCCGGAAAACCCGTCAGCGGACCAGGTGAGCGATGCTGAAAACCAGGCACGCTCTATTGTCGATCAGGCAAACAACGGTGCTGACTTCGGCAAACTGGCTATCACCTACTCTGCCGATCAACAGGCGCTGAAAGGCGGCCAGATGGGCTGGGGGCGTATTCAGGAGCTGCCGTCTATTTTTGCTCAGGCGCTCTCTACGGCGAAAAAAGGCGATATCATCGGCCCAATCCGTTCTGGCGTCGGTTTCCATATTCTGAAAGTGAACGATATGCGCGGCCAGAGCCAGAGCATTTCGGTCACCGAGGTTCACGCCCGCCACATCCTGCTGAGAGTCTCGCCGATCATGTCTGACGATCAGGCCCGGGAAAAACTGCAGCAGATCGCCGCCGATATTAAGAGCGGCAAGATGACCTTTGATGCAGCAGCAAAAGCCAACTCCCAGGATCCGGGCTCCGCGAACCAGGGCGGTGATTTAGGCTGGGCGGCACCGGATATCTACGATCCGGCGTTCCGCGATGCGCTGATGCACCTTAACAAAGGCCAGGTGAGCGCGCCAGTACACTCTTCCTTCGGCTGGCATTTGATCCAGTTGCTGGATACCCGTACGGTAGACAGAACCGATGTGGCGCAGAAAGACCGCGCTTATCGCATGCTGTTTAACCGTAAATTCTCTGAAGAAGCAGCGACCTGGATGCAAGAACAACGTGCCACTGCTTATGTGAAAATTTTGGACGGTAATGGCTAATATACCCCGTGTGGTGATCACTCCCGGCGAACCCGCCGGGATTGGTCCCTATCTGGTCGTCGCGCTGGCACAGCGCGACTGGCCCGTCGAAATGGTCGTCTGTGCCTCCCCTGAATTACTGCTCGAACGGGCAGCGCTGTCAGGACTCCCTCTCACTCTCCACCCTTATGACCCCGCCACCCCAGCAGCGCCGCAGCCAGCCGGTACATTGACGATTCTGCCCTGCGCGCTTCAGGCGCCGGCGGTGCCGGGAACCCTGGACGCGGCGAACGGCCTGTATGTGGTCGACACCCTGGCAAAAGCCTGTGACGGCTGCCTGAACGGTGAATTTGCCGCCCTGATTACCGGCCCGGTACATAAAGGCATTATTAACGATGCGGGTGTGCCGTTTACCGGCCATACCGAATTTTTCGAGCAGCGCGCCCACAGTGAAAAAGTGGTGATGATGCTGGCCACCGAAGAGCTTCGTGTTGCTCTGGCCACCACCCACCTGCCGCTCAAAGATATCGCTCAGGCGATCACCAAACCGCTGCTGCGCCAGATAATCGGCATTCTGCACCACGATCTGCGCACCAAGTTCGGTATTGCCAGCCCGCATATTCTGGTGTGTGGCCTCAACCCCCACGCCGGTGAAGGCGGCCATATGGGTACCGAAGAGATAGACACCATTATTCCGGTGCTCGACGAGCTGCGCCAGCAGGGGATGAACCTCACCGGGCCACTCCCCGCCGATACCCTTTTCCAGCCTAAATATCTGGACCATGCCGATGCGGTACTGGCGATGTATCACGATCAGGGCCTCCCCGTGCTAAAATACCAGGGATTTGGCCGGGCGGTGAATATCACCCTTGGTTTACCCTTTATTCGCACCTCTGTTGACCACGGTACCGCGCTGGATCTGGCGGGCACCGGCAAAGCAGATGTCGGCAGTTTTATCACGGCGCTTAATCTCGCCATTAAGATGATTGTTAATAGTCAATGAATACTCGAGTTCATCAGGGCCATTTAGCCCGTAAACGTTTCGGGCAAAACTTCCTTAATGATAAATTCGTTATCGACAGTATTGTCTCTGCCATCAACCCATTAAAAGGCCAGGCCATGGTAGAAATCGGCCCGGGCCTGGGGGCACTGACCGAGCCGGTAGGCGAACGCCTTGATGCCTTAACGGTTATCGAGCTGGACCGCGATCTGGCTGCCCGCCTGCAAACCCATCCGTTCCTGGCGCCAAAACTGACGATTTATCAGCAAGATGCCATGACCATGGATTTTGGCGAGCTGTCCAAAACCATCGGCCAGCCGCTGCGGGTATTCGGCAACCTGCCGTACAATATCTCCACGCCGCTGATGTTCCATCTGTTTAGCTATACTGATGCCATCCAGGACATGCACTTCATGCTGCAAAAAGAAGTGGTTAATCGCCTGGTTGCCGGACCGGACAGTAAAGCGTATGGTCGGTTAAGTGTCATGGCGCAATACTATTGCCAGGTGATCCCGGTGCTGGCCGTGCCGCCGACCGCATTCACCCCGGCACCGAAAGTAGACTCCGCCGTGGTACGTCTGGTGCCCCATGCGCAAATACCGCACCCGGTAAAAGATTTGCGTATTTTAAGCCGTATTACCACAGAGGCGTTTAACCAGCGTCGTAAAACCGTCCGCAACAGCCTGGGGAACTTATTCAGCGTTGAGCAACTGACGGAACTGGGTATTGATCCGGCAATGCGCGCAGAGAACATCTCTGTGGCGCAGTATTGTCAGTTAGCGAATTTTGTTGCTGATAATCCGCCCCCGAAGGAGAGCTAAGTCATGTTAGATTCGCCCCGTGTGTGTGTTCAGGTTCAGAGTGTCTATATCGAGTCCCAGTCATCCCCGGATGATGAACGTTTCGTATTTGCTTATACCGTCACCATCCGTAACCTGGGGCGAAATCCGGTCCAACTGCTGGGCCGCTACTGGCTTATTACTAACGGCAATGGCCGTGAAACTGAAGTCCAGGGAGAAGGGGTCATCGGTGTACAGCCCTTGATTACCCCGGGCAACGAATACCAGTACACCAGCGGTGCGGTGATCGAAACGCCGCTGGGTACCATGCAAGGCCATTATGAAATGGTCGATGAACAGGGAAATGGCTTCCGTGTAGCCATTCCTGTTTTCCGTCTTGCTATTCCGGATTTTATTCACTGATACGATGTCTACCTATCTGATTGGCGATGTTCACGGCTGCTACGATGAACTGATCGCACTATTGCAAAAAGTCAGCTTCTCACCTGACAACGACACCCTTTGGCTCACCGGCGATTTAGTCGCCCGTGGCCCCGATTCCCTGAAGGTTTTACGCTATGTGAAATCCCTCGGCCCGGCGGTGCGTATGGTGCTGGGTAATCACGACCTGCATTTACTGGGCGTGTATGCCGGTATCAGCCGCAATAAACCGAAAGATAAACTCAATGAATTGCTCAGCGCCCCGGATGCCGATGCGCTACTCAACTGGCTGCGCCGTCAGCCGCTGTTGCAGGTGGATGAAGAGAAAAAACTGGTGATGGCCCATGCCGGTATCACCCCGCAGTGGGATATTGCCACCGCCAAAGCCTGCGCCAGCGACGTAGAAGCGATGCTGTCCAGCGACAGCTATCCGCTGTTCCTTGACGCGATGTATGGTGATCTGCCGAGTAACTGGAGCAACGAGCTCACCGGGCTGGCGCGTCTGCGCTTTATCACCAACGCCCTGACCCGGATGCGTTACTGCTTCCCGGGCGGGCAACTGGATATGTTCTGTAAAGACGCCCCGGAAAATGCACCGGCTCCGCTGAAACCGTGGTTTGAGATCCCCGGCCCGGTATCAGAAACCTACAGCATTGCCTTTGGCCACTGGGCTTCCCTGGAAGGTAACGGCACCCCGCAAGGCATATACGCCCTCGATACCGGGTGCTGCTGGGGCGGGAACCTAACCTGCCTGCGCTGGGAAGACCAACAGTGGTTTATCCAGCCCTCTTCCCGGCCACCCCGGGAAGACGAGCCCGCCGCCCAATAGCCCCTGAATACGCCAACGGCCTTTTGCTCACCAGAGTAAAAGGCCGTTTTATGTTTACCCGCCGCGGGGATTAGCTGCGCCGATCGAGGATCTCAAAGCAGTAGCTGTGGGAGTTTTTCTCGTCCGCATCGTGAAATTCACTGAATACCGACTGCCATTCATCAGGCTCATATTCCGGGAAATGGGTATCCCCTTCCACCTCGGCGTCGATATGGGTCAAATACAGGCGCTGGGCCAGAGGCAGGAACTGTTCATAGACCCGGCCACCGCCAATCACCATTATCTCTTGCGCATCGCCACAGGCCGCAATAGCCGCGTCCACAGAGCTTACCCATTCCACCCGATCGTCATCCCCAGGCGTGCTGCTGATAACGATATTTTTCCGCCCCGGTAAGGGCCGGCCAATGGACTCCCAGGTTAACCGCCCCATCACAACGGGTTTATTCACCGTATTACGCTTAAACCAGGCAAGGTCAGCAGGCAGGTCCCACGGCATGGCATTTTCCATCCCGATAACCCTATCTACTGCCAGCGCTGCAATCAGACTGATCATGATTTGATCCCAGTAAAAAAAATTGTCGCCACTATACGGAAAGCATAATCTTTAGTCGACTAACCACCGATTGGCGACAGCGAATTTTTTTGCTTTTGCTGTCTGCCGCCGGTTACAGAAGGCGGCCAAACGCCCCGCCCGGTGGTATCCCGCCATAATGAAATTTTTGCACTTAACGGCAATCCCCACATCAGGCTATAGTGAGCCACCCCCGTTGTACGAGATATCACCATGTTAGAGACCACACTCTTTGTTGCCACCATTGCCACACTCGGCATGCTCTCTCCCGGGCCGGACTTTTTCCTGATTATCAAAAATGCCGCCCGTTACCGGCGCGCCGCCGCCATGATGAGCAGCCTGGGGGTGATAGCCGGGATAACAACCCATATGACTTATTGTGTCGCCGGGCTGGCGGTGGTTATCACCACGACCCCGTGGCTGTTTGGGCTGCTGAAGTATGCCGGTGCGGCCTACCTGTGCTGGATAGGTATTCAGGCTCTGCTGTCCCGGGGCGCCAGTAAGATGGACATTAATCATTACAGCCCACAGCAGACCACCCTCAAGAAAGCCTTTTTACAGGGGTATCTCTGTAACCTGCTCAATCCCAAAGCCACCCTGTTCTTCCTCGCCATGTTCACCCAGGTGCTGAACGTGAACTCCGGCGTGATGGAGAAGCTGTGGTATGCGGGCATTATTATTGGCCTGTCCTGTATCTGGTGGCCCTTACTGGTAGTGCTTATCCAGAGTGAGCCGGTACGCAAAGGGCTGGCAAAAACACAGAAAATTATCGATAAACTGCTCGGCGGGGTATTGCTGGCGCTGGGGATCAAAGTCGCCCTCAGTTAATGGTAAAACGGGCGGCAAGGCCGCCCGTCTGGTCAGTCACTACGGTGCCGGTTTGACCTCCGGCTCATCGTTTTCATTACCGCTGTGGAGCCCTTCAGCCGTCCCCTGCCAGCCATTACGCTGCACATCGTCCAGCAAGGCCCGATCCTCATTGATAATGTCAGACAGCATCGCGCTGGTGCGCTTGCTGAGGGCGACAAACGATTTGTCATCGTGATCTTCGGCGACCATCTCTTCCAGCATCCGGCTGTTAAAACGCCGGAAATGATCTGCCCGCTCCCGGGCTTCGTAACTGCCCACACCCAATGCTTCCAGGGCATAGCGGCCAATTTTCAGCGCCCCTTCGAAGGTTTCACGTTCCGGGTGGTCGACACCCGCATGGCGTAGCTGGATGTAATGATCCAGATCCCGGGCCCGGGCAATCACCTGGAGGTGCGGGAAGTGTGCTTTCGCCATCTCGGTCAGTTGCATACTGGTGGCCGGATCATCAATGGCGTTAATCAATACTTCGGCTTTCTCTGCCCCGGCGGACTCCAGCATATCCAGCCGGGTCGCGTCGCCAAAGAACACCTTCATACCGAATTTACGCAGCGTCTCAATATGGTCCGGATCGTGATCCAGAATCACCATCTTCACCCCGCTGGAGATCAACAAGCGCCCGGCAATCTGGCCGAAACGACCAAACCCCGCCACAATCACCCGCGGTTGCTCAGCATCAATTTCATCGGCCTCCCGGCTCTCGGTTTTCCGGTTGCGATCCAGGGTATTTAGCAGCACCAGCAAGAGCGGGGTTGCCGCCATCGACAGCGCCACCGCAAGGGTTAATGACTTGGCCCAATCGGTGTCCAGTACGTCCGCCATCCGGGCGGCGCCGAACACCACAAACGCAAATTCACTGCCCTGGCCCAGCAATACCGCAAACCAGCCCCGCTGTTTCCCCGGCACCCGTAAAATCACACTGAGCAACCACAGCATAATGCTCTTGATAACCAGGAAGCCAACCAGCAGGATCAGCACCCGCAGCGGGTTATCCACCAGGGTGCCGAAGTCGATAGACATACCGACACCAATAAAGAACAACCCCAGCAGCAGGCCCTTAAACGGCTCAATATCGCTCTCCAGTGCATGGCGATATTCGGAGCTGGCCAGTAATACCCCGGCCAGGAAAGCCCCCATCGCCATCGACAGCCCGGCCTCCTCCAGCAACAGGCCGAAACCAAACACCAGGAATAGCGCCATGGCACTGAACACTTCCCGTAAGCCCGAGCGGGCCACAAAGTGCAGCAGCGGGCGGGTCAGGTAACGGCCAAGCAGCAATACCACCACCAGCGCCCCGGCGATTTTGGCCGCCGACATCACAAAAGCGCCGGTGGTGGTTGCCGCCCCGCTACTGGCCAGCAGCGGGATCATCGCCACCAGCGGGATGGCCGCAATATCCTGGAATAACAGCACCGCGAACGCGCGCCGCCCCATCAGCGAGAGGGTCAGATTGCGTTCATTCATGGCCTGCATGGCAATCGCCGTGGAAGAGAGTGCCAGGGTCAGGCCGATCAACACCGCCACCTGCCAGCGCAGCCCGAGGAGCATACAAAAGCCGCCGAGGGCCAGGCCACACAAGGCCATTTGCAGCACCCCGCCGCCAAAAACCGAGGCCCGCAGTGTCCAGAGCCGGCGCGGGTCCAGCTCCAGGCCGATAACAAACAGCATCAGCACCACACCTATCTCGGCAAAATGCAGGATGGTTTCGGCATCGGTCACCAGACGCAGCCCCCAGGGGCCGATAATACAACCGGCAATCAGGTAGCCCAGCACCGAGCCAAGCCCCAGACGTACTGCAACAGGAACAATCAGCGCCGCCGATCCCAGATAGATCAACGCCTGAATCATGCTATGGCTATCCACGGTGCGCCTCCTGCCAGTCCAGTAATAGCTGCTTATAACGACGGGCATGGGGCTGGAGCGCCTCATCATCACAAATAAAGGTGGAATGCATCACAAAGGGCTCCAGCCACGTCATACCGCAGTACAGCGCGGTCGCCTGCAACGGCTGGGCGAGAACATCAAACCCCGGGTGGGTGCCCAGCTCAAAATGGTGGGCACTGCCGCCGGTGGTTACCGCCCACATCAGGCTCTTACCGTGCAGGGCCCGGGCCTCACCGCCGTAGGCCCAGCCGTGGGAGAGGACTTTATCCAGCCATAGTTTGAACAGCGGCGGCGTGCTGTACCACTGCATCGGGTGCTGCCAGATAATTAAATCCGCCCGGCTTAATGCCTGCTGCTCGGCGGCAATATCAATCGTAAAGTCCGGGTAAAGTTGATACAGCGAACGAACTTCCACATCATCCAGGTGAGCAACCTGCTCAAGCATGCTCTTATTTGCATGGGAGTGCTGTGGATAGGGATGAGCATAAATTATCAGTATCATTGAGGTCTCAAAAAGATAAGCGCTGCTGATAAGCATAATCGCGATTGCCAGAGAAAACGACAGCTACTGATAACCACGGGGTAATTTATCTGCGGGGAAATAATCACACATGAGAGGGACACCACCGCTATTTTCCCTGACATCAGTTATAACAATGGGCATGCGGACTATCTGAAGTGAGTAAGGAAAATGGATGTCATCGGTGGGCAAACATTACGACAGATGTGGGACGAACGGGCACAGGAATATGGCGATAAAACGGCGCTGATCGTCGAGTCCGCCTGCGGGGATGCCCGGCAATTTAGCTACCGGGAGCTGAATGAGCAGATTAACCGCTGCGCCAATATGTTCCTCTCCCTGGGAATAACCAAAGGCGATCCGGTGGCGCTGCATCTCGACAACTGTCCGGAGTTTATTTTCTGCTGGTTCGGGCTGGCAAAAATTGGCGCGATAATGGTACCGATCAACGCCCGCTTTTTACTGGCCGAGAGCGCCTGGATAATGAATAACTGCCAGGCCAGGATGGTGGTCACCAGCCATCACTTTTATCCTCAATACCAGGCGATGATGACAAACCAGGCCGCGCCACTCGAGCGTATCATTCTGATTGCCGATGGCCCACCGCCAGATGACGACCGGACGCAACTCATGCACGACCTCTTGCCAGACCAGCCGGTTATCCTGCCTGAGTCACCGCAACCGGACGCCGCCGATATTGCCGAAATTTTATTTACCTCCGGCACCACCTCACACCCCAAAGGGGTGCTGATCACTCACTATAATCTGCGCTTTGCCGGTTATTACTCGGCATGGCAAACCGCCCTGCGGGAAGAGGATATCTACCTGACGGCAATGCCCGCCTTTCATATTGACTGCCAGTGTACCGCGGCGATGGCGGCATTCTCCGCCGGGGCCACCTTCGTGCTGCTGGAAAAATACAGCGCCCGCAAGTTCTGGCGCCAAATCCGGCAATACCGGGCGACGGTGACTGAGTGTATCCCGATGATGATCCGCACACTCATGGCCCAGCCACCTCAGCAGCAGGATAGTCAGCATAGCCTGCGCGAGATGTTGTTTTATCTAAACCTCGCCGGGGAAGAAAAAGACGCGTTTATTCAGCGGTTTGGCGTGCGCCTGCTTACCTCGTACGGGATGACAGAAACCATTGTCGGCCTGATTGGCGATCGCCCCGGGGACAGGCGCCGCTGGCCTTCTATTGGCAGGCCGGGGTTCTGTTATGAGGCACAAATTCGCGACAGCCAGAACCGGGAACTGCCCGATAACACCATCGGTGAAATTTGTGTCAAAGGCGTGGTAGGGAAAACCATTTTTAAAGGCTATTACAATGATCCCGGGGCCACCGCCCGGGCCCTGGATGAAGACGGCTGGCTACATACCGATGACTGCGGATACAAAGATCGCGAAGGCTATTTTTACTTTGTCGACCGGCGCTGCAATATGATTAAACGGGGTGGGGAAAATGTCTCCTGCACAGAAATAGAAAATATACTCTCCGCGCACCCCAAAATTCAGGATGTTGCGGTAAAAGGAATTAAAGATACAATTCGTGACGAGGCCATTAAAGCGTTTATTGTCCTGAGTGAAGGGGAAAGCCTCAGCAGTGCGGATTTCTTTAGCTTCTGCGCACAGCATATGGCTAAATTTAAAATTCCAACCGCCGTGGAAATTTGCCGTGACCTGCCGCGAAATAGCTCAGGAAAAGTCATTAAAAAATATCTCACCTGAGCGCGAGATTTTATATTCAGGGGATAAGATAGATATCCCCTGAATACGATAAATCACGCACAACAGGCAGTACTATTCAGTACAGGAAAATTCAGCACAGGAAAATTTAGTTATCCAACTCATTCATGGATTTTACCTGGTCCCGGTTAATCTGCTCAGTGCGCCCGGTCTCGGCATTTTCATAGGATACCAGCCCGGTGTCATCATCCAGGCGCGGCTTACCGTCAGTGACAATGGTTTTACCGTCGGTGGTTTTTAAGGTCTGATTCGATGAGCACCCGGCAACAAACAGTAATGAGGCGGCGGCCAGCATTGTGGTAGTCAAAAGATGTTTTTGCATAATAGTTTCTCCTCTGGCTTTCCTTATTTTTTATGGCAGTGCATTCACTACGGATTAACTATAACAGCTAATAAAAAGCGCCAGACGAAATACAGAGCACTCTTAAAAAAACAAAAGCCAGCAGCGCTGGCTTTTTTATTTAAGGGGCCCCTGGGCCCCTTTATTTTCCGTCACTGAAACCTGGCGTTATTTACTAATTTTGGCGTGCATTTCCTGCACCGAAATCACCTGTGCTGTCGCATCCGCATTCAGCGCCATGGTGGTGGCAAAACCGCCATTCAGCGTGGTGTCGTAATGCACTTTATATTGCAGTGCACTGCGGCGAATCAGCTTCGAGTCTTCAATAGCCTGGCGACCGGCGGTGGTGTTGATAATGTAGGTGTACTCGCCATTCTTGATACGGTCCTGAATGTGCGGGCGGCCTTCATGTACCTTGTTCACCAGACGCGGGTTAATCCCTGCCTCCCCCAGTACCACAGCGGTACCATGGGTGGCATCCAGCTCAAAGCCGTGTTTCAGCAGCTTGGCGGCCAGGTCGACCACGCGCTCTTTATCCCCTTCACGCACCGACAGCAGCGCACGGCCGGTTTTTTTCATGGTGGACTGGCTACCCAGCTGTGCTTTGGCAAACGCCTCGGCAAAGGTGTTGCCCACGCCCATCACTTCCCCGGTGGAGCGCATTTCTGGCCCTAACAGCGGGTCAACCCCCGGGAATTTGTTAAACGGCAGTACCACCTCTTTCACGGAGTAGTACGGCGGGATAACCTCTTTGGTGACACCCTGCTCGGCCAGTGATTTACCCGCCATAACGCGCGCGGCCACTTTCGCCAGCGGCACCCCGGTAGCTTTGGAGACAAACGGCACGGTACGGGCGGCACGTGGGTTCACCTCAATCAGGAACACCTCGTTATTTTTCACCGCAAACTGGACGTTCATCAGGCCACGCACCTGGAGTTCGAAGGCCAGCTTCTGCACCTGCTGGCGCATCACATCCTGGATCTCCTGGCTTAAGGTATACGCCGGCAGCGAGCAGGCAGAGTCACCGGAGTGCACCCCGGCCTGTTCGATATGCTCCATAATGCCGCCAATCAGTACCATTTCGCCGTCACAGATGGCATCCACGTCAACTTCAATGGCGTCATCCAGGAAACGGTCCAGCAGCACCGGCGCGTCGTTAGAGACACTCACCGCCGTCTGGAAGTAGCGCTTCAGGTCAGTTTCGTCGTAGACGATTTCCATGGCGCGGCCGCCCAGAACGTAGGACGGGCGCACCACCAGCGGGTAGCCAATCTTCTTGGCATTATCCACCGCCTGCTCAATGGTGGTCACCGTGGCGTTTTCCGGCTGTAACAGTTTCAGGCGTTCAACCGCATGCTGGAAGCGTTCGCGGTCTTCGGCACGGTCGATAGCATCCGGGCTGGTACCGATAACCGGCACACCGGCGGCTTCCAGTGCCCTGGCCAGTTTCAGCGGGGTCTGGCCACCGTACTGCACGATCACGCCTTTTGGCTTCTCGATACGCACAATTTCCAGCACGTCTTCCAGGGTTACCGGCTCAAAGTAGAGGCGGTCAGAGGTGTCGTAATCGGTAGAAACGGTTTCCGGGTTACAGTTCACCATGATGGTTTCGTAACCGTCTTCGCGCAGCGCCAGAGAAGCGTGTACGCAGCAGTAGTCAAACTCGATTCCCTGGCCGATACGGTTGGGGCCACCGCCCAGTACCATGATTTTTTCACGATCCTGGCTGGGATTAGACTCACACTCTTCGTCCCAGGTGGAGTACATGTACGCGGTATCTGTGGCAAATTCTGCCGCACAGGTATCCACGCGCTTGTAGACCGGGTGCAGGTTGTACTGATCGCGCAGTTTGCGGATTTCAGACTCGGCAACCCCCACCAGTTTCGCCAGGCGCGCATCGGCAAAGCCTTTGCGTTTCAGGGCGTAGAGGAATTCGGCGGTCAGGCCAGTCACGCCGACCTCGGCCACTTTCTCTTCCAGGCGTACCAGCTCTTCAATCTGTACCAGGAACCAGCGGTCAATATTGGTGAGGTTGAATACCCCGTCAACAGACAGGCCGGCACGGAACGCATCGGCGATGTACCAGATACGCTCAGCGCCCGCGTCTTTCAGCTCGCGGCGGATTTTGGTCAGGGCATCCGGGTCATCAAGGTTAACTTTCGGGTCAAAACCGGTGGCCCCCACTTCCAGACCGCGCAGCGCTTTTTGCAGCGACTCCTGCTGGGTGCGGCCAATGGCCATCACTTCCCCGACAGATTTCATCTGGGTGGTCAGGCGGTCATTGGCGCCAACGAATTTTTCAAAGTTGAAGCGCGGGATTTTGGTGACCACATAGTCGATGGACGGCTCAAAGGAGGCCGGTGTACGGCCGCCAGTGATGTCGTTCATCAGCTCATCCAGGGTGTAGCCCACCGCCAGTTTGGCCGCCACTTTCGCAATCGGGAAGCCGGTCGCCTTGGAGGCCAGCGCCGAAGAGCGGGACACACGCGGGTTCATTTCGATAACAATCAGGCGGCCATTTTTCGGGTTAACCGCAAACTGCACGTTAGAACCGCCGGTTTCGACGCCGATTTCACGCAGTACCGCCATCGAGGCGTTACGCATAATTTGGTATTCTTTATCCGTCAGGGTCTGGGCGGGAGCCACGGTGATAGAGTCACCGGTATGGATCCCCATGGCGTCGAAGTTTTCAATGGAACAGACGATAATGCAGTTGTCGTTTTTATCGCGCACCACTTCCATTTCGTACTCTTTCCAGCCAATCAGCGACTCATCAATCAGCAGCTCATTGGTCGGCGAGAGATCCAGGCCCCGGGCACAGATCTCTTCAAACTCTTCGCGGTTATAGGCAATACCGCCCCCGGTGCCGCCCATGGTGAAAGACGGACGGATAATGCACGGGTAGCCAACATCGGCCGCAACGGCCAGGGCCTCGTCCATAGTATGCGCGATACCGGAGCGGGCCGTCTCCAGGCCGATTTTCTTCATCGCGATATCAAAGCGACGGCGGTCTTCGGCTTTATCAATGGCGTCTGCCGTCGCGCCAATCATGGTCACACCGAACTCGTCCAGCACGCCCTGGCGTTCCAGCTCCAGCGCACAGTTCAGTGCCGTCTGGCCGCCCATGGTCGGCAGCACCGCATCCGGGCGCTCTTTTTCAATGATTTTACGGACCACTTCCCAGTGAATCGGCTCGATGTAGGTAGCATCCGCCATTTCCGGGTCAGTCATGATGGTGGCCGGGTTAGAGTTCACCAGGATGACGCGGTAGCCTTCCTCGCGCAGGGCTTTACAAGCCTGAGCGCCAGAGTAGTCGAATTCACAGGCCTGGCCGATAACAATCGGGCCAGCGCCAAGAATCAGGATGCTTTTAATATCGGTACGTTTTGGCATGGCTCTCGTCGCTCCTGATTATTTAGCGGTATTGCGGTATTGCTGGATCAAATCGATAAAATGGTCGAACAGCGGTGCAGCATCGTGGGGGCCCGGGCTCGCTTCCGGGTGGCCCTGGAAACTGAACGCCGGTTTATCGGTGCGGTGAATCCCCTGTAGCGTGCCATCGAACAGTGATTTGTGGGTGACGCGCAGGGTAGCCGGCAGCGTGGACTCATCCACCGCAAAACCGTGGTTCTGCGCTGTAATCATCACCACATTGTTATCAATATCTTTTACCGGGTGGTTACCGCCGTGGTGGCCAAACTTCATTTTGATGGTCTTCGCCCCGCTGGCCAGCGCCAGTAACTGGTGGCCCAGGCAGATCCCAAATACCGGGATATCGGTTGTCATAAAGGTCTGAATGGTGCTGATGGCGTAATCGCAAGGGGCCGGGTCGCCGGGGCCGTTGGACAGGAAGATACCGTCCGGATTCATCTTCAGCACCTCTTCCGCGCTGGTTTTTGCCGGTACCACGGTCAGGCGACAACCGCGATCCACCAGCATGCGCAGGATGTTGCGTTTGGCGCCAAAATCGTAGGCCACCACGTGGAACGGCAGTTCGTCTTCTGTTTTGGCTTCCGGCAGACAGTCCTGTAATGTCCAGGAGCCCTGTTGCCAGGCGTAAGGTTCTGTGGTGGTCACCTCTTTCGCCAGATCCATGCCGTTCAGGCCCGGGAACGCGCGGGCTTTTTCCAGCGCCAGCTGTGCATCCAGGTTATCACCGGCAATGATGCAGCCGTTCTGGGCGCCTTTCTCACGCAGTAAGCGGGTCAGCTTACGGGTATCGATATCCGCGATGGCGACAATATTGTGGCGCTTGAGGTAAGAAGAGAGGTCCTCGGTATTGCGGAAGTTGCTGGCAATCAGCGGCAGGTCGCGAATGATAAGCCCCTGCGCATGGACTTGAGAGGATTCTTCATCTGCCGGGTTAGTGCCGACATTACCAATATGGGGATACGTGAGAGTGACAATCTGGCGGGAATAGGAGGGATCAGTGAGGATTTCTTGATAACCGGTCATTGAAGTATTGAAAACGACCTCCCCCACAGCGAAACCAGATGCCCCTATGGCCCGACCGTGGAATTGGGTTCCGTCTTCCAGAACCAACAGCGCTGACTTAATCAAAACATCCTCCAGGGAATAAACAGTCGATTTATTTGCATATTAATTCAAATAAAGATCATGAATCAATGCAAAAACGCTTACCAGGCGATTTTTTGGCAAACGGCGGCATTCTGGGTATATGTGATCGAAAAGTCAACGCCAGGCGGGGATTTTTTATGTTTTTTTACCTTCCAGGTGCAAATGACGCGCACTAACAGCCAAAAACAACAACTTTCGCGGCGGTAAAAACGGTTGCGCGGCAGGAAGAGTGGAAATAATAGCATAGCGCCATGAAAAAGTGGACCAGATGGTCAAATTTCACAGTCAGTTAACAGATAAACCCCGTTTAACTATCTATTTTATGAACCAGACAAGAAAATAATAATGAAAGGTAAAAAATAAAAAGGGCAACAAATTATTGCCCTGACAATCAAGTAGTTATGATTGTAATAACCACATCACGATGGGTATAACGTCGTTACAAATCACGTAAATTAAGCACATCACGCATATCAAAAAGACCACTTTGCTTTGATTTAACCCATAATGCCGCTCTTACGGCACCATTGGCAAAAGTCATCCGGCTGGATGCCTTATGGGTGATCTCGACCCGCTCGCCGATATCGGCAAACATCGCCGTGTGCTCTCCCACAATATCCCCGGCGCGTACGGTGGCAAAACCAATGGTTCCCGGTACCCGTTCCCCGGTATAGCCCTCCCGGCTATAGACCGCGCAACTGCTGAGATCTTTGTTTAATGCACCGGCAATCGCCTCCCCCATGGCCAGCGCAGTTCCTGATGGTGCGTCCACTTTGTGGCGGTGATGGGCCTCAATGATTTCGATATCGGTATAATCCCCCATCACCTGGGCGGCCTTTTCCAGCAATTTCAGCATCACGTTAACCCCAACGCTAAAGTTGGCGGCAAAGACCACGGCAATCTGTTCCGCCGCCTCGCGGATGGCCTGTTTTCCGGCATCATCAAATCCGGTGGTGCCAATAACCATGGCTTTATGGTGGTTAACACACCAGGATAAGTGGGTAAGGGTGCCTTCCGGGCGGGTAAAATCAATCAAGACATCGACATCATCCGCCACCGCATCCAGATCGCTGCTGACCCGCACACCACAGTGGCCTGCGCCAGCCAGTTCACCGGCATCACTCCCTACCAGCGTAGAGCCAGCACGCTCCAGGGCGGCCCCTAGCGCCACCCCATCCATGGCCAGTACGGCCTGAATTAACTGGCGCCCCATGCGCCCACCTGCCCCCGCGATAGCCACGCGAATCTGTCCGTCTTGCATATCTATTCTCTTTGGTTAACGTTGTGTAAATCGTTTTCAGAGTAGCCAGCCCGTTCCGCCAGAGCTACTCAAAAACACCAATAATTAGAATTTAATGATAGATACTGAAAAGTATCAGTAAAAGGCATAACGATCAGCGAAAAACGCAGCATCTGGCAAAGCGGGCGGGCTGGCGGCGTAGCCGGGCGCTACGGACAACGGGCGATGCGCGCAGATTATTCAACCTGATACTGGATGATCAACTGCCCCTTTTTAATTTTGACACCGCTAATGACCACGGGCGGAATATCACCCAGATTTGCCACATGGGTGCCGCCGCAGGGATACGCCGGCAACCCTGCAAACCCCACCAGCCGCAGGCCATCCCGAAATTCAACATACCGGGCCAGTTGCTGGCTCTGCCAGCATGCCAGTGTCTCTTCCAGCGCCGCCGGGTCCGGCACGCTGGCGGCGTCCCCGGGACTAAAGGTGATCCGTCCTTCACCGGGCCAGTGGTGCGCTTTTACCGGCAACCAGCCGTAGCGCTCACCGGCACAGCCAATTAAATGCCCTGCCGAATGCAGCCGGGCGCAGCTCGCACGCCGGGCCTTATCGATCCGCAGGGTGACCTCCCCGGTGGCGATGGGCCGGGCCACCTGGTGGATCACCGCTTCCCCCTGGGTGCTAACCCCGGTGACGGCAATACCGGCTATTTCCCCCCAATCGGCGGGCTGACCGCCCCCCTGAGGATGAAACAACGTACGATCGAGCACCACGGCATACTGGCCATCCTGAGTGGGCGTGCAGCGCAGCAGCTGGGCGGTGGTTTCGGTGGCATCACTGGTATAATAAAGTCGTTGCGTCATGGTTGTTCCCCTTTTGTTAACCACAGTATATTGCGGATAACCGCGGCGATAATCCGCCGGCCAGTCAATGCACTTTTGCCCGGAATGCACAAATGAATGCCAGCCTGTTACCCGACCTCGCCACCTTTGTGATTATTGTTGATCAAGGGAGTTTTTCCGCCGCGGCGCGCCTGACCGGTACCACACCATCCGCCCTGAGCCGTTGCGTGACGCGCCTTGAACGCACATTAGGCAGTAAATTGCTGCACCGATCCACCCGAAAGCTGGCCCTGAGTGACAGTGGCAAACGGGTTTACGGGCATGCTCAGGATATGCTGGAAGCGGCCCGCCAGGCCATGGACAGCGGCAGTAGTCAGCAAGCCGAACCGAAGGGATTGTTAACGCTCAGTGTGCCGAAGGCGGTGGGCCGCTTTGTGATTCACCCGCTGATGCCTGACTTCCTCGCCCGCTATCCGCTGGTGGATGTCTGCCTGCGTCTGGAAGATCGCTATATGGACCTGATTGACGATGGGGTCGATCTGGCGCTGCGCATCACCAATACACCGTCACCGGGGCTATACGGTAAAGCGCTGATGCCAGTGCGCCATGTCATTTGCGCGACCCCGGCATATTTGCAACAGCATGGCCTTCCCCGGCAGCCGACAGATTTACTCAAACACAGCTGTATCAGCCTGGGTGAAAGCCCCGCCGACGCACGCTGGAAATTTGTCCGCCAGGGCCATACGGAAACGATCCAGACCCGCGGACGCTATGCGGCTAACCACACCGGTGTACGGCTGGATGCGGTTATCCGCCATCTGGGGATAGGCAGCCTGCCGTTATTTACCGCCAAAGACGCCCTGCGCAAGGGGGAGATTGTTCAGGTGTTGCCGGAGTGGGAGTTTATCAGCCGCTATTCCGGCCAGCTGTGGCTATTATGGGGGCGCAATAAACATATGCCCGCCAGTATGCGGGTAGCTATCGACTATTTAACCGCCCGGATTAGCCAGCCGGGTGATTAGCCATAGCCCGATGATTTAGCTTACTATGTAACAATTCGCCCGACAGAAATAAGCGCAGGAACCGCAATGAAGGTCATACAAGGCTCAGTTTCAGAATCAATTACCCGGCATCTGGCGGGGCGCATCCTGCACGGCGAGCTGCCCCCGGGATTATCACTGCCCGGTGAGAATGAGCTCGCGGTTGACTATGCCGCCTCGCGCACATCGGTACGTAATGCCCTGCAAACCCTGGCCGCCAAGGGCCTGGTGACCATTCAGCCTAAAAAACGCAGCACTGTTGCCCCCCGGGAGCAATGGAACCTGCTGGATATTGACGTGCTGGGCTGGCTGTCCGACGGCCAGCTGGATGATGAGCTGGTGGAACAGTTAATGGTCACCCGGCTGGTTTTTGAGCCCAATATCGCCACCCTCGCCGCCCTGCACGCCAGTGCCCAGGACCTGGTGGCAATGGAACAAGGGCTGCTTTTAATGCGCGCCGGGCAGGAAAATCAGCACCGCCAGCAGTTCGAAGCCGGTGATATTGCCTTCCACCACGCGTTGCTACAGGCGACCCACAACCCCTTCCTGGTCTCACTGGGCAATGCGCTCTCCGTCGCCATGACCCTGTCTTTTCGCCGCACCACTGAGCAGGACCTCAGCCAGACCAAAACCGCTGTGGACTATCACTATCACCTGTTCGAAGCGGTGCGTTTTCAGCAGCCGGAGCAGGCCCGCCAGCATATGCGCACCATTTTGCTGAATGCCGCTAAAAAGCATATCTGGCAGACACCACCGGCAATACTGCAGCACATTCTCTGATCCCCGACTGATCTATTTCGATCCCGCTCACAGACAGTGCGGTTTTTTTATTCTATTTTCTTGTAATACAAGATTGATTGTCTTATATTACTTAATGACATTCTTCCTCTGGGAACGTTGTCCCGGTGTTCACCGGTGTCCCCGGCAGATCGGCGGTCCAGGCAGGACTGGTTTACCGGCATCACGGGTATTACCCCGCCCGGAAAACGGAACTGAAACGGGACCAACGCCCCGCCGCTGTGATAAGGCTGAATGGCTCCCGAATGACCGATACCGGCTGCGCCCGTCGCCCGCTATTTTCAGGAGAACACTATGGAACGCTCATCCGGCACATCAGAGGATCAGGTTTACCGTAAGGTCACGCGCCGCCTGATCCCGTTTTTGATCATTTGCTACTTTTTTGCCTACCTTGACCGGGTCAATGTCGGCTTCGCCAAACTGTATATGCAGGACGCCCTTAGCTTCAGCGATACCGTATACGGGCTGGGCGCGGGGATCTTTTTCATCGGCTATTTTATTTTTGAGCTCCCCAGTAACTTACTGCTTCAGCGTTACGGGCCACGTTTCTGGATAGCCCGCATCATGGCCTCCTGGGCTATCCTGTCCGGCCTGATGATGTTCGTCACCACCCCCACCCAGTTTTATGTGCTGCGCTTTTTACTCGGCGTGGCGGAGGCCGGGTTCTTCCCGGGTATCGTCTTCTACCTGACGTTCTGGTTCCCTTCCTGGCGTGCCGCCCGCACCCTGGGGCTTTTTATTCTGGTCACCCCGCTCTCCACCATTGTGGGTAGCCCGCTTTCCGGCCTGATCCTGAAACTGTTTGATGGGGTGTGGCATCTGCATAATTGGCAGTGGCTGTTTCTGATCGAGGCGGTGCCTTCGCTATTGCTGGCCGGGGTGGTGCTGCGCTACCTGGATAACGACGTGCAGTCCGCCACCTGGCTGAGCCCGGCGGAGAAGCAGGTGATCCTCGGGGATCTGGCAAAAGATCAAGCCCGCCGCCATCAGGCCGCCGGTGGCAAGGCCAGTACCGGGGTCAGAGAGATGCTGGCCAATGGCTACGTCTGGCTGCTGGCAGTGGTATTTTTTAGCTTCAATATTGGCTACTACGGGATTAACTTCTGGCTGCCTTCGATTATCCGGGGTTCCGGCGTAACCGATGACCTGCTCATTGGCTTGCTGGCGGCATTACCTTATGTGTTCGGGGCACTGTTTATGGTGCTCAACAGCCGCCACTCCGATAGCACCAAAGAGCGGCGCTGGCATATCGCCATCCCCGCCGTCATCGGCTGTATCGGGCTGGCGCTCAGCGCCTGGAGCAGCGGCTCCACCTTCTGGATGATGGCCTGGATCTGCCTCGCCATGTCCGGCACCCTCGCGCTGATCCCCACCTATATCAGCCTCCCCGGCGCCATGCTCTCCGGCACGGCCGCCGCCGCCGGTATCGCCCTGGTGAACTCCGTGGGCAATCTGGCGGGGTTTTTGCTGCTCTGTGCGCCGTTGATCCTGATGCTACCCGCCAGGCTGGCAAATCCTGATCCCCAGAATGATCCCGACCAGCAGGCAGCGCCTCTGCCCACTGCTGATAACCAGATAACCGAATAAGAGGATGACCATGAGCGGATGCGGCGGCTGTACCCAATGCGGGCCCCATTTCAGCCCGGTGTTAACCGGTGATGACGGGGCCCTGAAGCGGGCATTATATAAATCCATGGGCCATACGGATGAGCAATTGCGCCGTCCGGTAATTGCGGTGGTCAACAGCTACACCAATGCCACCGCAGGCCATGTCAATCTCAACGATCTGACCGCCCAGGTGCTGGCCGGTATTGAGCAGGCCGGCGGGGTCGGCATGGTGTTTGGTACTATCGCCCCCTGCGACGGTATCGCCGAAGGGCACCTGGGAATGCGCTATATCCTTGCAGCCCGGGAAGTGATCACCGCCTCTGTGGAGGTGATGATGCGCGCCCACCGCTTTGACGGCATGGTCTTGCTGGGCTCCTGTGACAAAATCGTCCCCGGCATGCTGATGGCCGCCGCCCGGCTGGACGTCCCCGCCATTATGGTGAATGGCGGGCCCATGTACCCGGCGAGCTACCGTGGAAAGCACTGGGACGGCAATATTGTTACCGAGGCCATCGGCTGGAAGGCCCGGGGAGAGATCACCGCCGACGAGTTCGCGCATATTGAAAATATCGCCGAGCCCGGCCCCGGCTCCTGCACCATGTACGGCACCGCTAATACCATGTGCTGCCTGGCCGAAGTACTGGGCATGAGCCTGCCCGGCAGCAGCATGTTGCCGGCGGTCTCTCCCCAACGCCTGCAGGCAGCACTGGAGAGCGGCAAACAAGCGGTGCAGCTAGTGAATCAGGGGCTCAATGCCCGCCAAATCATCACCCCAGCGGCGATTCACAACGCCATGGTATTCTTGCTGGCGACGGGCGGCTCCACCAACGCTATTCTGCACCTGCAGGCTATCCATTATGAAGCCGAACTGGGCCATTTGCCGCTCTCGGCGTTCGATGCTCTCAGCCACCAGGTCCCGCTGGTGGCGGCACTCTACCCGGCATCAGAACATGACATGATCGATTTCTGGGAAGCCGGTGGCGTGCCCGCCGTTGAACATGAAATTCAGGCCCTGATGCACCAGGATGCGCTTACCGTCAGCGGTAAAACCAAACGCGAACTGCTGGCCGCCGGTGCCCCCTCCCCCCGACCAGAAGTGATCCACACTCTCCACGCCCCGGTACGTAATGAAGCCGGTGTCGCGGTACTGCACGGCAACCTCGCCCCCCTGGGCGCGATTGTTAAACCCGCAGCCGTCCCGGAACCGCTGCTGTGCTTTACCGGGCCGGCAGTGGTGTTTAACAGCGAGCAAGACGCCATTGACGCCATTATGTCCGGCACCATCTCCCCGGGTAGCGTGCTGGTGCTGCGCTATGAAGGCCCCGCCGGAGGCCCCGGTATGCCAGAGATGTATAAGCCGATGAAGTCCCTGGAAGGGATGGGCCTCTCAGACAGTTGCGCGCTGATCACCGATGGCCGTTTCTCCGGCTCAAACCGCGGACTGTTTGTTGGCCATATCTCGCCAGAGGCGGTCGAAGGCGGCGCCCTCGGGCTGGTAGAGGAAGGCGACCCGATAACCATTGATATTCCGGCCAGAACACTGACGCTGCAAGTCAGCGACGACGAGCTGGCGCAGCGCCGGCGCCGCTGGCAGCCAGTACACAAACAGGTCCCGCGCGGTTTTTTACAACTCTACCGCCGCTGGGCCTTACCCGCCGCACAGGGCGCGGTATTAACCGCAGAGGAGCCACCCAGTGAACCAACATAATAATGCCCGGCCGATCACCGGGGTGAACCCGATTGTTGCCCTGCCATTTACCCCACAGGGCGATATCGACCTGCCCAGTATGGTACATCTGCTGGAGCACCTGGCGGGCACCGGTATCCAGGGGACGACGCTGTTTGGCATCGCCAGCGAGTTCCCCAAACTCAACGACGCTGAACGCACCCGGTTGGCGCAGCTGTTTATCAGCACCCTGGCCGGATCGTCACTGTATCGGGTACTGTCGGTTACCGATCACTGTACCGAGCAGGCGGTACAGCGCGCCCGGCAATATGCCCGGCTTGGGGCCGATGCGCTGATGCTGTTACCGCCTTTCTTTTTACGCCCGACACCGGAGGCTATCGACGCGCATATTGCGGCGGTGCTTGAGGCGGTCGAGATCCCGGTGCTGGTCCAGTATGCCCCGGGGGAAACCGGCATCGCCCTGCCGGTAGAGCAGCTGGCCGCGGTGGCCGGGCGCTATCCCCACGCGGTATTTAAAATTGAGAGCACCTCGCCGGTGGAGTACACCCGGGCGTTTCTTGCCCAGGCGCCGGGGGCGACGGTGATGAATGGCTACGCCGGGATTTTTATGCCGGATATGCTGGACGCCGGGGGAAAAGGCGTGATGCCCGGCTGTTCCTTCAGTGAAGTGTATGTCGCGATTTACCGGCTCTGGCAGGATAATGCCTGCCATGCGGCCCGGGCGCTACATCAGCGGCTGCTGCCGTTTATCCGCCCGTGGATGAGCCACTGTGAATATATTATCCAGGTGGAGAAAAGTATCCTGCACCGCCGCGGGATCATCGCCAGTGACTACTGCCGCCGCCCTGGCTGGCCGTTAACCCCCGCCGATCACCAGCAGATTGACCAGTTAATCGAGGCATTCACGCTATAAAGTAGCCTGGCAAATTCACCATAAAAAAGGGGCCGGTCACTGGCCCCTTTTTTATGGTGTTCCGGTATCAGTCGATTTGCTGCACGTCGAGGCGTAACTCTTTCGGTACTTCGAAGACGATATTCTCTTCCCGGCCCTCCAGCGAAATCGCGTCCCCGCCGCCCAGTTGCTGTAACCGGCTAATCACGTTTTGCACCAGAATATCCGGCGCGGATGCCCCGGCAGTCACCCCAACGCAATCAGCGCCGGCGACCCATTCTTCCTGAATATCGCTGGCGTCATCAATCAGGTAGGCGGTTTTCCCCTGACGGCGGGCCAGTTCAGCCAGCCGGTTAGAGTTAGAGGAGTTCTTCGACCCCACCACCAGCACGACATCGGCCTGGGCGGCCAGGCTGCGCACTGCTTCCTGGCGGTTGGTCGTGGCGTAGCAGATATCGTCTTTACGCGGCCCAATGATTTTCGGGAAGTGCTGGCGCAGGGCGTCAATCACCTCTGAAGTATCATCCACCGACAGGGTGGTCTGGGTCATAAACGAAAGCCGGGTCGGATCTTTTACCGTCAGTGTCAGGACATCATCCGGGGACTCCACCAGATACATGCCCCCTTCCGGGTTACTGTACTGGCCCATGGTGCCTTCGACTTCCGGATGGCCCGCATGGCCTATCAGGATAGCTTCTTCACCACGGCGGCTGGCGCGCGCCACCTCCATATGCACTTTAGTCACCAGCGGGCAGGTGGCATCGAACACCGTCAGATCGCGGCTTTTCGCCTCATTACGGACCGCCTGGGATACCCCGTGGGCAGAGAAGATCAGAATGGTGCCGTCCGGTACCTCACTGATTTCTTCAATGAAAATCGCCCCACGCTGGCGCAGGCTATCCACCACATAGCGGTTGTGTACCACTTCATGGCGGACATAAATTGGCGCGCCGAACAGCGTCAGCGCGTTTTCAACAATGCTGATAGCGCGGTCAACCCCGGCGCAGAAACCGCGCGGGTTAGCCAACAGGATCTGCATGTGGAGCCTCCAGCACCGGATCAACCTCCAGCACTTCTACGTCAAAATGCACTGTCTGCCCGGCCAGCAGGTGGTTGAAGTCTACCGTGATTGAGTCACCGTTAACTTCCCGCACTACGCCGGGCATCTCGCTGCCGTCCATTGCCGTAAATAACATGATAGCCCCAATTTCAGGCTCCCCGGCGTCGATAAAATCGCGCCGGGAGAAATACTGAATCAGGTCAGGGCTGACTACCCCGAAAGCGGACTCCGGCGGCAGGGAGAAGCGGGTCTTATCCCCGGCTTTCAGCCCCAGCAGGTGCTGCTCCAGCCCTTCAGACAAGCTGGTGTCCCCAAGGCGGAACAACGCCGGTTTGCCGTTTTCGCGGGTCGACTCAGCGGTGGAGCCGTCGTCGAGTTTCAGCGTGAAATGCACCAGCACCGCGCTGTTGCTCTGTACAGACTCAGCCATTGGTCACCTTTTTATCGTCTTTATCGCCAGGTTTGCTGGAAGAGACAAAAAAGCCCTCCAGCACAATCAGCGCGGCACCGATACAGATCCCCGTATCGGCAATGTTGAACGTCGGGAAGTGCCAGTCACCGACATAAAAGTCGATCATATCCACCACAAAACCGTGCACCATACGATCGAACAAGTTGCCCAGTGCCCCGCCAATGATCAGCGCGTAAGCAATATTGTTGATCTTCTGGCTGGCTTTAGTGCGGTAAAGCAGCACCAGCAGCACCAGAGCAATGCCGATAGCAATACCGGCAAAGAACCAGCGCTGCCAGCCATCCTGCCCGGCGAGGAAGCTAAACGCCGCCCCCGGGTTATGGGCATAATGCAGGTTGAAAAACGGGATCAGCGGCCGGGTTTCATACAGCACAAAATTATCCATAATCCACTGTTTGAAACCCAGATCCACTACCAGCACCAGGAGCGCCAGCCACAGCCAGCGCAGACCCGTTGAAAGAATCGGTTTACTCATCAGGCAAACTTACGTTTTTCGCCGTCACCGGCTACGTTGCTAACACAGCGACCACAGATATCTGGGTGCTCCGCGACCTTGCCAATATCGGTGGTGAAGTGCCAGCAGCGCGGGCATTTCTCACCTTCAGCTTTCTGCAAGGCAATTTTCAACCCTTTGAGCAGTTCACTCTGCTGGGCTTGTTCCGGGGCGTCGGCATAATCGGCAACCTGAGCCCCGGAGGTCAACAGAACAAATCGCAGCTCGTCATCAAGGCTCAGCAGCTTCGCTTTCAGGTCCGGCTCGGCATACAGCGTGACGGCGGCACCCAGGGAGCCCCCTACCAGCTTGTCGGCGCGGGCCTGTTCAATCACCTTGTTCACTTCACCACGCACTTCGAGCAAGGTTTCCCAGAACGCGTCGTTCATCGCTTCGCTGTCGGCCAGGCCAAACAGGCCCTCATACCATTCACCGGTGAAGACATATTTCTCGCGGTTGCCCGGCAGGTAACCCCAGACTTCATCGGCGGTGAAAGACATGATCGGCGCCATCCAGCGCACCAGCGCTTCGGCAATGTGGTACAGCGCGGTCTGGCAGCTGCGGCGCGCCACGCTGTCCGCTTTAGCGGTGTACTGGCGATCCTTGATGATATCCAGATAGAACGATCCCATTTCGACGGAGCAGAAGCGCATCAGGCGCTGTACCACTTCGTGGAAATCGTAGCTTTCATAGGATTTGATAATGTCCGCCTGGGCTTCGAGGGCGCAGCCTACTGCCCAGCGATCCAGCACCACCATCTCTTCCGGTTTCACCATGTCTTTCACCGGATCAAACCCGTTCAGGTTGGCCAGCAGGAAACGCGCGGTGTTACGGATACGGCGATATGCATCGGCGGAGCGTTTGAGGATCTCGTCAGACACGGCCATTTCGCCGGTGTAATCGGTAGACGCCACCCACAGGCGCAGAATATCCGCGCCCAGTTTGTTCATCACATCCTGCGGGCTAACGGTGTTACCGATAGATTTGGACATTTTACGGCCCTGGCCATCAACGGTGAAACCGTGGGTCAGCACCTGGCGGTACGGGGCTTTGCCTTTCATGGCAACGCTGATCATCAGGGAGGACATAAACCAGCCGCGGTGCTGGTCAGAACCTTCCAGGTACATATCCGCCGAGTGGCCGTTAAATTCCGGACGCGCATCCACCACAGAGTAGCTGGTAGATCCAGAGTCAAACCATACGTCCAGGGTATCCGGCACTTTCACCCAGTTGTCGGCGTCATCACCCAGAATGTCCCGCTGATCCAGATCCCACCAGGCCTGAATACCGTCTTTCTCAACCCGTTTAGCGACTTCTTCCATCAGCTCAACGGTGCGCGGGTGCAGCTCTTCGGTGTCTTTATGCACGAACAGCGACATCGGCACGCCCCAGGTACGCTGGCGGGAGATACACCAGTCCGGGCGGTTAGCCACCATGTTTTCAATGCGCGCTTTACCCCATGCCGGGATCCACCCGCTAAGATTATCTTTCGCCAGCCCTTCTTGCTCGATGCGGTCAATCTCTTTTAGCGAGTTAATCCGCAGGCCTTTCTGGTCCATACTCACGAACCACTGCGGGGTGGCGCGGAAGATAATCGGCGTTTTGTGGCGCCAGCAGCACGGGTAGCTGTGCTGCATTTTTTCAACGTGCAGCAGTGCGCCCTTCTCGCGCAGCAGTTCAACGATCAGATCGTTGGCTTTAAAGACATTAAGCCCATCCAGCGTCGGATAGGTGCCCGGCAGGTAAGTGCCGTCTGGCCCTACCGGATTAGCGATTTCGAGGCCGTATTTCAGGCTGATGGTGTAGTCATCCGGGCCGTGACCACCGGCGGTATGCACCGCACCGGTCCCTGCATCCAGGGTGACATGCTCGCCCAGAATGGCCGGGACATCGAAGCCCATAAACGGGTGCGTAAAGCGCAACAGCTCCAGCTGAGCACCTTTTACGGTGCCGAGGATCTGGCCGGACAGCCCGGTGCGTTTCATCACGCTGTCCACCAAATCGCTGGCGAGGATCAGCGCCTGGCCGTCAACCTGCACCAGGGCGTAGTCGATATCCGCATGCAGCGAGATAGCGCGGTTAGCCGGTAAGGTCCACGGGGTGGTGGTCCAGATAACCATCGCGATCGGGCCGTTAACGTTGTCCACCCCAAAGGCGGTTTTCACCGCGGCCTGGTCTACGGCACGGAACGCCACGTCAATAGAAGGGGAGACTTTGTCATAGTATTCCACTTCGGCTTCGGCCAGCGCAGAGCGGCAGTCGATACACCAGTGCACCGGCTTCGCCCCTTTGTGCAGGTGGCCGTTGGCAATGATTTTGCTCAGTGCGCGGATGATGTTGGCTTCGGTATCGAAGTCCATGGTCAGATACGGGTGCTGCCAGTCACCCAGCACGCCCAGACGGATAAAGTCCTGGCGCTGGCCGTCAACCTGAGCGGCGGCATATTCCCGGCACTTGGCGCGAAATTCTGCGGCGGTAAATTTTTCCCCCGGCTTGCCGTATTGTTGTTCAACTTTCAGCTCGATAGGCAGGCCGTGGCAGTCCCACCCCGGGATATACGGTGAGTCGTATCCGGACAGGGTTTTAGACTTAATAATAATATCTTTCAGAATCTTGTTAACTGAGTGACCAATATGAATGCTGCCGTTCGCATAAGGAGGGCCATCATGCAGAATGAAGGATTTTTTACCCTTCTTGGCGTTACGAATGATTTGGTACAGGCCGTCGTCATTCCAGCGCGCCAGCATATCCGGTTCGCGCTTGGCGAGATCGCCGCGCATCGGGAACCCTGTTTCCGGCAAATTCAGGGTAGATTTATAGTCACTCATCAGATTCTCGGTTCCGTATTTCGGTGTTAATTAATAGCTCTGGCAGTCGTTAGCCGGGGGCTGCAGCCCAAAAAAATCCCGGGCTGTTTCCACATCTCTGGCGATTTGCGCTTTCAGCTCATCCAGGGAAGCAAACCGCTGCTCGTTGCGAATTTTTTTCCGCAATATCACATCAATATGCTGCCCGTAGAGGTCCATTACCACATCCAGTAAGTGAACCTCCAGTTGCTGGCGCATACCGGACACCGTTGGTCGGGTACCGATATTGGCCACGCCGGGGATCGCCTGACCCCAGGGACCGATAACTTCAACCGCAAATACCCCTTTTACCGGGGAGACCTGGCGCCGCAGCGGCAGATTTGCAGTGGGAAAGCCGATAGTACGGCCTAACTCGTCGCCGTGTACTACGCGGCCAGAAATTGTAAACGGATGCCCCAACAGACGTTCTGCCTGCTCAAGATCATCCTGTTGTAGCGCCTGGCGAACGGCCGTGCTGCTAATACGCATTCCGCTGTGGCAAAATGTCTGGGTACTGGCGACCTGGAAGCCATATTCCACTCCCGCCTTCTGTAATAACAAGAAATCCCCCTGACGACCAGCGCCAAATCGGAAATCATCGCCAATGGCCAGAAATTGTACCCCCAGGGTTTTCACCAGCAGGTCGCTGACGAAGCTTTGCGCCGTCAGTGCAGCAAAGCGGCGATCAAAATGCACACAGAGCACATAATCCACACCGCATTCCGCCAGATAGCGGAGCTTTTCCCGTAACCGGCTCAACCGTGCGGGGGCTTTCTCTGCCGCAAACAATTCGAGCGGTTGGGGCTCAAAAATCATGACCATTACCGGCAACCCACGGGCATCGCCTTGCGCGCGCAGGGCTTTTAGCAAAGCCTGGTGCCCGCGGTGGACGCCGTCAAAGTTACCAATGGTCAGTACACAGCCGTGGTGGGCCGGACAAAGATTATGTATGCCGCGTATCAGCTTCATGACTGGCTCAAAACAGTGGAAATCGGCGGATTATACCTTGTACAGCGGTTAAGGTTAACCCGGTAATCACCGCAATCACACAAAGCAGCGAGTGATTTCATCATCATGGCGCATTTCAGTAGAATTATCTGGTCCGAGATGCGCTTTTTTGTCGCATCAGGGCTGTATTAGCGGCGAGCAAGCTGGTAGAATCTTGCGCCATCACTACGTAACTGGTGCCGATTTTTTAACGGCGCTTATTTGCACAAATCCATTGACAAAAGAAGGCTAAACGGGCATATTCCTCGGCCTTTGAATGTCCATATAGATTATTTGGGAGTTGGACCTTGGCTAATATCAAATCAGCTAAGAAACGCGCCGTACAGTCTGAAAAGCGCCGCAAGCACAACGCTAGCCGTCGCTCCATGATGCGTACTTTTATCAAGAAAGTATACGCGGCGATTGAAGCAGGCGACAAAGTTGCTGCTCAGAATGCATTTAACGAAATGCAACCAATTGTGGATCGTCAGGCCAGCAACGGTCTGATCCACAAAAACAAAGCTGCGCGTCATAAAGCAAACCTGACTGCTCAGATCAACAAACTGGCTTAATCGCCTGTTCGTTGTGCTTTGATAAAAAAACCCGCTCAGGCGGGTTTTTTTATGTCTGGCGTTCGCTCATCACCACACCGCCACGCGCCATCCGCGCGCGCCGTGTGGGCAATACTCAGTTATCCTGCTCCGCGCTGCCTGGTGCAAACAACGCCCGGTAATCCCGGTTACAAATCCGCTGCACCGCCGGGTGCTGAATCATCCGCTCAGCAAAAATCGCGTGGTACTCTTCCATTACATTATCCACCCGCCCGATTTCCACCATGCTGTCGTCATCGTAAAAATCGTTATGGTATAGGGTCGGCGCGACAAAAATCGCATTATGGGCCGTCCCGAAGGCTTTCATCAGCGCCGCGTCATCAAACTCGCCGAGGATCTGCACGTTCAGCCCCTGGGAGTTAATCCAGTTGAGCAATTTACGGCCCAGCATTGAACGGCGGCCGGGGATCAGCAAGCGCCGCTCCTCCAGGCAGGCCGGGAAGGGTTTTTCCGGCGCCGGAGTACGGCTCCAGAAACTGACGCTACACTCGCCAATCTTCACGGAAAACAGCCCTTCCTGCTGGGTGGAATCAATGGCGCAGTCGGAAATAATCATATCCAGCTTGTGCTGGCTTAGCTGCTCCAGCAGCAGCTCATGGGTAGACTCAAAACAGCGTAAGTGGATTTGCTCATCGTCGGTTACCGCGCCGTCCAGCACCCGGCTGACCAGGTGCTTGGACAGTGCATCTGCCACGCCAACATCAAAAATCAGGTGGGACTCTTTGCGGTAGTTAACGATATCCAGCATCTCCTGGCTGAGGGTAAACATCCGGTCCGCATAGCGGTATACCAGTTGCCCCAGCTCCGAAGGCTCCAGCCCCCTGCCCTTGCGTTTAAACAGTTTGCCCTGTAAGCGAGCTTCCAGAGCCTTAATCTGGCCGGTAATGGTTTGTGGGGTCAGATACAGCGCCTCTGCGGCACCGACCACAGACCCTTCCCGGCACACGTGCCAAAAGTAATAAAGATGATTGTAATTAATATGCGACATCGACATGGCTCCCTGCTATGTACGTTCAGCGCGTGATAAACGGCACTTGAGCAAACTGTATCCGGCCACGGCGGCCAATAACGACCCCACCAGAATCCCCAGCTTCGCCTGGGTCAACAAGTGCGGGTCCACGCTGGCAAAGGCCAGGGTGGAGATAAAAATCGACATGGTAAAACCAATACCGCACAGCACCCCCACGGCAACAATATCGCTAAACCGGGCGCCATGAGGCAGTGATGCCCATTTGAGTTTAATCGCCAGCCAGCAGAACAGGCTGATCCCTAATGGCTTACCGAGCAACAAGCCGCCGATGATACCGGCAGGCAGAATTGACCCCAGCTCACCAAAGGATACCCCCTGCAACGATACACCGGCATTGGCAAAGGCAAACAGCGGCAGAATGACAAAGGCCACCCACGGATGCAGCACATGTTCCAGGGCTGCGGACGGCGAATGGCCGTTTTTCTTTTTCAACGGAATAAAGAACCCGATAATCACCCCGGCCAGCGTGGCGTGAACCCCGGACTTCAGCACAGCCACCCACAATACCAGCCCAACCAGCAGATAGACGTCGACCCGCCGCACATTAAAGAGATTGAGCACTGCCAGCGCCACTATCGCAACTGCCGCTACCGCTAACGACAACGCCGATAACTCGTGGGTATAGAACAGCGCGATGATAACAATCGCCCCGAGGTCATCAATGATCGCCAGCGCCATCAAAAATACTTTCAGGCTCAGGGGGACCCGGCTCCCCAGCAACGCCAGAACCCCGAGGGCAAACGCGATATCCGTGGCTGCCGGAATCGCCCAGCCGCTGCGGGTTATCGGATCGGCCGCGTTAAATGCCAGATAAATCAGCGCCGGCACCAGCATACCGCCAATGGCAGCCAGCACCGGGAAAATGGCCTGCCGACGACTGGCCAGGGAACCAAACATCATTTCCCGTTTAATTTCGAGGCCAATCAACAAGAAGAAAATCGCCATTAAGGCGTCATTGACCCAATGTAACAGGTTTTTATTAATTTCCAGCGCCCCAAACTGCATAACGACCGGAATATCCAAAAACGCCTGATCCCCCCGGGCGGTCCACGGGAGATTGGCCATCAGCATGGCCAGTACCGCGGCAATAATTAGTACGATGCCAGAAGAAATATCACTTTTAAAAAACCGAGCCAGGCATTTTATCATTATCTACATCCACCTCATTTACTTCGGATTTTTCGATAATAGACCAATAACTAACTCGACAAAATCAGCTTATTTAGCGTAATGAGATCGTAAAAACCGAAATATAACCACAGCGCTGCGTTAATGGTTATCGCAGCACAACCTCAATAGTTGTGAATCAACGCAAGCTCTATGGTTTATTATATTTAGGCGATAAATTTCTAATGGATTGATAGTTAATATTTTTTAGTGAAACAAATCGCTAATAATCGCCCAAATTAGAGGAATAAGTATCCACACTATCAATCGGTGTTATTTTTCCGAATGGTACACGTCCGGGATCTGAACCAACAGCCCCAGGCGTTAACCTGGCCGGAATGAAAAATAAAAAGGCCCGGAACAGATGTCCGGGCCGGGAGCGCGATATGATACCAGCGGATTAGCGGGTCAAATCGTCAAAGAACTTTTTAACCCCGTCGAAGAAGCTCTTAGAGCGCGGGCTGTTGTTTTCGCCGGTGGGGCCGCCGAAACTGTCTTGCAACTCTTGCAGCAGTTTTTTCTGCTTCTCATTCAGGCTGACCGGGGTTTCAACCACCACGCGGCACAGCAGGTCACCCTGAGCGCCACCGCGGACAGATTTAACCCCTTTGCCGCGCATGCGGAACAGTTTACCGGTCTGGGTTTCAGACGGCACTTTCAGGTTCACACGGCCATCCAGGGTCGGCACTTCAATTTCACCACCCAGAGCTGCCATGGTGAAGTTAATCGGCACTTCGCAGTACAGGTTATTACCTTCGCGCTCAAAAATCGGGTGCTGTTTTACCTGAACCTGAACGTACAAATCGCCAGACGGCGCACCCTGCTCGCCCGCTTCGCCCTCACCGGACAGACGGATACGGTCACCGGTGTCGACCCCGGCAGGGATTTTCACTGACAGGGTTTTGTTTTTCTCAACCCGGCCATGTCCATGACATTTGTTGCACGGATCTTTGATGATAGTACCGCGGCCCTGGCAGTGCGGACACGCCTGCTGCACGGTAAAGAAACCCTGACGCATCTGTACCTGGCCCGCCCCGTGACAGGTCGGGCAGGTCTGCGGTTTGGAGCCAGCCTTCGCGCCGCTACCGTGGCAAACATCGCACTCTTCCAGGGTCGGAATACGAATTTCTTTGGTCACCCCGCGGACAGCCTCTTCGAGGGTTAACTCCATGTTGTAGCGCAGGTCTGCACCACGGGCTGCGCGCTGGCGGCGTCCGCCACCGAAAATATCACCAAAGACATCACCGAAGATATCGCCAAAATCAGCGCCGCCGCCAAAACCACCGCCGAAGCCGCCGCCGCCCATACCACCCTGTTCAAAGGCGGCGTGGCCGTACTGATCATAAGCGGCGCGTTTCTGATCATCAGTCAGAATTTCGTAGGCTTCTTTTACTTCTTTAAATTTGGTTTCGGCGTCTTTATCTCCCTGGTTACGGTCCGGGTGATATTTCATTGCCAGGCGCTTATAGGCCTTTTTAATCTCACGCTCTTCTGCGGTTTTGGAAACGCCTAAAACCTCGTAGTAGTCTCTCTTCGCCATCTCTTTTATCTGCCCTTTAGAGCCTGGTGCCAGGCATAGTTGTTGCTGCCAGTATTACCCGGAATGTCCGTACCGATATTGCTAACGATATGTTTCTGGAGGGAATTTCATACCGGGGCACACGCTGACAATTCAAAAGCCTGTATCCGGCTCCACATACGTGCACGGGCGTGGAGGAAGATCCTCTACGCCCGTGCCAGTTATCTACCCCGCATCAGGGCGATTATTTTTTATCTTTAACTTCTTCGAACTCAGCATCGACAACATCGTCATCTTTCGCCGTGTTCGCCTGTTCAGCAGAGCCACCGGCCTGCTGCTGAGCATGCTGCTGCTGAGCGATTTCCATCAGTTTCTGAGAAACTTCGGCCAGCGCCTGGATTTTCGCATCGATGTCGGCTTTATCTTCGCCTTTCAGCGAGGTTTCCAGCGCACTCAGTGCAGACTCGATAGCCGTTTTGTCGTCAGCCGGCAGTTTATCGCCAGCTTCTTCAACTTGCTTACGGGTGCTGTGCAGCAGGTGGTCGCCCTGGTTACGGGTCTGAACCAGCTCTTCGAATTTACGGTCAGACTCAGCGTTAGCTTCGGCGTCACGAACCATTTTTTCGATTTCTTTCTCATCCAGGCCGGAAGAGGCTTTGATGGTGATCTGCTGTTCTTTGCCGCTGTTTTTATCTTTCGCGGAAACATGCAGGATACCATCGGCATCGATATCGAAGGTCACTTCGATCTGCGGCATGCCGCGCGGTGCCGGGTTAATCCCATCCAGGTTAAACTGACCCAGAGATTTGTTATCAGAAGCGCGTTTACGTTCACCCTGCAGCACGTGGATGGTTACCGCATTCTGGTTATCTTCTGCGGTAGAGAACACCTGGCTGTGCTTGGTCGGGATAGTGGTGTTCTTGTTGATAAGCGCCGTCATTACGCCGCCCATGGTTTCGATACCCAGAGACAGCGGGGTAACGTCCAGCAGCAGAACGTCTTTAACTTCACCGGTCAGTACACCACCCTGAACCGCAGCACCGATGGCCACAGCTTCATCCGGGTTCACGTCTTTACGCGGTTCTTTACCAAAGAATTCAGCCACTTTCTTCTGAACCATTGGCATACGGGTCTGACCACCCACCAGGATAACGTCGTTCACGTCAGAAACAGACAGACCGGCATCCTGCAGGGCAACTTTCAGCGGCTCGATAGAACGGTTAACCAGGTCTTCCACCAGGCTTTCCAGTTTGGCGCGAGTCACTTTAATGTTCATGTGTTTCGGACCGGTGGCATCTGCAGTGATGTACGGCAGGTTCACGTCGGTCTGTTGTGCAGAAGACAGCTCGATCTTGGCTTTTTCAGCGGCTTCTTTCAGACGCTGCATCGCCAGCGGGTCATTACGCAGGTCGATACCCTGATCTTTCTTGAATTCTTCTACCAGGTAGTTAATCAGGCGGCTGTCGAAGTCTTCACCACCCAGGTGGGTATCACCGTTGGTTGCCAGTACTTCAAAGGTTTTTTCGCCGTCAACTTCGTCGATTTCGATAATAGAGATATCGAAAGTACCACCACCAAGGTCGTATACCGCGATAGTGCGGTTACCCACTTCTTTGTCCATACCGTAAGCCAGTGCGGCTGCGGTCGGTTCGTTGATGATACGTTTTACTTCCAGACCGGCGATACGGCCAGCATCTTTGGTTGCCTGACGCTGGGCATCGTTAAAGTAAGCCGGTACGGTGATAACCGCTTCAGTTACCGGTTCACCCAGGTAATCTTCCGCCGTTTTCTTCATTTTTTTCAGCACTTCAGCAGAGATCTGCGGCGGTGCCATTTTCTGACCTTTAACATCCAGCCACGCATCGCCGTTATCAGCCGCGATGATTTTGTACGGCATGATAGAGACGTCGCGCTGTACTTCTTCATCCTGGAAGCGACGGCCAATCAGGCGTTTAATCGCAAACAGGGTGTTCTGCGGGTTTGTCACGGCCTGACGTTTAGCCGGCTGACCAACCAGAATTTCGCCATCCTGAGTATATGCAATGATAGAAGGCGTGGTGCGGTCGCCCTCGGCGTTCTCCAGCACGCGTGCTGTAGTGCCATCCATGATCGCTACACAAGAGTTGGTTGTGCCCAGGTCGATACCAATAATTTTACCCATCTAAACGTCTCCACTAAAAATTTGTCACTGTTGTGATTATGAACCTGTAATAAGGGCGAAACCCGGTGGTTTCAAGCGCCCTGACATTGTTTTTTTCAGGTTCACTCACTGCGTTGACTAGAAGATGGGGTCACTGTGTCTCTCATCAAGGGGGAGAGCGTAAATTTTTTTCACCACAATACGGATCCATAATCTTCTGGCCCGCGCTATCCACGGCGTCGACTCCCGCTATCGTGCTTTTCTGTCCTCTATCAGCATGGCTGATGTTGCGCACACGCATCGAAAACCATCGCCATCCCACCGAAATACACATAACAACCACGTAACACCCATGGGGAATACCGCCGCGATTGATTGTCACCACCGGTACAAAACATCATGTTAACTTATAAAAAAAACGTAAAAATATGAGATTAAAGTCACATAAACGAGACCTTCAATCCATTTTCATTCTAGACACGTCACTTTTTGATGATTATTATCCATCGCCCACACAGCACAAGACTTCCGTGGAATTAATGTTAAATAATCATAACAATCACTTTTCTGAGGACATCATGGGTAATAATTCGTTGGCAAATCCTGCCCCCCTTGGCCTGCTGGGCTTTGGCATGACCACCATCTTGCTTAATCTGCATAATATTGGCTTATTTGAACTGGACGTGATTATCCTGGCGATGGGGATATTTTACGGCGGTATCGCTCAAATTCTTGCCGGACTGCTGGAATTTAAAAAGGGCAATACCTTTGGCCTGACCGCGTTCGCTTCTTACGGTTCATTCTGGCTGACCCTGGTCGCGATTCTGGTGATGCCGAAGATGGGGCTCTCCGCCGCCGCCAACAGCCACTTCCTCGGTGTCTTCCTGGCTATCTGGGGCGTATTCACGCTGTTTATGTACCTCGGTACCCTGAATGGCTCGAAACTGCTGCAGTTTGTCTTCCTGAGCCTGACCGCACTGTTCACACTGCTGGCCATTGGCCACCTGATGGACAGCAGCAAAATTATCAACCTCGGCGGCTGGATTGGCCTGATCTGCGGCGCAAGCGCCATCTATCTGGCGATGGGTGAAGTGCTTAACCACCACTATGGCCGCACCGTGATGCCCATTGGTGAAATGGGCTAATCATTCCCGACAGCAAAATAGCAACCACAAAAAAGCGGCGCCAGGCGCCGCTTTTTTTTAATTTCCACCGGGCATCTGCGCCACCTGGTTATCCTCATGGTAGCGGGGATTACGCAGGCTAATACCGACCCCCAGCCCCACAATGGCCAGGGCAAGCACATACCACGCCGGCCCCAGGGGAGAGATCCCGCTCAGCATGGTCACCACAATGGGGGTCATCCCGCCAAATAACGCATAAGACAGATTGTAAGAGAATGAAATCCCGGTAAAGCGCACCTCAGCAGGAAAGGCCCGCACCATCACATAAGGTACCGCCCCAACAATCCCTACCGCAAAACCCGCCAGACCATAGAGCCAGAACAGTAACCCGGGCGAGCCTGCCACCAGATGATAAAACGCACTGCTGGCCACCGCCAGTAGCAGACTACCGGCGATAAAGGTCGCCCCGGCGCCCATGCGATCAATCGCCAACCCGGCCAGCAGACAGCCAACGCACAGCATCAGCGTAGCAATGCAGTTGGCCTGCAACGTCAGCGCCGGGGCAAAACCATACTGTTTTTGCAGCCAGACCGGGGACATCAAAATCACCACCACGATACCGGCAGACAACAGCCAGGTGAGCAACATACTGATCACCACTGCCCGGCGGTGTTTCATCACTACCGTACGCACCGGTAATTCACGGGCCAGTACTTTACGGCGCTGCATTTCAAGAAATACCGGCGTTTCGTGCAGCCAGCGGCGTAAATACATTGCCACCAGCCCAAAGCCACCCCCCAGTACAAACGGGATACGCCATCCCCCTTCCGCCAGCGCCTGCGGGGACATACTGGTATTAAGCAACGTAGCCACCACCGAGCCCAGTAAGATCCCGAGAGTCAGCCCAGCAGTCAGCGTGCCGCAGGCCAGGCCAATACGCCCGACAGGGACATGCTCCGCCACAAACACCCAGGCGCCCGGCACCTCTCCGCCAATTGCCGCCCCCTGCAGAATGCGCATTAACAACAGCAGCACCGGCGCCAGTAGCCCTACCGTGGCGTACGTCGGCAACAGGCCAATGGCCAGGGTTGGCAACGCCATCAGCAAAATGCTGAGCGTAAACATTTTCTTACGTCCTGCCTTATCACCAAAGTGGGCCATGATAATGCCCCCCAGCGGCCTGGCGAGGTAACCGGCGGCGAAAATACCGAAGGTTTGTAACTGGCGCAGCCAGTCGGGAATATCCGCAGGGAAAAAGCGCTCGCCAATAACGGCGGCAAAGAAGACAAAAATGATGAAGTCATAAAACTCCAGCGCCCCGCCAAGAGCGGCCAGCGTCAGGGTTTTATAGTCCTGCCGGTTTAATGCGCGCGCGTGTTGTGTCATAGCAAACCCGTTGAAGAAGAGTGACAATCGCTGTGTGCCAGAATATATGTAACGTAAAAGTTACCACATCGTAAATAAACTAATACTACAGCGATTGCAAACGGGTTATGGCTTACTGGCCTGGATGGCGGAGCCAATCAGATCGTGGCGTCCCGGCGGGCACTTTTAGGGCGGAATGCCGCAACAACTGACGCGTGGGTTTCAATATACGGGCCGTCCAGCAACTGAATGCAGTAAGGCACACTGGCGAAGATACCGTGTACCACGGTGTTACCCTGTGCGTCTTTCACCCCTTCCAGGGTTTCCTGGATGGATTTCGGCTGGCCGGGAAGGTTAAGGATCAGCGCTTGTTTGCGGATAACCCCCGTCTGGCGGGATAAAATCGCCGTCGGCACAAAGTGCAGGCTTATCTGACGCATCTGTTCACCAAACCCGGGCATTTCGCGATCGGCTATCGCCAGCGTTGCATCCGGGGTAACGTCGCGCCGGGCCGGGCCGGTCCCGCCGGTGGTCAGTACCAGGTGGCACCCCATTTCATCGACCAGCTCACATAGCGCCTGCTCGATCAGCGGCTGCTCATCCGGGATCAGCCGGGATTCAATAACAAAAGGGGTGGCCAGCGCGCGGGTGAGCCAGTCTTCGAGGGCAGGAATGCCTTTATCCTGATAAACACCGCTTGAGGCGCGGTCAGACACAGAGACCAGACCGATGCGTAACATATTCATAGCTGTTCCAAAAAATCAGTGGTACACGGCCAGAATAATACACGCTGGTGTGGCGGGCAGACAGAGAGAAGATCAAAAGTATGGCCGGGGAACCCCGGCCATCGGGAGAGCGATTACAGCAGGTCGCCAACCATTTTTTCCAGTTTCCCCTGGTCAACAGCAAACTTACGGATACCGTCCGCCAGTTTGTCTACCGCCATCGGATCCTGGTTGTGCTGCCACAGAAACGCAGATTCGGTCATGCGATCCGGACGGGCTTTCACCTCACCGGCGAATGCCAGTTTGCGTTCTACGGTCCCTTCGCTTTCAGACAGGGTCTTCAGCAGCGCCGGTGCGATAGTCAGACGATCACAGCCCGCCAGTTCAAGGATTTCGTCCACGTTACGGAAGCTGGCGCCCATGACCACGGTTTCATAACCGTGCTCTTTGTAATATTTGTAGATCTCAGTCACCGAGATAACGCCCGGATCTTCATGACCGGCGTACTCTTTTTTATCGGTGTTCGCTTTGTACCAGTCCATGATACGGCCCACAAACGGGGAGATCAGGTAAACACCGGCTTCAGCACAGGCGCGCGCCTGGGCAAAAGAGAACAGCAGCGTCAGGTTACAATTGATGCCTTCTTTTTCCAGCTGTTCAGCGGCACGAATGCCCTGCCAGGTGGAGGCCAGTTTGATCAGGATGCGGTCATTGCTGATCCCGGCATCGTTGTACATTTTGATCAGACGTTTGGCTTTGGCGATGCTGGCTTCAGTATCGTAAGAAAGACGCGCGTCAACTTCGGTAGAAATACGGCCAGGGATCAGTTTGAGGATTTCAAGACCAATGTTTACCGCCAGACGGTCAGTAGCATCAACAACCTGCTGTGCGCGGTCGCTGCTCTGGTTACGTGCCCAGGCAACAGCGTCATCAATCAGTTTACGATATTCAGGGATCTGAGCAGCGTTAAGGATAAGAGAAGGGTTAGTGGTGGCATCCTGCGGCTGATACAGCTTCATGGCAGCGATGTCTCCGGTATCAGCAACTACGGTAGTAAGCTGACGTAAGGAGGTCAATTTATCCATCATAATAGAGATTCTCTTCAAAACGACGTGTTAGGGAGATGTAACCGGTCTTAGGGCGATGATAGCACGCCGCGCATGAGGTGCAACCACCGGAATATGCCCTTACTCTGTGCTAAAATCGCGTTTCAGTTTTTATGATAATGGACATCACCTCATCAGAGCCTCGTCGTCATGGGGCCCTGAGCTGATTTTTCGGGAGCATCATGAAGGACTTTTTGTATTTTATTAGCGAGATACTGTGGACCTCGCTGGTGGTATTTTTATTATTGGGCGCCGGATTGTGGTTCAGCTTCCGCACCGGCTTTGTCCAGTTTCGCTATTTCCGTCAGACCGGGGAAAATCTCAAAAAAAGCACAATCCTACGTCCCCACGGCATTACTTCATTTCAGGCACTGTGCACTGGTCTGGCGGCCCGGGTGGGCAGTGGCAACCTTACCGGTATTGCTCTGGCTATCTCGGCCGGTGGCCCCGGCGCGGTGTTTTGGATGTGGGTTGCCGCGCTACTGGGCATGGCGACCAGTTTCGCCGAATGTTCCCTTGCCCAGGTTTATAAAGTTAAAGACGGTGAAGGCCGCTATCGCGGCGGCCCGGCGTGGTACATGGAACGTGGGTTGGGGATGCGAAAAATGGGTATTGTTTTTGCTCTCTTCCTGCTGCTGGCTTTTGGGCTGGTCTTCAATGCGGTACAGTCCAGTGCCATCGCCAATGCGCTGCATCAGGCCTTTTCGGTGCCACATCTGGCAACCGGTATCATCCTCGCCCTACTCACCGGCCTGGTGATTGCCCGCGGGTTGCAGGGCATCGCCCGGGTGGCGCAGTGGGTTGTGCCATTGATGGCCGTGCTGTGGATTGGTATGGGGTTGCTGGTTATTGTCACGCACCTGGAACTGGTGCCCCAGATGTTACAGACCATTGTCCGCAGCGCGTTTGGCTGGCAAGAGGCCGCGGCAGGCACAGCGGGATACACCCTGAGCCAGGCGCTGACCAATGGGGTACAGCGCGGGCTATTTTCCAATGAAGCGGGGATGGGCTCCACCCCGAATGCGGCAGCGGCAGCGGCGGTGTGGCCGCCTCACCCCGCCAGCCAGGGTATCATTCAAATGGTCGGGGTCCTTGTTGATACCTTGCTGATCTGCTCCGCCACGGCGGCCATTATTTTACTGTCCGGCGTCAGCAGCAGTGTCGACAGCGACGAAAACGGTATTTTGCTGGTACAGCAGGCGTTATCCCGGCTGGTTGGCCCCTGGGGTGAACAGTTTATTGCGGTGGTGATCCTGCTGTTTGCCTTTACCTCAATCATCGCCAATTACGCCTACGCCGAGAATAACCTGGTGTTCTTACGCCGGGACGCCCTGTGGCAAAAGTGGCTGCTGCGTCTGGCGGTGATGGGGATGGTGATTGTTGGCTCACAGATAAGCATCACCGTGATCTGGCAGATGGCGGATATTGTCATGGCGCTGATGGTGTGTATGAACCTGATTGCGATTCTGATGCTGTCGCCGGTGGTAAGAGAAATTACCGCTGACTATTTACGCCAGCGGAAACTGGGGGTGATGCCGACCTTCGACCCCCGCAGGTTCCCGGAGATCCAGTACCATATTGAGTCCAGTGTCTGGGATGAGCCCCGGGGCCGATAACGAATTTTTCAATTGAAGTCATTGGCCCTGCCCGGCGGGAAATATGCCGGAAATTTGCTACAGTAGGGCCAAAGTCACCCCAAGGAATCCCTATGCTGATCCTGATTTCACCTGCCAAAACCCTGGATTATCAAAGCCCGCTGGCCACCACACGTTTCACCCAACCGGCCCTGCTGGACTATTCTCAGCAGCTGATTAAGATAGCCAGACAGCTTTCTGAGCCACAGATTGCCACGCTGATGGGCATCAGCGACAAGCTGGCCTCCCTGAACGCCACGCGCTTCCACGACTGGCAACCCAACTTCAGCCCGGATAATGCCCGCCAGGCCATTCTGGCCTTCAAAGGCGATGTCTATACCGGCCTGCAGGCAGAGACCCTCAGTGAGGATGATTTTGACTTCGCCCAGCAGCACCTGCGGATGTTATCCGGGCTCTATGGTGTATTGCGGCCGCTGGATCTGATGCAGCCCTATCGGCTGGAGATGGGCATCCGGCTGGAAAACCCGCAGGGGAAAGATTTATACAGCTTCTGGGGGGATACCATCACCGACACACTCAATAGCGCCCTAAAAGATCAGGGGGATGACGTGGTGATCAACCTGGCATCGGATGAATACTTCCGGGCCGTGAAACCGGCAAAACTCCAGGGAACCATTATTAAGCCGGTGTTCCTCGATGAGAAAAACGGCAAATTCAAAGTGATCAGCTTCTACGCCAAGAAAGCCCGGGGCCTGATGAGCCGGTATATTATCACCCATCGCCTGTCGACCCCGGAACAGTTAACCGCCTTCGACAGCGACGGTTACTACTTTGATAGCGCTACGTCCAGCGATCGGGAGCTGGTCTTTAAGCGCCACGAACAGCACTGATATTACCCCCGATCCGGCAACAAAGACGCCTGCAAATCATCCAGCAGCAGGCGTAATGCCGCGGGCTGGCGCTCTCTGGATTGGTACAGCCCGTAAATCCCCAGGCGCTGGGGCGAGTATTCTGGCAGGACCGTCACCAGCGCCCCGCTGTTAAGCCCCGGTAATGCTTCCTGAAGCGGGATCATGGCAATGCCACAGCCCGCCAGCGCCGCATCCCCCAGCAGTGCCGAGATGCCGGTACTGAAATTACCGTTCACCCCAACGCTCAGCGCCCCGCCACCCGGGGCGGTAAAACGCCATGACTGCCCGGCAAACCCGCTGTAACACAGGCAATTATGGTTGGCCAAATCGGCGGGGGTTTGCGGCACCCCGCGGCGCGCAAGATAGCCGGGCGCGGCACAAATCACCGAGGTGCAGTCCCCCAGCCGCCGGGCGATCGCCCCGGGCTCCGGGTAGTTGGTTATCCGTATCGCGAGATCAATACGTTCCCCCACCAGACTCACCGGCTGGCTGCTGATATCCAGCTCAATACGTAATGCCGGGTAGCGCTCAAGCAGTGGCGGGATCCGCGGGCCAATAATGTGCACCGCGGTAAAATGCGCGCAGGCCACCCGTAATGTCCCTACCGGCTCATCCGCGGTGGCATGCCCTTCGATAATATCGGCGATACTGGCCAGTTGCCGGGTGGTGCGCAGGATCTCCTCCCCCGCGGGCGTAATGGTCAGCCGCCGCGATGAACGGTGAATCAGCCGGGCACCGGCCCAGGACTCCATCGCGTCGAGATAACGGCTCACCATTGGCCGGGACATCCCCAGCGCCCTGGCCGCCGCGCTCAGGCTGCCCAATTCACAAATCCGGTTATATACCCGTGCGGCAATGATGCGATCCATAGGCTGTTATCCGATCGTTTTATGAAATGCTGCATGTCTGGTTTCAGGAATTCTAACAGATCGCAAAATGCATAAAATAGCCGCTATTCACTCTGCGTCATCTCCGGCGCCCTTCGGCAAGGATCTTAATCAATGAAAACGTACTGCGGGCTGGTCCTGCTGCTGAGCACCATCAGCGGGTCGGCCCTCGCCTCTCCGCTGTCTCTGCAAGTCTATAACCCCCAGCACCACGGCATGTTCCCGGTCTCTTCTGTGCTGGTGTCCGGCCCGGAGCACGCCATTCTGTTTGATGCCCAGTTCAGTACCCAGGATGGCGAAAAACTGGTGCAAATGATCCGCCAGGGCGGAAAGCCGCTCCAAATGATCGTCATCACCGCCGGCGATCCGGATTTTTACTTTGGCCTCGAGCCGCTGGTAAACGCCTTCCCGGGAGTAAAAGTGGTGGCCTCTCCCAACGTCGTGGCGCATATCCGCGCGACCCGCAAAGCGAAGCTGGCGTTCTGGGGGCCACAGATGAAAGACGGCGCCCCCCAGCGCACTATTGTTCCCGAGGCCCTTACCCGCTCAACGATTACGCTGGATGGCAACACCATTGAGTTACGCCGCAGCAACAGCTACGCCGCCTATGTCTGGATCCCGGAAAGCAAAACCATTCTGGGCGGGACCGCTGTCTCTTCCGGTATTCATGTCTGGACCGCAGATACCCAGAGCCGCAAACAGCGCAGCGAGTGGCGACATATTTTGACCGAGATGCAGCACTTGCATCCCCGGCAGGTGATCCCCGGGCACTATTTGGGCCAGCGCCCCGCCGGTGACCAGGCCGTCACCTTTACATTGCGTTATTTGCAGGACTTCGAGCATGTGCTGGCCGCCAACAAGCAGGCGGCAGAGGTTACCCGGGTGATGAAAGCACACTGGCCAACACTGGAGGACGACAGCGCCCTGGCGCTGAGCGCTAAAGTGAACAGCGGGGAAATGCGCTGGCCCTGACGCCAGCGACCGGAAAAGCATTAATGATGATGGCCACCCGGGCCGCCGTGGCTACCGTGACCGCCCGGGCCGCCATGACCACCGTGGTTATCGTGACCATGATAATGCGGTGGGCGATGCGGCGCACTGCCGTGGTGGCGAGGCGGATGGTGCGGATGCCAGCGGTTGTCACGCCACTGGTAGTGACGATTCCACCAGTCGCGATCCCGCCAGTGGCCGCCGTCCCAATAGTGACCATAGTTATCGCGATCGCCAATCTGTAATTTGATCGAGGGGAGTAGTGTAATTTCATCGGCATGGGCAATCCCGGCCGCGCCCAGTAACAGGGGAAATATCAGGAGCAGGGGCTTAAACATTATTCACCTCTTTGTCTTATCTTCGCCTTATAGGCTGTAAGGTGATAATACCCTGCCAGTAGCGGATGATAATACTCTGCTGTCTTAATCTCCGGCATAACGCATATTATGGCAACTCCTGCACTTTTCCTGCCTGTTGTCTCCTTTTTCTCTTCATAATTCCCCGGCGATACTGGCTTTTTAACGCAAAAAAACCTGCCAGGGCGTTAGCCCCGGCAGGCCTGTCGCGGATGCACCATTGCGTTTAGCGCGCTGCCAGCAAAAAAGCGCGCAGTTGTGAGAAATCGGCCGGTAGCAGATGCGAGAGCAGCGGCAGATCCGCCCGTTCAGCCAGGGCCGGCGGCAGCGCCAGCGGCTGGTCGAGGATGGCTTCCACACTTTCTTTAAACTTGGCCGGGTGCGCCGTTCCCAGGAACAGGCCATATTCCCCCGGCTGAAGCTGTTGGTTCAGGGCATACCAGGCAATGGCCGCATGCGGTTCAGAGACATACCCCTGACTATTGAGGTCACGCATGGCCGCTTTGGTGGTCTCATCACTGACCGTGGCGGACCCCAGCTCATTCAGGCGCCAAATCTTGCGCCGGAACAGCTCCTCTACCCGGGGCCAGTTATTAGGCTGGCTGACATCCATGGCGTTAGACAGCGTCGCCTGGGTCGCGTGCGGCTCCCACTTCCCGCTGGAGAGGAAACGCGGCACGGTATCGTTAGCATTGGTCGCGGCAATAAAGCGCTTAATCGGCAGGCCGAGAGATTTAGCCAGCAGACCGGCGGTCAGATCCCCGAAGTTGCCGCTCGGCACGGAAACCACTAACTGATTACGCGCCTCCTGGGGTAACTGGGCCACCGCTTCAAAGTAGTAGCAAATTTGCGCCAGCAGGCGGCTGATATTAATCGAGTTAGCCGAGTTCAGCCCCAGCGCCTGTTTCAGCTCTTCATCATCGAAGGCCTGTTTCACCAGGGCCTGGCAGGCATCAAAATCGCCATCAATGGCCACAGTTTCAATATTGCCCCCCAGGGTGCAGAACAGTTTCTCCTGGAGCGGGCTGATCCTGCCGCGCGGGTAGAGGATAACCACCCGCACATTTTTCATACCGTAAAATGCATGGGCGACCGCCGCACCGGTATCCCCGGAGGTGGCCGTCAGAATAGTGACCGGCTTATCGCCGCTGATGTAATCCAGCATCTGGGCCATAAAGCGGCCGCCAAAATCTTTGAAGGCGAGGGTCGGGCCGTGGAACAGTTCCAGGCAGCCGATATGGTCAGAGACCTGGGTTACCGGGGCCGGGAAAGCAAATGCCTTACCCACCCGGGCGTGCAGTTCATCTGCGGGGATCTCATCACCGATAAACGCGCTGAGGATTTTCGTACTGCGGGTCACGAAATCATCGTTGAGCATCTCGTCGATCGCGGAGTGCTCAAACTCCGGCAATTCGAGAGGGAAAAACAGCCCCTGTTGTTTACCCAGCCCCTGCGTCACCGCCTGAGCAAAACTGACTTGTTCGTTATGATCTTTCAGATTGTAGAGTTTCATGCGTTATCCCAGTACCCGTGCGCCCGCCGTATCCAGACGGCAAATATGAACAAAGCCTTCCTGATTTTGCAGATAGTGTTGTTGTAGCCAGTCCGCCGTACGCTGCGCCGCCTGTGGCGTATCGCAAACGGCGAACAGCGTGGGCCCGGAGCCGGAAATCCCGCAGGCCAGCGCCCCCAGCTCCAGTGCCGCCCGTCGTGCATCACCAAAGCCCGGCAGCAGTTTCGTGCGGTATGGCTCGGCAATCACATCCTGCATCAGTTTTGCCGCCAGCGCAGGTTGCGCGGTGTGGCAGGCGTGAATAAACCCCGCCAGGTAACGGCCGTGGCGGATGCAATCCGCGCGGCGATACTGGGCCGGTAAGATAGCCCGCGCCTCAGCAGTGGAGACCTTAATCCCCGGGTAGGCCATCACCCACAGCCACCTTTCAAACCCCGGCACCTGCTGGCTGATAATGCCGTTCTCTTCCAGCATCAGTTGCATACCGCCCAGGAAACACGGCGCCACATTATCATAATGTACGCTGCCGGAGATCCGCCCTTCCAGCTCCCCCATCAGGGCCAGCAGGCGGTTGTCGTCCAGCGGTTTATTGCAAAATTCGTTCATCGCCATCAGCCCCGCCACCACCGAGCAGGCGCTGGAGCCCAGGCCTGAGCCGATAGGCATGTTTTTTTCCAGCTTCATGGCCACCGGGATGGTTTCGCCGATTTCCTGGCAGAAACGCTCCCAGCACTGATAGACAATATTTTCCCGGGGCTCCCGGGGCAGCTTACTGGCGAAGCGGCCCGCATTCTCCAGGCTAAAGGTTTCTGCGGCCTCAACGGTTACGCAATCCCCTAATAGGGTACCGTCCACCGGAGACACCGCTGCGCCCAGCACATCAAACCCAACGCTCACATTGCCGATTGAGGCCGGGGCATACACTTTGACCATGTTAAACTCCTAACTTCCATGACAGGGTACGCAGCAGGTCGGCGAATACCCCGGCGGCGGTGACATCATTGCCCGCGCCATAGCCGCGCAGAACCAGCGGCAGCGGTTGATAATAGTGGCTGTAGAACGCCAGGGCGTTTTCGCCGTTTTTTACTTTATACAATGGATCGTTACCGTCCACGGCAGCAATTTTTACCCGGCAAACCCCCTGCTCATCGATCGCCCCGACATAGCGCAGCACCTTGCCGTTATCCCGGGCCTGAGCAACCCGGGAAGCAAACACCTCATCCAGCTGCGCCAGTCGTGCCATAAAGCTGGCGACATCCCCGCTGGCATCAAAACCGGCGGGCAGCACGGGTTCAATCACAATATCGGACAGCTCAAGTTCAAGGCCGGTTTCACGGGCAAGGATCAACAGCTTACGCGCCACATCCATACCGGAAAGATCATCACGGGGATCGGGCTCGGTATAGCCCATTTCCCGGGCGATGGTGGTGGCCTCAGACAGGCTCATCCCCTCATCAAGTTTGCCGAAAATAAACGACAATGAGCCAGAGAGAATACCGGAGAACTGCCGCAGTTCATCACCGGCACTCAGCAGGTTTTGCAAGTTTTCGATAACCGGCAGCCCGGCCCCGACGTTGGTATCGTAGAGGAACTTACGCCGGGAGCGCTGGGCGGCGCTGCGCAATTGGTGGTAATAACGCATCGATGAGGTATTGGCTTTTTTGTTCGGGGTGACCACGTGGAACCCCTCTTCCAGGAAGTCAGCGTACTGGTCTGCCACCTCCTGACTGGAAGTACAGTCGACAATCACCGGGTTCAGCAGGTGATACTCTTTCACCAGGCGAATTAAGCGGCCAAGGTTAAATGGCTCTCTGGCCTGCGCCAGCGTCTGCTGCCAATTCTCCAGATCCAGCCCGTGTACGTTGGTCAACAGCCCCCGGGAGTTGGCCACACCGCATACCCGTAAATCGATGTGCTTTTTCTTCAGCCAGGCTTGCTGGCGCTTGATCTGCTCAAGCAGTGCCCCGCCGACCCCACCGACCCCGATAACAAACACTTCGATGACCTGGTCGGTGTTAAACAGCATCTGGTGGGTCACGCGCACGGCCGTGGTCGCGTCGTCGTTATTGACCACCACGGAAATCGACCGCTCAGAAGAGCCCTGTGCGATAGCAACGATATTGATATTGGCCCGGGCCAGGGCGGCAAAAAATTTGGCGGAGATACCGCGCAGGGTGCGCATGCCGTCCCCCACCACCGAGATAATCGCCAGGCGCTCGACAATGGACACCGGTTCCAGCAGCCCTTCTTTCAGTTCGAGGTAAAACTCCTCTTCCAGGGCGCGGGTAGCCCGTAACCTATCATTCTGCGGGACACAGAAGCTGATGCTGTATTCCGACGAGGACTGGGTGATCAGCACCACGGAGATCCCGTTGCGCGACATGGTGGCAAATACCCGGGCAGCCATACCGACCATGCCCTTCATCCCCGGGCCGGAGACGTTAAACATCGCCATATTATTCATATTGGTGATGCCTTTCACCGGCAGGCCGTCTTCATCGCTGCTGGCGCCAATCAGGGTACCAGGAGCCTGGGGGTTACCGGTATTTTTGATTAAACAGGGAATTTGGAACTGGGCAATGGGGGAGATGGTCCGGGGGTGGAGCACTTTAGCGCCGAAGTAGGACAGCTCCATGGCCTCCTGATACGACATCGATTTCAGCAGCCTGGCATCCGGCACCTGGCGCGGATCACAGGTATAAACGCCGTCAACATCGGTCCATATTTCGCAACAGTCGGCGCGCAGACAAGCGGCCAGCACCGCCGCCGAATAGTCAGAGCCATTACGCCCCAGCACCACCAGTTCCCCTTTGTCATTACCGGCAGTGAAGCCGGCCATCAGGATCATGTGGTCTGCCGGGATCTGGCTGGCCTGAATACGGCGGGTGGATTCGGGAATATCCACCGTAGACTCAAGATAGTGACCCACCGCCAGCAGTTTCTCGACCGGGTCGATCACCGTGACATGGTGGCCGCGCGCCTGCAATAACGCGGCCATTATCGCGATGGAGAGCTTTTCACCCCGGCAGATCAGCGTGGCATTGATGCTGTCCGGGCACTGCCCTAACAGGCTGATCCCGTGGAGGATATGCTTTATCTGGGCAAATTCTTGCTCCACTACCGCTTTCATTTTCGCCAGCGGGAAGCCAGGCTGGGCCTGCGCCAGGCCGGCCAGTAAATCGGCAAAAATGCGCTCGGCATCATCCAGGTTAGGTAAGGCATCCTGGCCGCTGATGGTTTTTTCGATCATCGCCACCAGGTGGTTAGTAATTTTAGCCGGGGCAGAGAGCACGGTGGCAACCTGTCCTTGTCTGGCATTGCTTTCCAGAATGTCGGCAACAGAGAGAAACCGCTCTGCATTTGCCACTGACGTACCGCCGAACTTCAACACTCTCATGGTGAATCCCCTCAAACTTGTGCCTAAAAAAAAAGCCCGCACTCTTCAGGTGCGGGCTTTTTCTGTGTTTCCTGTACGCGTCAGCCCGCCCCGTTACCTGTGGTAATGGTGGTGGTTGTAATGATGGTGGTCATCAGGCCGATACGGATCATGGATGTTGTGTGCTCTTAATAACAATTGACTATATTGGTTAAAGTATCTGCCGCGTTAAGTCAACGAAAATTTGATTTTGGCCACAAATTCAAATTTTTTGCTAATTCGGCCTGGCGGTCTGGATTTAGCTTAAAACACCGAAAAATCCGCTTATTCATGCCACAACTTGACAACGATAGGCACCCAGGCGGCATTTTATTCGGTCAGCTTTTTTTCAATATCGTGCAGCAATCGGTGCAACATGACCGTGTCGCGCTGGCCTAAAACCCCCAGCCGCTGTTGCAGCCAGTCGCTCAGCTTATGGTCATCGGTTATCGCCAGCGCCGTCAGTAAGTTATCCACCCGGCGGCGTAATGCCTGCAGTTGTTGCACATCCGCCGCGGGCTCCTGGGGGGCATCCCCCTGCATCAGCGCCGAGAGCTGATAGCAATACACCATCACCGCCTGGCCCAGGTTCATTGACGGATAATCCGCTACCATAGGGACACCGGTGAGGACATCCGCCAGCGCCAGCTCGTCGTTGGTCAGCCCGGAATCCTCACGGCCAAACACCAGCGCCGCGCCCCCAACCCACTGCCGTTTCTCTTCCAGCAGCGGCACCAGCTCTGCGGCAGTGGCGTAGTAGTGAAAGCGCCCCCGGCTGCGGGCGGTCGTCGCAATCGTAAAATCAATATCCGCCAGCGCTGCTTCCAGGGTGGGAAATACCGCCACCCGGTCGAGAATATCCCCGGAGCCGTGGGCCACCCAGCGCGCCTGAGGCTGTAAGTGCGCCTCACTGTTCACTATGCGTAAGTCGTTAAATCCCATAGTTTTCATCGCCCGGGCCGCCGCCCCAATATTTTCAGCTCTGGCAGGCTCCACCAGGATAATGGAAAAACGCATCTCTTATTAAATCCTCTGAAACAGATAGCTCATGACAATTCGGCGATATAATTCGCGCCATAAATTTACTTTACGGCAACAAAACAGCCGCTGTTCTACTACCATAACAGCTGAAATTGTCTTAGCAGTGACCATAATAAACGCAATAGCACCACATAATGATTTTTACTATATATGATTGTTTATCATGGATAAAATAAAGTACGGGTAGCGATAGCTAATCGTTGAATTTGATTTTCTATTTTGCCACTATTTATACCCTATTGATTAAAAAAATGTGACGAACGCTAGCAATGCGCTACGATGATTTCATCAAACTGTTAACGTGCTACAATTGAAATTGATATATGTCAACGAAGCATAGTTTTATTGGGCGTCAGAACCGACTCAGCCTGTTATGTTGCTGTTAAAATGGTTAAGATATTAGCCGTTTTTGACACCGTCGGGTCTAAAGGGAACGGTACCCACGACCAAGCTAATGATGTTGTTGACGTTGATGGAAAGTGCATCAAGAACGCAATTACGTACTTTAGTCATATGTTAGGCCGCGCATGTTAATTTACAGCATGCATCAGGCAGGTCAGGGACTTCTGTACTTCCTGTTTCGATTAAGTTGGCAATTTTAGGTAGCAAACATGCAGACCCCTCACATTCTTATTGTTGAAGACGAGTTGGTAACACGCAACACGTTGAAGAGTATTTTCGAAGCAGAAGGCTATGATGTTTTTGAAGCGACTGACGGCGCCGAAATGCATCAGATCCTTTCTGATAACGATATCAACCTGGTTATCATGGATATCAACCTGCCGGGTAAAAATGGACTGCTGCTGGCCCGCGAGCTGCGCGAGCAAGCTAACGTGGCGCTGATGTTCCTGACCGGCCGCGATAACGAAGTAGATAAGGTTCTGGGTCTTGAAATCGGGGCAGATGATTACATCACTAAACCGTTTAACCCGCGCGAACTGACTATCCGCGCCCGTAACCTGCTGTCACGCACCATGAATCTGGGCACCACAGGTGAAGAGCGTCGCTCCGTTGAAAGCTATAAATTCAACGGGTGGGAACTGGATATCAACAGCCGTTCTCTGATTAGCCCTAATGGCGAACAGTATAAACTGCCGCGCAGTGAATTCCGTGCCATGCTGCACTTCTGCGAAAACCCGGGCAAAATTCAGTCCCGTGCAGAGTTGCTGAAAAAGATGACCGGACGTGAGCTGAAACCTCATGACCGTACTGTAGACGTTACGATCCGTCGTATCCGTAAACATTTCGAGTCTACGCCGGACACCCCGGAAATTATCGCGACCATTCACGGTGAAGGATACCGTTTCTGCGGTGATTTGCAGGAATAACGCCACCGTCAGGGTGAGTGAATAGATAAAAAGGCCGGATAACCCGGCCTTTTTTATTTGCGTAATAAACTTACTCTTTCCACGGCATAATCGGCACGGCGCTGAGGGCATTCTTCGGCGAGCCATCAACCACTTTGTCAGAATAGGCCAGATAGGTCAGCGCATTACGTTTGGCATCATAGAAACGCACCACCTGAAGGGTCTTAAAGACCATAGAAATGCGTTTCTGAAAGACAACTTCGCCCTGCTCTTTACCGGCTTTAATTTTATCGCTCAGTTCAACCGGCCCCACCTGCTGACAAGAAATTGCCGCGTCAGCGGTATCTTCCGCCAGCCCTAAACCCCCTTTAATCCCGCCGGTTTTTGCCCGGCTCAGGTAGCAGGTCACATTTTTAATATCGGGGTCATCAAACGCTTCAACCACAATTTTATGATCCGGCCCAATCATTTTGAAAACCGTATCGACAGATCCGATCTGCTCAGCACTAACTGACTGACTTAACAGTAAAAAAGCCGCAGACAACCATAACGTTTTTTGTTTCATATTATTACCAGCGCTCATTATTTAAGCGATTATTACACGGGATTTCATTAAATTCTGTTCAGTATCACACTATTGATTATTAAATAGAACTACAGCTTTTGAATCGCACATGTTGTTAAAAAAAACTCTCAAACCGGTTTCAGCAAAAAATGCTATGATCCGCATCTGGTTATAGGCCTGAGTTAGCAGGATGGGGATATTATATGGATCAAGCTGGAATTATTCGCGATCTACTTGTCTGGCTCGAGGGCCATCTGGATCAGCCGCTGTCACTCGATAATGTAGCGGCAAAGGCAGGTTACTCCAAATGGCACCTGCAGCGCATGTTTAAAGATGTCACTGGACAGGCCATCGGCGCTTATATTCGCGCACGTCGATTGTCCAAATCCGCAGTCGCATTACGCCTTACTGCCCGCCCTATTCTGGATATTGCCCTACAATATCGTTTTGACTCCCAACAAACGTTCACCAGGGCATTTAAAAAGCAATTTGCCCAGACCCCTGCGCTTTACCGCCGCAGCCCGGACTGGTGCTCTTTTGGTATTCGCCCGCCCATCAGGCTGGACGACTTTACCCCGCCAGAAGGGCAATTTGTCACCCTGCCCGCCATGCATCTGCTGGGGGTTACCCAAAATTATAGTTGCTCACTGGAACAGATAAGCCACTTCCGTAACGAGATGCGCATCCAGTTCTGGACCCAGTTCCTGGCCAATGCGCCATCGTTGCCGCCGGTGCTCTACGGTCTGCACGAACCGCGGCCCAGTCTGGAAAAAGACGACGAGCAGGAAGTGTTTTACACCACCGCTCTGGCGCCGGAAATGGCCAGTGGCCATATACCGCACGCCCAGCCGATCCTGCTGGAAGGCGGGGACTATGTGCAGTTCACTTATAACGGCCCCGCGGACCATCTGCAGGAGTTCATTCTGCTGATTTACGGGACCTGTATGCCGACACTCAATTTAACCCGCCGCAAAGGGCTGGATATTGAGCGCTTCTTCCCGGCATCCGAAGCGAATGTCCTCGACCACCAGCGGATCATCCGCTGCGAATACCTGGTGCCAGTGAAACGCTAGCGCTGGAGTTCATCCAACGCCGGGGCATCGAGATGCGAAATGTCCCCGGCCGTCTCCACTATCCAGCCATTTGCCAGCCACGCGCTCTGTTGGTAGTCCACCCGGGAAATTGAACAGTTACGCAACCGCAAACGCCGCTCCGCCCAGGCGGGGAGCCCTAAAATGGTACTTACCAGGCAACCCAGCGCCATACCGTGGCTCACCAGCAGCGGCACACTCCCCGGCGGAAGCTCCCGACAGGCATTCAACGCCGCGTGCATCCGCTGGCTGACCTCCTGCATTGATTCCCCCTGCGGGATACGCCCTTCCGGATTACCGTTAACCAGCTGGCGCCGCCACTGTTCTTCTTCTGCCGTTAAGGTGTCCAGGTTGCGCTGCTCCAGCACCCCCATATTCAGCTCACGTAAACGGCTATCGAGGATCACGTCGCAGCCACAGGACTGGGCGATAATTTCCGCTGTCCGCCGGGTGCGCCCGAGATCACTGGCTATCACATGCGTGATACCGTAGCCACACACTCTGGCGCCGACCTGCATGGCCTGACGCTCCCCCATCTCTGTGAGCGGGCTGTCCGACTGCCCCTGAATGCGGCGCTGCGCATTCCACTGTGTTTCACCGTGACGAACGAGATATACTTGTAGCATGTTGTTATCCGCTATCCTGCCCTGACATCAAATAAGTGAGTTCACTGATTATGCACCACGTTGTTCCTGCCACCAAAAACCCGGCGAAAATTCAGGCGATTCTGCAGGCTTTTGAAGCTATCTTCGGAGAGGGATCCTGCCATATTGATGCGGTGGACGTCGAGAGCGGTGTACCGGAGCAACCAATGGGCGATGCGCAAACCCTGAGCGGGGCGCGACAGCGGGTGGTCAATGCCCGCCAGGCCAGGCCAGAGGCAGATTTCTGGGTGGCTATTGAAGCGGGTATCGATCAGGGAAGTACCTACAGCTGGGTGGTGATTGAAGACGCGCACCAGCGTGGAGAGGCCCGCTCTGCCACAATGCCCCTGCCGGAAAAAATCCTCGCGCAAGTCACCGCCGGGCAGCCCCTTGGGCCCGTGATGTCAGCGCTGACCGGCATCGAACAGATTGGCCGTAAAGAAGGGGCGATTGGCGTTTTCACCGCTGGCGCACTGACCCGCGGCAGCGTCTATTACCAGGCAGTGGTGCTGGCCCTCTGCCCTTTCCACAACGTCCTTTACCGCTGATGCTCGGCTAATACCTTCTCAAGCCAGGCCCGCAAATCCGGCGGTGCCGATTTCAGGCTATTAGAGCCGCGCGTGATGGTCGCAATACCGGCACCCAGCTCGCTTTTCAGCTCCCGCTGGCTCATCTCACCGCGCAGCAACTCTTCAATAATCCGCACCCGGGTGCCCAGCGCAGTGCGCTCGTCAGGGGTGAGCATCAGGGTCAGGAATGGCAAATGCTGCTGATCAGTAAACGACTGCTGTAACAGATCCACAAAGCGCAACCATTCCTGGTGACTCTGTTCGGCCTGTTCTGCGGAATAAGGAGAGGGTTGAGTCATGTTATGCCACCGTACTATTCAACAAGTACAGCAGCATAACATACTCACCGGCAAATCAATAACGGCGCTGCCACTCCGCATCGGTCATCAGCTGCGGCTTACCGCCGAGGAAGTAGCGGTAATAGGCATCATACGCCAGCACGTTCTTCACATAACCGCGGGTTTCCGAGAACGGAATACTCTCCACAAACGCCACCGCGTCAATACGCCCGGCGCTGTTCCCAAGCCAGGTACGCACCCGGCCCGGCCCGGCGTTGTACGCCGCCGAGGCAAAGATACGGTTATTACCAAACTGATCAATCACGTACTGCAAATAACTGGTCCCCAGATTAATGTTCATTTCCGGGTCCAGCAGCTGCGCCCGGTTACTGTAGCCGGGGATACTGAACATCTGCGCGGTATGCTGGGCGGTAGCCGGCATCAACTGCATCAGCCCGCTGGCCCCCACCGGAGAGCCAATTTTCGGGTTCCAGGCGCTCTCCTGACGGGCGATCGCCATCGCATAGCTGACAGACACCGCTTTGCCGCTGGTATAGCGATCAAACAGGTTTTTATACGCCAGCGGGAAGCGTTCGCGCAGGTTATCCCACAGCTTACCGGCGATAGTCGCCTGGACGCTTAAATCCCACCAGCCGCGATCCAGCGCATAACTGGCCAGCGCCCCCTGTTCGTCTTTACTGCGGCTGGCAATATAACTGGACCACTCGCCCCGGGCGGTATTGTCCATATTCCAGTACATCAGCTCACGGATGCGGGCCATCTCCGGCCCCTGCACCAGCGCCGGGTTCACTTCCGGCGGCTTGTTGATATACAAGTTATAATCTTCACCCAGCTTTTGCGCGGCGGCCATCGGGTAGAAACCGCGCTTTTTCATCAGCGCGTGGAGGATAGCCTTACCTTCGTCATCGCGCCCCTGCTCCAGCAGCAAATCCCCCTGCCAATACTGCCATTCATCTTTCTGTTTATCTTCCATCGGCAGGCGGGCAATCCAGGTATTCAGCCCGGTGCGGTCGCCAACACCCAGCGCCATACGGATCCGCCGTTCAATCAGCGAGGCATCATCAGAGCGCATGACCACGTCATCACGCCAGGCCGCTTGCTCGCTGGTGGCATCGGTGCCCATCAGCCGCCAGGCCACCACTTCATGAAGGGCCTGCGCCTGCTGGTCGGTAAATTGCTGGGCCTGAATGAGTGACGGCAGCATCAGGCGGGCGTTTTCCACGTCCTGGCGCGCCACGCTGGCAAACGCCACGATCACCGCATCCCGGGAGAAGTCCGTTGCCGGCACCGAACGGGCAAAGGTCATCACCGAATTGGGGTTATTCGCCAGTGACACCAGCGGGATAGAAAGTGACTGATAGCCCGGCGGCATATCGCTGGCCAGACGGGAGACCAGCGTGCTATTCCCCTGCTTCATCGCCAGGCGAATACGGGACAAGTACTCCTCCGGCTGCTGATTGCCGGAGGTTCGCCAACTGGCAAACAGGGATTCACAGGCCGCAGGCATATTTTTACCGGACTGCCATAAGCCCCTCGCCCCTTGCCAGGCGTCCTGGGCCTGGCCGGTGCTCCATTTGGCATAATAGTAATTACATTTGGCTTCGGTGGACGGTGGCGGTTCCGGGCTGAACGCCAGCACACCATTCCAGTCCTGACGGCGCGCCAGCTCATTAACAAACCGGGATTTCAGCGAGCGGGCCAGCGGGAGTGTCGGGTTCTTTTGAATAAACTGCGCCACCGCAATGGTGGTTTCGTTAGACAGGTCATCCGTTAGCTGGCGATATTCCAGGTAAGGGTATAGCGGGTAGTCACGCAGGGTGGGCATCAATTGCTGCACCACATCCATCTGGCGGTTATCCCATGCCTGTTTAACCTGCGCATAGCGGCTGCGTTGCTCGTCCAGAGAGTCCGCATTCGCCACTTGATTGAGCGTTAATACGCACACCCCGGCGGCCAGCGCGCGCCACATAATCTGTTTGGCTTTCCCCACAACTACTCCTCGATTCAATTGATCACTCCGCGGCTTCATGCCACCGTCATCAAAACTTATTTTATGCTAACTGCACTGGCCATCAGGCGCCATGTCCTGCGCATAATTTTGCGATTTCACCGGGTCATTAACGCTTTGGTTGGCGTTGGCTGGGATTCAGGCAGGAAAACGGCTACACTTCGCCTGGTAAAATAATCATCTCATATCACGATATAAAGAGGCGAAGTCGCAACGTGGCTCAATTCGTTTATACCATGCATCGCGTCGGCAAGGTTGTACCGCCGAAGCGACATATTCTGAAAGATATCTCTTTAAGCTTTTTCCCAGGGGCAAAAATTGGCGTACTGGGCCTGAACGGTGCCGGTAAGTCTACCCTGCTGCGCATCATGGCGGGTATCGATAAAGACATCGAAGGGGAAGCGCGCCCGCAGCCTGGTATCAAAATTGGCTACCTGCCCCAGGAGCCTCAGCTTAATAAAGACCATACCGTCCGCGAATCCATCGAAGAAGCCGTAGCCGAAGTGGTGGACGCGCTCAAGCGTCTGGATGAAGTCTACGCGCTCTATGCGGACCCGGATGCCGATTTCGACAAACTGGCCGCCGAACAGGGCAAGCTGGAAGAGATAATCCAGGCCCACGACGGCCATAACCTGAATAACCAGCTTGAGCGCGCCGCCGACGCGCTGCGCTTGCCGGAGTGGGATGCCAAAATCGACACCCTGTCCGGGGGTGAGCGCCGCCGCGTCGCGCTGTGCCGCCTGCTACTGGAAAAACCAGACATGCTGCTGCTGGACGAACCAACTAACCACCTGGATGCAGAATCCGTGGCCTGGCTGGAACGCTTCCTGCACGACTTTGAAGGCACCGTGGTGGCTATCACCCACGACCGTTACTTCCTCGACAACGTGGCGGGCTGGATCCTCGAACTGGACCGCGGCGAAGGTATTCCGTGGGAAGGCAACTACTCCTCCTGGCTGGAGCAGAAAGATCAGCGCCTGGCCCAGGAAGCCTCTCAGGAAGCGGCACGCCGTAAATCCATTGAGAAAGAGCTGGAGTGGGTGCGCCAGGGCGCTAAAGGCCGTCAGTCTAAGGGCAAAGCCCGCCTGGCGCGCTTTGAAGAGCTCAATAACGTCGATTACCAGAAACGTAACGAAACCAGCGAGTTGTTTATCCCGCCTGGACCGCGCCTCGGCGACAAGGTGCTGGAGGTGGAAAACCTCAGCAAATCTTACGGCGATCGCGTCCTGTTCGACGATTTGTCCTTCTCTATCCCGAAAGGGGCGATTGTCGGGATAATCGGGCCGAACGGTGCCGGTAAATCCACCCTGTTCCGCCTGATAACCGGCGCCGAGCAGCCGGATTCCGGGGCGATCAACCTTGGTGAAACGGTAAAACTGGCCTCTGTTGACCAGTTCCGTGACGCCATGGATGACAAGAAAACCGTCTGGGAAGAAGTGTCTGGCGGGCTGGACATCATGAAGATCGGCAACTTTGAGCTGCCGAGCCGCGCCTACGTGGGCCGCTTTAACTTCAAAGGCACCGATCAGGGCAAACGAGTAGGTGAACTGTCCGGCGGTGAACGCGGCCGTTTGCACCTCGCCAAGCTGTTGCAGGTGGGCGGTAACATGTTACTGCTCGATGAACCGACCAACGACCTGGACGTGGAAACCCTGCGCGCGCTGGAAAACGCCCTGCTGGAGTTCCCGGGCTGTGCCATGGTGATTTCCCATGACCGCTGGTTCCTCGACCGTATCGCCACCCATATCCTGGATTATCAGGACGAAGGTAAGGTGGAGTTCTTCGAAGGTAACTTTACCGAATACGAAGAGTACAAGAAACGCACCCTCGGCGCCGACGCGCTGGAGCCGAAGCGTATCAAGTACAAACGCATGACCGCGCGTTAATCCCCTGTCCCCTCCCGCCCGGGAGGGGATATTTCACCACGCCAGAAAAAACCACCAGCCCAGCGATCCGGGCCGGAGAACACCCGTGTTAGCCCTGCTCGCCCATCATCTGCTTCACCAGCTCAACACTGCGCAGGAAGCGGCGGTCGTGATTGGGTTCATCCACCCACACGTAGGGCATCTGGTTGGCCTGTAATAGCCCCTCCAGCAAGTTCAGGTAGGGTGTACGGCTGCTGGCGGCACTTGCGCCGGTGGCGGGCTCTGCGGCGGTATCTTCCGGGATAGCCCCCAGCAAGATAACCAAATCAAAACGGTATTCATCAATCAGCGCCTGCACAAAGGGGTGTTCGCGCCCCTGATGCTTTTTACAACGCGCCTGAATAGAGACAAAGTCAGTATCGACAAATACCACCTTATTGGCATATTTCACTGAAAAATCAATATACTGAGCCTGGCCGAGGGCGATTTTGTCATAGTCGGAATATTGCAGCGCCATCTGATCGCCCCCGAGGTGGGAGAAAATATAATCCTGGCCGTACTCCCAGGCGCTGGTGGTGTTAAAGATATTGGCCAGTTTATTCACCAGGGTAGACTTGCCGCTCTTCTCGCCCCCCAGAATGGCGACGGTACGGACAAAAAACGGTTTCACCTCGGTGGGGATATACTCCCAGTAGCGGAACGGGTTTTCGCGGATTTGGGCGCCGCTGATGGCCATAAACGTGCGCCGGGGGTCAATAAGCGTCGCCTCAACCCCAAGATGTTCCGGGTATTGCCGGGCATCACTCTCTTCGCTGGTGTAAATCCGATTGGGGTAGATGCCCTTCTCTTCCATAAACCCTTTAATGCCCCGGCTCCAGACATCCCAGCCGTGGGGGTATGGCTCCATCCCTTCTTCATTGAAGGCGTGGATATGGATATTTTTCTGATACTTAAAGGTTTGTAATAGCCAGCGTAACCGGTCGCTGATGGTGGGCTGCTGGGACATGGCGCTGTCTTCAAACAACGCCCGATCGCGGCTTTCGTCATAGCCCATAATAATATGCAATTCATCGACCTGGCTGCAGGCGCGCTGGATAAGGTAGACGTGGCCGGTATGCAGTGGATAAAACTTACCAAACACCACCCCGACATTTTTCTGGCGGCGCGGGAACTCCAGCTCAAGGAAACGGTGTAGTGCCTCCAGCTTTTGGGCGCTGGGGCTTTTGATTTTGGCGTTGAGCAGTTGGCTAAGATAGCCCTTTGTCATCCCGCTGGCATCCGCCACCTGCTGTAAGGTGCATCCTTTACGGCGAATGGCGTTTTTCAGGTAGTCGAACGATGACATGTACTGCCTCCGGCAATTAATCGGGATTCCACGGCCCATCAGGCCCAGGGGGATAATTCTGCGATCACGGCAGCAGGGCTGGCTTCGGCCCGGCGAGCTATCTGGCTCACGAGATAGCGCGTTACCGGACGGGGTCTGGCCCTGCCGCCTGTGAAGTATGAAGGGAGTGATTATAAATCGTCAAACACTGCCAGTGCATCAGAAAGCTTTTTAACACCAAATATTTGCATACCTTCGGGTGCTTTTTTCGGCACATTGGCCGCCGGCACAATCGCGCGGCGAAAACCGTGCTTAGCGGCTTCAGAAATCCGCTCCTGGCCGCTGGGTACCGGGCGGATTTCCCCGGCCAGCCCGACCTCGCCAAAGACCACCAGATCGTTCGGCAGTGGCCGGTCGCGCAGGCTGGAAACCATCGCTAACAGTAAGGCCAGGTCGGCACTGGTTTCTGTCACTTTGACACCGCCAACCACGTTAACAAACACATCCTGGTCCGCCATCTGTAATCCACCGTGACGGTGCAGCACCGCCAGCAGAATAGCCAGCCGGTTTTGCTCAAGGCCAACGGCCACCCGGCGCGGGTTAGACATCATCGAGTGGTCTACCAGGGCCTGGATCTCCACCAGCAGCGGGCGGGTCCCTTCCCAGACCACCATAACCGAGCTGCCTGAGGTAACTTCATCGCCCCGGCTGAGGAAAATAGCCGATGGGTTGCTCACTTCGCGCAGCCCCTGTTCGGTCATGGCAAACACCCCCAGCTCATTCACCGCCCCGAAGCGGTTTTTATGGCTGCGCAGGGTGCGAAAGCGGGAGTCCGCATCACCATCCAGCAATACAGAACAGTCGATGCAGTGCTCAAGCACCTTCGGCCCCGCCAGAGAACCGTCTTTGGTCACGTGGCCGACCATGACAATAGCCACCCCGCGGGTTTTGGCAAAGCGGGTCAAATAGGCGGCAGTTTCACGCACCTGGGCCACACTGCCCGGCGAGGACTGGATATCCGCCATATGCATCACCTGGATGGAGTCAATCACCATCAGCTTCGGCTGTTCTTGCTCGGCAATCAGGCAAATCTGCTCGATACTGGTTTCCGACAGCATATTCAGATTGCCGGTGGGCAGCCCCAGGCGGTGGGCGCGCATCGCCACCTGCTGGAGTGACTCTTCCCCGGTGACGTACAGGGTTTTCATCTGTTCCGCCAGGCGGCACAGGGTTTGCAGTAACAGCGTGGACTTCCCGGCCCCTGGGTTACCGCCAATCAGAATGGCACTCCCCGGGACCACCCCGCCCCCCAGCACCCGATCAAACTCTTTAAATCCGGTGGAGAAACGCGGCAATTCCTCAAGGCTAATCTCAGACAGCCGCTGGACCTTACTGACCCCGGCACTGCCCGCATAGCCCGAAAGCCGTTCATTACGCGCCGCCTGGGGGCTGGCCGCCAGGCGTACTTCGGTGATGGTATTCCACGCCTGGCAAGCGCTGCACTGCCCCTGCCAGCGGGGATAATCCGCACCACACTCATTACAAACAAACGCGCGTTTTGGAGCTTTCGCCACCGGTTACCTCGTTAATTATTCCTGATTAAGACTACCGGACAGGATGCACAGCACCCCCATCAGGTCAGCATTGTGGATGCTCACCCCGGCTTTCTGGTTTACTTTCGGCTTCGCGTGGTAGGCAATCCCCAGCGCCGCGCGGAGGATCATCGGCAGATCATTCGCCCCGTCGCCAATGGCGACCGTCTGCTCTGCCGGGATATCATACTTCTCTGCGAGCCGTTGCAGGGTCATTTCTTTGTAACCACCGTCGACAATCGGCCCGATCACCTGGCCGGTCAGGCGGCCATCGCGAATTTCCAGCGTATTGGCCACCACCTCGGTGAGGTGCAGAGTGTCCCGCAGGTACTCCGCAAAGAAGGTAAATCCACCGGAGGCAATCGCCACTTTCCACTCCATGGCGAGCAGTTTTTCCACCAGCTCAGTCAGGCCAGGCATCAGCGGCAAGCCGTCACGCACCTGGCGTAAAATATCGGCATCGGCCCCTTCAAGGGTGCCCACCCGCTGGCGCAGGCTGGCGGTGAAGTCCAGTTCGCCGCGCATGGCGCGCTCCGTGACCCCGGCCACCATCTCGCCGGTACCGGCCAGCTTCGCAATTTCATCAATGCATTCGATCTGAATCGCGGTGGAGTCCATATCCATCACCAGCAGGCCCGGGGCACGCAGGTAAGGGATATTGCCCAGCGGGGCGACATCCAGCCCGGCGCTGTGCGCCAGTTTGGTGGCCCGCGGCGTCAAAGAACCCGCCAGACGTACTACCTGATAGTCACCGACACACCAGGCGCTGACGATAACCATCGCCGCCCCCAGTTTGCGCTGATACGCCGTCAAACGTGCTTTATCCAGCGCCCGGCCATACAGCAGCCAGCCGGTACGCCCGGCGCGATAATCCAGTGGCATCACTTCATCACCACTCAGTGAAAGCGGCAACCCTGGCCAGAGGGAAACATCATTTGGCAGGTCGCACCAGGTCAGGCTATTAGGCATTACAACTCCTGTAGGAAGTAAATCAGGCCGGTACAAAACAACGCATGAGGCTACCCTGTCCTGTGCGCTTCTGGCAACATGAAAGCGACAATTTTTAACTCAGGTGAGATATGGTTCGGGCAAAACTCAAATTTCGGTTACACCGCGCGGCAATTGTGCTGATTTGTCTGGCGCTGCTGGTGGCCCTGATGCAGGGTGCCTCCTGGTTTAGCCAGGCGCACCAGAAAACGCGCGATCGGCAATTTGAGGAGCTGGCCCGCACCCTGGCAGGCCAGGTAAGCCTGCGATTAACGCCGCTGATGAAAGGCAATAATCCGGATGAAAAAGCCATCGCCCGCATCCTTCAGGGGCTGACCCATAACAGCCGGGTCCTCGATGCCGCAGTCTATGATGACGAAGGCAACCAGATAGCCCATAGCGGTGAGGACGTCAGCGTACGTGACCGGCTGGCGCTGGATGGCAAAAAAGTCGGCAGCTATTTTAACCAGCAAATTGTACAGCCCATCGAAGTGAAAAGCGGCCCGGTCGGTTACCTGCGGCTGACGCTGGATACCCACACCCTGCCCACCGAGGCGCGCCAGGTGGATAACACCACCAATATTCTGCGCCTGATGATGCTGCTGGCGCTGGCTATCGGTATTGTGCTGGCCCGTACCCTGCTGGGGGGCAGACGCACCCGCTGGCAGCAATCACCGTTCCTGCTAACCGCCAGTAAACCGATCCCCGAGGATGACGACAACGAGGGCGGGAGCGAGGACGACCACAAGCGCACCCGCTAACCCACTGGCCGGCGGCAGGCATGGTAAACTGGCGGCCTGATTCACGAATGGATATCGCCGATGAGTTCACTACGCCTGTTGCTGTCTGATTCCCACGATCCCTGGTTCAACCTCGCCGTTGAAGAGTGTATTTTCCGCCAGATGCCCGCCACCCAGCATGTCCTGTTTCTGTGGCGCAATGCCGATACGGTGGTGATTGGCCGGGCCCAAAACCCGTGGAAGGAGTGTAATACCCGGCGCATGGAGCAGGACCACGTGCGCCTTGCCCGGCGCAGCAGCGGCGGCGGCGCGGTATTCCACGATCTGGGCAATACCTGCTTTACGTTTATGTCCGGCAAGCCGGATTACAACAAAAGCATCTCCACGGCAATTGTGCTGGATGCGCTGGCCTCTCTGGGGATCCCGGCCTCGGCTTCCGGGCGCAACGATCTGGTGGTCAGTACGCCCCAGGGGCCGCGTAAGGTTTCTGGCTCCGCCTACCGGGAAACCAAAGATCGCGGTTTTCACCACGGCACCCTGTTGCTGGATGCCGACCTCAGCCGGTTGGCAAACTACCTCAATCCGGATCAGAAAAAACTCCAGGCCAAGGGGATAACCTCCGTGCGCAGCCGGGTGGCCAACCTGACAGAACTGCTACCGGGGATCACCCACCAGCAGATTTCTGACGCCATCAGCACGGCGTTTTTCCGCCATTACGGCGAACAGGTGGCCCCGGAAGTCATCTCACCGGATAACACCCCGGATCTGCCGGGGTTTAGCGACACCTTCGCCCGCCAGAGCAGTTGGGAATGGAATTTTGGCCAGGCCCCGGCGTTCAGTCATACCCTCGATGAACGTTTTAGCTGGGGTGGCGTTGAATTACATGTCGACGTTGAAAAAGGGCGAATCACCCGGGCGCAGGTGTTCAGTGACAGCCTCAACCCGGCGCCGCTGGAAGCACTGGCAGAGCAATTGCCCGGGGTGGAGTATCGCAGTAACACCCTGGAGCAGCAGTGCCTGGCGCTGATTGCCCGCTTCCCGGACCAGACGGCAGAATTAGGTGAACTGGCGGGCTGGATAGCCCGCGCAGTACGTTAAAAAAACGGCGGGTGAGCATGATACTCACCCGCCGCGATATTCGACTGTCCGGATTATTCTTTATCGCCCAGCAGGACGGACTCCAGGGCAATCTTAATCATGTCGTTAAAGGTGGTCTGGCGCTCTTCCGCCGTGGTTTGTTCGTGGGTGCGGATATGGTCCGACACGGTGCAAATGGTCAGCGCTTTCGCGCCGAATTCTGCCGCCACGCCATAAATACCGGCGGCTTCCATCTCGATACCGAGGATGCCGTATTTTTCCATCACATCGAACATTTGCGGGTCCGGGGTATAGAACAGATCCGCGGAGAAAATATTCCCCACCCGGGCATCAACCCCCAGCGCTTTCGCGGCATCTACCGCATTACGCACCATGTCGAAATCCGCAATGGCGGCAAAGTCGTGATCTTTAAAACGCAGACGGTTTACTTTCGAGTCCGTACAGGCCCCCATACCAATCACCACATCACGCAGTTTGACGTCCGGGCGTACCGCACCGCAGGACCCAACGCGGATGATTTTTTTCACCCCGAAGTCAGTGATCAGCTCTTTGGTATAGATTGAGCAGGACGGGATACCCATCCCGTGGCCCATCACCGAAATTTTACGGCCTTTATAAGTACCGGTGAAACCCAGCATACCGCGCACATTGTTAACTTCACGGACATCGTCCAGGAAGGTCTCGGCAATATGTTTCGCGCGCAGCGGGTCGCCCGGCATCAGCACTACGTCAGCGAAGTCGCCCATTTCCGCATTAATGTGTGGCGTAGCCATGATTGTTATTCCTTATTTTGTCAGTTAAACGGGCAGCGATGGCCGCCCGCTGCCGTTACAGCATGTTGGTGCCATATTCCATGTCGGATACGCCGAAATAGCGTGCCAGGGTCTGGCCAATGTCCGCGAAGGTCTCCCGGTGCCCCAGAGAGCCTGGTTTCACTTTCGGCCCGTAGATCAATACCGGAATGTGTTCCCGGGTGTGATCGGTGCCCTGCCAGGTCGGATCACAACCGTGATCCGCGGTGAGGATCAGCAGGTCGTCCTCTTTCAGCAGCGCCATCAGCTCCGGCAGACGGCGATCGAACAACTCCAGTCCGGCGGCGTAGCCAGAAACATCGCGGCGGTGGCCCCAGGAGGAGTCAAAATCCACAAAGTTGGTGAACACAATGGTGTCATCACCCGCCTGTTTCATTTCATTGATGGTGGCATCAAACAGCGCATCCAGCCCGGTGGCTTTCACCTTTTTGGTGATCCCAACGTTGGCGTAGATATCGGCAATCTTCCCGACGGAGACTACCTGGCCGCCTTTTTCGTCCACCAGTTTTTTCAACACAGTGGGCGCCGGTGGCTCTACCGCCAAGTCATGGCGGTTACCGGTACGCTCGAAGTGCCCGGCTTTATCGCCAACGAACGGACGGGCAATCACGCGGCCGATGTTATAGCCGCCATTGGTCAGCTCTTCCCGGGCAATCTCACATAATGCATACAGTCGATCCAGCCCGAAAGTTTCTTCATGGCAGGCAATCTGGAACACCGAGTCCGCTGACGTGTAGAAAATCGGTTTGCCGGTTTTCATATGTTCCTCGCCTAACTGGTCGAGGATAACCGTACCAGACGAGTGGCAGTTGCCCAGATAACCCGGCAGGTTGGCGCGCTTGACCAGCGTATCCAGCAGTTCTTGCGGGAAGCTGTTTTCGGTTTTGGTAAAATAGCCCCAGTCGAACAGGACCGGCACGCCGGCAATTTCCCAGTGGCCTGATGGGGTGTCTTTCCCGGAGGAGAGCTCATGGGCCCAGCCATAGGCGCCGATGATGTCTGCCTCGCCGTCCATCCCATCAGGGATTTCCCCGGTTACGCCTTCGTGGGCTTTCGCCAGCCCCAGCGCGGTCAGATTCGGCAAATGCAGTGGCCCCTGGCGACCATGGTTGGCTTCACCGTTAGCACAGGCTTGTGCAATGTGGCCCAGGGTATCTGAACCGACATCACCAAAGCGGTCGGCATCTTCTGCCGCACCGATCCCGAAAGAGTCCAGCACCATAATAAATGCACGTTTCATCGTTTCTCCGTACCTTTTGGTTGCGCTGTTAACACGCTGCTGCGTGTAAAAAAGTGATCAGATCAGTATGCCACTTACTGGCTGATTCTGCGATAGATAACCGGCTGGCTATCCGGGGCGATATCGTTCACTTTTATTGCCGCTTTAACTGCCCGGGCCGCCTGCTGCCAGCTCTCTTCGCTGCTGGCATGGATGATTGCCAGCGGGTGCTGGTGGTCAACCCGATCCCCAAGGCGCGCCATCTCGTCCAGCCCGACACTGTAGTCAATACTGTCCGATGCCTGGCGACGCCCGCCGCCCATGCCAACCACCGCCATCCCCAGCGACCGGGTATCCATGGTGCTGACATAGCCTTCGCTGTCGGCATATACCGCCTTGCTCATGGTCGCTTCAGGCAGATAGCGCTGATAATGCTCAACAAAATCAGCCGGGCCCTGCTGGGCTGCCACCATGCGGCCAAAGACCTCGGCGGCTTTGCCGTTATCCAGCACCGCCTGCAGCTTCGCCCGGGCGTCCTGGTCATCGGTCGCCAGTTTGCCGGAGATCAGCATCTCGGCGCTGAGGGCCATGGTCACGTCCAGCAGGCGCGGGTTGCGATAGTCACCGGTCAGGAAACGCACCGCCTCACGCACTTCCAGGGCATTACCGGCGCTGGAGGCCAGTACCTGGTTCATATCGGTCAGTAACGCCGTGGTGCGCACCCCGGCGCCGTTAGCCACGCCAACAATCGCCTCGGCCAGTTGGGCAGATAGATCAAAAGTGGGCATAAAGGCACCACTCCCCACTTTGACATCCATTACCAGCGCATCCAGCCCTTCCGCCAGTTTTTTAGCCAGGATAGACGCGGTGATAAGCGGGATAGAATCCACGGTGGCCGTGATGTCGCGGGTCGCGTAAAAACGTTTGTCCGCCGGCGCCAAAGAGTTAGTCTGGCCGATAATCGCCACCCCAACATCCTGAATAATCTCGCGGAAACGGGCGTCGTCCGGAAAGATATCAAACCCGGGGATAGCCTCCAGCTTGTCCAGAGTGCCGCCAGTATGGCCAAGGCCGCGGCCAGAGATCATGGGAATATAGCCACCGCAGGCGGCCACCATTGGCCCAAGCATCAACGAGGTCACATCACCCACGCCGCCGGTGGAATGTTTATCCACCACCGGGCCATTAAGCTGTAAATTCTTCCAGTCGAGCACGGTGCCGGAATCACGCATCGCCATCGTCAGGGAGACCCGTTCAGCCATGGTCATATCGTGGAAGAAAATGGTCATTGCCAGCGCGGCAATTTGCCCTTCAGAAACGGTGTTATCACGGATACCGTTGATAAAAAAACGGATTTCGTCATCACTTAATGGTAAGCCGTCGCGCTTTTTGCGGATAATTTCTTGTGCGAGAAACAAAACAACCCCCTGAACGTATCGGGTAGTTAGCGGCGGGAATCCGCCGCTGAGAACTTAGTAACTGCTGGCGCTCTTGCCGTCGCCGTGGCCCAGCGCTTTCAGCAGGCTGGCCAGCAGGCTGGATGCCCCAAAGCGGAAGTGGCGAGAGTCAGCCCAGTCCGCGCCGAACAGCCCGTCAGCAATGGCGAGAAATTCTGCGGCATCTTCGGCGCTACGCACCCCACCCGCCGGTTTAAAACCAACGGTTTTCTGTACGCCCATGTCGCGGATCACTTCCATCATAATGCGGGCGCTTTCCGGGGTGGCATTGACCGGCACTTTACCGGTGGAGGTTTTAATGAAGTCCGCACCGGCGTTAATGGCAATTTCAGAGGCTTTACGGATCAGCGCTTCTTGTTTCAGTTCGCCGGTTTCGATAATCACTTTCAGCAGCACATTTGCCGCCGCGCAGGCCGCTTTACAGGCTTTCACCAGCTCAAAACCAACCTGTTCGTTACCCGCCATCAGGGCGCGGTACGGGAATACCACGTCAACTTCATCGGCACCGTAAGCAATGGCGGCGCGGGTTTCGGCCAGCGCAATATCAATATCGTCATTACCGTGCGGGAAGTTGGTTACCGTGGCGATATGTACATCCGGCGTCCCCTGAGCATTCAGGGTTTTGCGGGCAATCGGGATAAAGCGCGGGTAAATACAAATGGCAGCGGGGGTGCCTACTGGTGTTTTCGCCTGGTGGCACAGGGCGATGACTTTCTCATCGGTATCGTCATCGTTAAGGGTAGTCAGGTCCATCAGTTTCAGGGCGCGCAGACTACTGGCAGTTAAATCAGTCATAACATTCTCCAACAAAAGAAATAAGAGCCCGGTAAATGACTCAATACGTTGGAGCGGTTCCTGGCTCCATGAAGATAAGTAGCGTTTCGCTCTTGCGCCAATGTCCGTGGCACCGCATATCACGCATTGTGATGTTAGAATTTTAACATCGCCCGTCCGGGCCACATCGTGATTCTATTCACAAAAAGACTGTGAAATTGCATCAATACAGACATTATATGTGATTTAAATAACAAAATCATCGCCAGAACGGCAAACGCCCCCCCGGTTTCGGGAAGGCAAAATGGCCTTACAGGATGATTTTAGTTGATATACCTGCCCCTTCAGAAAAAACACGGCACCGAACAAACGGTGCCGTATTGGGGCAAAAAACGATGAGGGGTATCAGTAATTCATCAGCGTTTTGCCAGCGCCAGCAGCTTCATCACCCGCGGCGTCATTTTCAGAGACTGCGGCAGCCCCTCGACCCCGGCAGCGCTACACTGCACATCACCGACGATTTTGATCACATCCCGGGTACGTTTCACGCTCAGCGGACAACGCATTAACTGCCCATCCACCATCAGCCACAGCGCCTCGACTTTATGATTGGCCTGAAGGGTGAAACGCCCATCGCTCCCCAGCGCCGGTAATGGCTGGTTTAGCACCTGCGCATTAGCCAGCGGCTGCCCACCCGGCCCCAGCGCCCGGCCAAGGTAAATCCAGGTCACCGAGCTGCCCACATCACGCATTACCAGATGCCCCGGGGTCAGGAAGTACGGTTTCATTCCTCCGCCGTGGGAAACATTCGCAATGCTGCTGCGTCGGGTATTGACGTTCGCATCCCGGACATCCACTTGACCATACTGGTAGCCTTCCACCACCATCAGCGCCGCATCACCAAAGCCAAGCGTAACCGGCCGGTAGCTATTGCCATGTACCTCTGCTGCCGCCGTTTTACCGTTTTCTTCGCTGGGAGAGACTCTGACAGCCACCGCCGCTGCTGGCTCGCCACCGCCGCCACCGCCAATAAATGCACCGTACCGGGAAACCGCAAATGCCGAAGAATAGCCCGCTGTCACACTACTGCGGTTGCCCTGAACCTTGCTGTAGCTATCGCTGAGCGTGGCGTTAAGATCACCATAGCGGCCATTCACTCGGCCACTGATACCTCCACTGTAGTTATTGTCTTTATCACCAGAGAAATTAAGCCCCAGTTCGCGATACAGCCCCTGCTGCCACATCATGGTATGGTTGAGGTTATAGGTTGCCAGGGCGCTATTTTGCTTGCTGCTGCGGTAATCCACCGCCGCACTACTGAAGCTGTCCCGGCCTGACGGTGATGGCGGCTGGGAAGCCCGGGATAACGATATCCCAAGAAAAATACCGTCATCCTTCTGATAGCCATAGTCGTTACGATACAGCCCGGCGCGGCTATTAATATTCATCCGCTGCCAGTTAAAGGATTTATTCGCGCCAAGCTGCCAGGCCCGCGATGTTCGGCCCGGCGCATTGTAGCGCTGTACCGGGTTGAGCGGGTCAACGGGATCATAAGCCCAGTATGTCCGCCCTTTGTTTTTGGTTTCGGTATAACCCAGCGTGGTGGTTAAGCCAGAGAAAGGCACGGAGAGAGTGGCATTTAATGAGGTGTAACACCCGGCACTATTTTCTGTCCGACTGTCCGTTTTACTGCATACAGAACCACCGGTATTGTACCGATACATACTCAGCATAAAACCATCGGTAAACGTCAGTTGCTGAATATCACCGCGGGAGCCATCATTACCCATGTAGCCGCTGACCGCGCTGCTAAGTACACCAAAGCTCAGTGCCTTTTGCGCATCAAGCCGCACTTCGTGATAAATATTTTTATTAGATAGCGCGCTCCCGGCCGTCAGTTGGATATCCCGTAACGGCGATATCTGGGCACCGGCTGCCGCAACAGTCTTACTTTGCAGGCCTGGCGCGCTCGCGTTAGCGGTGTCCCGACTACCGGCCTGTAAAAACCACTGCAGCCCATTGCCAAACCCCCCACTGCTTTTGGTAAAGGGTTGCTGCTCAGTACGTTGCAGTACGCCATTTTCAAATACCCTGAGCTCAAGGCCGTAACTGCCCGGCGGAAAGGTACTGGTGTTAACCGCGTTAATCCCCGCAGCAAAATACTGGCTGCTCAGGAGTTGCGAACCACGATAGATATCCACTCTCGCATTGCGGTTAGTCTGGACCATTAATGGCGTTGCGTCCTGGCTTACCGCATTGTTGATATAGGCGCTGGTGGTCCCCACGCGAACGCCATTAAAGCGGTCAAGCGGCAGTAATGAAAACCCAAAGCTTCCCCCCAACGGGCCAGAGAGATTACGCTGATCCATTCGCCCCGCCTGCAGGTAATAACGGTGGCCAAGATCCTGACGCGCATAGAGGTTATCAAACCAAAACATATGGCTGCGTTTTTTATCCATCTCCGTCAGCGTCAGCGCCCAATCCCCGCCTAAATAACGATTCTCCCCCAGGCCCAACGCTCCCGCGCCACTAACGCTCATATTTTTACTGTATTTATCACCACTGACGTTTATCGTCTGCCGGTGAACAAACGCATTAACGGCTTCGCTGGTCAGCGTGTTATAGCGATCGTCCGGGGTATTTTTCCCCAGCCAGCCAGGGTTAATAAAAAGCAGTACGGCCCCCTGGGATTCATCCAGAATCGCGGCGACATTATCAGTAGCAATAAAACCGCAACCGGTAACCTCGTTGCCATTACAGGCATATTGTCCATTGCGGTCCATCGGGCTGCTGAGTGCCCGCTTCAGCTGTTGTTGCTCCTCCGGCGCTAGTTGGGCGCCATTCAGGGCGTTAAATATCAGCTCAGGTTGATTAAAGCTGATCGTTTCTGGTTTCACGACCAGGGAAAATAGCCCCAGCTCGCGCCCGGCAAGTTTAACCTCGAGCTGCTCTTCCTGACCGTCGATTAATGATTCAAAACCAGGGGGGACTTTGAGCGGCGCGCTATTTTCAGCGGCAAGGACTGAGGGAGCCACAAGCAGTATTGGGGTAATGAACAAATACGCCTTGATGCACAAAGCAAACCTCCTTTTACACAGAAGTCCATACTTAAAACAGGGGCGCCAAAGCGCCCCTGAAAAGCTCATACATCAATTACAGATTTGCGCTGACTGCGGCGGTGTTAAGGATGACGCTAACCACCCCCTGGTAAGAACCGGCAGTGGCGACCACACCCGGTGTTTTTTGCCCAATAACCAGATCCATCGGAATGGAGCCGTTATCAATACGGCCATTCGGGAACAGCGTGGCCGGCTGCAGATCAATCACTGCAGTGCTCAGCTCGCTGCCGTTATAGGTTACCTTCAGTGGGATTGCTGCCGCAGAAGGATTGGTTACCGCCAGCAGCTGCGGCTCAGACAACAGGCGAACCTGCACTTTCTGCGTTGCGTCATTGGTGTAGATCTTGGTGCTGACTTTTTCATTCAGCAGACCAACCCCTGGCAGGTAAGACATACGCAGGCTCTGCGGCAGTGCAGAACCATCGGCCTGTAACAGCTCAATGGTCGGATCGATGTCGGCAACAACGGTAATATCCTTTTGCACAGCAAAAGCAGAAACAGAGAATAGTGATGCCAGGGCTACTGCCGCTGCTTTGTAATTCATTTTCATGAAAATATCCTTTTTTGATTACTTACCTGATGAAGAAGCACCGGCGGCCAATATTGTTGTTGCCGGCGCCGATTTGCCAATGCGGTATTCGATTTTTACCGCACCGGATGACACCCCGGCAGGCAGCGCTAACGCTTCGCCGGGATAAACACTCTTGTCCACGTTTTGCCAGCGACAGCTGCTATCGCTGGCGCCGGTGCACTGCGCAACACGCAGTACGCCATAACGCAAATTGCCTTTATTTATTAATTCCTTTCCATCTACAGAGCGGACAATTTCCGGCTGTTGAACCCCTGGCATCAGGCGCACTAATACCCCCCATATGAGGTTCACATTTACTTTAGTTTTTTCCAGCTTGCTGTCCGGTTCAGGTTCATCCAGTGAAGGCACCGCCTCAAAATAAACCCGCCAGGCTTCTTCTTTTTCCGGCGAACGCAGGCTAATTAAACGTACCGTTCGGGTGACACCGGCGGGTAAGATAAACTTCTCGGGGGAGACAATTATTCCCGGGTCGCCCTGGGGATCTTGTTCAGATTCAAACGCGGTAGCGGGCCGAGAGATACGCTTCACTACCGTACGCACGTATTGGGTATGTTCAGATTTAGATAATACCTGTAACGTTGTCGCCTCTTGCTCGCTATTATCAATAACGCTACTCATAGGATAAACCGTCATATTTGCGAGCGAACTTCCACTACTAGCGATAAACAAAAAACTGGTTATTACTGTCATTCTTATTAATGAAGCGTTCATAGCACTCGTTCCCGTTCGGTGATGACGAGACCATAACGAGACACCGACGCGTTAAAAAGTGAAGTAATATTAATTTAACCGTGATGAGGAGTTAATAATGTCGAGGGGAATCAATGATAGGCAGTGATCCTTTCTTAAGTCTCATTAAGTTATCACTGGAAATGGCGGACAGCGTTGGTCTGGCATCATTTATGGCCGGGATATCTGCGGCGTATTTCCCAACACCATCGCAGGTGGGTATATTTAATAGTCTATTGTTATCTTGTTTAGCTGATTGAACCAGCCTATTTCTATAATATATTTTCAGCAGACAAATAATAGCCTGGCGCTATTTATCTGGCACCGCCTTTCCGCTAAAAATAACCAATACGGTTATTCCCCAGCGAAAATGATGACCGCATCGCAATGTATTATCCAGCAAAAAAAACGTTATCAGAAAAGAAGCGCAGCTGGCGTTTATGCCTCAGGCAGCATAAATAACCGCATGCTATTTTGCAGAATATGTTCCGCCAGAACCGGTGGTGCCTCTGGCCGTAATGAACACAATATCCAAAAGACCTCAGCCACCCGCTCCGGCCGGTTAGGTTGCCCTTGCCAGCCATTGAGGGGCATATCCGGGGCATCGGTCTCCAGTAACAACGCATCCACCGGTAGCCGGGCGATAACGTCGCGACTCTTTGTGGCCCGGGGATAGGTAATGGTGCCCCCAACACCAATCTTATACCCAAGATCGACAAATTGTTTCGCCTGCTGGTAACTGCCGGCAAAACCGTGCACCACACCGGTACGCGCCAGATGATGGCGACGCAGGTGCATGGCCAGCTTATCGTGGGTGCGGCGCGAATGCAGGATCACCGGTAAATCATAGTGTTTCGCCAGCTGCAACTGGCTATCAAGCAACGCTTCCTGGCGGGTAAATTGTGGCGTATCCATATACAAGTCCAGCCCAATCTCACCTATGGCCACAATCGCCGGGTCGCGGCGGGCCAGTTGCTGCTCAAGCTGTGTCAGATGCTCATCACGATGTTCCGCCACCCAGAGCGGATGTAACCCCAATGCCCCATAAAGGCCGTTAAAGCGATGCGCTAAATCCAGCACGGCCGGGAAACGGGCGGCACTGATGGCTGGCACAATGATATGCCTGACACCGGCGGCAGCGGCCAGCGCCAGGCTTTCGGCCTCATGGTGGGCAAAAGGCGGGAAATCAAAATGGCAGTGGGTGTCGACAAAATGCAGGCTCACGCCGTGTCCTCTTTGGAGAACGTACCATCGTTGGCGTGGCGCTGGTCCATGGCTATCATATCGGCAGGCTCATTGGCTGCCGGCAGGTCGCACTGGGGCATGATCACTGCCGGTGCCGCGGCCGCCGGCCTCACTTTCGGATGGTAACGCAGCAGCGGTGGTTGTTCCGCCAGCAGCGAGCCCACGGTGGCCAGAAAGTAGCGACCACATAAACGGCCGGTTTTGTAATCCGCGCGCAGCGCAGGCTGGCCGCTGCCCAGTGCCATACTGAGCAGTGGTTTTGGCGGATAGATTTCAAAAATTCTCACGTTGTCCGGCGGGTTTTCAATAAATTGCTGCATCGCTGAATAGCAGCTGGAATGGTGCTGCACCAGATTAATCAGTGGTTGTACGCTGCTATCCCCCAGCCAGCGCTCCATGCGTTTAAACCACTGCGGGGTATAGTACATTTGCGAAGGAACCGTGCGGATCACCACCAGGGTTTGCGCCCCCTGACGGACCGCCTCCTGGACCGGCACCGCGTCACTGATCCCGCCATCCTGCCAGACAGTGCCATTCATCGGCACACCGTTACGGTAAAAACCAGGGATGGCGCTGGTGGCGCGGATCAAATCCAGCCAGTTGCCGTTCTCGGGGGAAAAGTAACTCGCCGCGTAGTTATCGCTGCGGCAGGTACAGATATAGAAGCGCTTACCTTTATCAAACAATCGGGCGGCGCTCTCCATCGCCAGCGGCATTTTGTGCGATGTGCTGTCCACCAGCCAGTCGAGATCGATTAAGTTACCTCCCCGGACAAAGCGCACCGGGTTAAAAAATTCCCGTTGGGTGGTGTAATGGGTGATAACCGTATGGGCATAGCCCGGTTGATGGCACACAAACGCCGAAAGGTTTTGGGCCCCGGCAGACGTACCGTAGTAGCTGTCGAACGGGTTGAACCGGGCGCGCATAAATTCATCCAGCACCCCGGCTGTAAAGATCCCCCGCTGCCCGCCGCCTTCACAGACTAACGCCAGCTTTCCGGGCCTGAATGGTTTTATCGCCAGTGGCATAATATTGCCAAGCGTTATTGGTATGCGCTGCCCCACTGCGTTATCCCTGTTTTTATGTCGTCATCTTGTTATAGATCGGTAACGCAAAGAAGAAAACCGGAAAAGCACCTTTCGGCGTCTCTTTCCCGGTCTTTGTTGTCAGAGGATGTAACCTGCGGGGGAAATATCCCCCGGCGAAGATTACCCGGCCCTAAGCCTGGTCATGGACGTCGGCGCCCGGTAAACAGGCTGAACAAAAACAAAATAATACCGACGATAAAGACAATTTTTGCGGCCCACGCTGCGGTGCCTGCAAGGCCACCAAAACCCAGTGCTGCGGCAATTAATGCAATAACAAGAAAGATAATGCCCCATCGAAACATAAGACGCTCCTTTACCATGTTGTAAGACAGTTACAACCGCTGTCAGGCAGCAGGTTTCCCCCTGGCCCCGTTTATCACGTGCTGGTGAAAGTACTCACCACCCTCGCGCATTCAGGTTCCGGCCAGCGGGAGACTGGGGGAACTACTTAACACTGATATCGTTTTTTACGCTCTTCACACCCTCAACCGCTTTAGCAATTTGTTCTGCTTTGGCGGCCTGAGCCTGGCTTTTTACGGTACCAGACAAGTGCACAACCCCGTTCGATGTGGTCACCTTCACATTCCGTGACGGGATTTCGCTGTCTGCGAGAAATTTAGCTTTAATTTCACTGGTGGTGGCCGTGTCACCTGCGTAGCCGCTAATCGACTGCTGTTTACCCGCAGCATCTTTAACGTGCAGTTTATCGCTGACCGAGACCACCCCGGGGACCCCTTTCGCCACCGTGACGGCTTTCTCTGCCTGTTCCTGACTATTGACGAACCCGCTCAGCGTCACCACTTTTTTACTGGTTTTTACCGAGATATCGCTACTTTTGATCGCATCATCGTCAATCAGCGCCGCCTTCACTTTCGCCGTGATGGTGCTGTCATCCATAAAATTACCGACATGGTTCACTGAACTGTCGATTTTCTGCCCGGCGCTGGTTGCCGCAGCTTGCGCCTGGCTTCCCAGAGAATCATCCGCCAGGGCAGCGCCGCTAACCAGTACAGCGCCCAGAGTGACAGCCAACAGTGATTTTTTCATTTTAGTCATCATTATCAATTATTCCTGTGGTTTGCTCATTATTTGAGCCAGGTCCGAAACGTTTAACGGAGACGGGATATGCGCCCGCCTTTCCATCAAACGTCTTTTTGGTTAGCACAGGATAAAATGTAGTTCACAACCGGGACTTTCGCCGAATTAATGGTTAAAAAAAGGCCAAAAGACAGCGCTTTAAGAACTTTCTGTTGCCGGAAGAGATAACGAAAAGGGGGAAGCAGGCATGGCGGAACGCCATGCCTGAGCAGGGATTAATGCTCGCGGGTTTTACGGAAGGAGATATCCGGGTAGCGTTCCTGGGTGAGGTTCAGGTTCACCATGGTTGGCGCGATATAACTGAGGTTATCACCGCCATCCAGGGCCAGATGAAGTTCGTTTTTACGCTTAAACTCTTCGAGTTTCTTCACGTCCGTACACTCTACCCAGCGGGCGGTGGAGACATTCACCGATTCGTAAATCGCTTCCACATTGTACTCACTCTTCAGACGCGCAACCACCACGTCAAACTGCAGCACCCCGACCGCACCAACAATCAGATCATTGTTAGCAATCGGACGGAATACCTGGACCGCGCCCTCTTCAGACAGCTGCACCAGCCCTTTGAGAAGTTGTTTCTGTTTGAGCGGATCTTTCAGGCGGATACGGCGGAACAGTTCCGGGGCGAAGTTCGGGATCCCGGTGAATTTCATCATTTCACCCTGGGTGAAGGTATCACCGATCTGGATCGTACCGTGGTTATGTAACCCGATAATATCCCCCGGGAATGCCTCTTCCACGTGGGAGCGGTCACCGGCCATAAAGGTGAGCGCATCAGAAATCACCACATCTTTACCGGTGCGCACCTGGCGCAGTTTCATGCCCTTTTCATACATCCCGGACACCACACGCATAAACGCCACGCGGTCACGGTGTTTCGGGTCCATATTGGCCTGAATTTTAAACACGAAGCCGGTAAATTTCTCTTCGCTGGCGGTCACCTCACGGGTGTCGGTTTTACGCGGCATCGGGGCCGGAGCCCAGGAGACCAACCCATCCAGCATATGATCGACGCCAAAGTTACCCAGTGCGGTACCAAAGAATACCGGGGTAATGTCGCCACTCAGGAACAGCTCTTCATCAAATTCATTAGACGCGCCTTTTACCAGCTCCAGCTCGTCGCGCAACTGTTGGGCCAGATCCTCACCGACAGCGCTCTCCAGCTCCGGGTTGTCCAGCCCTTTTACGATACGGACTTCCTGGATGGTGTGCCCTTTACCGGTCTGGTAGAGGTAGGTTTCGTCTTTATAGAGGTGATACACCCCCTTGAACAGCTTGCCGCAGCCAATCGGCCAGGTGATCGGGGCGCAGCCGATTTTCAGCTCGTTTTCCACTTCATCCAGCAGTTCCATCGGATCACGGATATCACGGTCCAGCTTGTTCATAAACGTCAGGATCGGCGTGTCGCGCAGACGGGTAACTTCCATCAGCTTACGGGTACGATCTTCGACCCCTTTCGCCGCATCAATCACCATCAGGCAGCAGTCCACGGCGGTCAATGTACGGTAGGTATCTTCCGAGAAGTCTTCGTGCCCCGGGGTGTCCAGCAGGTTAACCAGGCAATCATGATACGGAAACTGCATCACCGAGGTGGTAATCGAGATACCGCGCTGCTTTTCCATTTCCATCCAGTCAGATTTCGCATGCTGGCTGGAGCCCCGGCCTTTTACTGTGCCCGCGGTCTGAATAGCCTGTCCGAATAACAGCACCTTTTCAGTGATGGTGGTTTTACCGGCATCGGGGTGAGAAATAATCGCAAAAGTGCGGCGTTTCGCCACCTCCTGCAAATAAGGAGACAAAGTCATAATTCAATCTTCTTGTTCTGGCGCGGTGATGGTCCACGCATCATAAAAGTAAAAAACGGCGGCTCGCCAAATAGCAGATGCGCCATCTGGCAACACACAGGGCGCCTAATCATAAGCCCGGGGTCACGTACCGGCGGTAACAACGCGCCTGAAAAATGACCCGGGCATTCTACCCGTCGGCAAGGGGCAAACCAATTATTGTTTACACAGTAATTGCTCCAGCTCCGCCAGGGTGGCGACCTGCCAGGTCGGGGTGATACCGTCCGGTAGCGCCCGCCCGTGGGCGTTAAGCCAGCAAGTAGCCAGCCCGGCATTGATGCCCCCCAGAATGTCAGATTCTGCGGTATCGCCGACCATCAGCACCCGATCACGGGGCGGATTACCCATCTGTTCCAGGGCGTAATCAAAGATTTTGCGATCTGGTTTTGCCACCCCGACCTGCTCTGAGATAACCAGCAGATCAAACATATCCCGTAATCCGGTGCGGGTAAGGCGAATTTGCTGTAGCGCCGTGAATCCGTTGGTAATAATGCCAAGCTTCGCCTGCCCCTTCAGAGCATTAAGCAACGACACCGCACCGGGTAACGGGGTGCAAATTTCCGCCATAGCATTCAGAAAAGCACTGTTCAGATCCCCGGGGGCGACGTTCAGGCGCTCGGCCCAGCTTTCAAAACGGCGTAATTGCAGTTGAGATGCGCTGATCGCGCCATTCTGATAATCCACCCACAGGGGTTTATTGACCGCCTGGTAAGCCTGATAGTCGTCATTGGTAAATGTCACACTGTAGTCATTGAACATGCGCTGCAGGCCGCTGAACGCATCAAACGTGAATAAGGTTTCGTCCGCGTCAAAAAGTACCCAGTCCCACTTCATTACTTCACCTTGTGCTTGTCGGCCCCGCGATGTCCTATCTACGTGTGGCATTAATCTCTGTTACCCCAGCGGAAGCGCCATAATAATGGCGTCCTCCCGTCCTTCGGCTGTAGGGTAATAATTACGGCGTATCGTCGCCTCGTTAAATCCCAGGCTCTCATACAGGGCGATAGCCCCGGCATTTGACGCGCGCACTTCCAGCCACAGGGTCAGCACGTCGCGCTGTTCCAGTTGGCTGATAAGCTCAGTCAGGAGCGCCCGCCCCAGGCCACGGCGCTGATAGGCAGGATCCACGGCAATATTAAATAGCGTAGCTTCATCCAGCACGATCTGGGTAATGGCAAAACCGGCCATGACACCGTCAGCATCAATCCGCAAATTCAGGTAACGCTCCCCCTGATTACTGAGTAACGTTTTTTCACTCCAGGGAAACGCGTGGCTGCGCCGTTCAATAGCCAGTGCTGTGGCCAGGTCATCCGCGCTGAGGGTAGAAATCGAGTTCATATTTACAAATCTGCTGCCACAGCGCTCTGCGCGCCGCACCACTTTGTTGAAGTTCATCCAGTGCCGGGGAGTCCAGTTGCGCCCCTGCCAGGGACAACGGCTGGTCAATAGCTATCCGCCAGCTATTACAGCGGCTGCCTGCCGGTAACATCGCCAGTTGATCCGGTGTCAGTAATTGCACCTGATCACCCGCCAGTCCCAGGCTACGGATCACATCCTGAACCAGGGGATCGTCCAGCACCGGTGGCTCACTGGCCACAATCACCAGCCGGGTTTGCCCGGATAAGGCCACCGCAATGTCCCCCTGCAACGCCGTAGGGCGACGCAGCGCCCATTGGGTAATGCCCAGGTGCTGTAATTGCCAGTCGCGTCGGGAAGTCATAGCGAAACCTGTATTGATCCGAAGGCCGGTAAATATACCAAATCCGCCGCGCTGGCGCTATGTGCAGACCATCACCGTCCAGGTGCTACGCGCGGTGCTTCGGTATATAATCGCCGCTTACCGAAAAAAGGAGTAATGAATGTCTGCTTATACCCCGGCAAGTGAAGTCTTGCTGCGCCACAGTGATGATTTCGAGCAAAGCCGCGTTCTGTTTGCCGGAGATTTGCAGGATGACCTGCCTGCGCGTTTCACCTCAGCACAAAATCGTGCCTGTACTCAGCAGTACCACCACTGGCAGAACCTGTCTGCCATCATGGGTGATGCGGCCTACTTCGGGCTCACCGCTGATGCCGCGGCCGTTGGCGACAGCGACACACTGATCTACTACTGGCCGAAGAACAAACCTGAAGCCCATTTCCAGTTGATGAACCTGCTGTCTTTATTACCGGTTGGCAGCGATATTTTCGTCGTGGGGGAGAACCGTAGCGGGGTCCGCAGTGCCGAACAGATGCTGGCTGAATTTGCCCCGCTGAACAAAGTGGATAGCGCCCGCCGCTGTGGCCTGTATTACGGCAAGCTGGAAAAACAGCCGGCATTCGACGCCGACGCCTGGTGGGGCGAGTACCACACCAACGGTCTGACCATCAAAACCTTACCCGGGGTCTTTAGCCGCGATGGGCTGGATGTCGGCAGCCAACTGCTGCTATCCACCCTCAGCGCCCATACCAAAGGCAAAGTGCTGGATGTCGGCTGCGGCACCGGCGTGCTGGCCGTTAGCCTGGCCAGCCACTCCCCGAAAGTACGCCTGACCCTGAGCGATGTTTCCGCCCCCGCGGTTGAGGCCAGCAAAGCGACACTCGCCGCCAATGGTATCGAAGGCGAGGTGGTCGCCAGCAATGTCTATTCCGGCATTAGCGGCCGTTTCGATATGATTATCTCCAACCCGCCGTTCCATGATGGCCTGCAAACCAGTCTGGATGCTGCCCAAACCCTGATCCGCGGCGCCATTCGCCATCTCAATATTGGCGGTGAACTGCGTATTGTGGCGAATGCCTTCCTGCCTTACCCAAATATTCTGGATGAAACGTTCGGCAATCATGAAGTTATCGCTCAAACCGGCCGTTTCAAGGTCTACCGCTCCGTGATGGCCCGTAACAGCAAACGCTAAGTTCCGGGGGAAAAATGCCGCTTTTTGCAGCACTCAGAAAAGCGGCATGAAATTAACTGTTGACGCCTGCCAGAAAAGCTCTAGAATGCGCCTCCGTGGTAATGATTCTCTCTGAGAATTAATGGTACGCGAAGGTGGCGGAATTGGTAGACGCGCTAGCTTCAGGTGTTAGTGTCTTAACGGACGTGAGGGTTCAAGTCCCTCTCTTCGCACCAAAAACCACGCAAGATATCGTTCGCACTGCGCGAAGGTGGCGGAATTGGTAGACGCGCTAGCTTCAGGTGTTAGTGTCTTAACGGACGTGAGGGTTCAAGTCCCTCTCTTCGCACCAATGCGAAAGACGATATCAAAAACTGTGCGAAGGTGGCGGAATTGGTAGACGCGCTAGCTTCAGGTGTTAGTGCCTTAACGGGCGTGAGGGTTCAAGTCCCTCTCTTCGCACCACTCTCTGTGAGAGTTCCTCCCCAAAATATTCTCCCTGTGATATCCCGATTGGTTTTCTTCCCTGTTCATTACTGTTATTGCCCGAAAACATCATCGCTAAAACAGCACGCTAACATCCCTGTTATCTGCGTCAGATCCCGGCTTTACCGCCAATAATGGTCAGTACCATCATAATGCCGCCCGCAAAAGTCAGGCACGACGGCAACAACATGTAGTGGCGCAAATGACGATTAAATAGCATCACTGTGGTGCTCAGCATCCCCAGTACCAGCACCACCCGCCACTGCGCCGCATTCAGCCCACACAGGGCCAATACGGCCGCCAGTACCCCAGGTACAATGATTCCCCAACCACTTCCCAATCGTTGCAGTAGCATAACGACCTCCCCAACCATCAAATGATAATCATTCTCATTATTGTATGATAGCAATTATCAATTGTCACCATCGGTGAGACATTTCATTTCCAGGAAAACATCTTGTACATCCCCGCTATCGCGGATAACATTAACAATCATTCTCATTACTATTACGGTAACGACGGCAATGGCACTGCGTACAGCATCTTCTTCTGCCCCCACTCTGCCAGGCACCGCATGGTCCGGGCCGCTCACCGTCGCCCCAGCGGATGTTGCCAGCACGCTGTACCAGAGCTTTGAGCAGCACCGCCCCTATTTTAATGAGTTTATCAACCTTGGTGGCCGCCCAGCAGAACAGCAACTCACCTTTGCCGAATGGCGCGCCCCCACCCGGCTCTACTCCCTGCTAGCCAGTTATGGCGACCATATCTATCGCAACCACCCCGGCGTGCAGCGGGAACATAAGCCGCTGAAATCACTCTGGGCACAGTGGTTTATTGGCCTGTTGATCCCGCCACTGATGATGGCATTACTCACCCAGCGCCGGGGGCTGGATATCTCGCTGTCGGGTATCGCAACCGGGTTCCATGAAACCGGCCGCGCCGCCAGCTTCTGGATTGCGGCAAAAGAAGACCCGCAACTCACCCTTCTTGGCCCCCGTGAGCGCCTGGGAACCCTGTGGATCACCACAGTGAAACCGGTGATTGATACGCTGGATGCCAGCGGCGACATCAACGGTAAACTTATCTGGAGTAATACCGGCTATCTGGTGGGATGGTTCCTCGGAGAGCTAAAACCGCTGTTGGGTGATGCGCTGGTCAGCGAATTGCGCCACAGCTGTTTCAATGAAAAAAGCCTGCTTTCGGGCGCTGACAACCCCCTGTTTCGCACGATGCTGGTCAGGGATGGGCTGTTCGTTCGCCGCACCTGCTGCCAGCGCTATCGCCTGCCCGATGTGCAACGCTGCGGCGACTGCACCCTGAAATAACCACCGGAACAATCCGGGAATTGCGTTTTTTAAGCAGTATCTCCTGCCTGGTGGTTTACAGCGCACGTCGCCTTGTGCCAGATTAGCGCAGCGTTCATCAAGAGATTAGTAAAAGCATGAGTCTGCAGTCCGTACGGCAATATTTTGCCGACAATGCCCCCGATATTGACATCATCGAACTGAAACAACCCGCCGCGACACTTTCCGGGGCAGCCGAAGCCCTGCACGTCGCCCCGGGGCAAATTGCCAAGACCCTCTCCCTGAAAGTTGAGAATGACGTCATTTTGATTGTTGCCCGGGGGGATGTACGCCTGGACAATGAAAAACTGAAGCAGACCTTCAAGGCCAGAGCGCGGATGCTGAGCAGTGATGAGGTGTTGATCTGGACGGGCCATCCGGCGACGGGTGTCTGCCCTTTTGGGCTGGAAAATCCCCTGCCGGTGTATTGTGATATTTCGCTACGTGACTTCCCGGAGGTGGTACCCGCCGCTGGCGCTGTCCATAGCGCCGTTCGTATCTCTCCTGAGCGTCTTGCCGAACTTACCGCGGCTAAATGGGTGGATGTCTGTCAACGATAAGAGTGCTGTGAACCGGCCTGGGTCCCCGGTGCTTCGCTCTTCCCGGAAATGACCATTCCCCGGGTCTCACGACCAAAGGCCACAAACACGCAAATCAGCACCGCCACAACCCCGGCAACACACGCCATTGCGAAACCATAATTTCCGTTATGGGTTTCCGCAATACGCGCCTGTAGGGTGGCATTCACCGACGCAATCAAGTTCCCCAACTGGTAAACAAAACCGGGTAGCACAGCGCGAGCATTGGATGGCACCAGCTCGTTGAGCCAGGTCGGTACCACCCCCCAGGCGCCCTGCACCATAAACTGCATCAGAAACGCTCCGAGGCCGATAGTGAATGACCCGCTAGAGAACGCCCACAGCGGCAGCACCGGCAGCGCCAGGAACGCGGCGATCATCATCGCTTTTTTACGGCCAATATGTTCCGACAACGATCCAAACAAGACCCCGCCGATCATGGCGGCAATATTGTAGCCAATGGCAATCAGGCTTACGGTATGGGGATCAAAGCCATGCTGCACCTTGAGGAAAGTTGGGTACAAGTCCTGGGTACCGTGGCTGAAGAAGTTAAAGCAGGCCATCACCACCACCAGATAGAGACACAGCTTCCAGTGGCTACGCAGTACCGGCAACAACGCCGTGCTCTCCTGGCGGGAGCGGGCCGCCAGCCATACCGGGGACTCCGGCACTTTAAAATAAATATAGGGCAGCAGCAGTACCGGCAGTGCGCCAATCAAGAACATGCCGCGCCAGCCCACGCTGCTATACAGCAGGCCAAATACAATGGACGCCAGCAGATACCCACAGGGGTAACCGGCCTGGAAAATACCGGACATCAGCCCCCGGGAGCGATCGGGAATAGTTTCCATGGCCAGCGAAGAGGCAACCCCCCAGATCCCGCCCATGGCGACCCCGTAGATCACCCGAAATAGCAGGAACGCGCCAAAGGTTGGCGACCAGGCGGAAAGTAGCTCGAAAACAGAGAACATGGCGATATTGGTCATCAGGATCGGCTTGCGGCCAAAGCGCTCCGCCAGACGGCCAAAAATCAGCGCCCCGATGGGGCGTACCGCCAGGGTTAACATAATGGCCAGCGATACCTCAGATACCGAGGTCGAAAAATTGGTGGCCAAATCACTGAGTACAAAAACCAGAATGAAAAAATCAAAAGCATCCAGCGTCCAGGCAGAAAAACTGGCAATAGCCGTATGGCGCTGCACGGGCGTCCAGGTAAGCGGTGAGAATGTCATGGGAATGTCCTTACGGTCATCGCGAACTGCGTCGCGTTCTTCGGGCACGTCAGCCAGGCAAGAAACAAGGGGTCACTTGTCGGGAGGGCGATACCACCCCTGATTAACATCGACAAGAAGTGAATGTTAATATTTTGTTTGAATCAACATTATGGCAACATTTTGTCAATAAAATGATTTCAATTTGTAATAATAGTCAGCATAATATTTCATCATTAAGTATATGAACATGCGGAAGATATTTCGCAACCGCTGAATAAACCACCAAATATTGATCCTGGCCAACTCCGCCACCGCTATAAGGTATGTTACAAAGATATCCATACATTCATTATGGTTTAGTCGCCACAAGGTAATTGCGCCTATGACGGATACCGCCACCTCCCCCCAGCGGGATGCCACCCGCCTGGCTATTCAGTGCGCGCTGTTTTTGCTGCAACATGGCGCCGAAAGCGCCCTGGTTGAAGAGTTGTCCACCCGGCTTGGTCTGGCACTGGGCATGGACGCCGTTGACAGTTCGATCTCGGCGAATGCCGTTGTGCTGACCACTATCAAAGATGGCCATTGCCTGACCACCACCCGGAAAAACAGCGATCGCGGCATCAACATGCACGTGGTCACCGAAGTGCAGCACATCGTGATTCTGGCGGAGCACCGCCTGCTGGATGCCCACCAGGTGGCCAAACGCTTTGCCCATATCAAACCCCTGCGCTATCCGCGCTGGCTCACGGTATTGATGGTTGGGCTCTCTTGCGCCTGCTTTTGCAAACTAAACAACGGCGGGTGGGACGGCGCACTGGTGACTTTTATCGCCAGTAGCCTTGCCATGTATCTGCGCCAGGTTCTGACCCAGCGCCATATGCACCCACAAATTAACTTTTGCCTGACGGCGTTTGTGGCGACCTCCGTCTCCGGCCTGCTTCTGCTGTGGGGCCCGCTGGCTAACACCTCCCCTACCGCGATGGCGGCCAGTGTTTTACTGCTGGTACCGGGCTTTCCGCTGATCAATGCCGTGGCCGATATGTTTAAGGGCCATATCAATACCGGCCTGGCCCGCTGGGCAATGGCCAGTCTGCTGACCCTGGCCACCTGTATTGGGGTGATCATGGCAATGTCATTATGGGGGCTGCACGGATGGGCATAATGATGCTGTTACTCAATCTGCTGGAAGATATGGCGCTGGCCGCCGTCCCTGCTATCGGTTTTGCGATGGTATTTAACGTGCCAATGCGCGCCCTGCCCTGGTGCGGCTTGCTGGGGGCCATTGGCCACGGATCGCGTTTTCTGATGCTCTACGCGGGCATGGACATTAAATGGAGCTCATTTTTAGCCGCTATTTTGATCGGCTGTATCGGCATTACATGGTCCCGCTGGTATCTGGCCCACCCCAAGGTATTTACCGTGGCGGCAGTTATTCCGATGTTCCCCGGTATCTCTGCTTATATGGCGATGATTGCCGCCCTGAAGCTCAGCCACTTTGGCTACAGTGAACCGCTGATGACCGCCCTGGTGAGCAATTTTCTGAAAGCATCATTTATTGTTGGTGCACTGTCCGTGGGGTTATCCCTGCCCGGGCTATGGCTTTACCGTAAACGCCCGCGAGTGTGAATAAAATGTATATAAATTTAACTTGCAATTAAATTGCGCGCGATATAAATTCACCATATTAACATTACTCAGGTATTCGTCATGTCATTGCTTCAGCTCGATAACCAGCTCTGTTTTGCGCTCTATTCCACACACCTGGCGCTTAACAAGCTGTACCGTCAATTGCTGGCGCCACTAAATCTGACCTACCCACAGTATCTGGTGATGCTGGTGTTATGGGAAAAAGACGATCTGACCGTTTCCGACATTGGCGAGCAGCTGTTTCTCGACTCTGCGACCCTGACCCCGCTACTTAAGCGCCTGGGAAACGGCGGTCTGCTCACCCGCCAGCGTTCACGCCGGGATGAGCGCCAGGTCGCCATCACCCTGACGGAACAGGGCAAAGCGCTGCGGTCGCTGGCGGAAAAAATACCTGAACAGGTGTTTTGTGCCTCGGGTTGTGATGGGTCTTCTATACTGGATCTCAAAACCCGGCTGGAGCAATTACGTGGTCATCTGAACCAAAACTGACAGTGCGGCTGTCCGTTTTTTTACCGAAAAATAAATAGCGCACTACTGTATAGCAAACAACAATACTGAGGAGTTCACCATGTCATTAGAAAAAGTCGTATATCGTGCTAAAGCTAAAGCCACTGGCGGTCGTGATGGCCGGGCCGTCTCCTCGGACGGCGTGCTGGATGTCAAACTCGGCGTGCCAAAAGAGATGGGCGGTGCAGGTGGCGAGGTAACCAACCCGGAACAACTGTTCGCCGCCGGATACTCAGCCTGTTTTCTCGGCGCCATGAAGTTTGTTGCCGGTCGTGACAAAATCGCCATCCCGAAAGACGCCTTTATTGAAGGTGAAGTGGGTATTGGCCCACTGCCAACCGGTTTTGGCATTGAAGCTGAGCTGAAGATTCATCTGCCGGGCATGGACAGCGCTGAAGCGAAAAAACTGGTCGATGCCGCGCACATCGTCTGCCCTTACTCCAATGCCACCCGTGGCAATATCGACGTAACGCTAACGATTATCACCGCCTGATCAGTCTGGCGGCAGTCACATCTGCCGCCATCCCCCTCTCCTGAGACGTACCCGGTTATGCTATGCTATGGCGAGTTTCACTGTCCGGATTTCACCGGCACAGTTCCGTATGCTGTAGTGAGAATGTGTTATGTCTTCCAGAATCCTGACTTCCGATGTAATGGGTATTGATGCGTTTCGCCAGGACCCCATCGCTGCCCTGGCCAATACCGAAAACGGTACGCTGGCGGTATTTGAAAATAACGGTCCTGCCTTTTACGCCATTACCGCTGAGCGTCTGGCCGCCCTGCTGGCCTGTGAAGAAAAGGCCAGCCAGGTTCTGACAGATGTGGCCCTGGATAACACCCTGTTTGCGGAAGACTCCGCCACGCCAGCCATGGTGCCGGTGCCTTTCGGGAAATTCGCCATGTATCCCGGCTGGCAGCCAGACGCTGACTTTCTGCGGATGGCGGCCCTGTGGGGTATCGCCCTCAGCCAGCCGGTCACCGCGCAAGAGCTGGCCTCTTTTGTCGCTTACTGGCAGGCCGAAGGTAAATTTTTCCACCACGTCCAGTGGCAGCAAAAACTGGCCCGCAGCATTCAGATTAACCGTGCAGCCAATGGCGGCAAACCCCGCCAGGATATGAATGATATTTCAGCGGTGGATTACTCTGTTACCTTACCGGGTTTCCGGGGGACGAAATGAAAGACACTCAGAATCTCTTTGCCCGCCTGAAAAAGATGATGCCCGCCGGGATCGAACCGGCATTCAAAACCAGTGAAGAGCTGATGGCCTGGCAGAAAGCACAGGGGGAACAGCGTGCGATTGCTGTCGCCCGTGAAAACCAGGCCAAGAAAATGGAACGCGCCTTTGGCCGCTCCGGCATTCGCGAGCTGCACCGCAACTGCTCATTTGATAACTACCACGCCAGCACACCGGCCCAGCAGCATATCAAAGAGGCGGCCTGGCAGTACGCCATGAATTTTGGCAAAAACATGGACAGTTTTATCTTCTTCGGCAACCCGGGGACCGGTAAAAACCACCTGGCGGCCGCGATCTGCAATGAATTGCTGATCCGCAATAAAACGGTACTGATCATCACGGTGGCCGATATTATGTCCGCCATGAAACAGACCTTCAGCAGCGATAGCCAGAAAACCGAAGAGCACCTGCTGGACGATCTCAGCACCGTGGATTTGCTGGTTATCGACGAGATCGGCGTGCAGCTGGACTCCCGCTATGAAAAGGTCATCATCAACCAGATTGTTGATCGCCGCTCTTCATCACGCCGCCCGACCGGTATGCTCACCAACCTGGATGCACCGGGCCTGGCCCGCCAGTTGGGTGAGCGGGTGGTGGACAGAATGCGCCTCGGCCATAGCCTGCTGCTGACCTTCGACTGGGAAAGTTACCGGGACCGGGTGAGCTAATTCCGCCTGGGTGTTTTGCAGTATAATGCGCAAATAAAAACCCGCTCACCGGCGGGTTTTTATTTGCCTGGCGGCGGGTCGGGTCATCAGCCACTCACCGGGACTATCTGGATATCGACCATGCCAATCCCCAGTTTCCGGGGCGCGTGGCCAAGAATATTCCCCAGATTGGTTGACTGCGGCAGCGGCGGGGTGATGGTCAGCGTGTCGCTGCCGGTCGGGTTCGAAAAGCGCAGCCGGGTGGTGGACACATTTTCCCCGAGGATCAGCGCCTGTTCGCTATCGCCCACTTTCACCGGGATCGGTTTGCCGACGTTCTGGCCAAAGGCTTTGGCGGTAATCACCAGTTCAAACTGTGCCGGTAGCGGGTCGTTATACTCAATGGTGACCGCATCGCCCAGGCGGGCATTAGACCAGCGGCCCCACTCTTCAGTACGGGAAATCCCGCTAAACGCTTTCACCCCCTGAGGGGCCCCGGGGACATTAAAGATAAAATGATCCGCCTGGTAGCGAATGTCGTTATCCCCCACTTTCAGCGCCGCAACATTCTGCTCAAAGCGCGCCATATCGACCCGATCGTTGCGTATTTTCGCTTTGCCGTGCCAGGTGGTTTTGTCCACCCGCTGCACGTTTTGCTCACCGGCTAATTGCCCCTGGCTGACACACCAGTCGGTCGACAGCGCCAGCGCCGGTTGCCAGATCCGGGCCATTTTGTAGCAACGATCGATCCAGATAAAGTCATCCCGGGGGGCAAACCCCGCCAGCTGATAGCGCAACGGTGCGGAATATTCGCTTTCCGGCAGCGGCTCGATGTGGTTATCAGACACCCGCAGTAACAGCGGCAGCTGGAAGGTCGAGCCGGAAAAGTTAATGGTTTTTTTCTCGGTATCGACGGTGAACTTGTCGATTTTGGTGGGGAATTTCCATAACCGGATAATATCCGGCTTCCAGGCCAGAACCTTCTCTTTCAGGTTAAGAAACACCGTGGAGAGCGACTCACCAGACAGGGTACTGCGCCCCAGGCCAAGGAAGTTGTCCCCACCCAGCATATCCAGCACCGTGGCGCCGTTATCCATCGAGTTACGCCTGGTGGCGATCACCTCTTGCCGGGGATCATCCCCGCGGATCACAAAGAACAGGTTATTGCGATCGTGCTGATTAAGCTGCTTCCACGCGGTGTTATTCATCGCCAAATGGTCGGAAGAGACCACAATAATGGTGTCTTTAAACCAGGGGGATGCTTTAATTTTGTTGATCAGCGCGGCGATATGCTGCTGGCTACAAGTTACCGCACTGAACGACGGGTTCTCTTTGCCCCCCACCTCGTAACGATTGCGGGTACAGGTCCGGGAAACAAAACCGTCCGGGTGGTGGGTATCCACCGTCAGCGTAAACAGCGAGAAGCGCTGCCCGGAGCGGGAGAGTTCCTGATAAGTCTGCCACACCTGATCCAGCACCGTATCGTCATACAGCCCCCAGTCGTTCATATAGTGGGGATCAGCCAGTGCCCCTTTCAGCTCCTGGGAACCATACAAGTGGTCAAAACCGTGGGACTTCAGGAAGACATCTTTCCCGGCAAACCGCAGATTCGCCCCCTGGATAAAATAGTTTTGGTAACCGGAGTTTTTCAGGATATCCCCGAGGCACAGATTCTGCGGAAAGAAGCTGGAAACCGACGACGATGCATTGCCCTCAAACGGGGCAAACAGCGGTATCCCGCACTGGGATGCCACCATCCCGGCAATGGTGTAATCGGTCCCCGGTAACTGGCCGGTGTGGCTAAAATCCAGCGACTGGCGCTTGAGCGCCCCCAGTTCCGGGGTTAGCCCCGGAAAGGCCGCATCATCAAAATAGGTGCGCTCCAGGCTCTCGCCATAGATATAAACCAGATTGTATTTGGGGTTGGCTATCTGTTTGCCGGGCACTTTGTAATAGACCCCGAAATCGGGATCGCCGGGACGGCTCTGGGATTTGACCAGTTCCGTCAACTGAGTGAACGCCGGGCTGGCATCCACCGATGCCAGGCCCAGTGCCAGCGCCAGCAGGCTATAACCAAAATGATGGGGGTGGTGCCGGCGGCGGCGCAACACCCAGCCAAGAATGCCAAAGATAGCCACCAGCGCCAGACCAATCCCGACCCCGGGCAGCACATATTTCCCCATGCCCGCCCCGGTCAGGCTATTGGTCAGGGTGTAGAGCACCGCGTCGTTAATCCCCTCGCCGGTAAAGTAATTACTGGCAAGGAGCGTGATATTCAGAATGATAAAAAAGCCGAGTACGGCCAGGGTAGCAATAAACCACCAGGTATTACGCCCGGCTTTCAGCGCATACAATCCCGCCGATGCCAGAAACAACACAATGGAGAACAGCTCAGACACAGAAACCCCTTTGGGCGCCAGAGTGATATTAAAATTTGCCGTCTACTGTAATCAGGATGTCATAACGCTGCAATTTTAGTGTCAAATTACGCGATCGGTATTCAGAAAAGGTTGATAAAGGATTGATTCTTACAAAGCGGAAAGTGCAGCGTAGCCGCATGCTCCCCCGGTAAGTACCGGAAAACAGCGTAAAATTAGCATGGCAGAGTCAGAGCGGTGATTTATCGCACTCAGGAGTGGCTGAGCAGGGCGTTATCAGGCCAGGAGAACGTCGTGAAGCGCAAAAAAAGAGCGGGGGGAAATAATCCAGCGCGGCATAAAAGCCGGCCCAGTGGCCGGCCGGTACGCACTCGCGGCGTGATAACACTATACCGCGGGACCTCAAGAGAGGAATTTAGCACCCTGTTTCAGGACCAGATCACAGGCTTTGGTTTTCACTTTTTTGCCCAGATCGGTATTACCCAGGGTGGTCAGGTTAATCTGTTTACCGTTGGCGGCATCCAGCAGACCCTGCAGACCCTGTTGGTAATCGGTTTGCTGATCCTGAGTCGCTGTTGTGGTGGATGCGGTGCTGCCGAGGCCCAGTTTGCTCATCAGCTGATCTTTAATGCTGTCGGCACCGGTAGCAGAAACCAGTTTCTGTTTGGCGCAGTAGCCCAGGATACCTGTCGCGTTACTGATAGTGCTGGAGCTCAGCGTATTGCTACCCCCAGCCAGCAGGCTGGTCAGAGAAGAAAGTGCGCTGCCGCCCTGAGCGGATGTGGCAGTGGTGTTGCTGCTCGCCAGGGAGCTGGCTGCGCTGGACAGGTCCTGCAATGTCACAGCAAAGGCATTCCCGGTGAACAACATCGTGGCAACCGTGGCCACGCAGACAAGGCGTTTAGTAGCTTTCATGAGTGTTTCTCTTCTTAACAACAGGATCAATCCGGTGTCTTCAGTGATACCTGAACCCTTCAGGTATTTGCACCAGCGGGGGCCAGCATATTCCACTGCATCTTTACAATCTTGTCCCGGATGCGATAAACCCGCAGTTCAGGATTTTTCCTGGCATTTTTCAGGGTTATTCCCCCATCCCCGGAAATACAAGACGCCTGGCCACTGAAAGTGTCAAAGAAGAAAGTGCATGCGGTAGCGCCGAAGCGTAACTATCAAATACTAAACAGATACTCAACAGATACCGCCCCTGCCGCCAGCCGTGGCGCGGTTACCCGGCCATATCATCACGGCCCTGATGGCGTTTGCCCATGGCAATAAACTCTTCCAGCAGGCCCGTTAGCTGGCTCAGCTTCTCGGGGGTAAATTCCGCCTCTAACTGCCGGTACACCTCTTCCACCTCAATCTGTGCCCGCTGGTATAACCCCTCCCCCTGGGGGGTGAGCGAGACATACAGTTTGCGCTGATCGTTAACCGGCTTCAAACGCAGCACCAGGCCATCACGCTCCATACGGGTCAAGATCCCGGTGAGGCTGGGCCGCAGGATACAGGTCTGAAAAGCCAGCTCGTGAAAATCCATTGAGGGGTGCTCAGCCAGTACCCGCACAATACGCCACTGTTGTTCAGTCAGATGATGGCGCTTCACGATTGGGCGAAAGTACCCCATCGCCGTCTCGCGGGCCTGCAACAGCGCAATGGTTACGGACTCATGCATTCAGGTTACCTCCTCACAAACACCGGCCGATCATAACAACACCTTTCGGGGCCAAAAAGCAAATTCATTAATAAGTGAATAATTTTATAAACACCTATTGTCAGCGACAATAAAAACTCATGGCAAACAATAACATGAAAAAATTAAATTATTAATTTATTGATTTCAAAGTAAGTTAACCCCTAAATGTGAATTTATTGTTAATTGCATCACAAATTCTTCACTTCAAGTTGCCAGAAAGAAAACGGAAGCTTAAAACAGAGATCATTAATATATTAATGAATCATCGCACTCAGTGATTCAGGCTATAAGGAGTGGTCATGAAAGACACCGTTTTTGCCATTGCGTTAAACCATCAAAGCCAACTGGATGCCTGGGCTCAGGCATTTCAGGACGCCCCGTATAAAACCCCGCCGCGCACCCCGGTCTGGTTTATCAAACCGCGTAACACCGTCGCAGCCAGCGGCGACACCATCGGCTACCCGGCCGGTGAGCAGGTGCAAAGCGGCGGCACTGTGGCGCTGGTGATCGGCAAAATCGCCCGCAAGGTCCGCCCACAAGATGCCGCCGGGTACATTGCCGGGTATGCGCTGGCGAATGAGCTGAGCCTGCCGGAAACCAGCTTCTACCGCCCGGCTATCCAGGCGAAATGCCGTGACGGCTTCTGCCCACTGGGCCCGCTGGTCCGCGAGGCGGACATCCACAACCTGACCATCATTACCGAGATTAACGGCCGCCAGGCAGATGCCTGGAACACCGCCGATCTGGCGCGCGACGCAGGCCAGATCCTCAGCGCCCTGAGCGACTTCGCCACCCTCCAGCCTGGGGATGTGATCTTACTTGGCACCCCACACCAGCGGGTCACCCTGCATCCGGGGGATCAGGTACGCATTCTGGCCGCGGGCTTCCCGGCACTGGAAAACACCCTGCAGGCTGAAGGAGAAAGCGCATGAAACAGGCTCGTATTCGCTACCAGGGCCAGGATCTGGCCGTTACTGTCGATAACCAGGATCGTATCCTGCTGGCCGACGGCACCCAACTGCCTGCCGATCAGGTCACCTGGCTGCCCCCCGCCAGCGGTACCATTTTTGCCCTCGGCCTCAATTATGCGGACCACGCTACCGAGCTGGAATTTAAAGCCCCGGAAGCACCGCTGATTTTTATCAAAGCGCCCAATAGCCTGACCGGCCACCGCCAGGTGTCCGTGCGCCCGGATAATGTCGAGTACATGCATTACGAAGCCGAGCTGGTGGTGGTGATCGGCAAAGCCGCCCGCCGGGTCAGCCAGGCCGAAGCCATGGAGTATGTGGCCGGTTACACGGTCTGCAACGATTACGCCATTCGCGACTATCTCGAAAACTACTACCGGCCCAATTTACGGGTTAAGAGCCGCGACACGCTGACCCCCATCGGCCCGTGGATAGTCGATAAAGCCGCTATCCCGGATCCCCATAATCTGGCGCTGCGCACCTTCGTCAATGGAGAACTGCGCCAGCAAGGCACCACCGCCGATATGGTGTTTAACATCCCGTTTCTGATCGAATACCTGAGTGCGTTTATGACGCTCCAGCCCGGCGACATGATCGCCACCGGCACGCCAAAAGGGCTGTCCGATGTGGTCCCCGGGGATGAAGTCGTGGTGGAAGTGGAAGGCGTTGGCCGCCTGGTAAACCACATTATCAGCGAACAGTATTACGAGGAGAGCCTGAAATGAAAACCATCAACCACTGGATCAACGGCAAAAACGTTCGCAGCAGCGACTACTTCCAGACCACCAACCCCGCCACCGGCGAGGTGCTGGCGGAAGTGGCCTCCGGCGGCGAGGCGGAAATTAATCAGGCAGTGGCCGCGGCAAAAGAGGCCTTCCCGAAATGGGCCAACCTGCCGATGAAAGAACGCGCCCGGCTGATGCGCAAACTCGGTGAGTTGATCGACGAAAACGTGCCGGATATCGCCGCCATGGAAACCGCCGATACCGGCCTGCCTATTCATCAGACCAAAAATGTCCTGATCCCGCGGGCCTCACACAACTTCGAGTTTTTCGCGGAAGTGTGCCAGCAGATGAACGGCAAAACCTACCCGGTGGATGACAAAATGCTCAACTACACCCTGGTGCAGCCGGTGGGTGTCTGTGCGCTGGTCTCCCCGTGGAACGTGCCGTTTATGACCGCCACCTGGAAAGTGGCCCCCTGCCTGGCCCTGGGGAATACCGCGGTACTGAAAATGTCTGAGCTCTCCCCGCTGAGCGCCGATCGCCTGGGGGAACTGGCCCTGGAAGCGGGCATTCCGGCCGGGGTGCTTAACGTGGTGCAGGGCTATGGCGCCACCGCCGGTGATGCCCTGGTGCGCCACCAGGATATCCGCGCGGTCTCCTTTACCGGCGGCACCGCCACCGGACGGCGCATTATGCAAAGCGCCGGGCTGAAAAAGTACTCGATGGAACTGGGGGGGAAATCCCCGGTACTGGTCTTCGAAGACGCCGATATTGAGCGGGCGCTGGATGCCGCCCTGTTTACCATCTTCTCGATTAACGGCGAACGCTGCACCGCCGGTTCACGTATTTTTATCCAGCAGAGCATTTACCCGGAGTTCGTGCGCCGTTTTGCCGAGCGCGCTAACCGCCTGCGGGTTGGCGACCCGACCGATCCTGGCACCCAGGTGGGGGCGCTGATCAGCCAACAGCACTGGGAAAAAGTCTCTGGCTATATCCGCCTCGGCATTGAAGAAGGCGCCACCCTGCTGGCGGGCGGACCGGATAAACCCACCGATCTCCCGGCCCACCTGAAAGGCGGCAACTTCCTGCGCCCCACCGTTCTGGCGGATGTCGACAACCGGATGCGCGTGGCCCAGGAAGAGATCTTTGGCCCGGTGGCCTGCCTGCTGCCGTTTAAAGATGAAGCTGAAGGCCTGCGCCTGGCGAACGACGTGGAATACGGCCTCGCCTCGTATATCTGGACCCAGGATATCAGCAAAGTGCTGCGCCTCGCCCGGGGTATCGAAGCGGGCATGGTGTTTGTCAACACCCAGAACGTCCGCGATCTACGCCAGCCGTTTGGCGGGGTGAAAGCCTCAGGTACCGGCCGCGAAGGTGGGGAATACAGTTTCGAGGTATTCGCGGAGATGAAAAACGTCTGTATCTCCATGGGGGATCACCCGATCCCGAAATGGGGCGTCTGACCCCACAGGCACGTGCCGCCACTATTGCGGCACGTCTACACAGCCACGTTGTCATTACAGTAGGGAAATACGATGGGAAAATTAGCCTTAGCCGCCAAAGTCACCCACGTGCCGTCGATGTACTTGTCGGAACTGCCGGGGAAACACCACGGTTGCCGCCAGGCGGCCATTGATGGCCATAAAGAGATAAGCCGCCGCTGCCGCGAGCTGGGGGTCGATACCATTGTGGTGTTTGATACCCACTGGCTGGTCAACAGCGCCTACCACATCAACTGTAACGACCACTTCCAGGGGGTGTATACCAGCCACGAACTGCCGCACTTTATTCGCGATATGGCCTACGACTATGACGGCAACCCGGTGCTGGGTAACCTGATTGCGCAAGAAGCGCGCCATGAAGGGGTTCGCGCCCAGGCCCACGCCATCTCAACCCTGACCCTGGAATACGGCACCCTGGTGCCGATGCGCTACATGAACAGCGACCGCCACTTCAAAGTGGTGTCGATTTCCGCCTTCTGCACAGTCCATGATTTTGCCGACAGCCGCCGGATGGGTGAAGCAGTACGCCGGGCCATCGAAAAATATGATGGCACCGTGGCGGTGCTGGCCAGCGGCTCACTCTCCCACCGCTTTATTGACGATCAGCGGGCGGAGCAAGGCATGAACGCCTGGACCCGGGAATTTGACGAACAGATGGACTACCGGGTGGTCAAGCTGTGGCGGGAGGGTAAATTCGCCGAGTTCTGCCGCATGCTGCCGGAATACGCCGATTACTGCTACGGCGAAGGCAATATGCACGACACCGTGATGCTGCTCGGGCTGATGGGCTGGGACCAGTACCAGGGCAAGGTGGAGTTTATTACTGACCTGTTCCCCAGCTCCGGCACCGGCCAGGTGAACGCCGTTTTCCCCTTAGCCGAAAGCGCCTGAGGAGCTGCTATGCCGCATTTTTACGCTGAATGTACTGAAAATATCCGCCAGCAGGCAGAACTGCCGGCGCTGTTTGCCAAAGTGAACAGTGCCCTGGCCGCAACCGGCGTCTTCCCGCTGGGGGGGATCCGCAGCCGGGCCATCTGGCTGGATACCTGGCAAATGGCCGACGGCGAGCAGGATTATGCTTTTGTGCATATGACCCTGAAAATTGGTGCCGGACGCAGCCTCGAAAGCCGCCAGCAGGTCAGTGAAATGCTGTTCGCCTTGATCAAGGAACACTTCGCCGCCCTGATGGACAGCCGCTATCTGGCCCTGTCATTTACCCTTGAGGAGTTACACCCCACGCTGAACTACAAGCAAAACAACGTTCATGCGCTATTCACGTAATTTCACCACCTTTTAATAGTATTTACTCTATTTTCCCGGCAGTTTACTGCCGGGGCGGGTGCCGCTACGCCTGGAATCGGCAGGAGAGCGGCACAAAGCAGACGTTAATCCGCCACTGACTGGCTACAGGAATGTCGTATGTTAGCTAAAGAGACCCATACCCTGATCGCGCAGAGCCTGCACCGGGCAGAACAAACCCGCGAACAGATCCCGCAGATCTCCCGGCAGTACCCGGAGATAACCATTGAAGATGCCTACGCTGTACAGCGTGAATGGGTCGCATTGAAAATTGCCGAAGGGCGGGTGCTAAAAGGGCACAAAATCGGCCTGACGTCCCGGGCGATGCAGCTCAGCTCGCAAATTACTGAGCCGGACTACGGCGCCCTGCTGGACGATATGTTCTTCCACGATGGCAGCGATATCCCCACTGACCGGTTTATCGTGCCGCGTATTGAAGTGGAACTGGCCTTTGTACTGGCTAAACCACTGCGCGGGCCGAACTGCACCCTGTTTGATGTCTATAACGCCACTGACTATGTGATCCCGGCCCTTGAACTGATCGACGCCCGCTGCCCGAATATTGATCCGCTCAGCGGCAAGCCCCGTAAAGTGTTCGACACCATTTCCGATAACGCCGCCAATGCCGGGGTGATCCTCGGTGGCCGGCCGATCCGCCCCGATGCGCTGGATCTGCGCTGGATCTCTGCCCTGCTGTACCGCAACGGGGTTATCGAAGAGACCGGCGTTGCCGCCGGGGTGCTCAACCACCCGGCCAACGGCGTGGCCTGGCTGGCCAATAAACTCTCCGCTTATGACGTCCAGTTAGAAGCCGGGCAGATCATTCTCGGCGGCTCCTTTACCCGCCCGGTGCCGGCCAGTAAAGGGGACACCTTCCACGTTGACTACGGCGACATGGGTTCCATCAGTTGCCGCTTTGTCTAGGAGACCTGCAATGACATTAACCAACCATTTTAAAGCTGCCCTGAAAGCACAACAGCCGCAAATCGGCCTGTGGCTGGGGCTATGTAGCGGCTACAGCGCGGAACTGCTGGCCGGTGCCGGGTTTGACTGGCTGCTGATCGATGGCGAACATGCCCCGAACGATGTCCAGAGCGTGCTGCACCAGCTCCAGGCTATTGCCCCGTACCCCAGCCACCCCGTGGTGCGCCCCGCCTGGAACGATGCGGTGCAGATCAAACAACTGCTGGATATTGGCACCCAGACTCTGCTGGTGCCGATGGTGCAAAACGCCGAACAGGCGCGCCAGGCGGTACTGGCAACCCGTTACCCGCCAGCGGGGATTCGCGGGGTGGGTAGCGCCCTGGCCCGGGCATCACGCTGGAACCGTATTCCGGGTTACCTGCAACAGGCCAACGACGAAATGTGCGTGCTGGTACAGATAGAAACCCGGGAAGCGGTCAGTAATCTGGCCAGTATCCTGGATGTCGAGGGGGTGGACGGGGTATTTATCGGCCCGGCAGATCTCAGTGCCGACATGGGTTACGCCGGTAATCCGCACCATCCGGACGTCAAAGCCGCCATTGAGCAGGCGATTGTCCAGATCCGCGCGGCCGGTAAAGCGCCGGGGATCTTAATGGCCGATCCGGCGGCGGCGGCCCGTTATCTGGAACTGGGGGCGCTGTTTGTGGCGGTGGGGGTGGATACCACGCTGCTGGCCCGCAGTGCCGAAGCCCTGGCCGCCAGTTTTAAACACACCCAGCCCGCCACCGGCACACACCCCGGCGTTTACTGATACGCGTACAGGAAGAAAACCATGAGCGATACCTCACCTGCGGTACCGGGTACACAAAACCCGGCCCGTCAGCACCCGACGCTGACGGCTCAACAACAATCAGTGATCAATAAGCTGTTTCGCCGTCTGGTTGTGTTTTTGTTCGTGCTGTTTATTTTCTCATTCCTTGACCGTATTAACATCGGCTTTGCCGGGCTGACCATGGGGCAAGATTTAGGGCTGAGCGCCACCATGTTTGGTATGGCGACCACCCTGTTTTACGCCACCTATGTGATGTTTGGTATCCCCAGCAATATCATGCTGGGGATCGTCGGCGCCCGGCGCTGGATAGCCACGATTATGGTGCTGTGGGGGCTGGCCTCCACCGCCACCATGTTCGCCACCGGGCCCACCAGCCTGTACGTGTTACGGATGCTGGTGGGGATCACCGAAGCCGGTTTCCTGCCGGGAATTTTGCTGTATTTGACTTACTGGTTCCCGGCCTATTTCCGCGCCCGGGCCAATGCGCTGTTTATGATAGCCATGCCGGTCACCACCGCCCTCGGGTCGATTGTGTCCGGCTATATCCTCTCTCTGGACGGGGTGCTCAACCTGCACGGCTGGCAGTGGCTGTTCCTACTGGAGGGGTTTCCGTCGGTTATCCTCGGGGTCATCGTCTGGTTTTATCTGGTGGATTCACCAGATAACGCCCGCTGGCTGACCCGTGAAGACAAGCAGTGCCTGAAAGCGATGATGCAACAGGATCAGTTATCGCTGGTGCAGCCGGAAGGGGCCATCAGCCATAGCGCCCTGCAAAAAAGAACCCTGTGGCGCGAGATTTTTACCCCCATCGTGCTGCTGTATACCCTGGCCTACTTCTGCCTGACCAACACCCTCAGCGCCGTCAGCATCTGGACCCCGCAAATCCTGAAAAGCTTTAACGCGGACAGCAGCAATATCACCATTGGCCTGCTGGCGGCTATCCCGCAGATCTGTACCATTGCCGGGATGATCTGGTGGAGCCGCCACTCCGATCGTTATCAGGAGCGTAAGCACCATACCGCCCTGCCGTTTCTGTTTGCCGCCGCGGGCTGGGTGCTGACCACCCTAAGCCACCACGGCCTGGTGCAGATGCTGGGGATTATCATGGCCTCCACCGGTTCGTTCAGCGCTATGGCTATCTTCTGGACCACCCCGGACCAGTCCATCAGCCTGCGGGCACGGGCCATCGCGATTGCGGTGATTAACGCCACCGGTAATATTGGCTCGGCCATGAGCCCGCTGTTTGTTGGCTGGCTAAAAGATCTTACCGGCAGTTTTAACAGCGGCCTGTACCTGATGGCCGGGTTGCTGGTGCTCGGCGCCATTGTGGTGTGGCTGATCCCGATGCCGTCATCGCGCCCCAGAGCCACCCCCTAAAACACACGCGCCGTGAGAACCACCCCGCTGCCCGGTTTTCCCCCGGGCAGCACCATGCCAGGAGCCACCATGACCGACAGCCCGATAGCCAATATTGATATCCGCAAAGAGTACGATGAAAGCCTCGGCAGCGATGATGTTCACTACCAGTCCTTCTCGCGCATGGCGGCGTTTTTTGGCCGCGATATGCGCCCTCACCGCCACGACAGCTTCTTCCAGATGCACTTTCTGAATACCGGGCAAATCGAGCTCCAGCTGGATGACCACCACTATTCGGTGGAGGCGCCGCTGTTTGTGTTAACCCCGCCGTCGGTGCCCCATGCATTTTTTACTGAGTCCGACAGCGACGGCCACGTGCTGACAGTGCATGAGGATCTGATCTGGCCCCTGCTGGAGGTACTCTACCCCGGCACCCGGGAAGCGTTCGGCCTGCCGGGGATTTGCTTTTCCCTCGCCCACTGTCCGGAAGAGTTACACGCTCTGGAGCATTACTGGCGGCTGATTGAGCGCGAATCGCAGGGGAACTTCCCCGGCCGGGAAAATACCCTGAAACTGCTGGCCCAGGGGGTGTTTACCCTGCTGTTGCGTAATGTGCGGCTAGACGATCAGGCCGCCAGCGGCATGCGCGGTGAACTGAAACTGTTTCAGCGCTTTAACCTGATGGTGGACCAGCACTTTTCATGCCACTGGAGCGTGCCGGACTATGCCCGGGAACTGCACATTACCGAGTCCCGGCTCACGGACATCTGCCGGCGTTTTGCTAACCGGTCGCCGAAAAAGCTGATCTTCGATCGCCAGCTCCGGGAAGCGAAGCGGTTATTGCTGTTTTCCGACTGTGCGGTGAACGACATCGCCTAGCAACTGGGGTTTAAAGATCCCGCCTATTTCGCCCGCTTTTTTAACCGCCTGGCGGGTTGCTCGCCGTCGCAGTTTCGCTGCCGCTGATCCCGCGTCCCCCGGGCGAAGTTGATCCCGATCGCAGTTTCCCATCCCGGCCCCCTGGGCCGGGGAAAAGTACCCGCCGTTGACCCAAAAGTCTCTTCCGCAAATCACCGTTGAGCGCTTCAATTGAACAACAAAAAGAAAACACAAAATTAACATTTCACATCGCAGGCGGGTTGCCGCGGTGTTCCAAATCCGAATATGAATAATGAGGTCCCTATGAAACCCGAAGATTTCCGCGCTGACGCCAAACGCCCGCTGACCGGTGAAGAGTACCTGAAGAGCTTACAGGATGGCCGCGAGATTTATATCTACGGTGAGCGAGTGAAAGATGTCACCACCCACCCGGCCTTTCGCAACGCGGCGGCCTCCGTTGGGCAGCTGTATGACGCTCTGCACCTGCCGGAAATGCAGGATAAATTATGCTGGAACACCGATACCGGCAGCGGCGGTTATACCCATAAGTTTTTCCGGGTGGCGAAAAGCGCCGACGATCTGCGCCAGCAGCGCGATGCCATTGCCGAATGGTCCCGCCTGAGCTACGGCTGGATGGGCCGCACCCCGGACTATAAAGCCGCCTTCGGTTGCGCCCTGGGCGCGAACCCGGCATTTTACGGCCAGTTTGAGCAGAACGCCCGCCACTGGTACACCCGGATTCAGGAAACCGGCCTGTACTTTAACCACGCCATTGTTAACCCACCTATTGACCGTCATAAACCCGCGGACGAAGTCAAAGACGTCTATATCAAGCTGGAAAAAGAGACCGACGCCGGGATCATCGTCAGCGGCGCCAAAGTGGTGGCCACCAACTCCGCCCTCACCCACTACAACATGATAGGTTTTGGCTCGGCCCAGGTAATGGGGGAAAACCCGGACTTCGCGCTGATGTTCGTGGCACCCATGGATGCCGAAGGGGTCAAACTGATCTCCCGGGCCTCCTACGAGCTGGTCTCCGGGGCCACCGGCTCCCCTTATGATTACCCGCTCTCCAGCCGCTTTGACGAGAACGATGCGATCCTGGTAATGGATCATGTGCTGATCCCCTGGGAAAACGTGCTGATCTACCGTGATTTTGATCGCTGCCGCCGCTGGACCATGGAGGGGGGATTTGCCCGCATGTATCCCCTGCAGGCCTGTGTGCGTCTGGCAGTCAAACTGGACTTTATCTGCGCCCTGCTGAAGCGCTCGCTGGAATGTACCGGCACTCTGGAGTTCCGTGGCGTACAGGCGGATCTGGGGGAAGTGGTGGCCTGGCGCAATATGTTCTGGGCCCTGAGCGATTCAATGTGCTCCGAGGCCACCCCGTGGATCAACGGCGCCTGGCTGCCGGATCACGCGGCGCTGCAAACCTACCGCGTCATGGCGCCGATGGCTTACGCCAAGATCAAAAATATCATTGAACGTAACGTCACCAGCGGCCTTATCTATCTGCCGTCCAGCGCCCGCGATCTGAACAACCCGGAGATCGACCGCTACCTGGCGAAATATGTCCGCGGCTCCAACGGGATGGATCACGTAGAACGGATCAAGATCCTGAAACTGATGTGGGATGCCATCGGCAGTGAGTTTGGCGGCCGCCATGAGCTGTATGAAATCAACTATTCCGGCAGCCAGGATGAGATCCGCCTGCAATGCCTGCGCCAGGCGCAGAACTCCGGCAACATGGACAAAATGATGGCGATGGTTGATCGCTGCCTGTCTGAATATGACCAGCACGGCTGGACGGTTGCGCATCTGCATAACAACGCAGATATTAACGTGTTAGATAAACTGCTGAAATAACGGAGGTTGCCATGCAACAAGAGAACGAGCAGCGCCTGCGCTTTCGCGATGCGATGGCCAGCCTGTCGGCGGCGGTGAATATTGTCACCACCCGCGGGGCTGCGGGCCAGTGTGGGATCACCGCCACGGCGGTATGTTCTGTCACGGATACCCCGCCCTCACTGATGGTGTGTATCAACGCCAATAGCGCCATGAACCCGGTATTCCAGGGGAACGGTAGGCTGTGCGTTAACGTGCTAAACCATGAGCAGGAGCTGATGGCGCGCCACTTTGCCGGGATGACCGGTATGGCGATGGAAGAGCGCTTTAAAGGGGAACAATGGCGCACCGGCCCTCAGGGGCAGCCGGTACTGGCGGGATCGCTGGCCAGCCTGGAAGGGGACATTAGCCAGGTCCAGACCATTGGTACTCACCTGGTGTATCTGGTGGAAATCAAAAACATCGTGCTCAGCGAAGAAGGCCACGGGCTGATTTACTTTAAACGCCGTTTCCATCCGGTGATGATGGAAATGGCCGTTGCCTGACCGGCCAGGTCAGGCAATCGCCGCCGGTTAGCCAAACAGCTTGCCGAGCAGTTTCTGTAAAAAGCCCTGCGGTTGCTCATCCTGAGCGGGGGCCACCGCAGGCGCTTCTGCCAGTTTTCTGGCGGCCTGGGTCCCGGCGAGGGTCGACAGCGCCGCTTTGGCATTCTCCAGCTCGCCGCTGGCGTGGTCACTCATCGCCATCCCTTCTGCCAGCACAAACTCCACGTCAGTGATGCCAATAAACCCAAGGAACACCTTCAGGTACGGGGTAACAATGTCGCTGGCGCCGCCGGCATGCAGGCCGCCGCGGCTGCTGATCACAATCGCTTTCTTACCGGTGACCAGCCCTTCCGGGCCTGCAGAGGTGTAGCGGAATGTCTCACCGGCGCGGGCAATCAGGTCAAAATAGTTTTTCAGCTGGGTAGAGATATTGAAGTTATACATCGGGGCCGCAATCACGATGGTGTCATGGGATTTCAGCTCCGCGATCAGCGCATCAGAATAGGCGCGGATCTCTTTCTGATGGGCGCTCAGCGTAGCGATATCGCCAAAGGCCCCCACCACTTCACCATCCAGCACCGGTAAGGGCTCCTGCGCCAGGTCGCGGACAGTAAGCGTATCCTGAGGATGCCCCTGCTTCCACTGTTCAGCCAAAAAATCAATCAACATATTTGACTGAGAAGCACCACCAAGAATACTGGATTTCAATACTAATACGCTGGCCATACGCCACCTCTACCTTATGAATTGGGATGTTGTCAGATGCCTGACCAATGAGGGGCATTCTAAAACTGAAATTTTCCTGGTAATAGCGAAACAATTCGTCTCAAACGGTCAATTTTTTTGACTATTTGTTGTGGTGAAAGGTACGCACATGGACGTCAGATATTGCGCAGAGACAGCTAGCAGAGGAAAACCGGGAGGCGGCCCTCCCGGTGGGGATTAGCGTTTTGGCGCTTCCTGCAATGCCATCCGCAGGTGGCCTTTATGCTGGTCCAGCAACCCGTGGGCACTCCAGGCATCCAGCCCGCTGAGCACCATCAAAATCGCGGTCTTGCACTGGTTATTACAGCTGGCCAGCGCGTCCCTGGCCACCGCGCGCGAACACTCGCCCGCCGCCATCACCACGGCAATCTGGCGCTCAAGGGAGTGAGTGTCACGGGCATCCAGATCCACCCGCATATTGCCGAATACCCGGCCAGCGCGGATTGCCAGCCCAGTGCTGAGCATATTGAGGATCTGCTGCTGTGCCAGGCTGGCGCGGGGATCCCGGAAGCCGGCAACCACTTCGGCCCCGGTCTGTGGGGCGACCAGAATGTCCGCCAGTTGCGCGGCTTCGCTGCCCTTTTCCCGGGTGATCACCGCCACGGTTGCCCCCAGGGCACCGGCGTGACGCAGCGCCCCCCATACCCAGGGCGTTTTACCGTTCACCGTCAGGGCCACCAGCAGATCCTGGGCGTTAAAACCGATGGCCTGTAACGCGCGCATCCCGCCATCATAATCCTGGGCGGCCTGGCTCCCCTCATGGAGCATGGCCTGCTGGCCACCGGCAATCAAACCAACCACGGGATGATGCGCTTCCGGCGCATGGTCCCGCGCAGTGTGTATCGCCTGGCGGCCAGAGGCCCCGGCCCCCACCAGTACCACCCGGCCACCGCGGCTCAGGGCCGCCGTGGCGTTATCAATCAGCCGCGTGATATCCGGCAGGCAGGCGTCAATCGCCGCCGCCAGCGACAGATCGTTCTGGTGGATGGCATTCACCAGATCCTGGGTGGACAGGCGATCAATTTGCGCCGTACTGGCATTACATCTTTCCCTGGCAAATGCGTTCTGCCCAATGCTCATACCCATCTCCTTAGTGCGGTTTATCTGTCCACTATAGCGATTTTCCCTGGCGCCGCCTGCGAGTAACGTCACGCTTCACCGGGCGGTTTTCGGCCATCCCCCGAAATGACGTGGCCGGAACAAATGTGCAGATTGCTTTAACATTGGCGCGCCATCGGTAATAATCACCCACTTTGTTATCCATTTCAGGGGTGTCGATGCGCGCCATACCACAACGCCCGGGGGGTGAAAAACACCCCATGAAGCTCAGCACCGCCGTCACCCTGATGGTGTCCAGTGTCATTATCACCGTGCTGGCGCTGGTCTATACCCTGTACTTTATCCAGATTGGCAATGCCTCCCGGGATGGCCTGAAAGAGACCGCCCGTGCCATTGCCCGCACCCTGGCCACCACCCCGGAAGTGATCAACGGGCTACAGCACCCACCGGATGCCGATAACGCTATCCAGCCGCTGGTCAGCGAAGTCACTGCCCGTAACCACTTGTTGTTTGTGGTGGTGACCAATATGCACAAACAGCGCTATTCACACCCCAATCAGGCCATGATTGGCAAGCAGTACATTGGTGATGACATTAACCCGGCGCTGCTGGGCAAAGAGAATGTCGCCATCAACCACGGGGTGCTCGGCCTCGCCCTGCGTATCTACACCCCGGTGTATAACGCCCAGCGCCAGCAGATCGGTATCGTGGCGGTGGGTATCCCGCTGAGTATTGTTGACCAGCATATTAACCAGAGCCGCTGGGGCATGGTCTGGACGCTGCTGTTCAGTATCCTGGTGGCGACCTTTGGGATCTGGGTGCTGGTGCGGGCGCTAAAGCGCATTCTGTTCGGCCTTGAGCCCTATGAAATTTCCAGCCTGTTCGAGCAGCGCCAGGCGATGCTTCACTCCCTAAAAGAGGGGGTGATCGCCGTGGATGCCCACGGGCGCATTACCATGATGAACCAGGCCGCCCGGCTGATTTTACTGGTGCCGGGTGAAGTCACTGACCGGGACGAAGACGACAGTGCGGCCCCCCACGCCCCGCTGCTGGCCAGCCTGCGGGAAGTACTGCGCAGCGGCCAGCCGGTGCAGGATCGCGAAATAGCCTGTAATCGCCATTTACTGCTCAGCAATACCGTGCCGGTACGCAGTAAAGGGGTGCTGATTGGGGCGATTTGTACCTTCCGCGATAAAACCGAGATCAGCCTGCTGATGCAGCGCCTCGACGGTATGGTCAATTATGTTGATGCACTGCGGGCGCACTCCCATGAGTTTATGAACAAGCTCCATGTCATCCTCGGCCTGTTGCATATGCGCAGCTATGACAAACTGGAAGAGTACGTTATCCAGACCGCCCATAATTATCAGACCGATATCGGGGCAATCCAGCACAAGGTGAAATCACCGGTGATTGCCGGGTTCCTGCTGGGGAAAATTAACCGCACTGAAGAGGCGGGCCATATACTCACCCTCGCCGAAGATTGCATGGTGCCGGATAATCCAAACCAGCAGCAGGTCACGGTGCTGATCACCGCGCTGGGGAACTTAATTGAGAATGCCCTGGATGCCATGCAGCAACAGGCCGGTGGCGAAATAGGCCTGCTGTTACATTATCAGGATGGCTGGCTCACCTGCGAGGTGAGCGATGACGGCCCGGGCATCGCGCCAGAGATTATTCAGACTATTTTTTCTAAAGGTATCTCCACCAAAGGGGAAAACCGCGGCGTGGGGCTATTTCTGGCCCGCCAGCAGGTGGAAGGGCTGGGTGGCAGCATCAGTGTTGAATCTGAGCCGGGTGTTTTCACCCAGTTTTTTGTACATATTCCCTGGGACAGTGAGAGGAAGGACACATGATCAACGTATTAATTGTCGACGATGATGCCATGGTGGCAGAGCTGAACCGCTGCTATGTGGCGCGGGTTCCGGGCTTTAACTGCTGCGGGGTGGCGTCTACCCTTGCTCAGGCCACCGCTTTTGTTCAGGACGCCAGCCACGATATCGACCTGGTCTTACTGGATGTCTATATGCAGCAGGAGAGCGGGCTGGATCTGCTGCCGGTGATCCGCGCCACCGGGCGCCCGATTGACGTGATTATGATCTCTTCGGCGTCGGATCGGGCGACTATCCAGACCTCACTGCATTACGGGGTGGTGGATTACCTAATCAAACCGTTCCAGTTCCCGCGCTTTGAAGAAGCCCTGAGCAACTGGCGCAACCGCTATAACCAGATGGAGGCCCACTCCTATTATGAACAGGCCGATGTCGACAACCTTATCCACAGCGGGCCGCCGGACGTCGCCGACACCCGTCGCCTGCCCAAAGGGCTCACCCAGCAGACCCTGCGCACCATTTGCCAGTGGATTGATGGCCACCCGGAAAAAGAGTTCTCCACCGATGATTTAGCCAACGCGGTGGCGATATCCCGGGTATCCTGCCGTAAATACCTCATCTGGCTGGCGCAGATTAATATTCTGTTCACCACCATCCATTACGGCGCCACCGGACGGCCGGTGTACCATTACCGTTTACAGGCAGACCAGGTCGGGCTGCTTAAGCAATATTGTCAGTAATCCGGTACTGGTCATCCAGCAAGGTAAACTGAAACTGCCGCCGGGATGAGCAGATAACCTCATGGTGGCGGGTGACGAAGATAGCCTCAATATCCTCCCGCTGGCGCAGTGCCGCACAGCCTGCGGTGACCCCCATCCCGTACAGCAGCGTGGTCCAGATATCGCCGTCCAGCGAGTCCCGGGAAATAATCGTCACGCTCAGCAATTCGTTATCCAGCGGGTAGCCGCTGCGGGGATCGAGAATATGGTGGTAACAGTGGCCGTCCTGCTCGAAATAGCGCTCATAAATACCGGATGTCACCACCGACTTGTCCGCCACGGTCAGGGTGCCGATCAGCGCATCCCGCCCGGCAAACGGCTTTTTCAGGCCAACGGTCCAGCCGCCATCCGGGGCCCCGAGCGTATGCACGTTTCCCCCAAGGTTAATTAACCCGGCGGTGACCCCCTCACGGCGTAAATAATCCCGCACCCGATCGGCAATATAGCCCTTGGCAATGGCCCCGAGATCGATCTCCATCCCGGCATCAGCCAGAAATACCGTGCTGGCGGCGTCATCGAGGATCACCCGTTCAGGGCGGGTCAGGGTTAGTAACTGGCGAATCTCATCAGCCGGGGGGACCGCGTCACCGTGAAAACCAATCTTCCAGCGCTTCACCAGCGGGCCGATGGCCAGGTTAAACGCGCTGCCCGGCAGCAGGCTGGCCGCCTTCGCGCAGCGGATCAGTTGATATACCGGCGGGCTGACCGCCACCGGATGCTGCCCCGCCGCCCGGTTCACCGCCATCACTTCAGAAGGCTCGCGGTTTACCGTAAACCGGTTCTCATACTGTTTAATCAGCCGGAAGACCGCACCGGCCAGTGCCTCGTTGTGTTCAAAAAGCCGTAACTGAATGGGGGAGCCCATCAACACCGCAGAATAGTTATACACACCGTCAGCACTGGCCATTGCGTTCTCCTGATAAAAAAATGCCCCGGCATTTGCCGGGGCATTGACGATTATGCGTTGGATTTCGCCCGGCTGGCAGCCTTATGTCCCGCCAGGGTACCAAAGATAATAATATCGGCCACCGCATTCCCGCCGATGCGGTTACCCCCGTGGACACCCCCGGCCACTTCACCCGCGGCATAGGCCCCCGGGATAACCTGCTGGTCAGTATTGAGCACTTCGGTATCCGGGTTAATGGTGATGCCACCCATGGTGTGGTGTACCCCCGGGGCGATACGGATCGCGTGGAACGGCCCGGCATTGATCGGGTTACGCAGCGCCGTGGTACGGCCAAAGTCGCTATCCTGCTGGGCATCCACAAAGCCATTATAGCGTTCCAGGGTCGCCAGCAACTGGTGCTGGTCCATTCCCAGTTTCTCCGCCAGTTCCCGCGGGGTGCTGGCGCTGGTCACCAGGCCACGGGCAATATACTCGTCGGCGGCTTTGTTTTTGGCCCGGACATGCTCATCAAACAGAATGTAGGCGTAATGTTCCGGCAGCGCGATGATCGCTGCAGAGACTTTATCCCGGGTTTCCAGCTCGTTAAAGAAGCGCGCACCCTGCTGGTTAACCAGGATACCGCCGCCGCCACGGATAGACTCAGAAATCAGATAAGAGGTGCTCTGCTCCACGGTCGGGTGAATCTGGATTTCGCCCATATCCACAGTGCCTGCGCCGATATCTTGCAGCAATTTGATGCCGCTACCGGTGGCCCCTTTGTGGTTAGTGGTCACGAAGCCCGCCAGGTCCGGACGATATTTCACCACCATGGCGCTGTTGGCGCTGAAACCGCCGGTGGCGACAATCACGCTGTGGGTCAGCACGGTGATGGTTTCGTTTTCGTCGTTCACCAGTTGCACACCGCTTACCGCGCCGTTGTCGGTCAGGATCGCAGTCACGGAGGTGTCCAGCATTACGTCAATTTCACGTTTATTGATATTGCGCACCAGGCCGCTGATCAGGTAGCCGCCGACAGCCGATCCGTCACGGGGACGGTGGGTACGGTCAATGCTCATCCCGCCAGTGGTGGTGATGTCATTGAGCATAATGCCGCGATCCGCCAGCCATTCGATGGCCTGAGGGGCATTTTCCACGAAGCGGTGCAGCAGCGCCGGGTTGTTTTTGTTTTTCCCGCCTTTCAGGGTTTCCGCATAGAACAGTGCTTTGCTGTCCTGGATGCCTTTCACGCGCTGGAAGCGGGTTTCCGCGGCGTTCATCCCCGCAGAGGCTTTCACGGTGTTACCGCCAATGGTCGGCATTTTTTCAACCACCAGCACACTGGCGCCTTCATCGTGGGCCTGGATTGCGGCCGCCAGACCCGCCCCGCCGCTACCGATAACCACCACGTCGACGTGGCGCGGGCCGGTTTCCACCACACCGGATTCCGCCGCCAGCGCTTTGCCGGATTTAGAGATAGCTTTGGAAACGGCTTTTTTCACCGCTTCACTCTGGCTGGTGGCGCCGGAAATCGCATCAACGTGCGGTGTGTTAGCGTCGAGAATGCGTGAACGAATCTCTTCAAAACTGGTGACAAATTCCACCTCGTCGCTGCCGCCGGCGGCCAGTTCGATATCGGCAATATGGTCGGTTTCCAGGCTGACGTTGATCACCAGTTCATGGCTGTCATCCTGTACCGTTTCCTGGAACACACCGGGTTTGAATTTTGACTCGGTCATGCTCATGTCGCGGATCATCGCTTCCACCAGGAAGGAGTGCCACAGCGGAACCGGAATATTTAGCGCCTCGCGCTGGGTACTGTCGATAGACAGCTCCAGATGCTCGCCGCGGGCAATACGATCGGTCCAGTCCGGGTAGGCGATGCAGGCGCGGCCCACGGCAATCAGGTCGTAACCGTTATCCATGGCCTGGTCGATATCGGCTTCATTAACAATACCGCCTACCCCCATCACCGGGATCTGCGCCAGATTTTCGGAGCGCTGTGCGACATATTTTTTGATAAGCGGTGTCGGGTCCTGGGTGTCATTGATTGACGGACGCAACGCAGCACCCAGCGAGAAGTGCAGGTAATCCAGCCCGTGCTCAGCCAGTTTCTCCAGCAGGTACAGGGTGTCGTCAAAGCGGATACCCGGGACTTCCAGCTCTTCCGGCGAGAAACGATAGCCCACGATAAACGCGTCGTCTGCGTACTGGTGCACCACTTTATGGGTGATATCCAGCACCGCCAGCGGGAAGCGGGCGCGGTTTTCGCGGCTGCCGCCCCATTCGTCATCACGCTGGTTAGAGTTCGGGGAGAAGAACTGCTGGATCAGATAGGTATTGGCGCCGTGCAGTTCGACACCGTCAAACCCGGCCTGAATCGCGCGACGTACCGCTTCACCGAATTTGTTGACCATACCGGTCACTTCATCACCGGTTAACGCACGCGGGGTGGCGGCGCCATCACGGGGGGCGGCCAGGGCGCTGGGGGCAACGGTAGTACGGCCACCGATCAGTTTCGGGTCCACCATGCGGCCGCCGTGATAGATCTGCAGCAGCGCTTTCGAGCCCCGGGAGTGGATAGCGTCGGCAATACGCGCCAGCCCTTCAATTTTGTCGTCTTTATCGATCCCCAAAGCACCCGGGAAGGCCGGACCAAGGTCATCAATAAAAGCACACTCCACCACAATCGTACCGATACTCCCGGCCCGGGCACGGTAATATTCAACGACTTCATCAGTGACTGAGCCATCATAAAAACCGGTACAGGTCGTCATCGGCGCCATAAACAGACGGTTTTTCAGCTCGGTACCATTGGGTAACGTAAAGGGGCTAAGTATGCGCTCGTTACTGCTCATAATATTGAACTCCAAACTTTTAAAAATTGAAATTTCTGAATTCTGGATCGGTGTTTTATTTTTGGTTATGGTTCTTGCCGAATTTGTATTTATAATATAGATCTATTTTTAGTTACTAAAGTAATTACATTAGTTAAAAAACTATTTAATCGCCCATATAAGGAAGGTGCGAACAAGTTCCTGATATGAGATCATCATATTCATCCGGAGCGCATCCCAGAGGGACATCATGAGCCATCAACTCACCTTCGCCGATAGTG
>NZ_WBXP01000010.1 GCF_016415625.1 Shimwellia pseudoproteus
TTGAACTTTTGCTTTGTCACAGGATGTCGCTACAGGGTCAGGAGTGTGGTGATCTGATCCTAATTTCGGCTAAAAGTTCGATTTATTCAACAAAGCCCCCTGGTTATTAAAAGCTACGCCATAACGCACTGTCATGATGACTAACAGTATTAACGGCAATCTATTTTCTGCCATGTCGCTTTTTTCCAATACGCCCCGGCGGCAATAACGCTATTGATTAATACAGACGCAGCAGAACGGCGATGAACATTCCAGAACAGTTATATTTCTGCTATTTCATGCGTATCGACAACGCTGAAAAATATATTTCATCGCCCTGCTGTCTATGGCAAAAAATATCGACAACAACAGCCTGCCCCTGGCCCGGCTGAGGAGCGACGTTATGTCCACAGAAACGAAAATGTCCGCGAATACCAAAATCGATTTTATCTACTTATCAGAGCCAGACATGATCCGGGCGGGCGTCACCAATATGCCCGCCTGTGTGGACGCCATGGAGGAAATGTTCGCCCTGCTCTACCACGGGGATTATCGTATGGCGGGCAGCAATAATGATTCCCACGGCGCCATGGTGACCTTCCCGGAAGCCTCCCCGTTCCCGCGGATGCCAAAACCCACCGCGGAACGCCGCCTGATGGCGATGCCCGCCTATCTGGGGGGTAATTTTCACACCACCGGCGTGAAGTGGTACGGCTCCAATATTGCCAACCGCGAGCAGGGGCTGCCGCGCTCCATCCTGATGTTTACCCTGAACGACGCCGATACCGGCGCCCCGCTGGCCCATATGTCCGCCAATTTGCTCTCCGCTTACCGTACCGGCGCGGTTCCCGGTGTCGGCGCCCGCCATCTGGCCCGTAAAGATTCCCGGGTCATCGGCCTGGTGGGCCCGGGGGTGATGGGGAAAACATCGGTAGCGGCATTTATGGCGGTATGCCCGCAGATTGACACCATCAAAGTGAAAGGCCGCGGCGCCCGTAGCCTGGATAACTTTATTACCTGGGTCAATGAAAACTACCCGCAGGTAACCACCCTCACCGTGGTTGATAGCCTGGAGGCTATCGTCCGGGATTCAGATATCGTCACCTACTGTAATTCCGGCGAATTTGGCGATCCCGCCAGCTACCCTATCGTCAAACGCGAATGGGTCAAACCGGGGGCTTTCCTCGCCATGCCCGCACTGTGCAGCATTGATGAAGGTATGGAGCAGCCCGATGTCCGCAAAGTACTGGACAATACCGGCCTCTACCAGGCCTGGTATCACGAAGTGCCTAAACCGGCCCACAAATCGATTCCAATTATCGGGGTCTATTTTATGGACATGATTGCGGCGGGTAAGCTGCGCCCGGAGGCGCTGGAGGATATTGGCAAAATTGTTGCCGGCGCCGCCCCGGGGCGCCGCCACGACGACGAAATCATCCTGATGTCCGTTGGCGGTATGCCGGTAGAGGATGTGGCCTGGGGCACCGTGGTGTACCGCAACGCTATCGCCCAGGGGATCGGCGTGAAGCTTAACCTCTGGGAGGTACCGGCACTGAGTTAACCGGCCTTTTCCCCTTTTACCTTCAGGAGCAGTGATGAACACCATAATTAAAGCCTCTACCGGCTCAGCCATTGAACAGCAAACCAGTTACTCCCGGGTGGTCGCCGTCGACAACTGGATATTTGTCTCAAATACCGCCGGGCGGGACCCGCACACCCGCCAGATCCCGGAGGATATCGCCGCCCAGACCTTACAGGTTTTCGCCAACGTGGAGCGGGCGCTAAACGGGGTGGATGCCTGCCTCGCGGATACCGTTGTCGCCCGGGTTTTTGTTCAGTTCCCGCACGATGTCAGCGCCGTGGCGGAGATCCTCGGCAGCCGCTTTCGGGGTATCGATCCGGCACTGACCCTGACCTGCCCGCCTCTGGGCGCCATGAACTACAAGGTGGAAATGGAAATTACCGCCGTACGGGGTGGCGGTCAGCGCGAAGTTATCCGCCTGACCCTGTAGTACTCGCCCTTGTGTCCGGGGCCTGGCCCCGGTTTTTCTTTCCGGTAAAAGGCGTTCGTTATGGCACCCGCAATCAAACCTGTCATCACCACAACCTCCTTCCCCACCACCCGTACCGTGGTTATCATCGGCGGCGGGATCGTCGGCTTAAGCGCGGCACTCACCCTGGCAGAACGACGTATCCCGGTGGTAGTGCTGGAAAAAGGCCGTATCGCCGGGGAGCAATCCTCGCGCAACCTTGGCTGGGTGCGTAAAACCAGCCGTCTGGCGGAGGATATTCCCCTGGCCCGGGCCGCCCAGCAGCTCTGGCAGCAGATGTCGGCCCGTACCGGGGTGGATGTCGGCTACCGCCAGGCCGGGATCATGTTCCTCGCCCGCACCCGCCAACAAATGGCGGTGCATGAAAACTGGATGCACAGCGTGTCACAGCTGGATCTTGACTCCCGGTTGCTCAGCGCCGCAGAGATAGCCCGGCTGGTTCCGGGAGGGGAAGGGAAATGGCAGGGCGGGATCTACACCCCGTCCGATGCCAGAGCCGAGCCAACCCTCGCCGCCAGCGCCATTGCCCAGGCGGCAATCGCCAAAGGCGCGCTGGTTATCGAAAACTGCGCCGTGCGCACCCTGGCCACCGAAGGGGGGCGTATTTCCGGGGTGGTCACCGAACGGGGCGAGATCCGCTGCGAACAGGTACTGTTGGCTGGGGGGATCTGGTCACGGCGTTTGCTGGGCAACCACGGCATCCGCTTACCCGCCCTGCCGCTAATATGTTCGGTCATGCGTACCGCGCCGATGGCCGGGCCAACGGATATCGCGGTTGGCGCCCCGGATTTTTCCTTCCGCCGCCACCAGAGCGGGGGCTTTATTGTCACCCAGCGCGGCGCGCTGGATGCCCCGTTAACCCTCGATAGCCTGCTGACCGGGCACCGTTATCTCGCCCAGTTGCGCCAGGGAAAGGACAATTTGCGCCTCTCTCTCGGGCGTTATTTCCTGCGCGATTTGGCCCTCTCCCGGCGCTGGAAGCCCACCAGCCGTACCCCGTTCGAGCAGGTCCGCACCATGGACCCTGAAGTCAATCACCGGCTCAATCAGGAGGCATTAACCAACCTCACTGCCGCCTGGCCAGGTTTCACCGGCTGCCGCATTGCCGAAAGCTGGGCCGGTATGATTGATGTTACCCCGGACTCAAACCCGATAATCAGCCCGGTAGCGCGCTTACCGGGCCTGACGGTGGCCAGCGGGTTTTCGGGCCACGGGTTCGGTACCTCCCCGGCAGCCGGGCAACTGGCGGCAGATCTGGTATGCGGCAGCGCGCCGCTGGTGGATCCAACCCCTTATCGCTTTGCGCGTTTTTAATCTGCCGCGGAGCGGCCCGGCCTATTTACCCGCTGGCGGTATTTATTCAGAAACCACATTAATTAACGGAATATCATTAATAAATAGCCATAGCCCCGCAGGGCTATGGCGACTAATAAATAACGACGTTAATCACCGCTGGTGTTATTTATCCAGTTTAAAACCCTGGCGTAATATTTCCGCCAGAACGTCCGGGAAATAGATGTGGCTATAGTAGCTGGCGGTATTATTCCCCCAGTCGTCACCGTCTGCGCGCTGCTGTTCCTGCCAGTGACGGGCCAGCACCTGGTTATATTCCTCAATGGCCGGAGCAATACGCTCGTCGTGGTAATACTCTTCATGGCAGAAGCTGCTCAGCGGCAGGCGCGGTTTCTGGGGCGCCGGCTGATCCACATAGCCGAGGGTCAGCCCCACCACCGGGAAGGTCAACGGCGGCAGCTTCAGCAGCTCGCTCATCCCCCGGGGGTTAGCGCGAATACCGCCAATCGGCACAATGCCCAGCCCCTGGGCCCGGGCGGCCACCATCATGGCCTCAAGCGCAATCCCGGCATCCGTCGCCCCGGCGACAATACTCTCGACGCTCAGATGGGCGAGCTGCTGCTTACCCGCCCCGCGAATAGCGATATCCGATTTATGCATATCCAGCACCACGGCAATAAATACCGGGGCCTGGGCTATCCACGGTTGGCCACCGGCCAGCGCGGCAATTTCTGCCCGGCGCCCGGCATCGCGTACCACCACCAGGGTGACCTGCTGGGAATTGACCGATGTCGGTGCCCGCCAGGCGGCGGCAATAATATTATTCAGGACGTCATCTGCAATGGGGGTAGACAGATAGTGTCTGTCACTGCGATGGGAAGTCAGCACATCAATAGTCTCTGGCATGGAAATACCCTTATTCATCGGCGCTGCCGATATCCAGTAAACCCCCACTAGAGCACGGGCCACCAGTAAATGTAAATACGTTATCCTCCGGCCAAATTAATCAAAGGCACAGATTATCAATAATTATTTTCTGGCTTCCGGGTGATTTATTTTTATCGCACAGCGGTAGTAAACTGCCAGGATAATATTATTATCGCTAATCAATATTCACCAGGTCACCCCGCGATGACGGGCATATTATTGCCCCGGACAACACAGGATATCTATGCTCACCACATCCCGCAGACTATGGTATTGCGCCGCCCTGCTGGCAGGGTTATTCACCACTGGCGCCAGCGCCGCTACCGCGCCCGCTTATGGCGTTAATCTTGAGGGCTTCACCTACCCTTACCCGCTGCACCATTTTGCCTTGCGTTCCCAGGGGACGGCGCTGCAAATGGGCTATATGGATATCGCCCCTACGGGTAGCAGCAATGGCCGGGCCGTGGTCCTGCTGCACGGCAAGAATTTCTGTGGTGCCACTTGGGTTGATACCATTACGGCCCTGGCGAAACAGGGTTACCGGGTGATTGCCCCGGACCAAATCGGCTTTTGCAGCTCGACGAAACCGGCCCACTATCAGTACAGCTTCCAGCAACTGGCCAGCAACACTCACGCCCTGCTGGACAACCTGAAGATAACCCAGGCAGCCATTATCGGGCACTCCACTGGCGGGATGCTGGCTACCCGCTATGCCCTGATGTACCCGCAGTCCGTCAGCCGCCTGGTGCTGGTTAACCCCATCGGGCTGGAAGACTGGAAAGCGCTGGGGGTCCCCTGGCGCACGGTTGATCAGTGGTACCAGCGGGAACTGCGCATCAGCGCACAACAGATCCGCGACTACGAGCAAAAAACCTATTACAGTGGCCAGTGGAAACCGGAATATGACCGCTGGGTCGATATGCTGGCCGGGCTGAACAATGGCCCCGGCAAACCGCGCGTGGCCTGGAACTCCGCCCTGATTTACGACATGATCTTTACCCAGCCAGTTTATTACGAGTTTACCCATCTGCGGGTACCCACCACCCTGATGATAGGCACCGCAGATACCACCGCCATCGGCAGTGATATTGCCCCCCCGGAGGTGAAAGCGAAACTGGGGCACTATAATATCCTGGGTAAAACCGTGGCCGGGCTTATCCCCGGTGCACAACTGGTTGAATTTCCCGGTATGGGCCACGCCCCACAAATGGAAGACCCGGAGAAATTTAACCACCGGCTGAGAAGCGTCCTGGGCCAACCGTGAATATTGCCGGCAGCCCCTGGGCGTCCGGCAGTGGTAAATTCCCGTGGTTCAATTACTATTACGTCCCCCTCAGAGTCACCGTCTTACGCTATGGCTAACCAGAACCTGAACGATTTAAATGCCTTTCTCGTGGTCGCCCGGGAAAAAAGCTTTACCAAAGCGGCAGCCCAGCTGGGTGTTTCTCAATCATCACTCAGCCATACCATGCGCAACCTGGAAACCCGCCTTGGGGTCCGGTTGCTGACCCGTACCACCCGCAGTGTGCAAACCACCGATGCCGGGCTGCACCTGCTGCAAAGCGTCGGCCCGCGCCTGGATGAGGTCAACGAAGAGCTGACCGCGCTCACCAAATTCCGCGACTGCCCAGCCGGGGCGATTCGCATTACCGCCGATGAGCATGCCGCCAACCGGATACTGTGGCCGCTGCTGGAGCCGTTTGCCCGCCAGTACCCGGACATCAGCGTGGAAGTGATTATCGAACCCGGCTTTACCGATATCGTTGCCCAGCGTTTTGACGCCGGGGTGCGGCTGTCCGGTACCGTCGAGCAGGATATGATAGCCATTCCGCTGACCAACAGCTGGCGCCCTGCCGTGGTGGCCAGCCCGGATTACCTGGCAAAATACGGCACCCCCCAGACCCCCCAGGATCTGAGTGCCCACCGCTGTATTAATATGCGCCTCGCCACCCACGGCGGGCTTTATGCCTGGGAGTTCGAGCGCGCCGGGCAAAAAAGCCGGGTGCGGGTCGAAGGTCAGATGACGTTCAACAGCGTCAGTATGATTGTCAAAGGGGCGCTCAATGGCTTTGGCATCGCCTATTTACCGGAGTGTGAGGTCCAGCAATACCTGTTCGACGGGCGCCTGGTCCAACTACTGAAAGCGTGGAGCGAGCCCTCGCCGGGGTATCAGCTGTACTACCCGAGCCGCCGCCAAAACACCCCGGCCTTTGAGCGGTTACTCCAGGCCATCAAATCCCGTCTGTGAGCCGTTAACCGGCAGATGGCTCAATCGCCCCGCCGGGCGGTTGAGCCATCTGTGTTAATCCCATGTTATTGATATGGACATCCTGGTTGAAGCTGTTAGTATTTCTTCGAAAACAGTTTACATATGCGTGTTTCATATACGGCCAGGATAGCTGTGATAACCACATTGATTGTAAGCCATACCCATCACGCTTTTCCTTGTGTCTGGCCCTTCAACGGGAGCACCAGCACGCCGTTATACCCTGTCTTTTTTTCCCACAAAAGATACCGCTTATCATGTTTTGACGCGGCGGGTGTGAGCACGCACCGTTCGGCAACAGGGACCAGGCAGAGCTATCATGGATAAACAAAAAAAACGGGCAGTATGGATAGTGATTGGATTAGCCGTCGCGGTTGCCGCCGGCGCATGGTGGGCCTTACGCCCGGCGGGCTTGCCACAGGGATTTGCCAGCAGTAATGGCCGTATAGAAGCAACAGAAGTCGATATCGCCACCAAAATTGCCGGGCGTATTGTGTCTATTGACGTCAAAGAGGGCCAGTTTGTCCATCAGGGACAGGTATTGGCCAAAATGGATACCCGGGTGCTGAATGAACAGCGCCTGGAAGCGGCCGCACAAATTAAAGAGGCCCAAAGCGCCGTCGCCGCGGCCCGTGCCCTGCTCGATCAGCGGCGCAGCGAAATGCTCGCCAATGAGGCCACCGTGCGCCAGCGCCAGGCAGAACTGAATGCCAGTGCCAAGCGCCATACCCGCTCCAACACCCTGATTCACCGGGGAGCAGTCTCTGCCCAGCAACTGGATGATGACCGCGCCGCCGCCGAAAGCGCCCGGGCCTCACTGGAGTCCGCCAACGCGGATGTTTCCGCCGCCAAAGCCGCCATTGAAGCAGCCCGCACCAATATTATCCAGGCAGAAACCCGGGTAGAAGCCGCCCAGGCCACCGAGCGCCGCATTATTGCCGACATTGACGACAGCGACCTCAAGGCCCCCCGGGATGGCCGGATACAGTACCGTATCGCCGAACCGGGTGAAGTCTTAGCCGCCGGTGGACGGGTGCTGAGTATGGTGGATCTGGCGGATGTGTATATGACCTTCTTCCTGCCTACCGAGCAGGCCGTCGTGCTGGCCCTCGGCAGTGAAGCGCGCATTATTCTGGATGCCGCCCCGACACTGACCATTCCAGCCAATATCAGTTTTGTGGCCAGCGTGGCGCAATTTACGCCAAAAACCGTAGAAACCAGCGATGAGCGGCTCAAGCTGATGTTCCGGGTAAAAGCGCGTATTCCGCCAGAGCTGCTGGCTAAGCATCTGGAATATGTCAAAACCGGGTTACCGGGCATGGCCTATGTCCGGCTGGATAACCAGCAAAGCTGGCCGGAAAACCTGACCGTGAGGCCCGGGCAATGAGCGAGCGTACACCGGACCCACACGCGCCCATCGCTATTCTGGAGGGGGTAAGCCAGCATTTTGGCCACACCACTGCCCTGCGCGATATTTCACTACAGATCCCGTCGCGCTGCATGGTGGGGTTAATCGGCCCTGACGGTGTCGGTAAATCCAGCCTGCTGTCATTGATTTCCGGGGCCAGAGCCATTGAAAGCGGTAACGTGATGGTGTTGGGGGGCGATATGCGCGATGCGGAACATCGCCGTAACGTCTGCCCCAAAATCGCCTGGATGCCCCAGGGGCTGGGGAAAAACCTCTACCACACCCTGTCGGTCTACGAGAATGTCGATTTCTTCGCCCGCCTGTTCGGCCACAATAAAGCCGAGCGCGAAGTCCGCATTAATGAACTGCTGCACAGCACCGGGCTGGCGCCGTTCCGGGATCGCCCGGCGGGGAAGCTCTCCGGCGGGATGAAGCAAAAACTCGGCTTATGCTGTGCGCTAATCCACGACCCCGAACTGCTGATCCTCGATGAGCCCACCACCGGTGTTGATCCCCTCTCCCGGGCGCAGTTCTGGGACCTGATCGACAGTATCCGGGCCCGCCAGACCAACATGAGCGTCCTGGTGGCAACCGCCTATATGGAAGAGGCGGAACGCTTCGACTGGCTGGTGGCGATGAATGCCAGCGAGGTACTGGCCACCGGCAGTGCCGAACAGCTACGCACCCGCACCGGCAGCCAAACCCTCGAACAGGCTTTTATTGCCCTGCTGCCCGCCGAACAGCGGGACGCCCACCACCCGGTGGTTATCCCCCCCCGGGATGAACAACCGGACGACATCGCCATTGAAGCCCGGGGGCTGACCATGCGCTTCGGGGACTTTATCGCCGTCGATCACGTGAACTTCCGCATCCCCCGGGGGGAAATTTTTGGCTTCCTCGGCTCTAACGGTTGCGGTAAGTCCACCACCATGAAAATGCTCACCGGCCTGCTCCCCGCCAGTGAAGGCGAGGCCTGGCTATTTGGCCAGCCGGTAAACTCCGGGGATCTCGATACCCGCCGCCGGGTGGGCTATATGTCCCAGGCATTTTCGCTCTATAGCGAACTGACCGTGCGCCAGAACCTTGAGCTGCACGCCCGGCTATTTCAGATCCCCGAAGGGGAGATACCCGGCCGGGTGGCAGAAATGAGCCAGCGTTTTATGCTGGCCAGCGTCGAGGACAGCCTGCCAGATGCTCTGCCCCTCGGGATCCGCCAGCGGCTCTCCCTGGCGGTGGCGGTGATCCACCGCCCGGAAATGTTGATCCTTGATGAACCCACTTCCGGGGTCGATCCGGTGGCCAGGGACATGTTCTGGCAACTGATGGTCGATCTGTCGCGCCAGGATCGGGTGACGATTTTTATCTCCACCCACTTTATGAATGAGGCGGAGCGCTGCGATCGGATCTCGCTGATGCACGCCGGTAAAGTGCTGGCCAGCGATACCCCGGCGAATCTGGTGGCCCAGCGCGGCAGTGACACCCTCGAGGAGGCGTTTATTGCCTGGCTCCAGGAAGCCGCCGATACCCCGGCCCCCGACCCCGAGGCGCCGGTGATAACCCACCCTGAAAGTCATACCCCGGCGGCCCCTCGCCAGTCATTCAGCCTGCGGCGCCTGTTCAGCTACAGCCGCCGGGAAACCCTGGAATTACGCCGGGACCCGGTGCGATCGACCCTCGCCCTGCTCGGCACGGTGATCCTGATGTTTATTATGGGCTACGGGATCAGCATGAATGTTGAGGATCTGCGCTTTGCGGTGCTCGATCGCGATCAAACCATCAGCAGCCAGCGCTGGATCGAGAACCTCACCGGATCGCGCTATTTTATCGAGCAGCCGCCCATCACCAGTTATGACGAGCTGGATCGCCGGATGCGCGACGGTGAGCTGGCGGTGGCCATTGAGATCCCGCCAAACTTTGGCCGGGACGTGGCCCGCGGCCGCCCGGTAGATATTGGCGTCTGGGTAGACGGCGCGATGCCCAGCCGGGCGGAAACCGTACGCGGCTACGTCCAGGCCATGCACCAGGGATGGCAACAGGAGATGCTGGCCCGCCATAAAGATCCGGTCAGCCGCAGTGCGTTACTCAATATTGAAACCCGCTACCGCTATAACCCGGATGTCAAAAGCCTGCCCGCGATTGTGCCGGCGGTGATCCCGCTGTTGTTGATGATGATCCCGTCGATGCTCAGCGCCCTGAGCGTGGTGCGGGAAAAAGAGCTGGGGTCAATCATTAACCTTTACGTGACCCCCACCACCCGCAGCGAATTTATGCTCGGCAAGCAGTTGCCCTATATTGCGCTGGGGATGTTTAACTTCCTGTTGCTCTGCGCCCTGTCGGTCTTTGTCTTCGGGGTGCCCCATAAAGGCAGCTTCCTGACCCTGCTCCTGGCGGCGCTGGTGTATGTGACCATCGCCACCGGCATGGGGTTGCTTATCTCCACCTTTATGAAGAGCCAGATAGCGGCGGTATTTGGTACCGCGATAATCACCCTGATCCCGGCGACCCAGTTCTCCGGCATGATTGATCCGGTCAGCTCACTGGAAGGGCCCGGGCGGTTTATCGGCCAGATCTACCCCACCAGCCATTTCCTGACCATCACCCGGGGGACATTCTCAAAAGCGCTGGATCTTGGGGATCTGTGGCATTCGTTTATTCCGCTGCTGATAGCTATCCCGATAGTGCTGGGGCTGAGCATCATGCTGCTGAAGAAACAGGAGGGGTAATGCGCACACTGAGTAATATTTATAATCTGGGCATCAAAGAGCTGCGCAGCCTGTTGTGTGACAAAGGGATGCTGGTGCTCATCGCGTTTAGTTTTACCTTCTCGGTCTATTCATCGGCAACGGCCATGCCCGGCACCCTGCATTTGGCGCCGATCGCCGTGGCCGATCTCGACCAGTCCCAGCTCTCTACGCGGATCATTAACGCCTTCTTTCGCCCGTGGTTTTTACCCCCGGCGCTGATTACCGCCGATGAAATGGACGCCGGGCTGGATGCCGGGGACTATACCTTTGCGGTGAATATCCCGCCGAATTTTCAGCGCGATGTACTGGCCGGTCGCCAGCCGGAAATCCAGGTAAATGTCGACGCCACCCGCATGAGCCAGGCATTTACCGGCAACGGTTATATTCAGAACATTATCACCGGGGAGGTGAACAGTTTTATTCAGCGTTACCAGAGCAGCGGAGCGTCACCGGTGGATCTGGCGGTGCGGATGCGCTTTAACCCCAATCTGGAACAAAAGTGGTTTGGTGGGGTGATGGCAATCATCAATAACATCACCATGCTGGCCATTGTGTTAACCGGCTCCGCACTGATCCGCGAGCGGGAACACGGCACCGTGGAGCATCTGCTGGTGATGCCGATTACCCCGTTTGAGATAATGCTGGCCAAGATCTGGTCGATGGGACTCGTGGTGCTGGTGGTGTCAGGCTTGTCGCTGGTGTTTATGGTGCAGGGGGTATTACAGGTGCCGATAGAAGGCTCGGTGCCGCTGTTTATGGTGGGGGTTGCCCTGAGTCTGTTTGCCACGACCTCAATTGGCATTTTTATGGGCACTATCGCCCGCTCGATGCCACAACTGGGGTTACTGATGATCCTGGTGCTGTTGCCGCTGCAAATGCTGTCCGGTGGTTCCACCCCCGGGAGAGTATGCCGCAACTGGTTCAGGATATTATGCTGACCATGCCGACAACGCATTTTGTTAGCCTGGCGCAGGCTATTCTCTACCGGGGCGCGAATTTCGCCATTGTCTGGCCGCAGTTTGTCACCCTGCTGGTGATTGGCGCGGTGTTTTTTGCCATTGCGCTGCTGCGTTTTCGTAAAACCATCGGCACCATGGCGTAACACCGGCGGCGGCATCACCACAGACGTCAGGCCGTGGCGTAGCCACCGGCAATAAACCAGGTAATAAAACCGACAGCAACGAAAAATATCGCCACCGGGAACAGAATGCCAATCCGCATATTTTTCACCTTATCAGAAGAGGTACGCCCCGGTGAGCCATCACCGTCCGGGGCGTATATTACCGTGCCGATCGCGCTTTACCAGCGAAAATAGCGCTGAACCGTTTCGTTATTGGTTAACGATAGCGGTGCCCGGGGTCGGTAACGGCGCCGGGGATGGCGTGAGCGGCACGACCCCGGCAACATCCAGCATCGCCCCCTCGGCGGAGGTCGGGAACATCGTCCCGTGGGACAACCCCGGGTAATTAATCAGCGTGAAGGTTTTCCCCGCCTCCCTGAGCTGGCTAACAATTTGCGCGGTGGTACGCCAGCGAACCCCTACCGGGATCCCCCGGCCCCTTTGGACTTCGGCGCCTTCCATCAGAAACAGCCGGGCGGACGGATCCGCAGCCGGCTGCTGGCGTAGCTGATCAACCTGGCGAAAGTTCCCCTGCCAAAATGACGGGCTGGCGCTGTAGTAACGGGTAAAACACTTACTGTGCAGCCAGGCATCCAGCACCAGCAGCCCACCATAGGAATGGCCCCAGATCCCGCGCCGCGCCGGGTTAACCACAATCCCCTGCTCCGCCCCGGGAATAATACTATCCCTGAGCAGGGCCAGAAACTCACGGCTGCCGCCGTAGACCCTATCGCGCTGCTCACCGGGGGTGTCAATACTGCCCGGCGGGGTGTAATCGTAGCTGCGCCCTTTTCTATCGAACGGCAGGTTACCCCGGTAGCCCACGGCGACAATCACCGGCGGGGTCCCCTGGCTCAGGCGGCCTAATAGTGGGTCATCCAGGTGGCTCATCACGGCATTGCCGTCCAGCAGGTACAGCACCGGATAGCCACCGGGCACCGCTTTACGCGGGGTACCAATCCACACCTGATAATGACGCTTGCCGTCTGCTGAGCTGAATTGCCGGGTAGTAAAGTGATACCAGGCCGAGCCGGTATCGGCAATATTCTTCCCCAGCGGGGTCATATCAGGCCGGGCGCTGGCGGGGGCAATGGAGAATATGGCGGGAACAAGACATAGCATAAGCAGGCAAATAAGGTAACGCATGGTGGCTGGGCTTCCTGTGGTCCAGAAAATAAATGAGACGCATTTTCATATTTGCCCAGATGGTAATATAGCCAGCCGCCGCGGACTACTGGTTTTTACGCCCTGGCGCCCTCAATATCGGCAGCTATCGCCGCCTTAATAACCAGCGCTAATGCGCACTGTAGCGCTGGATCAGCGCCCGCAGCGTGCGCTTCAGTAACTGGCTGCGCGCCTCTCCCAGCTGTGCCAGGACACTGGCCTCAAAGCGCGCCGCCTCGGTATTTAATGCCTGAACCAGTTGCTGGCCGGCGGCGGTAATCACCACCCGGCTTAAACGACGATCGCCGCCGCAGTCGTTACAGCGCGCCACCTGGTGCTGCTTTTCCAGCCGGTGCAATAGCCGGGTAATGGTGGGCTGCTTACTGACGGTTTTCAGGGCCAGCTCGCTCACGCTGGTGGGGCCGTTGGCCTCCAGCACCGACAGCACCCGCCACTCCAGTACCGACAGCCCCCGGGATTCCACCTCAGCGTGGAACTCCGATGAGACCACCAGCCACGCCTGCCCTAACAGGGCAGGTAAATAGCCATTAATAAACGCCGGAGAGTCTGCCATCGACGTATCCTGTGCTGATTGTCTGTATTGTGCCCGGTAATATCCCTGTACTCAGTAGCGGCCGGACAGTAATGACCCAAAGCCCGGCACCCGGGTATCGAGCCGCAGCCGGTTGAGCATCATCCAGGTGGTGGCCACCGACGACGAGATAACCGGCAGCCCGATGCGATCTTCAATCAACTGGATAGATCCCAGGGACGGCATCTGCACACAGGCAGAGGCCACTACCACGTCGACATTGGTGTTCAGTTTTTTGGTGATCTCCACCGGCGCTAGCGGATCCCGGCGGCCCACCGCCAGGTTATCCGGGATCTCCAGCGAGATGCTGTCCACCACTTCAATCCCTTCGTTTTCAATATAATCGATAACCAGCTGGGTGAGCGGCTTCATATAGGGGGTCAGCAGGGATACCCGCTTTGCCCCCAGGGCCTGTAAGCCCTCCACCAGCGCCCCGGCGCTGGTGATAACCGGGGCGGGATGGCCATTCTCCAGGGTACGGGCATGCAGCCGCTCTTCCGATACCCGGTGGTAGCCTTTGCCCATGCTCATGATAGCCACCAGGCAAGCATAGCCCAGCACATCCACTGCCGCATCGGACAGCTCCAGGGCACAGCGGTCGCTGTCGGCATCCATGGCGGACAGCTCCTCTTTGGTGACCTGCTTCATCCGCATCCGGCTGGAATGAAAGCTAAAACGCTCTGGAGCAATGGCCTCTCTGGCACGCAGGATAGCCGGGATCTCGGTCTCCATGGTGGTATTAGACGACGGCACAATTTGCCCGATGCGAAAGGTACGTGAACGCTGCATTATAATTGCTCCTCGAACGGGTCTGCCGTCTCATTTAACGCCGTGATATCCGCCGCGCTGTCCGGGGTATCGCTAAAAGTCACCGGGTTGATGGCGCGCCGGTTCACCTGCAAATCAAAGATATCGAAACGGTTGTAGTGGCCGGTAATGTCGTGCATCTGGCGCGGCTGAATACAGCGGTTAAGATCTATCTCCCCGTAGACAATGCCTTCGCGGTCGATCAGCGGCTCTCCCACCACCCGGCCATCCGGGCCGATAATCCCGGAAAACGCGCTATTGGGGCGGGCCAGCAGCGCCCGGGCTTCCGGGTGGCTATCGGCTATTGCCGCAATAATCTCCTCGCTGATGGTAGAGCACGCCACCACGGTAAATACCTTACCCTCAAAGCAGTGGGCCGATGCCCGCAGGCGGATCGCCTCCGCCATGTCGTAATCTTTCGGGGCCACCGGCAGCGAAATATAACTCGCCACGTGGACCAGCTCCCCCTGGGCCAGCAGCGCGAAACGCGCCAGGGTATTGGTATTCTCACCACAGGCCAGTGATCCCAGCGGGCCAATGCTGGTGTTATGCACCCGCAGGGAAGAGGCATCCCCGTTGGCCCAGGTCAGTTTTTCGGCCCAGGTGGGCACCAGTTTGCGGTGCCGGCCAATGATCTTGCCTTCATCGTTGATGGTCACCAGGGTGTTATACAGGGTGGCAATGCTCTGCGGGTGGCGCTCATTGACCCCGATAACCACATTCACCCGGTGGCGGGCGGCGGCCTGGGCTATTTTGCGAATTTCCGGCCCCGGAACTTCAATGGCGCTGCGGCACAGCTTTTCAAACCACGGGCTGCCTTCCACCGGGTTCATTACCCAGCTCCAGTAGGGGTAACCGGCGATAAACACCTCCGGGAAGGCCACCAGCCGCGCCCCGTTACCGGCCGCATCGCCAATCAGGCGGCAGGCTTTATCCACGGTGGCATCGGTATCAAGGAACACCGGGGCGGCCTGCACCGCCGCTGCGGTAAACGTCGCTAATTCCAGCATGTTGCGCTCCTTATACCGCCACAACCGGGTGGCGTAAGCTGCCGATGCACTCAACATCGGCATCAATAATATCCCCCGGCCAGACCCACTCCTGGGGGGAGCGCCCGGCCCCGACCCCTTCCGGGGTGCCGGTGGCAATAATATCCCCCGGTTCGAGGGTGATCCCTTTACTGATGTCGGCAATCAGCGTCGGGATATTGAACAGCATGTGGCGGGTATTGGAGCTCTGCTTGGTGACCCCGTTCACCCGCAGGCTAAGGTTCAGGTTATGGGGATCGGCGATTTCGTCGGCGGTCACAATACAGGGGCCGAACGGGGCGTAGGTATCCTGGCCTTTCGAGTAGATCCACTGCCCGGCGCGGCGGCAGTCCCGGGCGCTCATGTCGATAATCACGCTGTAGCCAAACACATAGTTCAGCGCCTGTGCTTCGGTTACCCGTTTCGCCCGGGTGCCGATAATCACCGCCAGTTCGACTTCCCAGTCCAGTTGCTGGGTAATGGCGCCGTTATGTTCAATGGCGTCATCCGGGCCTATCACCGAGGTTGGCGGCTTGGAGAAGATAACCGGCTCTTTAGGCAGGTCTTTGGCGGTGTCCAGGGTTCTGCTGGACTCCGCCACGTGTTCAACGTAGTTGAGGCCGATACCAAAAATATTTTTCCGCGGCCGGGGAATGGGGGCCAGCACCTTGACGTTGACCAGCGGCTGGGCACAGCCCACCGGCCAGTTACCTTCATAAGACTGTAACAGGGCACTGCCTGCGGTAACCGCCAGCGGGCCGAGATCGATAAAATCCAGCATATTGTCCGGCAGCGTGCTGCCGTGATGCTCAGCCAGCGCCGCCAGATCGACCACATAATCCCCCACCACGGCCCCCAGACGGCCAGCCCCGGTCACTTCATTACGGTAAGTAATTAAACGCATTATGCTTTCCCCTCGGATAAAATAACTTGATGGCCGCCGTTCTCCAGCAGCGCGTCTTCGTAATACAGGCTCAGTGACTGCATCACCGGCAGATCGTTAAAACAGAACAGGCAGGCATCATCATGCTGAGACAGGTTGACGTGTTCGTGGAACGCCCAGGACGGCACACAGAAAATGTCCCGCTCCCGCCAGTCAAAACGCTGGCCGTCAATAACCGAATACCCTTCCCCTTTGGCCACCTGATAAATAAAGCTGCCGGTGTGGCGGTGGGCCTTCCCCACAAACCCCGGGCGCAGGCGCTGCATACTGGCGCCAATGGTGGGCATTACGTGGCCGCCGGTAACCGGGTTGGTGTAGTGCATCAGCAGGTCATCATAGGGGGTGCCTTCACAGGCCTGGGCGGCCCGGCACAGCGCCTCATAAGTTGGCCCCCACTGATATTTAAACAGCGGTGAATAGGGTTTATCCCAGCCCACATGATGAGGGCGCAGGGCCGCGGCCCCCCATAGCGCCACGCTGTCATCCACCGGGGCGGTTACCGGCTGGCGTAAATCCGGGTGTACTTTATAGAACCCGGCCTCCAGCGCATTCACCAGCGGAATATCCAGCCCGTCCTGCCAGATACAGGTCGCGCCGTCAGCCTCGACACCGTGTTCATGCCAGGTGCCGTTTGGGGTCAGGACAAAGTCGTTCGCCTCAAGGGGCATTTTGTGGCCATCAACGATGGTGTACGCCCCCCGGCCCTCCATAATAAAGCGCAGTGCCGAGGCCGAATGCGCATGGGCAGAGGCTGCCTCCCCGGGGTGCATCACCTGTAAACCGGAATAGAGCCAGCCCACCGCTGCCGCCACCTCCTGGCGCCCGGGGTTATTAAGGTAAATCACCCGCCGCCCGGCTTTCTCCGGGGTCACTAACGCCACGGAGCGCAGTACATGTTCACGCAGCTCCCGGTAGCGCCACAGCACCGGCACAGAGGCAGATTTAGGCTGCCAGGGTTCGATTTTGTTGGCCACGGTCCACAGCGCCCCGGTATTCAGGGCCGTAAGTTGCTGGTAATAGGCCACCAGTTCCGGGGTATCCGCCACGTCTGCGCGCCCGGCAATATCTTCCCGATAGTTATCATGTTTCATGGTTGTCTCCCCTGTGAAGGTAACGCCCGCTGCATCACGTCCCGGCCATAGTGATACGCCGGATGCCAGGCAATCTGCGTCCAGCCGTGGCGGGCGCACTCCCGCAGCAGCCAGTGCGCGTCCGCCAGCATTGGCCGGCCAATGGCGCATAAATCCGCCCGGCCAGCGGCAATAATGCCGTTCACCTGGTCCGCCTCGCTGATGGCCCCCACCGCCATGGTGGCAATACCGGCTTCATTGCGCAGCCGATCCGCCATCGGGGTCTGGAACATCCGGCCATAGACCGGTTTCTGATCCACCGACACCTCCCCGGATGAACAGGTGATAATGTCTGCCCCGGCCCCCCGGAACTGGCGGGCCATCTCCACCGCGTCATCCACCGTGGTGCCGCCGTCGACCCAGTCGGTGGTGGACAACCGGACGGATATCGGTAAATGCGCGGGCCAGACGGCGCGCACCGCCCGGAATACCGCCAGCGGGAAGCGCAGCCGGTTCTCCAGGCTGCCGCCGTACTCGTCCCGGCGCTGGTTGGTCAGCGGCGAAATAAACGCCGACAGCAGGAAACCGTGGCCGGCCTGTAACTCCAGCCAGTCAAACCCGGCGTCGATGGCCCGCCGGGTGGCGGCCACATACTCAGCGCAAATCGCCGCCAGTTGTTGCGCCGTGGCGGCGGCCGGGGTCGACGATACCCCCGGGATATAGGGCAGTGCCGAAGCAGACACCAGCGGCCAGTTATCTTGTATCAGCGGCATATCCGGGTTATCCGGCCCGCACTGGATTGAGCCCCGCCGCCCCGCGTGGCCCAGCTGAACGCCAATTTTTGCCTGGCTGTGGCGGTGGACTGCATCGGTAATCTGCCGCCAGGCGCTGGCCTGCTGATCATTCCACAGCCCCGGGCAGCCAGGGGTCACCCGCCCACCGGGTGAGATGGCGGTCATCTCGGTGAGCACCAGTCCGGCACCGCCGACCGCCCGGCTGACAAGGTGCATCTGGTGGAAACTGCCGGGCACACCGTCCGTGGCCTGGTAGAGCAAGACCGGGGAGACCACCACCCGGTTGGCCAGGGTGATGTCGCGCAGGCGGTACCGGGTCAGCAGGGGCGGCAGATTCGCCTGCCCCGCCAGCCACTGCTCATAACCCGCCAGCCAGCGGGGATCGCGCAGGCGCAAGTTCTCGTGGGAGATTCGCTGGGAACGGGTCAGCAGCGAATAGGCAAACTGCGGGGGCGCGAGGTTTTCATAGCGCGTGATATTTTCAAACCACTCGGTGGAGTTACGCGCCGCATTCTGGATCTTGAGCACCTCCACGCTACGCACCGCTTGGTAGTGCTCCAGCCCCTGGCGCACATCCCCGCCGTACTGTTTCAGGCTGCGGGCCAGCTCAATGGCATCTTCCAGGGCCAGTTTGGTGCCGGAGCCAATCGAGAAGTGCGCCGAGTGGGCCGCGTCCCCCATTAGGACAATCGGTACCTTTTTGTGGTGCTGGGTGGTCCAGTGTACCCAGTGGTGGCAAATCACCCGCGGGAAGCGGATCCAGATGGCGGCCCCGCGTAAGTGGGCGGCATTGGACATCAGGGGCTCCCCCTCCAGCCAGGGGGCGAACAGCTGCTCACAATAGGCGATACTCTCTTGCTGGCTCATGGTATCCAGCCCGGCGGCCTGCCAGGTCTGTTCGGTGGTTTCAACAATAAAGGTCGATAACCCCGGTTCAAACTGATAGGCATGGACCTGGAACCAGCCGTGGGGAGACTCGGCAAACAGGAAGGTAAAGGCGTCAAACACTTTGCGGGTGCCCAGCCAGACAAAACGGCACTGGCGCTGATCGATATCCGGCTGGAAAATGTCCTGATACCGGGTACGGACCCGGCTGTGGATCCCATCCGACGCGATAACCAGATCAGCCTGATAGCGCGCCGCCAGCGCGTGTTCATCCTCCACCAGGGTGTCAAAGACCAGCTCAACCCCGAGGCTCTGGCAGCGCTCCTGCAAAATATTAAGCAGCTTTTTACGCCCGATGCCGATAAACCCGTGGCCGCCACTGCGGTTGACGGTGCCTTTAAAATGGATGTCGATATTGTCCCAGCGGCTGAACTGGCTGGTTATCTGCGCTGCACTGACCGGGTCCGCCTGGCGTAAGTTCTCGAGGGTGGCGTCGGAAAACACCACCCCCCAGCCGAAAGTGTCGAACGGGCGGTTACGCTCCACCACCACGATGTGGTTCGCCGGGTTCTGTAACTTCATCAACAGCGCGAAGTAGAGCCCTGCCGGCCCACCGCCAATACAGACAATATTCATGGCACGTCTCCTGATGCTTGCAGGGCAGCGAGCAGCGCTGCCGGGATATCAATGGCGCGATGGGTGGTCAGCGAGGTGGTCACCAGGGTCTGGTTTACCTGCATCCGCAACTCCCCCTCCAGGCTGGTACAGCGCAGCGCCAGCTTCACAGAGCGGCTACCGATATGGGTCACCGTGAGTTGCAGCACGACGTCGTCCCCCATACGGCTGACGGCGTTAAAATCCGCCTCCAGATGCACGGTCGGCAGGCCGAAGCGCTGTTCACCGATGTAACCGGCAAAACCACCGGGGATTAAGGCATCCACCCACTGCTCCAGCAAATCGTTGAACATCACGAAATACTGGGGGTAAAACACTATCCCGGCAGGATCACATTCCGAGAAGCGAATGCGATGCGGACGGGTAAACGTGATGGCACTCATAAATGCTCCTCAGTTCAGGGCCAGGCGCTGCTGGCATTCGCGCAATTTGTTGCCGTGTTCATCGGCCAGGGCCGCATCGCGCAGCTCACGCAGGCTGGCCGGTGCCAGGTGGCGCTCATGGCGCTTCACAATATCAATCAGGATTTGGTAGTTCCGCAGGCCCCGGGCATGGGTATCCCCGTAGCCCTTCACCAGCCGCTGGCACTGGACAATCTCCAGCGCCAGGGCCGGGTTAAACGCCGCCGCCCGCGCGATATAGTGCAGCCACTGGGTGATGCGGGTGGTCTCCAGCTGGTAACGCAGGGTCAGCCGCCGCCAGCGCCGCCAGCGGGACAGTGACCAGAGCAATAAATAGCCGCCCAGGGAGCTGGTGGTTATCACCCGGCCTTTACGGGTGGCGCTGCGCAACAGACGGTGCACCATGCCCGGTTTTTGCAGCCAGCGGCCCAGTGCCGCGGGCAGGGTTTCACACACCTCGTCGAGGCGCGGATGCATATATTCATTAATACTGAGCAGTTGCCGGTCCTGGAGGTGCACCTCTTCCCGCACCCGCTCAAAACGACTGGCGCGAATTTTCAGATCCGCCACCCGAATGGTGTCCTCCCAGGACATCCACAGGGCCAGATGGCGGGCGGCTTCACGCAATAACACCTCGTTGTCGCAACCGGGCAACTGGGCGAGGCCGTTCAGCCGGTCGAGGTACAGCGCCCCGTAGGCCACGTCCTGATAGTCCAGCATCCGGCGCACCCCTTCGATGGCTATCCCGTGGGCAGACGCGGGCAGCTCCTGGGGGATGCGCGCCAGCAGGGCCGCTACCCGGGCACTGGCCGGGGCCGGTTGCGCCGGTTGCGCCACCACCGGCGCCGCCTCTTCCAGGCGGGCGTTTTGTGCCCCGAGGGCGAACGCCGCCAGGCTCGGTTTGACCCCCACACCGCCCCGGATAATGGTGTCGGTGAACTGGCTTTCACTAAAGGGCAGCACCCCGGTGCCATACAGCGCCCCGAACAGTACCGCGCTGATGACGCTCCCGGCCTGTTCTGCCGCCCGGGACATATCGAAACGGATAAACTGCTTAGCCGCGCTGCTGGCGTGGCGGAGTAATGTGTCGTTATCCACCCGGCCATCCCCCATGGCGGTCTTCTCGCCAATGGCGTATACCCGGTGGGTTGAGGTGATAAGCGTGGTGCGGTCCGGGGTTACCAGGCCGCGCTGTACCGCGCGCCCGGCTTCCATCAGTTCGGAGGCCAGCACCACATCGACATCGCCGGGCATCGGCATTAGCGCCAGCACTGGCTGCTGTTGCCCTCCCTGGGCGGGGAACAGCTCCACATAATAGATGGTGGCACCGGTACGCTGGGCCACGCCGGGGACGGATGTTGTCTGGGCAACATAGCCGCTCTCTTCCCCCAGGCTGACTATCCAGTCCGCCAGCACGCCGCCGCCTTCGCCGCCCATGGCGAGAATGGCAATTTTTATCGGTTGTACTACCGGCATAATCGGCTCCCCTTAAAAGCTGTCGCGGGCGATACGGCGGGCATCACGCCGTTGCAGCCAGTTAATTAATGGGCGGCGCAGGGCCTCCAGCAGGCGCTCGCCCCGCCCCGGATGGGTAACAATCCGCGCCCGGTAAAATGACGGGCACAGTACCGCCGCGTGGGAGACTTCCCCGCACAGCCCGCAGCCCACGCAGGTGTTTATCACCGTGGCGACCGGATCAGTACGCAGCGCATCCGGGTTGGGTTTAATCGACAGCGATGGGCAGCCGGACAAACGGATGCAGGAGTGGTCCCCGGTGCAGGTATCAGGATCGACCCCGAAACGCTCGCGCACCACTCGCTGGCCTTTCTCCAGCGCTTTACGGGTGGTTTGCTTCTCCCGCCGCTGGCGGTTGAGCATGCATTCGCTTTGGGCTATCAGGACCTTTGGCCCGGGGGTATCGGTGGTTAATGCCTCCCGCAGGGTGGTGGTCATCGCGTTCAGGTCATAGGTGCGGCGAATGGTTTTGACCCATTTCACCCCCACCCCTTTCACCGCCTGTTCAATGTCATGGCCGGTGCTGCGGGTGGCGTTCTTTGCGGTGGAGGACATAATGTCCTGGCCGCCGGTGGCGGAGGTGTAGCTGTTGTCCACCACAATGGTCAGGTTGTTGCTCTGGTTGAATACGCTGTTGGCAATGCCGCTGGTCAGCCCGTTATGCCAGAAGCCGCCATCCCCCATGACCGCAATCGCCCGCTTGCCGTGTCGGGTGTTCAGCGCTGCCGATCCGGCGCCCCCCAGCCCGTACCCCATGGTGGTATTGCCGAGGTTAAAAGGCGGCAGAATGGAAAATAAATGGCAGCCGATATCGGCACTGATGTGGTGAGGCCCAAGCTCCCGCTCTACCAGTTTCATGGCGGTAAAGATTGGCCGCTCCGGGCAGCCGGTACAGAACCCCGGCGGCCGGGCGTGTACCGCGGTGTCGAGGGCGGGCTCAGCGGCGGCGTTGATCACGTCCGGTACCACGTTAGCCAGCGGAATACGCAACTGGCCCGTGGCGGCCCCCGGCTGCGGGGCCAGTATCCCGTAACGCTCTAAAAATGCCCGCACGCCGGACAGCACCGTGGCGGTGTTGTAGTCACCGGCCAGCGGCAGTAAATCCTTACCGTGCAGGGCACAGTCCAGACCATTGTGGCGCAAAATGGTGGCGATATTCTGTTCAACAAAGTTGGGCTGGCCCTCTTCCAGCACCAGTACTGCGCGCTTATTGGCGCAAAAACGGATCAGTTCATCATCCACCAGCGGATAGGCCACGTTCATCACGTAAAGCGGAATGCGGCTGTTGCCAAACACATCCGCCAGCCCCAGCTGGTTTAGCGCCCGGATCAGGGTGTTGTAGTTGCCGCCCTGCAACGCGATGCCAACATCGGCGCTGTCCTCGGCAAAAAACTCATTCAGCCCGCGTTCGCGAATAAACCGCAGGGCGGCCGGCCAGCGCTGGTTCACTTTTTCTTTTTCGTGCAGGAAGCTGGCCGGGGGCAACACAATACGGTTGATATCCCGCTGGGGGTTTTCCAGGGCATCCTGCACGGTAAATGTCGGGGCGCGGTTGGCGCTGGTAACAAACTGCCCGTGGACGTGGCATGAGCGAATGCGCATTTGCAGCATCACCGGGGTATTACTGGCTTCGGAGAGTTCAAAGCCGTCTTTCACCGCCTGAACAATCGAGGGCAGGTTTAGTCGCGGGTCCAGTAGCCACATCTGGGATTTCATGGCAAAAGCGTGGCTGCGCTCCTGCATAATTGACGAACCTTCACCGTAATCCTCACCCACGATGATAAGCGCCCCGCCCATCACCCCACCGGAGGCGAGGTTCGACAGGGCATCAGACGCAACGTTGGTGCCGACGGTGGCTTTAAAGGTTACCGCGCCGCGCAGCGGGTAATTGACGGATGCCGCCAGCGTTGCGGCGGCGGTGGCCTCGCTGGCGCTGTTTTCAAAACGGATCCCGTACTGGTCAAGGATCGGCTGGGCGTCCGCCAGCACATCCATCAAATGGGAAATCGGTGCCCCCTGATACCCGGCCACATAGGCGACGCCGGATTCGAGCAGTGCTTTGGTGACGGCCAGGATACCCTCACCACTAAATACCTCACCCGCGGGCAAGGTCAGCTTTTTAACTTCTTCTGCAAACGAACGCTCAGCCATCGTAACCTCACATTGCTTCATTTTTTACTCTGCCGGTATTACTTGTATGCAAGGCGGCCGGGGGCAGCAATCCATGATTAGTCATGGAATTGTCATTTATGCGTAAGATGGATAAGCACTGCACGGGAAGGATAAATCCCCGCAGCCACAAGGCTGCGGAGGGTGAAATTAACGGCGCGGCAACAGCAGAACCGCCAGGGTCGCCACCAGCGCCACCAGTGCAAAAGCGGCAAAGTTCGAGGAGAGCGCCAGCCCGCTGCTGGCGATCCACGCCCCGAACAGCGGCCCGCTCATGGCGCCAATGCGGGCAAGGCTCAGGGCCCAGCCGGTGGCCGACGCCCGGCAGGCCCCCGGGTACCAGGTCGCCAGGTAACCGGTCAGGATAAGTGACGCCGAGATACTGCCCAGCCCGGCCAGCGCGGTGAGTAATATATTTACCGCCAGCGAATGGGGGAACATCAGCGCACCTATCCCGGCGGCCCCGGCCAGGAACGACAGCGCCACCGCGCGCCGGGCCCCGATCCGGTCGGCAATTCGCCCAAGGCACAGCCCCCCCACCGCAGAGGCAAGGCTAAAGACCACCAGAAACAGCAGGCTCGGCCCGAGGGCATAACCGCTTTTGCGCATAATGCTCGGCAGCCAGGTGTTCAGGCCATAAACCAGCAACATGCCGCAAAACAGCGCCACCCAGAAGCAGAGCGTTGCCCGTAAATAGTGGCGGCCAAACAGCAGCCCGAGGGTATGTCGCCCGCCCGGCTGCTGGGGTTTATCCGTTGCCGGGGGCGGCAGCGGTACCCCCAACTGTGCCGCCAGTTGGCAGGCCGCCTCATGGCGCCCCCGGCTGACCAGATATTCCAGGGACTCCGGAAGCAAGCGAGACAAGGGCCACAGCATCAGCAGCGGCAGTGCCCCCACGCCAATAACGCTGCGCCAGCCAAGGTGCGGAATAAGCCACATCGCCCCAAGGGCGGCGCACAAGATCCCCAGGGAGTAGCCGGAATACATAATGCCGTAGTGGTAGCTCCGCCGGTCGGGAGGTGAATATTCGACGGTCAGGGCGGCCGCCATCGGGATAACCCCACCCAGCCCCACGCCACCGGCCAGCCGCGCCAGGCCAAACAGCCAGGGGGTCGGCGCCCAGGCGGTGGCCAGCATCGCCAGGGAAAACAGCCCGACACAGAGCAGTAACATGGGCCGCCGCCCGAGGCGTTCACTCAGCGAACCGGCGAGAAATGCCCCAAAAAACATCCCCACCAGGGCGTAACTGCTCAGGGCCCCGAGTTGCAGCGGGGATAATCCCCAGCGGCTATCTTCCGCCATGCTGGAGAGCACCGCTCCCATGACACCCACATCGTAGCCTTCGAATAAGATACTTAGCCAGCAGGCCAGCAGCACCCGCCGGGTCACCGCGTAAGGGCGCACCGCATTTCTGGTTATTACAATTGTCATTACTGGCTCCGGTTAATTGACGCCTTATCAGCCTTAGAAAAAACCACTAAAAGGATCAACAACAGCCGGTTTCCCAGGGGGTATATCTGCATAAAGCGGATAACGACGGCATAAAATGGTGCAAAACCCCCGCCAGCTATCAGCGCACCATACCGATCAATCTCTCGTTATTGGTTTCTCGTCTGACAAAAATGGCCAAACCCGGTTAACGTATATTTCGTTGCATGATTGATCATGCATTGTTATCGATATGTTGATTGAAGCAACGCGGATGCGTATGACGGCGGTAAATCAACAGACAGGACGTCCCCCCTACTGGATGAGATGAGGAGTCTGTTATGTTGATCAATGAAATCGCCTCACCCCGGCTGTCCGCCGCCCTGAGCCATCTCAACGCTTCGGCGAACTTGTTATTTACCTCGGCCAGCCTTGAGCAAGCCGGGGCGGTGGTCGGGCGGATCTTTAAACCCTGCCAGGTTGATCTGGTCGATCGCGGGGCCCGGGCCGATGTCCGTATGCACCATATTCCGATGGGGGAGATCTCCCTTAACCGGCTGCGCTATAGCTGCCGGGTGGATATTGCCCCCAGCTTGCTGAAAGACTTTTTCCTGATACAGATGCCGCTGCACGGTAGCGCGACAGTGGTCAGCCGCGGGCAGAGCCTGTGTTCAACCCCCCGGCTGGCCACGGTGATAAGCCCAGATGACGTGACCCAGATGCGCTGGGAGGCCGGGAACGATCAGTGCCTGCTGCGGATTTCCCGCACATTGCTGGAAAATACCCTGATGGGCCACCTCGGCCAGCCGCTCACTGAACCGCTGCGTTTTGAGCAGGGGTTTCAGTGGCAGGAAAACGCCGCCTGGTGTGCGCTGATCGGCTATTTACTGGAGTGCGCCAGCCAGGGGCTGGATCTGGAGAAGCACCACCTGATCCGCCAGCAAATCGGCCAACTGGTGGCCACCACCCTGCTGCACAGCCATCCCCATAACTACCAGCAGCCCAGTGGCCAGAAACGCGCGGCCATTCGGCCAACCCACGTGCGCCGGGTGCAGGAATATATTGATAGCCACGCCCATGCGCCTTTGACCGCTGAAATGCTGGCGGAAATTGGCGGGGTCAGCCTGCGGGGCCTGTATGCGGGATTTAAAAATTTCCTCGGGGTCAGCCCGATGCAGTATCTGCGCGATGTGCGGATGGATCGGGTGCGGGCGGAGCTGTTATCCGGGGAAATAGACAATGTGACCGGGGTGGCGCTGCGCTGGGGATTTGCCCATATGGGGCGCTTCAGCGCCGAGTATAAATCCCGTTTTGGCGAGTCGCCCAGCCAGAGTATGCGCAAGCGCTAACCGGCCGGGCGTGAGGTTATTCGCTAATTAATGCCAATACCCGCAGTGGGCTGCCGGAGCCCGCGGCGATTTTCAGCGGTGCGGCGATAATCAGCGCACCGCGGGTGGGCAGTTGGTCGAGATTGGTCAGACACTGTAACCCGTATTTATTGGCACCGTGCATCAGGGTGTGGCACGGGTAGGCCAGCGGCCAGGCGTAGGACTGCCCGGCATCGGTGTTGATGGTCTCCACCCCGAAACCGCGCACGTTACGCTGGTTGATCAGCCATTCCACCGTCTCCTGAGCCGGGCCAGGGGTATGGGCACCATCGGCATGCATATTGAGGAACGCCTCCGCGTCACCGGCCTTTTTCGACCAGTCGGTACGAAATAGCAGCCAGGCGCCTTCCGGGATCCGGCCATGTTGCTGCTCCCAGCTTTCCAGATAATCGACACTCAGGATCCAGTCCGGGTTGTCTGCCACCTCGCGGCTGGCATCCACCACCACCGCCGGGCCGATAAACACGCTGGGGTCAATGGTATCCACCGTATTGGCCGGGTACTCACGGCCGCTTATCCAGTGGGCGGGGGCATCAAAATGGGTGCCGGTATGCTCGCTACAACTGAAATTATTCCAGTACCAGCCCGGGCCCTGTTGGTCATAACAAGAGATGGTCTCTTTGCGAAAGCCCCATGCCTGGCCAAACTGCGGCGGCAGTTGTAGTGTGGGAAACTGTTCACTCAGGGTTTGGGTTAAATCAATAATCCGGATTGCCCCCCGGGCAAGGCCGTCAGACAGTGCTGCCAGAATTGTGGTATTCATCAGTGGTCACCTGTTGCTGGTGTTTCGTGTGATTAACAAACCGCTGACAGTGTAATACGGTGCCGCAGGCTGACTATCCGTTTACTGAGGTGGCTATCCGAAAAGCGAAGAAATCCTTATTCGCGCCCTTCACGGGTTAGCTGGTGCTTAAAATGGCCCAGCAGCGGATATAACTGGGACTTCTCCTGCGCCGGAATGTTTGCCATCAGGGTATTAAGCCAGTGCTGGTGCGCTTCGGCCATCAAGTCAAACTGCTGTTTGCCCACCCGGGTGAGCCGCACCCGGCAGGCGCGCCGATCGCTGGGATCGTAAACCCGCTCGGCCATTCCTTCTTTTTCGAGGCTGTCTGCCAGGCCGGTAATATTCCCCCCGGTGACCAGCATCAAACGGGAAAGCTCCCCCATTTTGATCCCTTCCGGAAAGCGGTCCAGCTGCGCCAGCATGTCAAAACGCGGTAAGGTGCTGCCAAATTGCTCACGCATACGCTGTCGCAGCTCGGTTTCGATGATATTGACGCAGGACAGTAACCGCAGCCATAGCTTGACATCAAGCACGTCCGCCGCAGAGGGTGTAACAAATGATGTTGATTTCATTGAAAAATACCTCCTTTAGCATCGCCAGGTTCCACTGTGGGTCATCACTATTTGCTCTGTGACATCTCTCACAGCTGTGTAATTATTAAGCACGTGATGCTGGACAAATTTACTTTAAACCTAAAATATTCAGGTGTGAAATAACTTTTCATGGCCGACGATATATGACGTTAACTTCCTGACAGGAGCCAGCTATGGCGGACATTAAAGCAAATCGTATGTTTAATAATAATAAATTTAAACTTGGTTTTTTTGCCGCCAACTGCTCCGGCGGGATGGCGGTTACTCAACTGGCCGAACGCTGGGATAACTCCTGGGAAAATAACCTTAAAATGGCCCAACTGGCGGATGAAGCCGGGCTGGAATTTCTGCTGCCCATCGCCCGCTGGATTGGTTACGGCGGCGCCACCAATTTCCACGGCAATGTACTGGAGACCACCACCTGGGCCGCCGCGCTGCTGGCGGCCACCCGCTATATCAGCGTGTTCTCAACGGTGCATACCTCGTTTAACCACCCGGTGGTGGTGGCCAAACAACTGGCCACCATGGATCAGATTGGCCAGGGGCGCGCCGGGTTAAACGTGGTATGCGGCTGGAACCGCCCGGAATATGAAGCGCTGGGCGGGGATTTGCCCTATGACCATGTTAGCCGCTACGCCTATGGCCAGGAGTGGTTTGATGTTATCCAGAAACTGTGGCAGGAAGAGAAACCCTTTGACTGGGAAGGCCACTATTTCAAACTGAAAGAGACTTACAGCCTGCCGCACCCGCTGCGTAAATCAGTACCAATCTTTAACGCCGCCGGCTCCAGTGAGGGGCGTGAATTTGCGGTACGCAATGCCGATTTCCTGTTCACTTCCGCTATTAGCCTGGCCCGCTCTGAACAGGAAATCGCCGGGATTAAGAAACAGGCGGCCAACGTGATACGCCGCCACCCGCTTGATATTCTGACCTTTTCTTATGTGGTGTGCTGCCCGACCCGCAGCGAAGCAGAAGAATACCAGCATTACTATTCCCAGCAGCACGCAGACTGGGCGGCGGTAGATAATATTATTCGCCTGATGTTTGAAAATGCCGAGTCCTTCCCGAAAGATCAGCTGCAACTGATCCGTGACCGTTTCTCTGCCGGGCACGGCGGCTTTCCGCTGGTAGGGACCCCGGACGACGTAGCGGACGGGATAGCCCGGTTACACCAGGCGGGTTTCTCCGGCTCAACGCTGTCGTTCGTCAACTACGCGCAGGACTTTCCGTATTTCCGCGACGAGGTGCTGCCGCGCCTGGAAGCCCGCGGGCTGCGTGAGCCGTTCCGCCCGGACGCCGCCCAGCGGCCAGGAGAAGCAGCATGACCGCCCCTCTGTCGGCACAAACCTTCACCCACGGAATGCGCCAGCTAACCCTGCCGGTGGCGGTGATCACCGTCCATTCCGGTGGCCAGCGTAATGGGCTTACTGCCTCGTCATTTTGCTCGGTTAGCACCCAGCCACCGCGGGTGCTGGTGTGTATCGGCAAACAGTCCAGCACCCACAGCCAGCTGGCGGTGGGTGAAGGGATTGGGGTCAATGTGCTGGCGGCGGATCAGCAGGACATCGCGATGGGGTTTGCCAGTAAATCGGTGCACGGTGAACAGCGTTTTGAGCAAGGATGCTGGCGCCCGCTGATCACCGGGGCCCCGATGCTGGAGGGCAGCGCGGTCAGCTTTGACTGTGTTATCGATAGCATTATTGATGATACCACCCACAGTATTGTCACCGCGACCGTGGTCGGAATGACCCACAGCGACCAGCCGTGCCTGCTGTATCACAATGGCGCGGCGGTGGCGATGCCTACCGCCCAACCGGCCTGATAACCCCAGGGGCGGCGCCCGGCGTGGCCCCTGGATTCGTCTTGTTGCCCCACCCCCGCAAATCAACCCGCGCTAGATCCCTTCGCAACGGTTATGTTATAACATCGGCAATCACTTCTTTTTATTGCGCGGCAATCACCATGAAAATACATAACCTGGCGGTGCTGTCTTTGACGCTCTGCTCCACCGGCGCCCTGGCCTTTCAGTCCAAACCCTTGCCGGGCCACCATACGCCGGCAGTACAAACCCGGGCACTGGAGGACAATATCGCCAGCCAGTTCTACAGCCACCAGGGGACACCCGGGCAGGCAACGCCGCTGGGCACCTGCCCGGCAACCCCGGTTCCCGGCTGTAACTGTGCGCTCTGTTCTCAGCTACGCAACCGCGGATAATAACGGCCTACCAGCCACAGACATTCGCGTCCTCTTCAGACTCGTAGCCGCGCACGATGTTAATCAGATCTTTCACGCTGTCCGCCCCGACAGTGGGGTCATTTAGCTGGCTCAGATGGGTAAAGTCTTTATCCACGGAGACGCCGTTGTTTTTATTGGTGACCGTCATCACGACGCCATCATCATTGCGGCTCTCGGGGGTTAATACCGCCAGCAACGCGTTAACGGCAGCCATCGCCTGTTGCGGGATTAATAGCGCCATCGGTTTCAGGTAGATATTTTCACTCACCTGGTGGGTACGGTTATTGGTTATAGCTAGCGCATAGCCCTGGTTTTCACTGGTCATGGGCAGTTCTCCTGTTATTCCATCAGAATGCGGGGATCAACAAAAAAATCCACGTTAAATACCGTGTCATCGCTCAGTGCTTCGATACGGTGCCATTTTTCCGGCGGGAAAACGCCGAATTCCCCCGCGTTAATTGTCAGGGTTTCCACCGGTGCCGGGCTGGTTTCATCGGCATAGCCGTAATAACGAATGCCGCCCTGCATCACGCTTAATCGCGGGTAGACCCCCTGGCGGGTGCCGGCATCCAGGTGGCGTTGCCAGATCCCCGCAGGGGCGGTGTCTTTTGTCCAGAACGGGGTGGCTTTGGTGTGAATAAAATGAGCGGGAATAATAATGCGTTGCATCAGCGAACCTCATCTGTGCACCAGAGTAATTTATCAGTGGTGATAATGGATATGTTGCATATGATATACCTCTTTAACGTATTGTGAATGCCTTCAAAGGGGTAGCTCGCCCGGCTTATTTCATTGCAGAATAATAATAGCCCTGCCTTAGAATCCTACGGTCATTATTCTGTCTGATCCCGTGGCGTTATTAGCGTGAGAAAATTCTGCCCGCCACGCCCGATAAAAAGCGCGATAGAAAGAGCCGCCGCGTTGGTGGTAAAGAAGGCAATAAAAAGCAATAAATCGCCCAACGCGGAAACATCTTTTTTTACTCACGCCGTATATTATCGTACTGAGGGCGCAGAACACTGACCCCCGGCGAGGGGTAGCGCAGTGTGATACCCGCGTGTCAAAGACATACACAAGGAGCGTTTATGGATATCAGCAGTATGATTACTTTTACCCCCCTTGCTGAGCCGCAAGAGGATGACCACAAGCTCCCCTGGGATGAAGCTAACTTCAGCCAGCGCATGCTACATCAGCATCTGTCTCAGGATAATGACTGGGCCAGCCGTCGCCAGCCGGTGATTGATCAGCATATTACCTGGATTAGTAGCCAGTTACCGCCCGAGGCGCGGATCCTTGATCTGGGCTGCGGGCCAGGCTTATATACCCTGCCCCTTGCCCGCATGGGATACCAGTGTACCGGGGTGGATTTCTCACCAGCGTCAATCGCTTATGCCCGGCGCCAGGAACGTCATGAGGCGCTGGACATTACTTATGTCCACCAGGATATGCGCCACTTTTCCCCGGCGCAGCCGTTCGATTTCATCATGATGACCTTCGGGGAGTTAAACACCTTCAGCGTGGCGGAAGTGCGCCACCTGCTGCGCCAGTGTGCCCAGTGGCTGGTGCCGGGCGGCAAGCTGCTTATCGAAGTGCATACCTTTGATGAAGTGAAGCGCCAGGGCCAGGCCGCCCCCGGCTGGCAGCGTTGCCCCCAGGGGCTGTTTCTGGCAGAGCCTCACCTGCTGCTGACAGAAAATGAGTGGGATGACGCCACCAGCACCAGTCTGACCCGCTACTGGGCCATTGACCATAATGGCAAAGTGACCCGTTTCGGCAGCCAGATGAGCGCCTGGCAAGAGCAAACCGGCGTCCAGTGGCTGGAGGAGAGCGGCTTCCACGACATTCAGCGCTTGCCGGTGAGTGCCTGGTCCGTCAGCGATACCTTTGCCGGGAAGCTTTATCCGCTATTAGCCACCCGCACTTAACCCCAGCGCGACCCGCTAATACGGGATCGCGCTTATCAATAATCGCCTGGGGGCGCCCCGGGACATATAAGCGCCAGTTCGGCGCTTATCCCCGGAAATATGTATATATCCACATACTGTTATATCTATGACGCATTTATCAATAAGTGTAATAAATAATAATAGTCACCAAACTTTTGCCCTGATGTGTTGCTCTATTTCGGTGCAATTTAAATTCCACACTAATTATGTGCAATGAATTCAACCAGCTAAAAACCCCCTACCATAATTTGTAGTTATTTAAATTTGACATTAACGATCCTGTTTTTAAGGCTGAAAATGCGTTATCCAAAAAATGCCACAATAACAAAATAAAAATTACCAACCGTTTGATTTACAAGACTAACGCAACAACCACATTAACTGCGCGCTCTTTAATATCTTGATTTATATGATTTTTACTGATTAGCTTAATTTTTTAAATGAGTCAGCAACTTTTGCCATCATATCTATACTTAAGGCGAATCTGGCATTACGTGGGCAAGAAAATATCCCGCATTAAATCATGTATTTTTCAGGAGTGGTAGCTCATGGCTGACGTCAAAAAAATAGGCCTAATTGCGTGTACGGGTGTGGTAGCCGGGAACATGATGGGGAGCGGCATTGCGCTATTACCCGCCAACCTGGCCAGTATCGGTTCAATTGCTATTTACGGCTGGATAATTGCGCTTATTGGGGCAATTTCTCTGGCGTATGTTTACGCGCGTTTGGCGACCAAAAACCCTCAGGAAGGGGGGCCAATTGCCTACGCAGGGGAAGTTAGCCCGGCCTTCGGTTTTCAGACTGGGGTACTTTATTATCACGCTAACTGGATCGGTAACCTCGCTATCGGGATCACTGCCGTTTCCTATCTCTCTACCTTTTTCCCTATTCTCAACAACCCTATTCCCGCCGGGATTGCCTGTATTGCTATCGTCTGGATCTTTACCTTCGTTAACATGCTGGGCGGTACCTGGGTAAGCCGGCTGACCACCATCGGCCTGGTGCTGGTGCTTATCCCGGTTGTCGGTACCGCTATCGCGGGCTGGTACTGGTTCAGCCCGGAAACCTATATGGCGAACTGGAACACCTCTGGCCAGGGCAGCTATAAAGCGATTATCAGCAGTATTTTGCTCTGCCTGTGGGCGTTTATCGGGGTGGAATCCGCAGCGGTAAGTACCGGTATGGTGGAAAACCCACAACGTACCGTCCCGCTGGCCACTATGATGGGGACCTTCCTGGCCGGTATCGTATATATCGCCGCCACGCAGGTTATTGCCGGTATGTTCCCGGCCCACGTGATGGCCTCTTCCGGCGCGCCGTTTGCGGTGAGTGCGTCAACCATGGTGGGTGGCTGGGCAGCGGCGGCGGTTTCCGCGTTTACCGCCTTTGCCTGTCTGACCTCTCTGGGGTCCTGGATGATGCTGGTAGGCCAGGCCGGTGCCCGTGCGGCCCACGACGGTAACTTCCCGAAAGTCTATGGCGAGATGGATAAGAACGGCATTCCGAAGAAAGGCCTGTTCCTGGCATCCATCAAAATGACCATTCTGATGGTGTTGATAACGGTAATGAACGCCAGCAGCGGTAACGCCTCTGACCTGTTCGGTGAATTGACCGGTATTGCGGTGCTGCTGACGATGTTGCCGTACTTCTACTCCTGTATTGACCTTATCCGTTTTGACGGCGTGAACCTGAAAAATATTCTCAGCCTGATTGCGTCCATCTTCGGCTGCGTCTTCTGCTTTATTGCACTGATGGGGGCGAACTCCTTCGAACTGGCAGGTACCTTTATTATCAGCCTGATTATCCTGATGTTCTACTGCCGCAAAATTGGCGCCAAAGCCCCGGTATCTAACTGATAGATCAAATCCTATTTGGTTCTGTTTTCCCCGCATCCCTTCCCCGGGATGCGGGTTCCAAAAACCTGGAGAAGTGTATACATGAATATCATTGCCATCATGAATGACGTGACCGCCTACTTTAAGGAGGAAGCGCTTCGCGAATTACACCTGGAGTTGGAAAAAGAAGGCTTCCGTATTGCTTATCCCCAGGGTAAAGCGGATCTGTTAAAACTGATTGAGAATAACGCTCGCCTGTGCGGTGTGATTTTTGACTGGGATACCTTCAGCCTTGAATTGTGCGCCGAAATCAGTCAGTTAAACAAACGCATGCCGGTTTACGCATTCGCCAATAATTATTCCAGCCTTGATGTCAAACTGAGCGACCTGCAGCTTAATGTGCGGTTCTTCGAATATGCCCTGGGTACCGCGGGCGATATCGCGGTGAAAATTCGCCAGAGCACCGATCACTATATCGACACGATCCTGCCGCCGCTGACCAAAGCGCTGTTCAAATACGTCAAAGAAGAGAAATACACCTTCTGTACCCCCGGTCATATGGGCGGTACCGCTTTTCAGAAAAGCCCGGTGGGGACGCTGTTTTATGATTTCTACGGCGAAAACACCATGCGTTCCGATATTTCTATCTCGGTAACCGAGCTGGGTTCACTGCTGGACCACAGCGGCCCCCACAAAGAAGCCGAAGAGTATATCGCCCGTACCTTTAACGCCGAACGCAGCTATATCGTCACCAACGGCACCTCTACCGCCAACAAAATCGTCGGGATGTACTCCTCCCCTGCCGGGGCAACGATTATGATCGACCGTAACTGTCATAAATCGCTGACCCACCTGATGATGATGAGTAACGTGATCCCGATTTATTTCCGTCCGACCCGTAACGCCTACGGTATTCTGGGCGGGATCCCGAAAAAAGAATTTACCCGTGAAAGCATCGAAGAGCGGGTAAAAAACACCCCGAATGCCACCTGGCCGGTCCATGCCGTTATTACCAACTCCACTTACGACGGCCTGCTCTATAACACCGACTACATCAAACAAACCCTGGATGTGAAATCCATCCACTTTGACTCCGCCTGGGTGCCATACACCAACTTCAGCCCTATCTATAAAGGCCTGTGCGGGATGAGCGGTGATCGTGTGCCGGGTAAAGTCATTTATGAAACCCAGTCCACCCATAAATTGCTGGCGGCGTTCTCTCAGGCATCGATGATCCACGTTAAAGGGGATATCAACGAAGAAACCTTTAACGAAGCCTATATGATGCACACCTCCACATCACCGCATTACGGGATTGTGGCCTCCACCGAAATGTCTGCCGCCATGATGCGCGGTGTCACCGGTAAGCGTTTGATTAATGACTCTATTGATGGGGCAGTCCGCTTCCGTAAAGAGATTCGTCATCTGAAAGCCGAATCCGAAGGCTGGTTCTTCGACGTCTGGCAGCCGGACAACATTGACGATCTGGCATGCTGGCCGCTGAACCCGCGTAACAAATGGCATGGCTTCGCCGATATGGACGAAGACCATATGTATTTGGACCCGATCAAAGTTACCCTGCTGACCCCGGGGCTGAGCCCGGATGGCGAGCTGGAGGCCAGCGGTATTCCGGCGTCTATCGTCTCGAAATATCTGGACGAGCACGGCATTATCGTTGAGAAAACCGGCCCGTATAACCTGTTGTTCCTGTTCAGTATCGGCATCGACAAGACCAAAGCACTCAGCCTGCTGCGTGCCCTGACTGACTTCAAACGGGTTTATGACCTCAACCTGAAAGTGCAGAGTGTTCTGCCGTCGCTGTATAACGAAGCGCCGGAGTTCTATAAAAATATGCGCATTCAGGAGCTGGCCCAGGGTATCCATGACCTGACCATCCACCACAATCTGCCGGACCTGATGTACCGCGCCTTTGAGGTGCTGCCGGAAATGGTGATGACCCCGCACGATGCCTTCCAGGAAGAAGTGCGTGGCAATATCGAAACCTGCGAGCTGGACGATCTGCTGGGCAAAGTGAACGCCAACATGATCCTGCCTTACCCTCCGGGTGTGCCGGTAGTTATGCCGGGTGAGAAACTGACTGAGCAGAGCCTGCCGGTGCTGAACTTCCTGCAGATGCTGTGTGAAATCGGCGAACATTATCCGGGCTTCGAAACCGATATTCACGGTTTACACCGCAACAATGAAACCGGTAAATACGAAGTGGTGGTACTCAAGGAACACGCGGCGAGCACCGGGGATAAACCGAGCGATACCGTGAAGAAAGCCGCCGGGAAAAAACCCTCTGCCGAGGAGTAACTCTGGCTTACCTCACAAGGTAACAGCATAACGTAATCTTATGCCGGCCATAATGGCCGGCATTTTTTTAGCGTTATTGCGGGTCGCTAACCGGCCGGGAATATCCCCACCATAGCCCAACCCCACTTAGCGCCCGGCGCCAAATAACAGTTCAGTATAGTGCTGATTTATCGCCCCGCTGCGCTGGCCGTCCGCGGCGAAGTAGCGATCGTCCCGGCACAGTTGCTCGTTCACATCACAAAACAGCCCGCCCGCGAAGGTAAAAGCGCGGTGATCAAAATCCCCCATTGTCGCCAGCTTATCTCCGCGCTGCGGGCCCAGATAGTGCCGGGTCAGCGCCGGGGAAATACCGTGCCTGTCGGCGCAGATCCATGAATCACACAACACCCCCGGGGCGGGGGAATACGGGGCCCTCACCTCCCCCGCTATCGCTGGCGCCGCCAGCAAAGATGCTATCAGTAACACTCCTGTTTTGCCCACCCTGTCCTCCTTCGTTGCCCGCTCTTCCTTTACATCCAGCTTAGCGGAAAAAGCGCGACATCTCTTCCATGGCCTGGCGCAGTGCGTTTTGATCGGCATCGCGGCCGAGGGGCTGTAGCGCTGGCGTCAGGTTAGTTTGCATACCGTCCGGGGTGACCACATCCAGCTCATCCGGGGAAACAATCGCATAATTGTAGTAACTGCCGACAATCAGATGGCGCGGCCCCGGGGCCGGTGAAAATAAGTCCCGGCCCACGCTGTAATCATTTACCGGCGTGGTGACCCCCAGTGCCCGGGTCATCAGGGTGGGCACGATATCCAGATGTGACGTGCGGTAATCAATGGTGCGCGGGGCCATGCCCGGCCAGCGGATAAACAGCGGAACATGCACCTGGGCCTGGCTAAAGTTACTGCCGTGTCCCCAGTAGTTCTGGTGGTTATCGTTAAACTCTTCCCCGTGATCGGTGGTGATCACCACGATGGTGTTATCGTCCAGCCCCTGGCGTTTCAGGTTGTCCAGCACCTGGTTTATCAGGCCGTCGTCATACAACAGCACGTCCCGGTAGCGATTATGGTAGGGGGTCGGGTCGAAGGTATTGCTCAGCATAATGTGATCGACCCGGTCCCAGTATGGCCGGAACGGGGTGGGCATCGTCTCCGGGTGTAAATCGTAACCGTGTACCGCATCGTAGAACAGGAAGCCAAAAAAGGGCCGCTGGTGATCCCGGGTATCGAGGAAGTGGATAAAATCATCGGTAATCCGCTGATCCCGGGCCGCCTGGTTTTCCCCCGGGGTGGTAACCTGCAAATTAGCAATCCGCGAGAAGACCGTACGATCGAAGGGCGGGTGGTCCAGGGCGGCAGAGCCGTGGATCGAGAACTGGTAGTTATTGTCCGCCAGTTGCTGCATCAGCGCCGGCCGGCGGCCGCTGCTTTTCGCCGCCGTAAAGTAAGTGGCCGGGATGCTGTAAAACAGGCTAAAAATCCCCGCCTGGGTGGAGTTACCGCCACTTTGGTGCTGGGTAAAGGTCAGCGCCTGACGGGCGAAGTCCATGATATGCGGGGCCGTCGCCGGGGAGGCATCATCAAACCGCCAGGCATCGATCATCACAAACAGGATATTCATCGGCTGCGCCGGGGGATGAGACACCAGCGGGGAGAGCGGATAGTGAAAATGCCCGCTCGGGACGCTATCAAGCTTTTCCGCTTCCCGGCGTTTTGCTGCTACTTGAGCTGCATCCACCAGCCCCCAGCGGATCAGGGTATCTTTCGCCGTCAGCGGGTAATAGAGAGGGAACGTATCGGTGTAATTGGGGATAACCCGCTGGTAATTGGCATCCTCCCAGGCATGGATCCCCTGGCTGCCGCACAGCGCGGCGATTATGGCACCATAGCCCAGTACGACATAGCGCCTGCGAAACCACGTCCGGCCGGCCAGCCAGCCCATCACCAGTAATACCAGCGCCAGTACCGCGGCCACCAGGGCCGCAATCAGCCAGGTCACCCAGGAAAAGGCGATAGTATCGCCACCGTGGAAAAACAGCGTAAAGACGAAGCCGTTGATATGGAAGCGATACTGGTCAAACACCCGGGTGTCGACCACCAGCATCACCGCAATCCCCAGCGCCAGCAGCCCACAGACGCTGCGGCTTAGCCAGCGGGGTAGCGCCAGTGTTAACTCGCTAACAATCAACCCCAGAATCGCAAACAGCCCAAACCAGCCGATCTGGGTTAATACCAGATAGCCAGCCGCCAGATGGTTACCCGGGGGAATAGTCAGCCACGGCCAGTACCCCAGCCCCAGCACCATAAACACGCCGCCAGCCAGCAGCCAATAACGTAACGCCCAGCGCTGGTTCGCGCCTATCCGGGTCAGAAAAGGGGGATTCCACATAATGATGTTTTTACACTGCAGGAAAACAGCACGGCACCGTCGAACAACGGGCAAAGTAAACGCCGCACAGGGCGCGATAATAAAGGTACCGCCGCTGCGGTTAACAATTACAGAACACGATAATTGTTAACCCGGGTATTTTCCAGACAATAATGTCTGCAAATGTATCAAGCTATGAATTATAAACCACTTGATAGCCATAATTCAGGCTAATTTAAGCCGTTAGCAGTCGCGCGGCCCGGGGTCCCGTGGCTGATGGGCGTAAGCCATAAAAAAGACCCGACCAGAAGGCGGGCCTTTTTACCGCTACTGCCACCCCCGTTTTAGAGAATAGCGTACAGCAGCGCAGATACCGTTGCGATACCGCTGATCATCACCACCAGCGCGGTAAAGCCACGCAGGGATTTCAGGGCGTCGCGGGTGAAAATCAGCCAAGTGGGGATAACGAACAGGAAGATAGCAATCAGCGGACCACACAGGGTCTCAATCATGTTGATAACGTCCGGGTTCAGGTAGGTGACGACAGGGGTCACCATAAACATCAGCACCGACACCACCAGCTTCAGCGGCTTGACTCGGCTGGCGCTTCTTACCCCGAACATATCAGCAGCCAGCACACTGAAGGTTTCAGCCACTGGCATAGAAACCCCGAGGAAGGATTTAACCATCCCGACAATGGCAATAAACGGCGCGAGGTAAAGCAGGAACCCCATATGACCGCTGCCGCCAATCACCGACAGTACGTTCAGGTTTTGTGCTTTGGCCATCAGGAAGGTTTCCCGGGGGGTGCTCAGGATGCAGCTCAGCACAAAAAAGATAATGCTGAAAAAAATCAGCCCATAAGCCCGGCGGATCACCCGTACCGATTGCGGCTCGCCACCGGCGCCCGGCTCACGATACCAGGAAGACAGCGCCGGGATCAGCGGTGCCGAACATAATGAAAAGGCGATCAGCGGCAGTGTCAGCCAAATCCCTTTCAGTGACTCCCCAAGCGATGACCCGTGGGTTTGCTGCCAGGCCTGCGTCAGGTTGTTGATGTCCCAGGCAGGGATTTGCGAGGCGGCAATCAAAATTATTGCCACGGCAAACGGCAGCGCCAGCGCACTCATGGTGCCCACTACTTTGTCACGGCCCTTGCTGAGCACCAGATGGAGCAAGAACAACACCACCAGTGTCAGTGTGGCGCGGTTGATCCCGGTGATATGCAGGCGATCGGATAAAAAATGGCTGAGCGCATTGACCAGCGAAACCGCATAGATAAGCGTAACCGGATAGTGGGCCACGCAGAAAAACAGTTTCATCGCCTGGCGCCCTTTGGGGCCAAAAAACGAGCCAAACAGCGGCAATGAGTGATCCTGGGTCTGGGCATCGCGCATAAAGACCCGGCAGATCAGCACATGGGGCACCAGAGATAGCGGGAAACCAAGAATAAGTAGCAGAATAAATACTAGCGGACCGCGCGTGCCGATTTCTACCGGCAGGAAAAGGGTCCCTGCCCCCACGGTTGCACCATATACGCCCATCATCCAGATGGTGTCTTTGGTCGTCCATTGCGGACGTTGTATCTCATTTATCTTGGTCATATTGCTCTTTAACTGGCTCGAAAACGACGAACGGAAAGATGGAAATATCAGAGTTATTCACGCGAAGGGTAAAAAGGAATGGGAGTGAACGGCTGTTATTATTGAATAAAAATTCATCTTTTGGCGATCTTACTAATAACTACCAGGCCTGGCAAGGCATGGCCACCCTTTTTCAGGAAAAGGGGTTATTATGGCGGCTAATTTTACATCCCCGCCCCGCTACGCCACAGCTGAGTAAAATAAATGTAACGTGATATCAACCTAATAACCCAGGCCGCCGGCAATATAATAACCCGTGGCGCCGGCCCGAATATCGTTACGCATCATCACCGCCCGGCAGCGTAAACACACCGGGAGCAACATGCCGCGCAACACCGCTGCTGTTTAGCCAGGATAATCCAACGGTGCCGACACAATAATCCGCATCATTAGCGCCACTCGAAGGAGACGCTTTCCCGGTCAAACACCACCAGGGCTTCCACCCACTCTTTGCCTTCAAGGAGCGCTTCAATGCATCTTGCCGGGTAGGCGTCATCCGCCGGATTGAAGTCCTCATAATCGGAATGGGGTGTCAGTTTTACATCGTGATAGGCACATAAAACAGTGCTGCCCGGTTCGGTCATATCGGGAAATTTAGCGCACAGTAAGCGGGCCTGGAAAAATTTGTCCGGTAATCCTTCCGCCATGCTTTCCGCTGCCCACTGAATAAGCTTGTCATGGCAGTATTCGTGTGGCAAAGCACCAATTCCACGTGTATTAATCGTATTTTCTACTCTATTCAATGTGTTCAGCATATTAATCATCCTTTTGCATACTTTTATATACAACGTGCGACAGGAAGATAAATCTATTCCACACTTCTTAAGGAGATCTTAACGAGATCTGTGATCCGTATTGGTACCTTAAAGTATTAGCGTAATATGTGATGTAATACCATGAATACTGACAATAGCTGACAATTTTGTCGGTGTGATGGCAGTAATGTTTAAGTTAAATACCGGTGAAATTATACGGTTTATAAGGCGTAACTACACACATGCGGCGTGGCTATATTTCACGGAAATTCCACAGAAAAAATGGCATGTTAACGCAAGCGGTGAGGGGGGAGATTGTCGATGGTGCACCCTACTGGATTCGAACCAGTGACCCACGGCTTAGAAGGCCGTTGCTCTATCCAACTGAGCTAAGGGTGCGTTGCAAAACAGAAAACACTGCATAATGTATGTTACACAGAGCGGATTGCGATTATACGGAGCGGGACACTGCAGTCAATGGCTTTTCAACCGGATGCGGAACAATTGTACTTAACCTGACAAACGTGACTGACAGCGCAGCCGGCTTCTGACACAATAGTCACATCCCCTTTTCTTCTCTATGACAGATGGAATCCTCTCTCTGATGGCAGCAAAGATTATTGACGGTAAAACGATTGCGCAGCAGGTCCGCTCTGAGGTTGCTGAGAAAGTACGGGCGCGGGTAGCGGCCGGAAAACGGGCCCCTGGACTGGCCGTTGTCCTGGTGGGAGAAAACCCCGCCTCCCAGATTTATGTCGGCAGCAAACGTAAAGCCTGCGAAGAAGTGGGTTTCGTCTCCCGCTCTTATGACCTCCCGGATACCACCAGCGAAGCTGAGCTGCTGGGCCTGATAGACACCCTGAATGCGGATAACACCATTGACGGTATTTTAGTGCAGCTGCCGCTGCCGGCCGGTATCGACAATGTCAAAGTACTGGAGCGGATTGACCCGGATAAAGACGTCGACGGTTTCCACCCGTATAACGTGGGCCGCCTGTGCCAGCGCGCACCGCGCCTGCGCCCCTGCACACCGCGGGGTATTGTTACCCTGCTGGAGCGTTATAACATCGACACCTATGGCCTGAATGCCGTGGTGATTGGCGCCTCGAATATCGTCGGCCGCCCGATGAGCATGGAGCTACTGCTGGCGGGCTGCACCACCACCGTCACCCACCGCTTCACCAAAAATCTGCGCCACCATGTAGAACACGCCGATCTGCTGATCGTGGCGGTTGGCAAACCGGGCTTTATTCCCGGTGAATGGATCAAAGAAGGCGCGATTGTTATTGATGTCGGGATCAATCGCCTGGAGAATGGCAAGGTAGTCGGGGACGTGGTATTTGACGATGCCGCCGCGCGTGCCTCCTACATCACACCGGTGCCTGGTGGTGTTGGCCCAATGACGGTCGCCACCCTGATCCAGAACACCTTGCAAGCTTGCGAAGAATATCATGACATTGAGGAGGCCTGAGATGGCAACATTTTCTCTGGGTAAACATCCGCACGTAGAACTGTGCGATCTGCTGAAACTGGAAGGCTGGAGCGAAAGCGGAGCCCAGGCAAAAATCGCCATCGGCGAAGGCGAAGTCCAGGTGGACGGCGTAACGGAAACCCGCAAACGCTGCAAAATTGTGGCGGGCCAAACCGTCACATTTGCTGGCCAGAGCGTTACCGTTACGGCCTGATCCCCTCACCCGCAGGTGCCTGCCTGCGGGTCTGATTCGCCAAATCCCCTGCTGTTGCAATGGTTAATTTTCGATCAACCTCTAAGAATCACCCTTTCCTCTGACCAAATGTAAAAATAACGTTGATCCTGGTAACGGCTTATTCCAGGATAAGTAGAACGTTCTACTAGAACGTTCTACTTACAAGAATGCGCCCAGTAAGCGCAACGTTCATGGCCCTATTCGGGAAGGCATGAGTCTGCTATCAGGTGTTGTAAAATCACTCTCCAAACTGTCTATGATTGGCCGCGCGCTCATGCTGCCTATCTCGTTACTGCCGGCCGCGGGGCTGCTGCTGGCCTTTGGCGATAAATTCCATCTGCCGTTGATGATGAATGCCGGCGGTGTCATTTTCGACAACTTACCCATGCTGTTTGCCATTGGCTCGGCGGTGGGGCTGGCGTCCGAATCCGGGATTGCGGCGCTGTCTGCCGCGGTATCGGTGTTTGTCACCAACATCACCATTAGCACCGTGCTGGGCATCACCCCGGACATGGCCTCCCAGGGCGGGAAATACGCCATGGTGGTCGGGATCCCCACGTTACAGATGGGCGTCTTCGGCGGATTAATCTGCGGGATCCTTGCGGCCTGGTGTTATAACCGTTTCCACGCCATGCAGTTGCCGGAGTTCCTCGGGTTCTTCTCCGGTAAGCGCTTTGTGGCCATCGCCACGGCATTACTGTCCTTTATTCTTGGCCTGCTGCTGCCCTATGTCTGGCAGCATATCCAGGCCGGTATTGATGCGCTGTCGGTGGTGATCAATGGCGATAACCAGGCGGCGTCTACCTTTATCTTTGGCCTGGTGGAACGGGCACTGATCCCCCTCGGGCTGCACCATATCTGGTACCCGTCATTCTGGTACTCCTTTGGGGATTACACCACCCAGGCCGGCCAGGTTATCCACGGCGATCAGACTATCTGGTTCAAAATGCTGGAAGAAGGGGTGAAATCCTTCAGTAGCGACAGCTACCAAAACGCCGGTAAATTTATGCAGGGGGAATTCCCGCTGATGCTGTTTGCCCTGCCTGCGGCTTGCCTGGCGATGTACCACGAAGCCCACAGCAAAAATAAAAAAATCGCCTTCGGGATCCTGTTTTCTGCCGCGCTGACCTGCTTCCTGACCGGGATCACCGAGCCGGTCGAGTTCACCTTTATTTTTGTGGCGCCGATCCTCTACGTATTTAATGCGATCATGGCGGGGCTGGCCTACATGACCATGTATTTGTTACATGCCCATATCGCCAAGTCATTCTCTGCCGGGCTGATTGACTATATCTCCTTTGGGATCCTGCCATCGTTTAACGGCTACCAGACCAACTTCCTTAATGCGGCTATTGTCGGCATCCCGATGGCGATTATTTACTACTTCACCTTCCGGTTTGTGATCCGCCGCTTCGATGTCAAAACACCGGGGCGTACCGATGTCACAACCGACGCCAGCGATAAAACGGATACCGAACTGGCCGGGGAAATTATCGCCCTGCTGGGCGGTGCCCAAAATATTGATTCCGTAGGGGCCTGCATCACCCGTTTGCGCCTGGAAGTGGACAAAAGCGATAAGGTCAATAAAGAGGGTCTTAACAGCCTCGGTGCCAGAGGGGTCGTTTTCGTGGGTGATAAAGGCATCCAGGTTATTTTTGGTGCCCGGGCGCAGTTTATCGCCCAAACCATGTCCACGATGATTGGCAAATAAGTCTAAAAATGTCAGGCTGGCGTGTGCTGCCCTGACTGGGGGCGGCACACGCTTTGCCCGCACAGGGATTGCCTGAACGGCGATTTATCTGCACGGCTGTGGGTTGGACGCCGTTATTTTTTCAGGGAGTCAGGTTGAAGAAAGTCAGTATTATTGATGTTGCAAAACATGCGGGTGTCTCGGTATCGACTGTCTCCCTGGTCTTGCGTCAGAAAGGGAAAATCTCGGCGACAACTATCGATAAAGTGAACCAGTCGATTTCCGATCTGGGGTATGTGCACAACCTGGCCGCGGCCAATCTGCGCGCCAGTACCTCAAACCTGATTGGCCTGATCCTGTGTGACTTCAGCGACAACTTTACCCTCAAGGTGATGGCCAGCGTGGTCCAGAATCTGGAAAGCAGCGGTTTTATGGTGTTCCTCGGCCAGCCGGGGCGCAACGGCGAGTTCCTCGAACGCTGCCTGACCTCCTTCAAACAACAAGGGGTGGCGGGGGTTATCTACCTTGATGCCGATAATACCCGCAGCCAGTTACCTGAAAAGCTCCGCCACTGCCCGTTTCCACTGGTGGTGGTCTCCCAGTCATTACTGGAGGCACCGTGCTATCTGGTGGTGCGCGATAATCGCCAGGCCGCCAGCCTGGCAACCCGCTACCTGATTGAGCGCGGGCACCGCAACATTGGCTATATTGGCGGGAAAGATAATGACATTATTCGCCAGCAGCGCCTGCTGGGGTTTCGCAGTACCCTGACACAATTTGGTATCCCCTGGCGGGATGCGGTGGTACCGGCCTGTAGTGATGATACCCGGGCCGCCAGCCAGGCCACCCGGGGGCTGCTGGAGAATAACAGCACCATCACCGCCCTGCTCTGCCATTCGCCAGACGCTATGATAGGCTCTATCGCCGGTATCCATCAGGTGGGGCGTACCGTGGGGAAAGATGTGTTCCTCACCCAGCAAGTGGCGCTGATAGGTTTTGACGATATGCTCAGCGTCAATCTCACCTCGCCATCCTTTACCTATGTATCATCCGCCAGCGAAGAAACCGGCCGCCAGGCAGTGGCGCTGCTGCTGCGCAAGCTAGAAACACCGGCGCTGGCGCTACAACGCATTACCTTATCGGGGCAACTGGTGGCCAGAGAGTCGGCCTGAAGGGCAAAGCATGAAGGCGTACAACCAGGGAAGTAACCGGACCAGCCCGGGGGGCCTATCCGGTTATGTATTGCGTAACGTTATTACTTACGGCGCCAGGTAGTCCCCTGCGGGCCATCTTCCAGCACAATCCCCATCTCATTTAAGCGATCGCGGGCGGCATCGGCAGCAGCCCAGTCTTTCGCTTTACGGGCATCCAGCCGCTGCTGGATCAGGGCGTCGATTTCAGCCACTTCGCCATCATCGGCCTGGGCACCGCTTTGCAGGAACGTTTCCGGATCTTGCTCCAGCAGGCCCAGCACGCCAGCCAGCTTGCGCATATGCGCCGCCATCTGGTTGGCTAACGCCATGTCTTCGCCCTTCAGACGGTTCACTTCCCGGGCCATATCAAACAGCGCGGAATAGGCCTCCGGGGTATTGAAGTCATCATCCATGGCTTCGCGGAAGCGGGCTTCAAACGCCTCGCCCCCGGCCGGGGTGGCGGTGTTATCGGTACCGCGCAGCGCCGTGTAGAGCCGCTCCAGCGCAGAGCGGGCCTGTTTCAGGTTCTCTTCGCTGTAGTTCAGTTGGCTGCGGTAGTGGCCGGACATCAGGAAGTAACGGATGGTTTCCGCATCGTAATACTTGAGCACGTCGCGCACGGTAAAAAAGTTACCGAGGGATTTGGACATCTTTTCCCGGTCAACCATCACCATGCCGGAGTGCATCCAGTAGTTAACGTACTCACCGCCGTGGGCGCAGGTGGACTGGGCAATTTCGTTCTCGTGGTGCGGGAACATCAGATCAGAACCGCCGCCGTGGATATCAAAGTGATTACCCAGCTGTTTGCAGTTCATCGCCGAACATTCAACGTGCCAGCCAGGACGGCCTTCACCCCAGGGGGATGACCAGCTTGGTTCACCCGGTTTGGACATTTTCCAGAGCACAAAATCCATCGGGTTACGTTTCACGTCCGCCACTTCCACCCGAGCCCCGGCCTGGAGCTGCTCCAGATCCTGGCGGGATAATACGCCGTAGGTTGGGTCGGTCGGCACGGAGAACATCACATCGCCATTGTCCGCCACATAGGCGTGACCGCGGGAAATCAGTTGTTCGGTGATCTCGATGATTTCATGAATATGGTGGGTGGCGCGGGGTTCACTGTCCGGGGGCAAAATATTCAGCGCCGCAAAATCAGCGTGCATTTCGCCAATCATCCGGTCCACCAGATCGGTAAACGACTCACCGTTCTCGTGGGCGCGTTTGATAATTTTGTCGTCAATGTCGGTAATGTTGCGCACATATTTAAGTTTATAGCCGAGGAAGCGCAAATAGCGGGTTACCACATCGAAAGCAACAAAAGTACGCCCGTGGCCGATATGACAGAGATCATAGACGGTGATACCACACACGTACATACCGACTTCTCCGGCATGAATGGGTTTAAATTCTTCTTTCTGGCGGCTGAGTGTATTGAAGATTTTTAACATCAGAGTGTTCCGTGTCTGTGTGTGGTCATAAAAAAATTTAAGCAGTTATCTTAACCCATAATTCTGTTTCCCGGCCATGTTTTGCAAGATGATCCCGGCAGCCAAGTTGTGTTATAAAACCAGTTACACTGGCCTGCTGTTACGGGCCTGGGCAATTGTTAACCCAACAGGATGCAAACATGGTTACTTTTCACACCAACCACGGCGATATCGTGATCAAAACTTTCGATAAAGAAGCGCCGGTTACCGTCAAAAACTTCCTGGGTTACTGCCGCGAAGGTTTTTACGACAACACCATTTTCCACCGTGTGATCAACGGCTTTATGATCCAGGGTGGCGGTTTTGAACCCGGGATGAAACAGAAAACGACCAAAGACGCTATCCAGAACGAAGCCAACAATGGTCTGAAAAACACCCGCGGTACCCTGGCAATGGCCCGTACCCAGGCGCCGCACTCCGCAACAGCCCAATTCTTCATCAATGTGGTTGATAACGACTTCCTGAACTTCAGCGGTGAAAACCTGCAGGGTTGGGGTTACTGTGTCTTCGCCGAAGTGGTTGAAGGCATGGACGTTGTTGACAACATCAAAGCGGTCTCTACCGGCCGCAGCGGCATGCACCAGGATGTGCCGAAAGATGACGTCATCATCAAAAGCGTTACCATCAGCGAATAAGCTGTGTCCACGCTGTTTATTGCAGACTTACATCTGTGTGAAGAAGAACCGGCGATCACCGCCGGTTTTCTGCGTTTTCTGGCCGGGCGCGCCCGGGAAGCTGACGCGTTGTACATCCTTGGCGATCTGTTCGAAGCGTGGATTGGCGATGATAACCTCACCCCGCTCCACCAGACCGTGGCCAGCGCCATCCGCCAGCTCGTTGACCACGGGGTACCCTGCTACTTTATTCACGGCAATCGCGATTTCCTGATAGGCAAACGCTTCGCCCGGGAGAGCGGCATGATCCTGCTGCCGGAAGTGCAGCATTTGACGCTGTATAGCCGTGATCTGTTGATCATGCACGGTGACACACTGTGCACCGACGATGCCGGCTACCAGGCATTTCGTAAAAAGGTCCATACCCGCTGGGTCCAGTGGCTGTTTCTGGCGCTACCGCTGTTTGTCCGCCGCCGTATCGCGGCCCGTATGCGCGCCGACAGCCAGGCCGCCAACAGCCAGAAATCGGTCGCCATCATGGATGTTAATCCACAGGCCGTGGTCGCAGTGATGGAGGCCTACCGGGTACAGTGGTTAATCCACGGTCATACCCATCGCCCGGAAATCCATACTCTGGAGGCCAACGGCAAGCCCGCATGGCGTGCGGTATTAGGCGCCTGGCACCACGAGGGATCGCTTATCGAAGTCACCCCGCAAAACACCACCCTGCAATTTTTTCCATTTTAAGCGCTATAGCGTTTTTTTGCGCTATTTCTCGCCGCGCAACCGTTTTCCCTGGCCGTTTTACATGCTATTCTCATGCCCTCTTAAAACGACGCCCACGTTGTTTTGCTTGCACATCCACAGGAGTTTTAAGACCCATGTCTTCCAGCCAGATCCCGGTTCGTATTGCCATTGTCATGGGCTCCAGAAGTGACTGGGCCACCATGCAATTTGCCGCAGAAATCCTCGATATGCTCGATGTCCCGTACCACACTGAGGTGGTTTCAGCCCACCGCACCCCGGACAAGCTATTCAGCTTTGCCGAACAGGCACAGGATAATGGGTATCAGGTGATTATTGCCGGTGCCGGTGGCGCCGCCCACCTGCCGGGTATGATTGCAGCAAAAACCCTGGTGCCGGTACTGGGTGTGCCAGTACAAAGCGCCGCCCTGAGCGGGGTGGACAGCCTGTACTCTATTGTACAAATGCCGCGCGGGATCCCGGTGGGCACCCTGGCCATCGGTAAAGCCGGCGCCGCCAACGCGGCCCTGCTGGCGGCCCAGATTATCGCCACCCACGACAGCGCGCTGCTGGCGCGCCTCAGCGCATGGCGCCAGAAACAGACTGATGAGGTGCTGGAGAATCCAGATCCGCGGGGTGACGCATGATGCAGGTCTGCGTACTGGGTAACGGCCAGTTGGGCCGGATGCTGCGCCAGGCGGGCGAACCGCTGGGGATAACCGTCTACCCTGTTGGGCTGGATGCAGAACCCCAGGGGGTGCCGTTTCAGCACAGTGTTATCACGGCTGAAATCGAACGCTGGCCGGAAACCGCCCTCACCCGGGAACTGGCGCGCCACAACGCGTTTGTAAACCGCGATGTCTTCCCGATCATTGCCGATCGCCTGACCCAGAAACAGCTGTTCGATAAGCTGGCGCTGGCGACGGCCCCCTGGCAGTTACTGGCGGATGCGGCCCAGTGGCCCGCTATTTTCGCCCGCCTGGGCGATCTGGCTATCGTGAAGCGCCGCACCGGCGGCTATGATGGCCGCGGTCAGTGGCGGCTACGCAGTGCCGAGACGGCGCAACTCCCCGCGGCGTGTTATGGCGAGTGTATCGTTGAACAGGGAATTAACTTCTCCGGGGAAGTCTCACTGGTTGGCGCCCGTGGCCGTGACGGCAGCACGGTGTTCTATCCGCTGACCCACAACCTGCATCAGGAGGGGATCTTGCGTACCAGCGTGGTGTTCCCTCAGGCCGATCTGGCATTACAAGAGCAGGCTGAATCCATGCTCAGCGCCATTATGCACGAACTGGAATATGTGGGCGTTATGGCGATGGAGTGCTTTATCACCCCCGGGGGGCTACTGATTAACGAGCTGGCGCCCCGAGTGCATAACAGCGGGCACTGGACCCAAAACGGCGCCTCGATCAGCCAGTTTGAGCTGCACTTGCGGGCTATTCTCGATTTACCCCTGCCGCCACCAGTGGTGAATGGCGCGTCGGTGATGGTGAACCTGATTGGCACCGATCTGAACTACGACTGGCTGAAACTGCCGCTGGTGCGGCTCCACTGGTATGACAAAGACGTCCGTCCCGGTCGTAAAGTGGGCCATCTTAACCTCAACGATCAGGATACCGATAGGCTAAGTGCCACTCTGGAGGCGCTGACCCCGCTACTGCCGGTGGAATACCACAGCGGTATTCAGTGGGCACAGCACAAGCTTAACTAACCGGAAAGCGGGCCTGACGGGCCGGGAATACTATGTGGAGAATTTCCCCCGCCGTAGCGGGGGAAAGGGACATCAGAAGTCGTAACGTACACGAACGACGTTCATGTCACCCTGATCGTCGGTGCTGGAGGTAAAGACGTGTTCGTAATCGACGCGGAAGCCGTAATCCAGCTGGAAGGAGATACCCAGCCCGTTATCGATACGTTTGTAGTTGCTGCCGCTCAGGTATTCCAGACGGTCACCCATGAAGTAAGGCTGGATGCTCTTAACCATGTATTTGCCAATCGGGAATTTATAACCTGCGAAGTATTCAACGCCCCATGCATCACCGGCAAAGTAGTTGTTCGGTGATTTTGAGCTAGATTTGGAGACCAGATAGTTCTGGTAGTAACCACCGCCCGCAGACAGTGTCCAGTTATCCGGGGTCCAGCTTAATGCTGTACCGTAGATGCTCTGGTTGTAGGTTTTACCTTCTGAACGGGCACTGTTCTGGTATACCACGGCGCGGGTCAGGTTCCACGCGGTACCCCAGGTCAGGTCTTCAGTGATGTGGTAGTCCACACCCAGTGAGCCGCCGCCTTTACGTTTGTAGCTGTAACCGCTGTAGTTACCGTTGCTGTTGACACGGTACGGTTCATCTTCAAACAGGTAGCCGGCATACACATCGGCGTCGCCGAAGGTATTTTTGTATTTCAGCATGCTGCGGGAACGGTAAGAACCATCATAGTTACCGTTGATACCATTACCTGGTGCCTGGGCTAACATATCGTAATCCCAGATATCAGTTTTGGCCCCGATAACATCGTAGTAAATACTGTTTTGTTTACCGTAGGTCAGTGTACCGTAGGTGGCGCTTTTCAGCCCGGTATACAACATACGACGGTCAGTATTAGTAGAGCCTTTGGCGTAGTGATTATCCCAGTTGAAAAGTGCAGGAATATTCACACCCAGTTCGTAGTAGCTGATCCAGCTGATGTCATCGAACAGATAGTAATCAGCGGAGAATCGGAAACGGGTACCGCCATCAAAAACATTGCGTTTGTATGAACCTTTGTCTCCATCGCCGGTCATATTGTTTATCTGCGGACGAATAGAACCGCCCACTTTAAAGTCAAGACGGCTGAGGGGATCGCCCGCCTGCGGATCCTGCTTAATCAGGGTAATTTCCGCCTGGGACGCAAAAGAAACAGAACCAAGTACCACTGCCGCGCCGATTGCTTTCGCCAGCGCGTTTATTTTAATTGTCATTATTAATCCTTAGTGTCCTGCTAACTATTAGCCAAGGCATGTTACCGTGCTTTTATGACGGTTTTGGTTACAAAATTATCAATAAGTGCCGTTAAAAAATACTTAATTTGTTACAAGGTGTTTCACCAAAACACCCACTGGCCATCAAAATGTCAGTTTCTGTCAATGTTACTGAATATTAATCCTTTGAATAATTAGGGAATTAACTTGCATATTTCCGATGCAATGCCTTGCCTTTCAGTAGCCTAATTCCCAGCCATCCCCCACAGAATGACAATAACGTTATGCCACTAATTGGTAACACCACCCACAATTGCCAGTCTGGCTGCCAGGGGAAATCAAACACCCGGGTTTGCAACAGCGCCAGCGCCGTCTCCGCCCCCAGCGCCGCCACAACCCCGGACACCGCCCCCAGTAAGGCAAACTCATTCCACAGGGTATAGCGCAGTAAGCGCCGGGTCGCCCCAAGGGTGCGGTAAACCACCAGTTCCTGGTAACGCTGGCGCATCCCTACCTGGATTTGTGCCAGCAGTAATAAAATGCCGCAGGCCGTAACCAGCACCACCATCACCTCCAGCGCCCGGCTGACCTGGCTCAGCACCTGGCCTACCTGGCGCAATATCACCCCAATATCCAGCATGCTCACGGTGGGAAACGCCCGGTTGATCGCCGTCAGGGTGGACTCTGGCCCCTGCCAGCGGAAACTGGTCAGCCAGGTTTGCGGCTGCTGCTCCAGTTCCCCCCGGGGGAAGATAAAATAGAAGTTAGGCCGCAAGCTTTCCCAGTCCACTTTACGCAGGCTGCTGACGGTGGCGCTAAACACCCGGGTGTCTCCGGTAAAAGTCAGTCGATCGCCCAGTTTCACCCCCAGGCGGCTGGCAACGCCCTGGTCAACAGAGACCTCCCCTTCCCGGGGAGGCCAGTGCCCCGCCAGCACCGGATTATGGTTCGGCTGCCCGGACTGCCAGGTCAGATTTAGCTCGCGGTTTAGCGCCTCGTCTTTATTACCGGCCGTGCTTTCGCCATTAATATCCGTCAGCCGGGCGCGCACTACCGGGTACCAGGCATCGGGAATGATCTGGCGCTCTACCAGAAAATCCTTTATCGGCTGTACCTGTTGTGGGGCGATATTGAGTAAGAAATAGTTCGGGCTTTCCGGCGGCAGTTGCTGCTGCCAGCGTTCCAGCAAATCACCTCGCAATACCAGCAACAGCGCCAGCAGCATAAATGACAGCGAAAACGCCGCCAGCTGGCTAAGGGTGGCCCAGGGCTGGCGCAGCAGGCGGTTAATCGCCAGCCTGAACGGTAATGCGTGAATGGCGGAGTGACGCAAAATAAACAGCAGCCCCCACCCCAGGACGCCACATAACAGGGCCATCGCCAGTGCCCCCCCGAGCACTGACCACAACAGCGCACTGCCCCCCATTAATGCGGCCAGCAGCGCCACAATCAGCCCGGTCATTACCGGCAGATAGATAGACAACGGCCATACCCGGGCGGCCGCATCACGGCGCAACACCCGCACGGGCTGGGTAGCCAGCAGCAGACGGTAAGGCCGCAGCCCCACCAGCAGCGAAATCACCACCAGCGCCCCCAGGGACCAGAACCAGGGCCAGACGCTGGCCGCCGGTAATGCCGCCGGTAGCACCGGTTTTAATGCCCGCAGCAGCAGCGCCTCAAAGAGCTTGCCGGTTATCCCCCCGGCAACGGCGGACATCAACAGCAACATCAGCCACTGGCCGACTATCAATTTACCTAACGCCCGGCGGCCCGCGCCGAGGGTTTTAAGAATGGCAATCATGTCATAGCGGCTACGGCAGTAGTGGCTCATCGCCACGGCAACCGCCGCCACGGACAGCAGCAGCGTCAGTAAGGCAGACAGCAGTAAAAACTGGCGTGAACGCTCAAGGGATTTGCTGAGTGCGCCGTCATCCTGCTCTGGGCTTATCCAGCGCTGTTCCGGGCTAAGCTGCGGCACAATGGCAGATTCCAGCCGGGCTAACGCGCGATCATCCCCGGCGAATTTATAACGCCAGCTCACCCGGCTGCCGGGCTGGACCGCGTGGGTTGCGGCAACATCCGCCATGTTCATTAGCAGGCGTGGGGCTATCTGGAAAGGGGTAAACCCGCTGTCCGGCTCCTGAATCACCTCCCCCGCCACCCGCAGGGTAGTATCACCCACCTCGAGCGTATCCCCCACTTTCAGCTGGAGTAACGCCATCAGTCTCGGGGCCAGTAACACCGTCCCCCGGGCCGGGGACAACCCCGCCGGGCGGGTTTGCAACACCCCATACAGCGGGTAGTGATCATCCACCGCTTTGACATCCGCCAGTTGCGGGGTGTCGCCAGAAAAAGTCATGGTGGCGAAGTCAAGCTGCGGGCTGACCCGCACCCCGAGGGCCGCCGCCTGAGCCAGCCAGCTCTCCGGCACCGCAGAGGCGGAGCGCAGCACCCGATCAGCAGCCATATACTCCCGGCTTTGCTGGCTGAGGCCTTTTTCCATTCGGTCGCTAATATTCCCCAGCGCCAGCACACAGGCCACCGCCAGACTCAGGGCCAGCCAGACAATTAACAGCGACGGTGAGCGCCACTCGCGCCAGAACCAGCGGGCAATCATGATTCCTCCCACAGTTTGCCGTCTTGCAGCCGCAAACGCCGGTCACAGCGCGCGGCCAGCTGCGTATCGTGGGTCACCAGAATCAGCGTGGTACCGTGTTCACGGTTCAGGGTAAACAGCAGATCGGCAATTTTATCCCCGGTCTGGCGATCCAGATTACCGGTGGGTTCATCGGCAAATAAAATTTCCGGGCTACCGCTAAAGGCCCTGGCGAGGGCGACCCGCTGCTGCTCACCGCCGGAGAGCTGCGCCGGTAAATGGTACAACCGCTTTCCAAGGCCAAGCTGCTCCAGCATCGCCCGGGACTGCGCGCGGCTGGCGCCGCTGCTCTCACCGCGTAACAGGCCGGGAAGTTCCACATTTTCCAGGGCATTCAGGGTGGGTACCAGCATAAAAGACTGAAAAACAAACCCCACATGGCGGGCCCGTAATCTGGCCCGGGCTTCTTCATCCAGCCGGTTCAGGGACTGGCCCAGCAGGATAACATCCCCGTCACTGCCGTCATCCAGCCCGGCAAGGATCGCCAGTAGCGTTGATTTGCCGGAACCGGATTCGCCTATCAGGGCAATGGTTTGTGCTGGTTTGACAAGCAGGTCAACTCCGGTAAGGATGGAAAGCGCCTGTTCACCCTGACCGACGGATTTTTTCAGATGATGCACTTCAAGAATATGTTGCGCTGGCATGTGCCTTTCCTGTTGCTGGTGCTGATGATATGTCGCACTGCCGCCGCAGATACCCTGCTGGTTCTGGGGGACAGCCTGAGTGCGGGTTACCGAATGCCGGCAGCCTCCGCCTGGCCTGCACTGCTGGATAAACAGTGGGAAAAGCGCCAGACCCGGGTAATTAATGGCAGTATCAGCGGTGATACTGCGGCCCAGGGGCTGGCCCGTTTACCCGCCTTACTGGCCGAGCATAAACCGCGTTGGGTCGTTATCGAACTGGGGGGCAACGACGGTTTACGCGGCTTTCCACCCGCCGGCATCGCCAGTGCCCTTAATCAGGTGATTGGCGACATTAAAGCGGCCAACGCCCAGCCGATACTGATGCAGATCCGCCTGCCGGCGAACTACGGCCGGCGTTACAATGAGAGTTTCAGCGCGATTTACGCTACCCTGGCGACCAGTAATAATGTGCCGCTACTGCCATTTTTTATGGAAGAGGTGTACCTCAAGCCGGAGTGGATGCAAGACGATGGCATCCACCCTAATGCATCTGCCCAGCCGTTTATTGCCGACTGGATGGCCCGGCACCTCAATCCGTTAGTTAATCACGACTCTTGATAAACCGGGACGATTAGCACGCAAAGTTATGCAAAAAAACATATTAATAACAGGTTGTTCTAGTGGTATCGGCGAAGCCAGCGCCGCCCGGCTGCACGCCCTCGGGTTTTCTATTTTAGCGGCCTGCCGCAAACCCGCCGATGTTGCGCGCATGGATGCCCTGGGCTACACCGGTATCTTGCTTGATCTGGACGACGCCGCCAGCGTTACCCAGGCCGCAGCCCGGGTGCGGGAGATAACCGGCGATCGGCTCTACGGCCTGTTTAATAATGGCGGTTATGGGGTCTATGGGCCACTGGAAACCATCAGCCGCCGCCAACTGGAGCAGCAATTTTCAACTAACTTTTTCGGCGCCCACCAGCTCACCATGCTGCTGTTGCCCGCCATGCGGCCCCACGGCGAAGGGCGCATTGTGATGACCAGCTCCGTAATGGGGATAATCTCAACCCCGGGGCGCGGCGCGTATGCCGCCAGTAAATATGCGCTGGAGGCCTGGTCAGACGCCCTGCGCCTTGAGCTGCGCCACAGCGGTATCCAGATAAGCCTGATTGAGCCGGGGCCTATCCGCACCCGGTTTACCGACAACGTCAACCAGACCCAAACCGATAAACCGGTAGAAAACCCGGGGATTGCGGCGCGTTTTACCCTGCAACCGGAAGATGTCGCCAGGAAAGTCGCCGCGGCATTCACCGCCCCCCGGGCCAGGATCCGCTATCCTGTGACCCTGGTAACCCACACGGTCCGTCTCCTTAAGCGGCTGCTGCCGGACCGCTGGATGGATAAAATATTGAGTCACTGAGTTGAAGCGGGCCGGCACTGCCCCCATCTGCTTAACAAACCTGTCTAAGAGGGCGACGCATGTCTGCACAAACAATTATTACGATTACCGAAGAGAACCTGAACCAGACACTTGATCAGTCCGTCACGGTACCGGTCCTGTTTTACTTCTGGTCAGAACGTAGCCAGCATTGCCAGGAACTGACCCCGCTGCTGGAGCAACTGGCAAATCAGTACCACAGTCAATTTGTTCTGGCAAAAGTGGATTGCGACACCCAGCAAATGGTGGCCTCCCAGTTTGGCCTGCGGGCGATCCCGACAATCTACCTGTTCCAGAATGGCCAACCGGTAGATGGCTTCCAGGGCCCGCAGCCGGAAGAAGCTATCCGCGCCCTGCTGGATAAATACCTCCCCCGGGAAGAAGAGCTCAAAGCACAACAGGCTTCCGCCCTGATGGCAGAAGGCAAATTTGCTGATGCCCTGCCGTTACTGAAAGAGGCCAACCAGCTGGCGCCGAAAGACAGCGAAATCACCCTGCTGCTGGCAGAGACGCTTATCGAACTGAACCGCAGTGATGACGCAGAAACCACCCTGAAAACGATTCCGTTGCAGGATCAGGACTCCCGCTATCAGGGCCTGGTATCCCGTATCGACCTGCTGAAACAGGCTGCCGATACCCCGGAAATTCAGGAGCTGCAGCAAAAAGCCCAGCACAACCCGGACGATGTCCAGATTGCCACCCAACTGGCCCTGCAATTACATCAGGTTGGCCGTAACGAAGAGGCGCTGGCCTTGCTGTTCACCCATCTGCAAAAAGATCTCGGCGCGGCTGATGGCCAGGCGCGTAAGACCTTCCAGGAGATCTTGTCTGCCATGGGTACCGGTGATGCGCTGGCGTCCCGTTATCGCCGCCAGTTGTATTCACTGCTTTACTGATTTTTTCTGCGTCCTCAGCACGTCCTGTCATACTTCAGCGGAAAGCCCTGTTGCTTTCCGCTTATCCCGCTAGAATAACTGCACAGTGCAGGCCCTGGTTACCGGTGCCCGTTATCAATACAGGAGGTATTTGATGCTGACAGTGATCCCCATTCTTATCTTTGTGGCCCTGATGATTGTTGCTGCCGGGGTGAAAATTGTCCCCCAGGGCTATCAGTGGACCGTTGAGCGCTTTGGCCGCTACACCAAAACCCTGATGCCCGGCCTTAGCCTGGTGGTGCCCTTTATGGACCGCATCGGGCGAAAAATTAATATGATGGAACAGGTGCTGGACATCCCTTCCCAGGAGGTTATCTCCAAGGATAACGCCAACGTCACCATTGATGCGGTGTGCTTTATTCAGGTGATTGATCCCGCCCGGGCCGCCTATGAGGTCAGCAACCTCGAACAGGCGATTGTCAACCTGTCGATGACCAATATCAGGACCGTGCTGGGCTCCATGGAGCTGGATGAAATGCTCTCCCAGCGCGATAACATCAACTCACGCCTGCTGCATATTGTCGATGAAGCCACTAACCCCTGGGGGGTCAAAGTCACCCGCGTGGAGATTCGCGATGTTCGCCCTCCGGCGGAGCTTATCGCCTCCATGAACGCCCAGATGAAAGCCGAACGTACCAAGCGCGCCTATATTCTGGAAGCCGAAGGGATCCGCCAGGCGGAAATCCTGAAAGCCGAAGGGGAAAAGCAGTCACAAATCCTCAAGGCCGAGGGGGAACGCCAGTCGGCATTTTTACAGGCAGAGGCCCGGGAGCGGTCTGCCCAGGCAGAAGCCCGGGCGACGCAAATGGTTTCCGAAGCCATTGCCAGCGGGGATATTCAGGCCGTGAACTACTTCGTGGCGCAAAAATATACCGATGCCCTGCAAACTATCGGCGCGGCGGAAAACAGCAAAGTTATCATGATGCCGCTGGAGGCCAGCAGCCTGCTGGGCGCCATTGGCGGGATCAGCGAGCTGGTTAAACAGAGCGCTGACCAGCGGAAACCTTCATGATTGCGCTGATCCTTGCCCACCCCCACGCCTTCTGGCTCAGCCTCGGCGGCCTGCTGCTGGCGGCAGAAATGATGGGCACCAGCGGCTATTTGTTGTGGAGTGGGGTCGCGGCGGTGATCACCGGGCTGCTGGTGTGGCTACTCCCGTTAGGCTGGGAGTGGCAAGGGGTCTGCTTTGCGGTACTGACCGTGGTGTCAGCCTGGCTGTGGTGGCGCTGGCTCTCCCGGCGGCACCGCGACAGCACCGGCGCCCCGAACCTGAACCAGCGCGGTAACCAGTTGATTGGCCAAGTCCTGGTGCTGGAAACGGCGCTGGTCAACGGACACGGAAATATCCGGGTGGGGGACAGTAGCTGGCCGGTGAGCGCCGCGCAAGATTTGCCCGCTGGCTGCCGGGTGCGCGTTATTGCCATCGAGGGGATTACCTTGCGGATACAGGCATTACCGGCTCAGCAATGATGATGCGGGCAGCCGCCGGACAGGGTATCAATTATCGGGCATTCGGCGCTGTCATCACCGGGGCAATCCGCCGCCAGGGACATCAGCCTGTCGCGCATGGCTTGCAGGGCGGTGATATGGGCTTCGATCTCCGCCACTTTTTGCAGGGTATAGGCTTTCACATCCGCGCTATGGCGATCCGGGTTATTGAACAACCCCACCAGTTCCCGGCACTCTTCGAGGGTAAACCCCACCTGGCGCGCCTGGCTGAGCAGTGTTAGTTCTTCAAGGTGTTTTCTGGCGTAGGAACGGTAGCCGTTTTCGCTACGTGCCGGTGGTGTCACCAGCCCTTTTTGTTCATAAAACCGGATAGCTTTACTGGTGAGGCCGGTTTTTTTCGCCACATCGCTGATGTTCATCGTCTCAATGCTCCCGGGGAAATGCGCTGGATAGATAGCTAAGAATAGCTACCGGGAAGGCTATTGTAGCGCCAGCGCCGTACTTGCCAACCCCCGGGGCCCGTTAGCGAATCAATTGCACCACGGTTTTGAGCATCGACGGCTTAACCACCATATTAAAGGTCATGACTGCCAGCCCTTTCGCCACGTTGCGGGTCAACTGGCGCACCGTGGTATCAATGTAGGCCTGATCCTTCTGTACGCTCAGCCAGTTTTGGGATTCAATTTTAGCCAGCAGCGTGGCGCTACTGATTTTATGTTCATCAAAGCGCACCGCAACAGAACCAGCATAACGGCGGTGTACCACTTCCAGCACCCCCGGCATCCTTTCCATCGCCGCAACTTCTCTGGCAACCCGCTCCGGGTTACGCAGGATAAAATCAGAACGTACGCGAATGCGGTTTTGTGTTTGATGCAGATAGGGGCTCATGCATGATTCTCGCGTGATAACAGGAATGAGAATAATTTACGTTATGTTTAGCATAAATGCTATGTTTCTTTGCTCACTTTTTGTGTCAGCTAATACCTACCTGCCGCCCCCCGGCATTATTTGACCTGTCGCAACATTCCGGCAAATAACCCTATTGATGATCAGTCTTTAGTGGGGTTCTGGGTTACAGTAACAACGCTATATAGCGCGCTATATAGTAATGATTATCACGAACATTACGGACAGGTACACGCATGCAGTTAGACGATTTAGACAGTCTGATGACACTTCGCCGCTATGTAGAAATTGCCCACCATATTCCCGGGCGCATTCGTCTGCGGTTTACCAGCAGACTGGTCTCCAGCCTGAGCAAACGCCGGCTTAGCGACCTGGAAAATCTCTGCGCGCCGGATGGTTATCTGCGTGGCTATTCCCTGAACACTGCCACCGGTAGTCTGTTACTGGAATACAACGCCGGGGCGCTTCCTCCTGCCCTGCTGTCACAACTGTTTGGCCCCGACGAGCCCCTGGCCCGCCAGGCGCTGGCCGATATCCACGCCATTCTGTCTCACTGATCGACCAATTCTTAAAGGGAAAACCATGAGCAACGATACTCAGAATCAACTGCCTCCTTACTGGCCACCTTACGGCTATCCGTTGTACCCACAGCCGGGCATGGCAGCCCCGCAAATGCCGCAGCCTAAAGATCAGGCCGCACAGCCTCAGATGCCGCCTCAGGGCTGGCCCCAGCAGCCGGTCTGGCCAGGCATGATGATGCCGGGATATATGCCGATGGGTTACCCCATGCCGCCGCAGATGCCACCACAAATGCCGCCCCAGCCAATGATGCCGCCTCAGGGCTTTGCACACCCCCACCACCATCATCACCACCAGCCGTTACCGGCCGGTTTTGACTGGAGCCATCAGGCCCAGGGGATGGTAGAAGATATGATGGGTGAACAGGCGGGCATGCTGAAAAACATCATCAGCATGATCGGTGCCGACGATAAAGAGTTCTGGAAAGGCGCCATGATTGGCGCGGCGGCAACCTTACTGCTCACCAATGAAAGCGTGCGCAACATGCTGATGCAGACCCTGTCCGGCACCGGCGAGATGCTGAAATCCGGCGGCAACAAAGTGAAAGAGGCGGTGATGAGCGGTGCCGAAAATATCCGCGATACCGCCACCACCAGCAGCACCATTTTCCGGGACACGGTAAGCGCCGGTAAAGAAGGCTTCCAGGAGTCAGTAGCCCGTAACCGTAAAGCCGCGCAGCCTCAGCAACCGGACTTCGGGGACACTGACGATGAGCAACAGCCGTGATGCATTAAGCCCGGTCAACCGCGCCATGATTGCCGGTGCCCTGGTCGGTGCCACCAGCTCCTGCCTGGCGCAGTGGAAAACTTACCAGACCGGCGAGCAGTCCCTGAACCAGACGGCGGCAAATGTTGCCCGTGATGCCACGAAAGCCGGGTTAATTAGCGGCGGCGTAATGGCCGTGGCTAACGCCAGTGCCGGTCGTCCCCTGCTCACCATGCTGGCCATTGTCAGCGCCGGTGTAGCCGGTATGTATCTCCTGGATGAAGTACAGAATAAGAGACAGAACCATGACACAACAGAATAATACCCCGTATCTATACCCTTATATGCTGCCCAACGGCCAGGTGGCCTACAGTCCGTATCCGGTACAGCCCCAGCAGCCGATGATGGCACCCACAGCACCGGCAGCGAATTATCGCCAGTCCAATACCCGTACCCACCTGCTGACCGGGATGGTCGCCGGGGCCGCCATCACCTATCTGCTGACCAATCGTCAGGTACAGAAAGGGATCTCCAATACCGCCGGCAAAGTCTGGGGAACGGTACGCGGCGAAATGGAAGAAATGAAAGAGCGCCTGGCCGATTTGCAGGCGGAACTGGAGTACTACCGCAGCCAGGAGCAGGATAACCAGTGAGCCATACTGCAACGGAAGTGATAAGCGTCGTACACAGCCTGCCCGGCCGTTTGCGGTTGAGGGTTCCTCAACTGGCGCATTATCCGGACGGTGCAATGTGGTTTCGCCAGCAGCTGCTCGCGTTACCGGGGGTAAACGGCGTGCGCCTGCGCCCGGAAGCCCGATCTGCGGTGATCGAGTACAACCCGCGCCAGACCGACCACGCCAGCCTGTATCAGCGTGTGATGCGCATTGACTGGCAACACCACACTGACGGCGACTATGAACCAGAATACTGCATGGCAGATAACCTGGTGAATGTCGGCGGCCTGGCGCTGGCCCAGTTTTTACCTAAAAAATGGGCTGGCCTCTCCACCCTGCTTCTGACGGCCCCCACCCTGCAAGAGGGGCTGCATACGCTCTCCCGGCGCCAGCTGAAAGTGGAAGTCCTCGACGCGCTGGCCCTTGGGGTATCAATGGCCCGGGGCGATCACCGTACCGCGATGATAACCCAGTCCCTGCTCACCCTCGGGGAGTATATGGAGCAGGAAACCAGCCGCCATTCCGATGCGCTGCTGGCCAGCCTGATGCAGCCCCATGAGCACCCGGTATGGGTCGAGCGCGACGGCCACAGCATCGAGATCCCTTCCAGCACGCTGGTAGAAGGGGATGTCATGCTACTGGGCCCCGGCGATAATATTCCTGCGGATGGCAAAGTGTTGCGCGGCGTCGGGCTTATCAATCAGGCCTCCATGACCGGCGAAAGCGTACCGGTGCGCCGCGAACGCGGGGCCTGGCTGTATGCCGGAACCCAGGTGCAGGAAGGCAATATTGCCGTGGTGGCCGAGCGGGTAGGTGATGAATCCTCAACGGCCAATATTCGGCGCTTTATTACCGACTCCCTGAGCCAGCGTAGCGAAACCCAGCAGGTCACCCAACAGATGGCGGATCGCCGGGTCGCTATCACCCTCGGGGTGGGCGCGGCGGTATTTGCCATGACCCGGGATGTGCGCCGCCTGGCGTCGGTGTTCCTGGTGGACTACTCCTGTGCCCTGAAGCTCAGCACCCCGATTGCCTTTAAATCGATCATGTATCGCGCTGCCCGCAGCGGCCTGTTACTGAAAGGTGGCCGGGCCATCGAGCAACTGGCGGCGGTGGACACTGTGGTATTCGATAAAACCGGCACCCTGACCATGGGGGATATGGCGGTCACCGATGTGGTGAGTTTCGATCCGCAAAATACCTGGGCTGAACGCCTGCTGGCGATTGCCGCCTCGGTAGAGGAGCACAGTAATCACCCGCTGGCCCACACGGTTGTTGCCGCAGCGCAACACCACGAGCTGCCGCATATCAACCACGGCGAAGTCGAGTACGTGATTGCTCACGGGCTGATTTGTGAGCTGGACGGGCACCAGATGCAGATCGGTAGCCGCCATTTCCTGAGCGAGCACTACGCCATTGATTTCACGCCTTACCAGGATGACATCAGTGCGCTGGAGCATCAGGGGCGCCATCTGCTGTTTATCGGTCTGGACAACAAGCTGGTCGGCATGATTGGCCTGCAAGATAACGTTCGTCCGGAAGCGGCAGAAATTATCGCGGCGCTGCGCGCTGGCGGTATTCAGCAGGTTATCCTGCTGACTGGCGACAGTGAACACAAGGCACAACAGCTGGCCTGTGAACTGGGGATTGACCACTACTACGCCCAGTCCACGCCGGACAGCAAAGTTGAGGTGGTGCGTCAGCTACAGGAACAGGGCCATCGGGTGCTATTTGTGGGGGACGGCATCAACGATGCCCCGGTACTCACCCAGGCCAATGTCGGCCTGGCCATGAACCAGAGTACCGAGCTGGCCCAGCAGGCGGCGGATGCCGTGCTCTTGCAGGATAATCTGCATGGTGTGACGACCGCCCGCGAGCTGGCGCTTGAGGCGATGAAGCTAGTTAACAGCAACATTAAGATAACCGAGTGGGTAAACAGCTCAATTATGCTGGCCGCCGCGCTGGGATGGTTATCCCCGGGTGCCAGTGCGCTGTTGCATAACGGCACAACCCTCGGGGTATTGTTGCGTTCACTCTCCGCCCGTAAGAAGGCGTAATTCTCTGGCCGGTCAGGGCGTCCCTGCCGGCCTTATTTCTTCTGCTGTATACCTTCTGCTACCGCTACCGTTGCGCGCTACCTCAGATGTTAACCGGTAACATAGATAGCCGTCAGGGTGCTGGCGCTGCGGCAACCATCCCCCCGTCACTGTCATATTTCTTATTAGTTCTCGCGGGTAAATTCCCCGCCGTTATTATTGTTAATTTATTGTAATCAACCTGAGAATTCCCGGATTTCAGGCCAGGCCACGACGCTATTGACGGCAAATAATGACGCCCATCGCAAAATATTACCAAATATTTCATTTTTTATTTACAGCCGGACAGCTCAGCGTTCAGCATGATGTTACGGGTATCACTGAAAAGCGTTATTCGGTTTTCACGCAGGTGATGCCGCACGTAAATACAAGGAGTGGTAAATGAACGAACTGACATATGCCTATGGTGCAGGAACATTATTAGGAATTGCGGCGGGGTCCGTTGCCCTGCTGCTCGTGCTGATAATGCGCTTCAAAATTCATGCATTTTTATCCCTGACGCTGGTCAGTATCGTTGTGGCCCTGCTGACCGGGATTGCCTTTGATAAAATTGTCCCCACCCTGCTCAACGGATTCGGTAGCACCCTCGCGGGGGTGGCCCTGCTGGTCGGACTGGGGGCGATGATCGGCCGTCTGCTGGAAATTTCTGGCGGTGCCAAAGTGCTGGCCGATACCCTGATTAATAAATTTGGTTCCCACCGCGCGCCGTTCGCGCTGGGGGTCGCCTCACTGCTGTTTGGCTTCCCTATCTTCTTCGACGCCGGTCTGGTGGTTATGCTGCCGATTATTTTCAGCGTCGCGAAGCGGTTTGGTGGCTCGACCCTGAAATACGCGCTGCCCGCCGCCGGTGCATTTGCGGTTATGCATGCGCTGGTTCCGCCGCATCCGGGCCCGGTTGCCGCCAGTGAACTGCTGGGTGCCAATATCGGCCTGCTGGTGATTGTCGGGCTGATCATTGCCATCCCGACCTGGTATTTCGGGGCCTATCTGTTTGGCCTGTATGCCGGTAAAAAGTTTGATATCAAACTGCCGTCTTCTTTCCTCGGCGATATTCAGCCAGATGCCAACCATCAGCCGCCATCCTTCGGCATCGTGATGTCGATTTTGCTGCTGCCGCTGGTGCTTATCTTTATGGATACCGGCCTGAACACCGCCGCCGTCATGGGCTGGGTGGACCCGAATAATATGGTGGTCAACTTCCTGCGTATGCTGGGTAAAACCCCGGTAGCCCTGCTGATTACCGTGTTCTTCAGCCTGGCCGTATTCAGCGGCAGACACAGCCGCCAGCACCTGGAAAAAGTCTGTGACGGCGCCCTCGGCCCTATCTGCGGCATTATCCTGGTTACCGGTGCCGGTGGGATGTTTGGTGGGGTACTGCGTGCCAGCGGTATTGGCGATGCGCTGGCCGGTGTACTGGCCGATACCGGCATGCCGCTGATTCTGGCTGCCTTTGTTATCTCCACCGCCCTGCGTGTGGCGCAAGGCTCTGCGACTGTGGCGCTGACCACTACCGCGGCATTGATCTCACCGATGGTGGCCGCTACCCCGGGCCTGAGCCAGTTCGATCTCTGCTTCCTGGTGGTGGCCATTGCCGGTGGCGCAACGGTACTGTCCCACGTTAACGACTCCGGGTTCTGGCTGGTGGGCCGTTTTCTGGAAATGGACGAGAAAACCACGCTGCGTACCTGGACTGTGATGGAAACGCTGCTGGGTACCATTGCCTTCCTGCTGGCCGCAGTGGGCAGCATTATCCTGTAATTCACGCCTGCCAGGGATGTAGGCCGCGCCATCTGTGTCCGCAGGTGGCGTTTTTTTTAGTGCGATGGTGGAGGAACAGAGGTTGCAGGTTATCAGGCGGGAGGAGAGTATCAGCGGGGCCACCGGAAAGGGGGAAGTGGCCCGCTATCAGCTTAGCGCAGCGCTAACTGGAAGATAACCGTTTCAACCTGGTAGGCGAAAGCAAAACTCATATCCAGTTTGTAACCGCCATCGCAGGGCGCAAGTGTGGTTTCGATCTTGCAAGGTTCAGACGCCGTTTCCTGGGCTTTTTTCTCCAGGGCATCACGCTTAGCCGTTGCTTCAGCTTCGCTGGCAAATACCGCGCTGAAAGTGGCTACATTATCGGTGTTATCCAGAATAGTCCCCACGTCCATGCAGCCGCACCCTTCTTTCTCACGGGTGTTAGTGGTATCACAAGAGTTGCTCATCGTTAAATCCTTGTTCTGCAGTGCTACAAGATCTCATGTACTACATGAGCCATTCATGCCCGCCCAGTACGCTATCTGGATTGGCACTTATCTACTGCAGTTATTCTACATCACACAATACCAATATTGATTATTATTTGTGGTAATAAAACAAATAGACTGCGGTGATAATCACGGCAGCCTGAATAATAAACCCATACTTTTCAGTAAATTAAAAATAAGCGCTTTAGTAAACCTGAGGCTTATACAGAAAATTTAAACCTGACGGTGAAATTATTTAGCGTTAAAACAAACATCGCGTTAAATAGATAAAAACACTCAGGCAACATTAGCTGCATTTTATTTACCGCCGGCGCCCCGGCGGAAAGCCATCAGGCGGCGTTAATCATCGCCAGCGGTGTACCGGCGGCCAGCGGGCTCCCGGCGGTTGCCTGCTGGCGGAGGACGCCGCCCTGTTCGGCCAGCACCGGCACTTCCATTTTCATGGCTTCCATCACCGCCAGCACATCGCCTGCCTGTACCACCGCATTCTCCTCCACCAGCCAGCAATGCAGTACGCCGGTCACCGGGGCCAGCACCGCCCCGGGAACATCGGTAATCTCTCCGGTCACCGCCTGTGTCGCGACCGTGCCGCTGGCCAATAACCCCGCCGGAAAGCCAAGGGTGACCCGGCGGCCGTCCAGCTCTATCCAGCTACGGGTCACGGCTGGTGTCGGCGCAGGCAATTGCCGGGGCGCCAGGGTAACCCGCCCGGCAAAGCATGTCTCAATCCAGCGGGTATGGACCTGAAAATCCACCGTGAAGTCAGCTTCGGCCATGACCGCCCGATGGAACGGCAATACCGATGCCACCCCGTCGATAGTAAATTCCGCCAGCGCCCGCCGCGCCCGCTCAATGGCCTGCTCCCGGGTTGCGCCGGTGACAATCAGTTTCGCCATCAGCGAATCAAACTGGCCTATCACCGCATCCCCTTCGGCGACCCCGCTGTCCAGCCGGACGCCCGGGCCGGACGGGGCAACAAAGCGGGTTATCTGCCCTGGGGTGGGTAAAAATCCACGCCCGGCGTCCTCGGCGTTGATGCGAAATTCAAAGGCATGACCCCTGACCGGCGGCGTTGCCGTAAAAGAGAGCGGTAGCCCCTGGGCCACCCGCAATTGCTCCGCCACCAGGTCAACCCCGCTGGTCTCCTCGGTGACCGGATGCTCTACCTGCAAACGCGTATTCACTTCAAGGAATGACAAGCGGCCATCATTGCTGAGCAGGAACTCAACGGTCCCGGCCCCCAGATAATCCGCCTGGCGGCAAATATTGACCGCCGCCTCATGGATGGCCTCACGCTGCTGAGGGCTGATAAACGGGGCCGGGGCTTCCTCCACCAGTTTCTGATTGCGGCGCTGCAGCGAGCAGTCCCGGGTCCCCACCACCACCACATGGCCGTGGCTGTCGGCCATGATCTGCGCTTCAATATGCCGCGGGCTGTCGAGGAACTGCTCAACATAGCACTCACCCCGGCCAAACGCCGCTTCCGCTTCCCGCACTGCCGAGTGATACAGCCCGGGGATCGCGTCCAGGGTGCGGGCAACTTTCAGCCCGCGCCCGCCGCCGCCAAAGGCGGCCTTAATGGCCACCGGCAGGCCGAATTGCCGGGCAAAATCCAGCACCTCAGCCGCTGATGCCACCGGATCGGCGGTTCCCTGAACCAGCGGCGCACCGGCCGCCAGCGCAATCTTGCGCGCCTGGACTTTATCCCCCAGTTGTTCAATGGTGTGCGGGTGCGGACCAATCCAGATAAGCCCCGCCTGCTGTACCGCGCGGGCAAAATCCGCCCGTTCGGATAAAAAACCATATCCCGGGTGGACCATGGTGGCCCCACAGCGCCGGGCCACCGCCAGCAACGCATCACTGTTCAGGTAGGTTTCCCGGGGGGTTACCCCCGGCAGGGCCCAGGCTTCATCAGCCATGCGCACGTGCAGCGCATTACTGTCGGCATCGGCATATACCGCAACAGTCGCAATATCCGCATCGCGACAGGCCCGCACAATACGGACGGCAATCTCACCCCGGTTAGCGATCAACACTTTATGGCGGTTATGGTGGCTATTCATGGTGGTTCTCACTCTCCGGTAACGGGAAAAAAGGGCGAATAAGCGTGAAACGGATCCGGCATCCGGGGGGAATTTGCCCGGCCAGATCCCGGTGATGGGGCGCCACCGCAGCAATGACCGGGTAGCCGCCGGTAAGCGGGTGATCGCGCAGGAACAGCACTGGCTGGCCGCTGGCGGGCACCTGAATCGCCCCCATGCAGGTCCCCTCGCTGGGCAATTCCTGATGCTGGCAGCGGGCCAGAGGCTGCTCGCCGTTTAGCCGCAGACCAATGCGGTTTGACTGTTCCGTCACCGGCCAGAGCTGGCTGGTGAGCAGGTGAAGGGCCTGGTCAGTGAACCAGTCGGTGCGTGGCCCGGCCACAATATCCAGGCTGACAATATCCGTGGGCCCGGGCAGCGTCGCCGCAGGCGCCAGAAAGACCGCCACGGACTGGCAGCCCAGCGCCGGGTCAATATACAGCGCCTCTCCGGCGGCGAGCGGCTGTGGCCCTACCCCGGCAAGAATGTCCCGGGACGCACTCCCCAGCACCGGTTCAGGCTGGCGTACCCCGCGCAGCGCCAGGTAACTGCACACCCCCTGCTGTGCCGGGCCAATATGCAACTCATCCCCGGCCTGCAGCGCAAATGCCTGCTCCATGGCCAGCGGGAAACGCCCCTCCGCCGCCACCAGGGTCAGGGGACAGGGTGCCCCGGTAACCGCCAGCACCACATCTTGCCGGGCCCTGGCCCGAAAACCACCCGCGGTTATCTCCAGCGCCGCCACGTCAGGGTTCCCCACCAGCATATTGGCCCGCCGCCAGGCAGCATTATCCCGGGCACCGGAAATGCCTACCCCCATGGCACCCCGGCCCGGACGTCCGCCGTCCTGCCAACTGGTCAGCAGCCCGGGGGTCATAATGGTCAGCGCGGGTTCCCCGTCAGCCGCCGTGTCTGGTGGTTCTGCCCGGGCAGCAGGCCCGGGCAGTGAAATCGTATTTTTGCGGTCAGCCGCCACAAAACGCACCCCGTCCCCGGGCTGTAGCCGCGCGGGCTGCGGGCGCGCCATGTCCCACATCGCCTCGCCAGTATGGCCAATCAGTTGCCAGCCTCCGGGGCTGGCCTGGGGATAGATCCCACAAAACTCACCGGCCAGCGCCAGTGATCCTGCCGGTATCCGGGTGCGCGGAGTGGCGCGACGGGGGATCGTCCACTGCCAGTCAGGGCTGGCCAGATAGGCAAAACCCGGCGCAAAACCGGTAAATGCCACTTTCCAGCACACCGACTGGTGGTGCGTTATCAGTTGGGTAACCGTCAGGCCGAGACGTTCCGCCAGCGCGGGCAGATCGTCACCGTCGTAACACACCGGCAGCGTGATACTGGCACGCTGGCGCTGGCCATCCCCACCGGGGGGCAGTTGGCGGATGCGATAACACAGGGTCGCCGCATCGGTTAGCCCGGGGGTGAAGCGCACCAGCAAGGTCCTGGCCGCCGGGATCAGTTCTTCAATGCCCACCAGCAGGCCCTGGTGCCTGGCGGCAGTGACGGCGTCATAAAGCGCGAGGGTGTCATCCAGTGACCCGGGCTCAATCAGGAAACTGTCGAGGTTGACGGGCAGAAAGTGCATATCAGCCTCCCAGCCAGGCATTATCCGGGATATCGGTAATCAACATATGCCCGGGGGCATGGCTGACGGCAAACGGCACCCGGGAGCGCATCACCGCCGCCTGGGGGGTGACACCACAGGCCCAGAACACCGGGACTTCGCCGGGTTCAATACGTACCGGGTCGCCAAAATCCGGCCGCGAAATATCCGCGATCCCCAGCAGGGCCGGATCACCAATATGGACCGGCGCCCCGTGCACCGCAGGCAAACGCCCGGTAATCATCACCGCGTCGCTGATCCGGTCAGCGGCTATCGGCCGCATCGATACCACCAGCTCACCGGACAGCCGCCCGGCAGGCCGGCACTGGCGGCTGGTTTTGTACATGGGTACGTTACTGCCGTCCGTAATATGGCGCACCTCAATGCCCGCCGCCATCAGCGGGGCTTCAAAGGTGAAGCTGCAACCAATCAGAAAGGTGACTAAATCAGGCTGTTGTTGCCACAGCCCACGGGCATCGGTGAGTTCATCCACCAGTTCCCCCTGCCGCCAGACGCGATAACGCGGGATATCGCAGCGAATATCCGCCCCTTCGGCCAGCACGGTTTGATAGCCACCGGCCTCAATCACATCCAGCACCGGGCAACTCTGCGGATTACGCTGGGCATACAGCAGAAAATCAAACGCCCAGTCTGCCGGCAGGCTTATCATATTGGCCTGCGTCATCCCGGGGGCGATACCGGCGGTGGGGCCATCAAAACCGGCGCGGATTTTTGCCCTCGCCTGGCGCGCCGCATCAATGGCGGCCGGTGTTGCGTGGTTCAGTCTCATTGCCCCTCCGTAAACGGGGCAATGGTAATGCCGTGCGCGGTTAACAGCTCGCGGGTCTGGCGCGCCATCTCAATGGCGGCCGGGCTGTCACCGTGGACGCAGATAGAGTCCGCCGTTATTGGGGTGAACGCCCCCTCAACGGAGATAACCCCCCCTTCGCGGATCATCTGCAACATACGCTGGGCCACCTGGTGAGGATCGTGCAGTACCGCCCCGGCCTGCCGCCGGGAAACCAGCGTGCCGTCACTGTGGTAGGCCCGGTCGGCAAACGCCTCCGCCACGGTATTGAGCCCCTGCTCCGCCGCGAGGGACAAAATGCGCGACCCGGCCAGCCCCATCAGCGGTAACGCAGGATCAATCGCGCGGATCGCGGCGATCACCGCCAGCCCCTGGGCCTCATTATGGGCAATGGTGTTATACAGCGCCCCGTGGGGCTTAACATAGCTAACCCGGGTGCCTGCTGCCTTCGCCAGCCCCTGGAGGGCGCCAATCTGATAAATCACATCTGCCAGCAGCTCATCATGGGAGAGATCCATATTGCGCCGCCCAAAGCCGACCAGATCCGGGTAAGCGACATGGGCGCCGATAGCCACCCCCCGGGCCGCGGCGGCCTGCACCGTCGCCAGGATAACGTCCGGCGATCCGGCATGAAAACCGCAGGCAACATTGGCGCTGCTGACCAGGGCAAGAATGGCGTTATCATCCCCCAGGGTCCACTGGCCATAGCTTTCCCCTAAATCACTATTCAAATCAATGTGTGGTAGTTCAGACATGTTAAACAATCTCCAGGAAGCTAAAGATAGTGCCCACGGATAACGCCCCCATATACCAGGTGAGCAGGCAGACAGCCAGCCCGCTCCACAGCAGCCAGCGCGGATAGCGGTAGCCCGCCATCAGGTCCGGGCGTTTCCAGCCGACATAGACAAACAGGGTTAACCCCACCGGCAGTACCAGGCCATTAAAGCCCCCGGCGAATACCAGCAGGGCCGCCGGGGCAGTGCCCAGCAGCAGATAAACCGCCAGTGACAGGGTAATAAAAATCAGAGTGGCAATGTTGCGCTGCCGGTCCGTCAGGTGCTTTTTAAACACCGTGATAAAAGAAACCGAGGTGTAGGCCGCACCGATCACGCTGGTCAACGCTGCGGCCCAGAAGATAAAACCAAACAGCCGCACACCGATATCCCCAAGGGCATAATAAAAAGCCTGGGATGCCGGGTTGGCGGCCTGGCCGGACAGGTCGATGGTTACCCCGCTGGCCACCACGCCGAGAATGGCCAGGAACAGCACATAGCGCATGATCCCCACCACCAGAATGCCTTTATTGGCCGCGGAAGAGACCGCATCAATATGTTCCGGGCCGCTCAGCCCTTTATCCAGCAAGCGATGGGCCCCGGCATAACAGATATAACCGCCGACAGTCCCCCCAACAATGGTGGTGATGGTGGCGAAATTAATATGGTCCGGCAACACCGTCTGGTAGAGCGCGTCACCCACCGGGGGCTGGGTAATAAACATCACTCCCACCACCAGCAAGATCATCAATAAACCCAGGATGATCATCAGCCGGTCAATTACGGTGCTGGCCCGGCGGGACGAAAAAATCCACATGGCGAACAGCGCGCTGATAAGCCCGCCTATCTTCGGGTTAAGGCCGAACATGGCATTCATCCCCAGACCGGCCCCGGCGATATTGCCGATATTAAAAATCAACCCGCCGAACAGCACCAGCACCGCCAGCAGATAACCACTGCCCGGCAGGGCGGCGTTCGCGACATCGGCCGCGCGCATCCGGGTCAGGGTGACCACCCGCCAGATATTTTGCTGGACCACAAAATCAATCACGATAGACGCCAGGATGCCGAAGGCAAACGCCGCCCCCATGGTGGCGGTAAATACCGTGGTTTGGGTAATAAATCCGGGGCCAATGGCAGAGGTTGCCATCAGAAATATAGCCGCCACCAGCGATGAGCGACGGTGGCTGATAAACGCCTTTTTATTGGTATCCAGAGCAGACATGCAGGCTCTCCTTCCGGGATAGTGGTTGTGAGCATAACAAGCAATATCCGGACCATTGTTGAGTTGTGTTTGTGTTTTGTTAATCAATCTTATTTGGATTGTTGAACAATACACTAGATAGTGAAGAGAAATTAAACAATCCCCAGAGGTAGCCCGGCTAAAAAAATCAGAGCCAGATCACTGAATAACCGACGCAACACCACAACATGCACGTTGATAGTGCAGCGACTGCGGATCACTGCCCCGCAAGCGTGCAGCACAACGCGCGGCCGGGGTCACCCCTTGTGGGGCTGTAGCAAATATGTGAGTATTATCCGTTCCCAGCCGCACCGGTGGTGATGTAATGACAACTCAGGCGCCCCCCCAGACGCTTATTGACCGTACCGCAGAGAATATTCGGGCGAGAATTATTGCCGGCGATCTCACCCCAGGCACCCGCCTGTCCGAAGCCGCCCTCAGCGAACAATTGTCTATTTCCCGCAATACCCTGCGCGAAGTGTTCCGTTTACTGACCCAGGAAGGATTGCTGCACCATGAGCCAAACCGCGGGGTGAAAGTTGCCCTGCCCGATATGGCATCCATTATTGATATTTACCGGATCCGCCGTCTGCTGGAGTGTGAAGCGCTGCGCCAGGCCTATGCCATGCACCCGGCGATGGCCAGAATGGCTGCCGCCGTGGAGGCCGCCCGCCAGTGGCGGGAGCGTGGCGACTGGCGCCGTGTGGGCACCGAAAATATGGCGTTCCACAGCGCGCTGGTTGAGCTGGCCGACAGCGAGCGCATGAACCGCCTGTATCGCCACATCTCCGCCGAGTTACGGCTGGCCTTTGGCCACCTGAACGATAACCAGATGCTGCACGCGCCGTATATAGAAAAGAATGCCCATATCCTGAGCCTGTTGCAGGCGGGCAATAACAGCGAGGCCGCCAGCACCATGGCGTGCTATTTGCAGTTGTCCGAACGCACCGTGATTGCGGCCCTTGCCCGCCATCAGCAGCAGGCTTCCCCGGCAGCGCGTTAACCCGCGCGCCGCATCGTGCGTTTGAACTGTTTAACACGCGCTTTTAAGGTATTCATCAGCGAAAACGCCGGTACCCAGGGAAGTGCGGTATGCCAGGGGCGCGGCGAGCCGTGGAAGCAGACAATTTTTGCCTCCCCCGGTAGCGAGCCGTCCGCTACGCCATCATGTAATTTAACACTGAACCCCGGCATGCCGGGGGTGGCAATATTCGCCTTATAACTGATGATATGACCGGGGAAAATATCCTGCCAGCGATCGGCATCCGGATAGATCTGGCCGATAAATCCCTGATCGCCGTGGAATGGCGGTGCCTTGTTCTCAGCCATGATAGCCTCGGCATTCTCCGTGAAGGCGTGCCAGGCGCGGTATTTGTCTTTAGCGGGAATAAACATAATACCGGACGCCGCCGGGGCATTAGCCTGCCCCTGCCAGGCAAAATCCGTCAACATGGTCATCCGGCTCAGGCCGTTCAGCCCGCCGAGATCGCCGGTTATCACCGTATCAATATCAATGTAGAGCAGGTCCTGGGCGCCGATGACCGGATGCTGGGGGTTAAACAGCTCCAGTTTTGCCCACCATCCCGGCCAGTTATACAGCAGCGGTGCCGTTTCCACCCCCGGAATATCCCCTGCGTCCGTCAGGCATACTGAACGGGTAGCGCCAAACTGGCGGTGCAGCCACTGGGCGTGCCTGGGGGTGAAGTCTTTACCGCAGCGCAGCACGGAAACAATCAGCATTATTAGGCTCCCTGCCCCTGGTCTGGCTCCAGCGGCATCAACAGGGGGAAACAGTCATTTTGGCGCACAGTTTACGTTAAATGCGCCAGCGAACCCTGCGCAGAATCAAGCCCATTACGCGTCGGTTAAACAAATTTTCCCCGTCGGCGATGTAAATGCTTGACCTTACCCTTGCTGGAAGGTTTACCCTCTATCATTAGTGAATACATTCTCCCCGGAAGGAGGATGCCCAGCCCAATACAGAGGAAGCGAATCATGTCTCAAGTTATTGATCTCAAGCTAGACGGACTCTCCTGCGGACACTGCGTAAAACGCGTCAAAGAGAGCCTTGAACAACGTGCGGATGTCGACAGCGCCGACGTAACAGTCACCAGCGCCCGGGTCACCGGCAGTGCCTCTGCCAGCGACCTGATTGACACCGTAAAACAGGCCGGCTATGACGCCGAACTCGCTGCGGGGTCAAGCCACCCAAAATCTGATCCGCTGGCAGAGTCAACAACTCCGTCGGAAGTGCTGACAGCGGAGCCGCAACCCCTTCCGACAGCCGCAAGCGACAGCAGCACCGGCGATAACAGCCTGCAGTTGCTGATCAACGGGATGAGCTGTGCCAGCTGCGTGGGCCGGGTACAGACTGCATTGCAGAAGGTCCCCGGTGTCAGCCAGGCGCGGGTTAACCTGGCGGAACGCAGTGCCCTGGTGATGGGCACTGCAACCCCTCAAGCCCTGGTCGAGGCGGTGCAAGCCGCCGGATACGGGGCTGAGGCCATCGAAGATGAACAATTGCGCCGCCAGCGCCAGCAGGAAACCGCTCTCGCGGCGGTTAAGCGCTTCCGCTGGCAGGCGATCCTCGCCCTGGCCGTCGGTATCCCGGTGATGGTCTGGGGGATGATCGGTGACAATATGATGCTCACCGACCATAACCGCAGCATATGGCTGGCCATCGGTATTGTTACCCTGGCAGTGATGATAATTGCCGGTGGGCATTTTTACCGCAGCGCCCTGAAAAGCCTGCGTAACGGTACCGCGACCATGGACACCCTGGTGGCGCTGGGTACCGCCGCCGCCTGGCTCTACTCCATCGTGGTAAACCTCTGGCCCCAGCACTTTCCCGCGGAGGCCCGCCACCTGTATTACGAAGCCAGCACCATGATTATTGGTCTGATCAACCTGGGCCATATGCTGGAGCAACGGGCGCGGGCGCGCTCCTCTAAGGCGCTGGAACGCTTGCTGGATCTGGCCCCGGCCACTGCCCGGCTGGTTACCGACGCCGGGGAAAAAACCATCCCCCTGGCAGAGGTTGAACCCGGCATGATCCTGCGCCTGACCACCGGTGATCGCGTGCCGGTGGACGGTAGCATTACTCAGGGTGAAGCGTGGTTTGATGAAGCAATGCTTACCGGTGAGCCGGTACCACAGCAAAAAACCGCCGGGGATACAGTGCACGCCGGGACCGTGGTCCAGGACGGCAGCGTACAGTTTACGGCCCAGGCCGTGGGCCAGCACACCACCCTGTCGCGGATTATCCGCATGGTGCGTGAGGCCCAGAGCAGTAAACCCGAAATTGGCCAGATGGCGGATAAAATCGCCGCGGTATTTGTTCCTGTGGTGGTGGCTATCGCGCTGATCAGCGCCGGGATCTGGTATTTCTTCGGCCCGGCACCACAAATCGTCTACACCATGGTGATTGCCACCACGGTGCTGATTATCGCCTGCCCTTGCGCCCTTGGCCTGGCAACGCCCATGTCGATTATTTCCGGGGTCGGCCGGGCCGCAGAATTTGGCGTGCTGGTGCGGGATGCCGATGCCCTCGAACGCGCCAGCAGCGTCGATACCGTGGTCTTCGATAAAACTGGCACCCTGACCGAAGGCAAACCTGCGGTGGTCGCCATTGACACCGTCGGGGATATCGACAGCGCCGAGGCGCTGCGCCTTGCGGCCGCGCTGGAACAAGGCTCCAGCCACCCGCTGGCCAAAGCCATTGTCGATAACGCCGGGCAGACACAATTGCCCCAGGTGGAGGCATTCCGCACCCTGCGGGGCCTGGGGGTTAGCGGTGTGGCCCAGGGCCGCCCGTTGTTACTGGGCAACCTGGCACTGATGCAGGAACAGCATATCGATACCGCTCCTCTGGATGCCCTGGTAGCGCGCTGGGCCAGTGAAGGGGCCACTCCGGTGCTACTGGCGGTAGACGGGAAACTGGCGGCGCTGTTTGCCATCCGCGACAGCCTGCGTGAAGACAGCGTACCGGCCCTGCAACGCCTGCACCAGGCGGGTTACCGGCTGGCGATGCTGACCGGGGATAATACGGTCACCGCCCAGGCTATTGCCCGGGAAGCGGGTATCGATCAGGTGATTGCCGGTGTCCTGCCAGACGGTAAGGCCGAGGCAATTAAAGCATTGCAACAGCAGGGCCATAAGGTGGCGATGGTGGGTGACGGTATCAACGACGCCCCGGCACTGGCCCAGGCGGAAGTGGGGATTGCCATGGGGGGCGGCAGCGATGTTGCCATCGAAACCGCCGCCATGACCCTGATGCGCCACAGCCTGCACGGTGTTGCCGATGGGCTGGCTATTTCACGGGCCACGCTGCGCAACATGAAGCAGAATCTGGCCGGGGCCTTTGTGTATAACTCGCTGGGTATCCCGATTGCGGCAGGTATCCTGTGGCCCCTGACCGGCACCCTGCTCAACCCGGTGGTGGCCGGGGCGGCAATGGCGCTGTCGTCCATTACTGTGGTCAGTAACGCTAACCGGTTATTGCGCTTTAAACCAAAGGACTAATCCCTCCCCGACGAAAAGGCGCACCTGGGGTGCGCTTTTTTGTTAATCCACACTTTTTTTGTTAGCTCACAAGGATTTGCAGCACCTTCGCGGACGCGCTAGCATGATGTTTTGCTCTCAGGGAACTGCGCGAAATGGGCTTGCTCCGCACAATGACGATGTACCTGAACCACTTACTGGCCGGAGGCTACACCTGGCCGGCACTGGATATCTCGCTGCCCCATAAGCGTCATTTTCATCTGGTCGGCAGCATCCATATGGGTACCCGGGACATGGCCCCCCTTCCTGCCCGGCTGCGGGAAAAACTGCGCCATTGCGATGCGCTGATTGTTGAGGCGGACATCACTCAGGGGGATTCCCCGTTTGGCCCCGAAGCCGCCCGGCCACCGCTGCATGAGCGGCTCAGTGACGATCAGTGGCAGCACCTTAGCCGCCTCACCGACGAGCTAGAGATACCGCTTTACACCATTGATACCCTGCCCGCCTGGCGGGTGGCCTTGATCCTGCAAATCTGGCAAGCCAGACAGCTTGGCCTGCACCCGGAGTACGGGATTGACCATCAGTTGATCACCGCCGCCCATGAGCTGGGGGTGCCGGTACAAGAGCTGGAAGGCGCCGACAGCCAGGTCACACTGCTGACGACCCTGGAGGATGACGGGATGGATCTGCTGGCCGATACCCTGACCCACTGGCATACCAATGCCAGACTGATGCAGCTCATGGTCAGCTGGTGGCTGGAGAGCCCGCCAAAAGAAAACCATGTCGCGCTGCCGAACACCTTCGGCGAAACGCTGTACGACGTGCTGATGCTGCAGCGTAATCAGGCATGGCGGCAGTACCTCACGGCCCTGCCCGCCGGGCGTTATATGGTGGCGGTCGGTGCACTGCATTTGTATGGCGAAGGCAATTTGCCGGGCCTGCTGGCGCGCTAAAAAAAAGAGGCCAATATCGCTATTGGCCCGTCAAAGAGGAATTTCATTATTTTAGTTATCCCGGCAGCATACGCGCCGGTGCCGGGATTGTCGCTCAAGTTATCCATTTCTGCCAGGCAGATATTGCGCAATTTGGTACTATTTTTCTGCGCCCGGCCAGCGGTATGATGCACAGAACGTATAAGTATGATGAAAGAAGGGCTCCATGACTCCCGCGGTAAAATTACTCGAAAAAAACAACATCGCTTTCACGCTCCACAGTTATGACCATGATCCCAGTGAAACCAATTTCGGCGACGAAGTGGTGCGCAAGCTGGGGATTGATCCGCAGCAGACCTATAAAACCCTGCTGGTGGCGCTCAACGGGGATATGAAAACCCTCGCGGTGGCGGTAACCCCGGTTGCCACACAGCTGGATCTGAAAAAGGTGGCTAAAGCACTGGGGGTGAAGAAAGTCGACATGGCCGATCCGCAGGTCGCCCAGCGCAGCACCGGTTACCTGGTGGGGGGGCATTAGCCCGCTGGGCCAGAAAAAGCGCCTGCCAACGGTGATTGATTCCCTGGCCGAAACCTTTAGTACCGTGTATGTGTCCGGCGGCCGGCGGGGCCTGGATATTGAACTGGCCGCCGCCGACCTTGCCGGATTGCTTAATGCCCGCTTTGCGGACATTAAGCGTCGGGACTGATTACTGCCAGATAATCTCCCCTTTGGGGGCAAAGGTTGCCGCGTCCAGAGGGGTGTTCTGCTCGATATACTGCTTTAACACTTCCGCATCAATAAAACCGGTATTCACATAGCCGCTGCGCGTCTCAAGCACCGGATACCCGTCACCGCCGCTGGCATTAAAGCTGGGTACCGCCAGGCGATAGGTACGGTGGGAATTAACCAACTGGCCATTAATTTTCACCATATGCAGCGTGGCGCCGCGCACAATAAAGCTCACCCCGGCAAATTGCGGGTAGGCCCCGGAATCCGGTTTTTTCTGCGCCACCGCGGTTAAATAGTCCACCAGCTCACTACCGTTGAGGTCGATATAAGCCAGCTGGTTAGCGAAGGGCTGCACCTGCAATACATCTTTATAGGTAATGTCCCCGGCGGCGATAGAGTCCCGGATACCGCCGCCGCTCATCACCGCGAGGTCTGCGCCGCTGCGGGCCATTCCGGCGCGTAAAATCAGCTGGGCCAGATTGGTTTGTCCAAATCGCACCTGGTTGCGATCGCCATCCAGGCGCCCATTCACCGTACCGAGCTTGACGTTCAACTGGGCCTGCCCCTTGCGCTGGTAAGGCGAGAGCAAGTTCAGCATCCGCGGATCTTCGGCAATTTTCGGGGTATAGAGCACCCGCTGGGTTTTGCCGTCCGCCCAGGTAATGGTGCGTTTCAGGTTAATCGGGATCAACTGGTAGCGCACCAGTTTCATGTCGCCGTTACGGAACTCGAAGTCTGCCCGCCCGACATATTTTCCCCACTCGTGGGCCTGGACAATCCAGGTTCCGTTCTGGCGATCCGGGGCACAGGGCGTGCCGGGGATATAGTCGCGCTGCATCTCGTTTTCCGCCGCCATACATACCGGTTCCTGAGAGTGCCCGCCAACAATCATGGTCAGCGCCCCGGCAGGTAAACTGCGGGCCAGCGTCACATCCCCCGGGGCGTTAGAGCCGTGCTGCCCATCATCGTAATGGCCCATATGGGTGGCGGCGATAATCACATCGGGTTTTTCCGTTTGCTGCAACTCGTCAATCACCAGTTTGGCTTCCGCGACCGGTGAGCGAAATTCGATATCATTCAGGAAGGCAGGATTACCGATCCGGGCCGTGTCGTCCGTGGTCAGGCCGATGACGGCAATTTTCAGCCCCTGCGGTTTAAACAGCGCCCAGGGTTTAAACAGCCGCTGGCCGCTGCTTTTCTGGTAGATATTGGCGGACAAGAAAGGAAATTTCGCCAGTTTCTCTTGCTGGCGCAGCACGGTCAGCGGGTTATCAAACTCATGGTTGCCGACCGCCATCGCATCGTAGCCAATCAGGTTCATACCGCGGAAATCAGGCTCGGCATCCTGCAAATCAGACGCGGGCACCCCGGTGTTAATATCCCCGCCGGACAGCAACAACACACTGCCCCCTTCAGCGGCGACCTGTTCCCGGATCTGGTCCACCATGGTTTTTTGCGCGGCCAGGCCGTACTCGCCATATTCATTGCGCCAGAAATGACCGTGATGATCGTTGGTGTGCAAAATAGTAATACGGTAGGTTTTATCCTTTTCCCACGCCAGCGCCTGGCCATTAATTACTAAGCTGGCCAGCAACACTAACGCAACTTTTTTCCCCGTGAAAAACATCGAAAATCTCCATGTTGAACATAGATAACAACGAATCATCGCAATAAATAGCAAGGTAATGTTATTTTCCTGAAGGCACTTTCATCATAGCTTACAGACAGGTATGTTAGCCAAGTAACGACCACCTGCAGATCCTTTGCATCCCTTCACAATAATAAAGACAGACACTATGGCTATCAGTGAATCGGGCTCTTCCCTGGCCGGTAATCAGGGTAATCGCAAAAAGGCTGGCACTGCGTTTGGCATTTTAGGCGCCATCAGCGTGTCGCATTTATTGAATGACATGATCCAATCGTTATTGTTGGCTATCTATCCGCTACTGCAATCGGAATTCTCTCTCAGTTTTATGCAGATCGGGGCAATAACGCTGACCTTCCAGCTGGCGTCATCGCTACTCCAGCCGCTGGTCGGGTACTATACCGACAAATACCCAATGCCCTGGTCACTGCCTGTCGGGATGTGTTTTACCCTGTCCGGGCTGGTATTACTGTCACTGGCGGGCAGCTTTGAAATGGTGCTGCTGGCGGCCGCTCTGGTGGGGACCGGCTCCTCAGTCTTTCACCCGGAGTCCTCCCGGGTGGCGCGGATGGCCTCCGGTGGCCGCCACGGCCTGGCCCAATCGCTGTTCCAGGTGGGGGGTAACTTCGGCAGCTCCCTCGGCCCCCTGCTGGCGGCGGTTATCATTGCCCCTTACGGCCAGAAAAATGTCGCCTGGTTTGTCCTGGCGGCGCTGCTGGCCATTATCGTGCTGCTCCAGGTGAGCCGCTGGTATGCCGCCCAACACCGGATAGCGAAATCCCAGCCGAAAAAACCGGTGGTGCAAACTTTACCGCGTAATAAAGTTATTCTGGCGGTGTGTATTTTGCTGGTGCTGATTTTCTCTAAATACTTTTATATGGCGAGCCTTAGCAGCTATTACACCTTTTATCTGATGCACAAATTTGGGCTGACGATACAAAATGCACAATTCCATTTATTCGCCTTTCTCTTTGCTGTCGCGGCCGGGACGATGATCGGCGGTCCCCTGGGGGATAAGATTGGTCGCAAATATGTCATCTGGGGGTCAATTCTCGGCGTAGCCCCCTTTACCCTGCTTCTTCCCCATGCCTCATTGTGGTGGACCGGGGTGTTAACCGTTATCATCGGGTTTATTCTCGCCTCGGCGTTTTCCGCCATTCTGGTTTATGCCCAGGAATTGCTGCCGGGCCGTATCGGCATGGTTTCCGGGCTATTTTTCGGGTTCGCCTTCGGGATGGGCGGCCTGGGTGCGGCGGTGCTGGGCGTGATTGCTGACCATACCAGCATCGAAACGGTGTATCAGATCTGTGCCTTCCTGCCGCTGCTGGGAATAATCACAATATTTCTTCCTGACAACCGGGCCAATCACGGCTAACTCTCTGGAAACCCCGATAATTCGGGGTTTTCTCTTTCTGGCCTGCCCGGCAGGCATCGCTATTTTATAAAAACCCGCCGCTTTGTGATTTTTCACTCCAAAACTAATATTTTTGTAAAAAACCACCCATATGCTCAACCACGAGTGATAAATTTGTCATAAACTGTTAACCAGGATGCCCCATTGTATTGACCACCCCTCTACCTAAGGAGAGCGAATGCACCACGCCACACCGTTAATTACCACCATTGTCGGCGGTCTTGTCCTGGCATTTCTGTTAGGGATGCTGGCCAACAAGTTACGGATCTCGCCACTGGTCGGTTATTTACTGGCGGGTGTGCTGGTTGGGCCTTTTACTCCGGGTTTTGTGGCGGACACCAAACTGGCGCCGGAACTGGCTGAGCTGGGGGTGATTCTGCTGATGTTCGGGGTGGGGCTGCATTTCTCCCTGAAAGATTTGATGGCGGTGAAAACCATTGCTATCCCCGGTGCCATTGCCCAGATAGCCGTGGCCACGCTGCTGGGGATGGGGCTGTCTTCGATGATGGGCTGGTCGCTGATGACCGGGATTGTCTTCGGGCTCTGTTTATCCACCGCCAGTACCGTGGTGTTGCTGCGCTCGCTGGAGGAGCGCCAGCTCATCGACAGCCAGCGCGGGCAAATTGCCATTGGCTGGCTGATTGTGGAAGACCTGGTGATGGTGCTGACCCTGGTTCTGCTGCCGGCAGTTGCCAATATGCTGGATAAAGGCGATGTCGGCCTGGCCACCCTGGCGGTCGATATGGGGATCACCATCGGTAAAGTGGTCGCCTTTATTGCCCTGATGCTGCTGGTAGGCCGCCGCCTGGTGCCGTGGATCCTGGCCCGCAGCGCCGCCACCGGTTCCCGGGAGCTGTTTACCCTCTCGGTACTGGCCATGGCCCTCGGGATTGCCATGGGCGCGGTGGAACTGTTCGATGTCTCTTTTGCCCTCGGGGCGTTCTTTGCCGGGATGGTACTCAACGAATCAGAGCTCAGCCACCGGGCCGCCCACGATACGCTGCCGCTGCGCGATGCTTTCGCCGTACTGTTTTTTGTCTCCGTCGGTATGCTGTTTGACCCGTCCATCCTGGTGGAGCAGCCGCTGGCGGTACTCGGTACTCTGGTGATTATCGTGATTGGTAAATCCGCGGCGGCATTCCTGCTGGTGCGGCTGTTCGGCCACTCCCTGCGCACCTCGCTGACTATCTCAGTAAGCCTGGCGCAGATCGGTGAGTTCGCGTTTATTCTCGCCGGGCTAGGGATAACCATGGGGCTACTGCCCGCTAGCGGGCAAAGCCTGGTGCTGGCCGGCGCTATTTTGTCGATTATGCTCAACCCGATCCTGTTTGCCATTCTGGAACGCTATCTGGCGAAAAACGAAACCCTTGATGAGCAGACCCTGGAAGAGGCCATCGAAGAAGAAGAACAGAACCCGGTGGATATCTGCAATCACGCGCTGCTGGTGGGTTACGGGCGGGTTGGCCGCCTGCTGATTGATAAGCTCACCGAACAAGGTGTGCCGCTGGTGGTGGTCGACACCAACCGCAACCGTATTGAAGAGTTACGCCAGCGCGGGATCCGCACCATTCTGGGGAATGCCGCCCGGGCAGAAATCCTCGACCTCGCCCATCTGGACTGCGCCCGCTGGCTGATCCTGACCATCCCTAACGGTTATGAAGCCGGTGAGATAGTTGCCACCGCCCGGGATAAATGCCCGAATATCGAGATTATCGCCCGGGCCCATTATGATGATGAGGTAGCCTACATTAGCGAGCGTGGCGCTAGCGAAGTGGTGATGGGGGAACGGGAAATTGCCAAGTGCATGTATTCCCTGATGAACCCCCCGGTGGCCGCGCCGGACGATGCGGCCCCCGCCGATATTCCCGCTGCCGACCCGCTAACCACCGGGCCTGCCAGTAGCCGCTAATCCTGACGGCGGGGCAAGCCCCCGCCCGGTATTACCGTTCCCAGTAAGCCTCTTCGAGGCTGTCTTCCCGCTCCGGCAGGCCGCGGCTTAAACGCGGCGCATGCTGGTTCAGTACCTGATAACTCACCCGGTTAGCGTATTTGCACAACTGGGCCAGGGATGAGTACGACAGCCAGTGGTACTGGTGTTTGCTGGAGTTCGGCACGTTGCTGCGGTGAAAGTTATTTGCTGAGATATCATGCAGCAATGCCGCCAGTGCCGCATCACCGGCGCCGTTGGTGTTCATTATCTTATCCGGCCCGCCCATATAGGGGGCGATATGTGAGTATATCCGCAGCGGCTGCTGGCAATCTTTACGGCGCATGGCGCGGCTAAATTCGTACTGATTAAACTCGGCAATGGCCCCGGGTAACAGCGGGTGCTGGGTCTGGCGTTTTGCTGCCGTTTCCGTATAACCGGCCATAAATAGCCCTTCAGATCCGGCGGTGCACAGCACCAGATCAACCCAGTCGAGGGCGTTATTCGCCGCCAGCAGGGGGTCACTCTCGCCGGTAAGGGCGCAGGCCTCTTCTTCGTTCATCGCCAGAATCGAGATATGTTGCTTCAGGAAGTCCTGCCACCACTGGGGATTATCGGCAATCACGTATTTGGTGCCGAGGGTCAGCACAATCGGCACATCGTGCTTTTTGGCATACTGGATCGCGCACATGGCGGCGTCCAGCATCGGCTCCCCGGGTTTACAGCGCACCAGATACGCACTCAGCACCAGCGCCGCCGCACCGGCAATAATCGATTCCGGGATACTGTCCGGCGACAGGTGATTCATCATCCCGGGGCTAATGGCAAAGGTGCGCTCCCCCTGGGCGTTAATCAGGGTGAAGCAGCGGCCAATGGGGCCGTCCACCCCTTGTAGGTAGTTGAGGTCGGTGCGGCTGGAGGTATTACACAAATAGCGGTAGGCATAACTACCAATGGGGATATTGCGACACATGACCCCCAGCAATACCGAGCGATCATCCGCCAGCACCGAATAGTTATGCATGGTATTGCCGATGGTGCCGCCAGCAAACTGATGGGTGATCAGATCCCGCGCCACCAGTTCCTGGTAGAGCGCTTCCGCAACCTCATCCTCAATCACCAGAGAGTGGCCAAGGCTCAGCCCATAGCGCCGGACAAACGCATCATCTACTTGCGCTTCAATATCGACCAGGGTCTGGTCAATCCCCACCACCCAGGCGGTACTGACATCGCTTTCAGGTTGGGCGCGCTGGAGTAGCGGATCGCGCAAGTTAACGGGGAAGTAGTGTTTGGATTTTCGTTTGCCGGGAAATTTCATGGTCATGCTTTGGGGATGGTTACTGGGCTGCTGATAGTAGCATAATCCAGCACCGGCGGGGTATCTGCCCGATGACCGGGCCCCGCCCCTCGGTGCCCCCAGGGGCAAACCTGTGCCCCGGGGGGCACTGACCGCGTGAGATAACCCCAGCGGCGGCTTATGGCCGATCGCCGCTGATCAAGCGGTGCATCATGGCAATATGATCCGGATGATCGTTCAGGGCCGGAATATATTCATAGCGTTCGCCGCCTGCTTCAATGAACACCTCCCGGTTCTGGATAGCTATCTCCTCCAGGGTCTCCAGACAATCGGCGGAAAAGCCCGGACACATCACCTGCACATGTTTGACGCCTTTCTCACCCAGCATTTTCAGGGTCTCATCGGTATAAGGCATCAGCCAGGGTTCACGGCCAAAGCGCGACTGGTAGGTCATCATCACTTTCTCTGGCGGCAGCCCCAGCAGGTTCACCAGTTCCCGGGTGGTGGTGCGGCAACGCTCGGGGTAGTCGTCCCCTTCCCGGGCGTAACGCTGGGGAATGCCGTGATAAGACAGCAGCAGCAGATCCGGTTCCCCGTGTTCGCTGAACGATCGTTTGGCACTGGCGGCCAGCGCGGTAATGTAGGCCGGGTGGTCCGCATAATCGCGAATAAAGGTGATCCCCGGGATAGCCCGTTTGTCCGCCAGACAGCGGGCCAGCTCATCCCATACCGCCGCCACAGTGGAGCATGAGTATTGCGGGTAGAGCGGCAGCACCACCAGGCGATCAACCCCCTGGTCGAGCAGCGAATCCACCGCACTTTGCAGAGACGGCGAACCGTAGCTCATGCCCAGGGCGACAGGGACATGGGGCCCGATGGATGCCGCCAGCGCCTGCTGCTGGCGCAGGCTGTATGCCATCAGCGGTGAACCTTCCTCCATCCAGATAGAGCGGTAGAGCCGCGCTACCCGCCGGGAGCGTAACGGCAGGATCACACCATTCAGTAATGGCCACCAGATTGCCTTTGGGGTATCCACTACCCGCGGATCGCTTAAGAACTGGCGCAGATAGCGCTTGACCGCTGACGGGGTTGGCGCATCGGGTGTGCCAAGGTTTACCAGTAATATACCCAGTTTTTCCGGACGCAAAATTCGCTCCTTTCCACGCTAAGAGGCTGAATAGTGTAGCTGAAAATCCAGGCTGCCGAACCTGTCAGTGAAAGAGGTAATGATGATGGCACAGAGTGACAACATTCTTTTATTATTGGTAATAAAAAACCAGGCATTTGCCTGGTTTTTTGCTGTCCGCCGCTGACGAAAATCAGCCGAGGATTTTTTCCAGCTCAACGCGCACATCAGCCACGGCTTTGGTGCCGTCAACTTTGGCGTATTTGGTGTTGCCGGATTGCGCTTCTTTGCTGTAGTAGCCAATCAGCGGCGCGGTCATCTGATGATATTCCACCAGACGTTTACGCACGGTCTCTTCCTGGTCGTCTTTACGGGTGGTCAGTTCTTCACCGGTGACATCATCTTTACCTTCCACTTTCGGCGGATTGTATTTGATGTGATATACCCGGCCAGAGGCGGCGTGGACCCGACGGCCGATAATACGATCGACAATCAGATCGTCAGGCACATCAAATTCCAGTACGTAATCAACGCTGATACCGGCTTCTTTCATGGCGTCCGCCTGGGGAATGGTGCGCGGGAAGCCGTCCAGCAGGAAACCATTACGGCAGTCTTCCTGAGCAATGCGTTCTTTTACCAGTGCAATAACCAGTTCATCGGTCACCAGTTTGCCGGCGTCCATGATGTCTTTTGCTTTCTTGCCCAGTTCAGAACCGGATTTTACTGCGGCACGCAGCATGTCGCCGGTGGAGATCTGCGGGATACCGTATTTCTCCATGATGAACTGAGCCTGAGTGCCTTTACCCGCGCCCGGAGCGCCAAGCAGAATAATACGCATTGCGAAAATCCCCTTCAATTTTGTTTAATTTTTCAAAATGCGCTAAACCATACCACTACACCGGGTATGGCTCAACAATGAGACGCGGGCTGAAACGGTTAACAGACAATATATTGTTCAGGGTGGGTCTCTGGCGGCCAAATGGGGCAAAAAAAAGGCGGCCCGCAGGCCGCCCGCTTCGCGTTCCGGTTAGCAAATAACCCGGCCGCGATTAGATAAGCAGATCATTTACCCGTTTGATAAACAGGTTCGGATCTTCCAGCGTACCGCGTTCGGCAAACAGTGCCTGATCCAGCAGTACCTCAATCCACTCCCCAAACCGGGCATCGTCCTGGGTATCGGCAGCGCGTTTTACCAGCGGGTGATCCGGGTTCAGTTCGAACAGGTATTTCACCTCAGGAACCTCCTGGCCTGCCGCGGCGAACAGTTTCGCCATCTGGGTGCTCATTTCATCGCTGTCGGTCACCACGATAGCCGGGGTATCCGTCAGGCGGTGGGTCAGGCGCACCTCTTTCACCCGATCGCCAAGCAGGGTTTTGACACGCTCAACAAACGGCTCCAGCGCTTTTTCAGCTTCTTTGGTGCTGTCGTCTACGTCATCCGCCAGTTTATCCAGTGAGGCATCGGCTTTCGCCACGGACTGGAAGGATTTACCGTCGAACTCGGTCAGGTAGCTCATCATCCATTCGTCGATACGATCGGACAACAGCAGCACTTCAATCCCTTTCTTACGCAGCAGTTCCAGATGCGGGCTGCTCTTCGCCGCCGCATAGCTGTCCGCGGTGATGTAGTAGATTTTTTCCTGGCCGTCTTTCATGCGGGCGATATAGTCATCCAGCGAAACGGTCTGGGCAGCACTGTCGTTATGGGTAGAGGCAAAACGCAGCAGTTTGGCAATCGCCTGCTGGTTAGGCTGATCTTCGGCCGGGCCCTCTTTCAGCACCATACCGAACTGTTTCCAGAAGGTCTGGTATTTTTCGCTGTCGTCTTTGGCCAGCCGTTCCAGCATCTGCAACACGCGTTTGGTCAGCGCGCTGCGCAGGCTACGGGTGACACTGCTGTCCTGGAGGATCTCACGGGAGACGTTGAGCGGCAGATCGTTAGAGTCTATCAGCCCGCGCACGAAGCGCAGGTAGTTCGGCATAAACTGTTCGGCGTCGTCCATGATAAACACGCGCTGCACGTACAGTTTCAGGCCGTGTTTATGGTCGCGGTTCCACATATCCCAGGGAGCCTGGGAAGGGATATACAGCAGGCTGGTATATTCCTGTTTCCCCTCTACCCGGTTGTGGCTCCAGGCCAGCGGATCGCTGTAGTCATGGGAAACGTGTTTATAAAACTCGTTGTATTCTTCATCGCTGATGTCCGCTTTGTTGCGGGTCCACAGCGCCTGGGCTTTGTTGATCTTTTCCCAGCCGATGACGGTTTCGCCGTCTTTCTCTTCCCGGGTTTCGATTTCAACCGGCAGGGCGATATGGTCAGAATATTTGCTGATGATCGAACGCACACGCCAGTCGTCGAGGAATTCATCTTCGCCTTCACGCAGGTGCAGGGTGATTTCGGTGCCGCGATCCTGTTTGGTGATATCGGCAACGGTGTATTCCCCTTCCCCGGCGGATTCCCAGAATACCCCCTGGTCAGCCGGAACACCGGCGGCGCGGGTGCGTACCGTCACCTTGTCAGCCACGATAAAGGCAGAATAGAACCCCACCCCGAACTGGCCAATCAGTTGGCTGTCTTTTGCCTGATCGGAACCCATTGATTCCAGGAATGCTTTGGTGCCGGATTTGGCGATGGTCCCGAGGTGATCAATTACCTCATCGCGGGTCATCCCGATGCCGTTATCGGCAATGGTCAGGGTGCGTTTGTCTTTATCAAAAGAGACGCGAACCCGCAGCTCGCCGTCCCCCTCGTAGAGGTCCGCCTGAGACAGTGCGCGAAACCGCAGTTTGTCTGCCGCATCGGAGGCGTTAGAGATCAGTTCACGCAGGAAGATTTCTTTATTTGAATAAAGCGAGTGGATCATCAGGTGCAGAAGCTGTTTTACTTCTGACTGGAAGCCACGCGTCTCTTGTCCTTTCATAGTGTTATACCTCAATAAACTGTCTTAAACAGAAAGTTATCCGCCAGAGTGTGCTTTTCCGGCAACGATAAAAACGATGAGGCAGAGATGGGGATGTTGGCGGGGGAATTCAAGCGGAGCGCATCATGTCACGCTCCGATTGATTAATATTTAACCTTCTGGCGCCCCAACAGCGAATGGGACAAGGTGGTACCATCCACCATTTCCAGTTCGCCGCCTACCGGTACACCGTGGGCAATACGGCTGGCTTCAACGCCATATTCCGCACACAGTCCGGCAATGTAGTTGGCGGTGGCTTCGCCCTCTACCGTGGGGTTGGTGGCGAGGATCACTTCCTGGATCTTTTCACTGCCCAGCCGCTGCTCCAGCCGATCAAGGCCGATATCTTCCGGGCCAATGCCATCCAGCGGCGACAGATGCCCCATCAGGACAAAATAGCGCCCGGAAAACTGGCCGGTCTGCTCAATGGCGTAGATATCTGCCGGGCTCTCCACCACGCAAATCTGGCCGTTTTCCTGGCGGCGGGGATTGGCGCAAATGTGGCAGACTTCCTGTTCCGTGAAGGTGCGGCAATCGGCACAGTGGCCGATTTCCGACATGGCCCGGGTCAGTGCCTGGGCCAGGCGCATTCCCCCGCTACGATCGCGCTGTAGCAGGGCAAACGCCATGCGCTGCGCTGACTTGGGGCCGACCCCAGGCAGGCAGCGCAGTGCTTCCATTAACTGCGTTAACAGTGGGCTGGTTTGCATCAGAACGGCATCTTGAAGCCCGGCGGCAGCTGCATACCAGAAGAGACAGAGGCCATCTTCTCTTTCTGGGTTTCTTCAATACGGCGCGCCGCATCGTTGAAGGCCGCAGCAACCAGATCTTCCAGCATGTCTTTGTCATCTTCCAGCAGGCTCGGGTCAATTTCAACGCGGCGGCAGTTGTGGGCCCCGTTAATGGTCACTTTTACCAGGCCTGCGCCAGACTCACCGGTCACTTCCAGTTTGGCGACTTCTTCCTGCATCTGCTGCATTTTTTCCTGCATCTGCTGGGCTTGCTTCATCAGATTACCCAGACCGCCTTTACCAAACATACGCTTCTCTCTTTTGCTCGGGCCGCCTCATCGCAACAACGCATAGCGGCAGTTAAAGATACCAATGTGCAGCAATGCAACACATCACAGTGGTCGAATACTGTCTTCATCCAGATCCGCATCGAAGAAACGGCGCAGGGTCTGGATATTATTATCCGACAAGATAGACTCGCGCGCCTGCGCCAGCTTCTCTTCATAAATCGCCTGGCGCCACTCCAGTGGCGTCAGAATGGCACGATTATCATCTTCAATGATAGTCAGTTCAATGGGCCGGCCATAATGGGCCGCCATTGCCTCCGCCAGCGTCTTCTGGGCCGACGGGGAGTTAAGATGGCGCTGGGCAGGCCGCAGATGCAAACACACCTGCTGTTCGCCCTGCTGCTCTTTCCAGGCATTCAGCGCCAGCTGCTGGACCAGTTTCGGTACCACCAGTTGCTGGATCTCCGCCGCCCACGGGTCACGCGCCAGGGACTCGTCGGCCAGTTTTGCCGCCAGTTCCGGCGTTTTCTCGTGTTCCAGGGCCTTTTTCAGCGCTTTTGGCGTGGCGACCACTTCCGGGACCTCTTCCACTTTGGCCGTGGAGGTCCAGCGGTAAGCGTCTTTCTTCGCCGGAGGTTGCTCCAGCGCCGACGGTGCCGGGCGGGCGGGAACCCTATCCGCAAACGAGGCCAGTCTTTCCAGCGCGCTGCTGGCTACCGGCCGCGCGGAAGTACCCTGCGCTGCCGGTTCATTCTTTTTTGCCCGGGTTCCCCCCTGGCGATTTAACTGGCTGCGCGCCTGGAGCACCTGACTGGTGGCATCCGGGAGCGGCACCGCGCTGGCCGCCGGGGATGGCGCGGCATACTGCTGCGCCGGGGCCGAAGGTTGCATATCCGGCGCGCTGCGCGTTGTCTGGCTACCTCCCTGAGGAGGTAACGGCTTCCCCACGGGGAGCTCCGGCTCCGGAAGCGGGTTCACCGGGTGAAACGCCAGCGCCCGTAACAGGGTCATTTCGACCCCCATCCGGCGATCCGGCGCCCAGGATAACTCTTTACGCCCCACTAACAGCGTCTGGTAGTAGAGCTGGACATCCGCAGGCGGAACCGAACGCGCCAGTTCGCGCATCCGCTGCTCAATGGTGGCCATATCCTCACCGAGGGCACCCGGCGACAACTGAAGCATCGCCACCCGGTGCAGCAGGCTGAGCATTTCAACCAGCAGCGCTTCCCAGTCAGCCCCGCGGGCGGCGGCGTCATTGACCAGCGCCATGACCTTATCGCCTTCGGCACCGGCAATTGCCTCGACCAGCGAGAGGGCCTGGTCATCATCCAGGGTGCCGAGCATGGTGCTAACCGCACTGGCGGTGACCTGGCCGTCGCCACTGGCAATGGCCTGATCGGTCAGGCTTAGCGCATCGCGCAGGCTGCCTTCCGCAGAGCGGGCCAGCAATTGCAGGGCCCGGGGTTCAAACACCACCTGCTCTGCGGTGAGGATATGCTCCAGCTGTTCGCGGATCTGCCCGACATCCAGGGCCTTGAGATGAAATTGCAGACAGCGGGATAAAATGGTCACCGGCAGTTTTTGCGGGTCCGTGGTGGCCAGCAGAAACTTCACGTGCTCCGGCGGCTCTTCAAGGGTTTTTAACAGCGCATTAAAACTGTGCCGGGACAGCATGTGCACTTCGTCGATCAGATAAACCTTGAAGCGGCCTCGGGCGGGGGCGTACTGGACGTTATCCAGTAATTCCCGGGTATCTTCTACCTTAGTGCGTGAGGCGGCGTCTATCTCGATTAAATCGACAAAGCGGCCTTGTTCTATTTCCCGGCAGTTCTGACAGACCCCACACGGGGTGGCCGTAATACCGGTTTCACAATTCAGCCCCTTCGCCAGCAAACGGGCAATCGAGGTTTTCCCCACCCCACGCGTACCGGAAAACAAGTAAGCATGGTGGATGCGCCCCATGGTTAAACCGTTCGCCAGCGCGGTCAGCACGTGCTGCTGTCCAACCACATCGGCAAATGTTTGCGGGCGCCATTTACGGGCTAAGACCTGGTAGCTCATCAGAGAATTTCTACATTGCGGGAAGGTGAATAACAGGCGGTAATGCTAACACAGCCCCACCAGAACGGCGAGGCTGTACTTCACGGTTATTAAGCCGGGGCTTAGTGGCCGGGGAACGGCACCAGGCTGTAACAATGGATGCCTTGCTGCTCCAGACGCTGTTCGCCGCCCAGATCAAATAAATTAATCACGAAAGCGGCATCCTGTACATCACCGCCCAGCCGACGAATCAGTTTGGCGGTGGCTTCAATAGTGCCGCCGGTGGCCAGCAGATCATCCACCACCAGCACTTTATCGCCGGGTTTAATGGCATCAACGTGAATTTCCAGCTGATCGGTGCCGTATTCCAGCTCGTAGCTCTCGGCGATGGTTTCCCGGGGTAATTTGCCCGGTTTGCGTACCGGAACAAAACCAACGCCCATTGCCAGGGCTACCGGCGCGCCAAACAGAAAACCACGTGCTTCGGTACCAACGACTTTGGTGATCCCGGCGGCCTTATATTTCGCTACCAGCAACTCAATGCTGAGCGCATAAGCGTTAGGATCTTCCAGCAGGCTGGTGACGTCACGGAACAAGATGCCCGGTTTTGGGTAATCCTGAACGCTCTTAATGCTGTTTTTGAGAAATTCAAGCTGTTGCGCAGTCGCGGTCATGGGTATTTGCCTGATAAAAACATGTTACTTACAGGGCGGTTGGCGGCTCCGGCCATATCCGTTGTTCATCCCTTAACCGGACGCACCTGTACTCGAAAACGCTCGAATTTACTGGCTGCGGACAACAAATGCAACCTTCCCGAAAAGCTTTACGATTTTTATTGTTTTCCATCAACAACCGGAATTCGCCATAAAAAGCGTAGCAGCACAATCAGGATAACCACCAGCAGTATTCGCACCCACAGCAGGTTCACCAGCCACAGCGACACCGCAAAGGTCACCAGCGTGAACCCCATGGCCCGGGGCTTTGCGCCAGGCGGCATTGCCCGGTACTGCTGCCAGTAGCGGATATAACTGCCAAACCACGAGCGGTAGAGCAACCAGTGATGAAAACGCGGTGACGAACGGGCGAAACACCAGGCCGCCAACAGCAGGAAAGGCGTGGTCGGCAGCAGCGGTAATACCACACCGAGGGTCGCCAGCCCTACCGCTAGCCAGCCAATAATGAGTAAAATGGTACGATGCATAGCGTATCCGTTGCCCATCTATCTGGTGACATGATGTTAACACAGTGAAACCGACCCACGGAGCACGATGAAAACCCGGCTACTGATAGATCGCCTAACCGAACAATGTGCGGCGCTGAATGCGCAAATCGCGCCGCTGGCCGCCCATAACGCCCTGACTCCCCGCTTTGACCGGCAGCTGTTTCAGTGCCGATCGTCGCGTATGGGAGACTATTTGCAGGAAACAGAGCAAAACCTCAATCATCTGCGCAGTGCTGTTGCGGTCCAGGATAACGCAAAAGTCTCCTGGCTGGCTGAACACCTGGTGAATCAAATCGCCGCCCTGAGCCGGGAAGCCGCCACCTGGCAGCTGCGTGGCCATGACTCTGCCCACCTGTACACTGGCCGGCTGCACCGCCAGTTATTACAGCATCAGGAGTATGAGCGCCGCTTGCTGGCCATGTGCCAGCAGCGCCGTCAGCAGTGGAATGACGCCCGGCAATTTGATGAGCAACAGCGCCTGGCCCGTGAGGTGACGGTGCTGGAAGGCCGCCTCGCCCGCTGCCGGGAAGCGCTGGATAACATCGTGCGTCAGCTGGCGCGGCGTACCCGCTAGCGCGGTACGTAATCCCCCCATTCACTTCACCACAGGTAGAAAATATGGCACTTGAACAGGCACCGGACGAGGTAAAACTGGCCGTCGATTTGATTATGTTACTGGAACAACATCAGATCCCAACAGCGACCGTGCTGGCAGCGCTGGAGATTGTGCGCCAGGATTATTTGCGAAAACAGGAGGCGGATTCCGCCTCCTGTTAGGGGATTGACCGGCTTACGCCGCAGGCAGCTCGCCGGTCTGTTTACCATCCAGATCGCGTTTAACCTCCGTGACCTGCTCTCCGCTGGCATTGTGTAAATGCACTTCAAGCTGGTTGAACGCGATATCAATGCCGTTTTCCCGGCAGAGACGATCAATAGTACGGTTCAGCTCATCAACGGTGTAGCTGCGATCGCGCAGCTCCCGCACATAGAGCCGCAGTTCGTGATCCAGGGTGCTGGCCCCAAAGGTGGTGAAGAACACTGTCGGTTCCGGATCGTGCATCACCCGCGGATGTTCTTTGGCCGCTTTGAGTAAAATCTCCCGCACTTTGTCCAGATCGGAGCCATACGCCACCCCCAGTTGGATAACCACCCGGGTGATGGTATCGGACAGCGACCAGTTGATCAGCCTTTCGGTAACGAACGCCTTATTGGGGATAATGACCTCTTTACGGTCAAAATCGGTAATGGTGGTGGCGCGGATACGGATCTTACTCACCGTCCCGGAGAATGTCCCGATGGTCACGGTATCGCCGATGCGCACCGGGCGTTCAAACAGGATAATCAGGCCGGAGACAAAGTTCCCGAAGATCTCCTGTAAACCAAACCCCAGGCCGACCGATAGTGCCGCCGCCAGCCACTGCAATTTGCCCCAGGAGACCCCGAGGGAGCCAAACACCACCATCGCCCCAATCGCGATAATGGCGTAGTTGAGAATAGTAACAATGGCATAAGACGCCCCCTGGCGCATTTTAAGCCGCGACAGGACCAGCACTTCCAGCAGGCCGGGTAAGTTTTTGATCAGCGCCCAGGAAACCATAAAGGCTATCACCGCAAACAGCAGGCTGCCGAGGGTCACATTACGGGTTACCGCCCCGGTGGCGTCGGTACCGCTGGCGTGCCACAGGGTAATGCTGTCCAGATAGGTAAAGACGGTGATCAAATCCGACCATATTGCCCAGAACAGCAGACCAAACAGCGCGAACATCAGCAGCACGGCAATACGCAACGTTTGCTGGTTGATCTGATCCAGCCCCAGGGGCGGCTCTTCAACCGGCTCGGCCCCTTCGGCCCCTTCTTTTACGGTATTCTGACGGCGCGCCACGGCGCGGCGGTAGGCAATACGCCGGGCGGCAATACTCAACCCGCGCAGCACCGTCTGGTACAGCAGGTTCCAGACAATCACCAGGTAGACCGTTTCAATACAGCGGCCCGCCAGGCGCAGCGTGGTGTAGAAGTAGCCCATTGAGGTCAGCACCAGCAGCGCCACCGGAATTATCGAGAGCAGCGTAATGGTCACCAGCCGCAGGGCGTGGGATTCTTTATCCCGCCAGCTGTCGCGGCACATTGGCCACACCAGTACCGCAATCACCAGCAGGTTAATAAACATCATAAACTGGCCCATGACGTCGTCCATCAGGCTCAACGGGGTCAGCTCGCCAATGACTATCCAGAACAGCAACGGTAACAGCGCCAGGCTAATGCGAACAATCTGGCGCCGCCAGTGGCTGGTGCGCGCGTCCGGCATTGAAAAGTGGCGGATAGCCACGCCGTCTTTTTCCAGAATCCGCCAGCACAACCCAAACACCAGCCAGAACAGCGCCAGTTGTTTGGCAAAACTCCACAGCAATTCGCTGATATTGAGCTCCATCGCGTAGAGGATCAGCCCCACGGCGAGAATAATCAAACACACCGGCAAGGCTTTGAGCAGGTTGATACCTATCGCCTTCGGGGTGTGCAGATGAGAGTCGTGGCGAAACTGCCCCACTTCGCTGTTCAGCCTGGCCAGATACTGGTTCATCCAGACAAAGCGCCAGCGGATCAGCCCGGCGATCAGCAGCAGCGGTAATCCGGCGAGGAAGGCCACAAAGCCAGAGTTCAGCGCTTTATGCCAGTTGGTGGTGACCTTCAGCGACTTCACCTGGGATTTCAGGGCCTGGGGGAAGGCTTTAAACCAGTCCCAGTTCATCGGCTTGTTGGAGTTTACCCAGAAGATCTGCTGGGTCAGCATTTTCCGCAGGGTCTGGCTGACACTCATTAACTGCTGCTGATTGACTTGCAGGTTAATCGACATCATCAACTGGGAGCCAAGCTGTTTATTCAGTTGATCAAGCAGCTCCCGGCGCATATCCATCAGCTGAAGCAGCGCGTCGTGCACTTCGCCGTTCACCTCATCTTTATGCCCCTCTTCCAGTTTGGCGACCACTGCATCGGTCTGGAACAGCTCATCACGCTGCTGGTTCACATTGAACTGTTCGAGGCGTAAATCCGCGATACGATCGCTCATGTCCTCCAGCTCATCGGCAGAGGGCAGCGTTTGCTGCTGCTGGTAGAGAATACGCGACAGCAGCAGGCTGCCTTTGAGCACCGAGATTTGCTCTTTGAGGGTATGTTCCGATTGCTGGGCGCGGTCCAGCCAGTTTTTAACCTGCACATTGCGCGCCACCAGTTCATTACCGCTCTGGGTCGCCGCCAGCAGGCGCTGGCTCAGTTGCTGGTTAACGTCCATTTCCTGGCGCACCAGCGGGTTATTCTGGATCCGCGAAGAATCTTCCGGGGTGACCGCTTCCTGGACCGTGCGCTCCGTTAGCGAGAGGCGTTTATTACTTGCCGCCTGCTGCACCAGTTGCATCTGGCGCTCCAGCAGGTTAATCCGCTCGCTGGAATAGTCTCGCTGTTTTTGCAGCGCGTCCTGAATGGCGGTATTCCCTTCCAGGCTTTTGCGCTGCTGATCGATCTGGGCCTGTAACAGCACTTGCTGGGCCTGTAACTGCACCTGCTGGGAGGGGCGTAGCGCCCCGCCGCCGCTGGTGCCGTTGAGCGCATTGCGCACCTGTTGCAACTGCTGGGAGGCAGACAGCATTGCGGTCTGCGCCCGCTCAGGCTGGGTTTGCATGGTCACCAGTTGGCTGTTATAGGTGGCGAGGTTGTTTTGCTCAGCCTGTAAATCCTCGCTAATAGCGGAGAGTTTCGCCTCCAGCTGGCGCAGTGTCATACCGGCAAAGTTTTTGGCCACCACATCGTCGCTGTCCTGGCCGGCCAGGGCATTGAGATTGTCCGTCGCCTGACGCAGCTGATCCGGTGCTGCTTTGACTTGCGCCTGCAGCTGGCTGGTCTCTTGTTTTACCCGGCTGATTTTTTCCAGCACGTCGAGGGTTTGGGTGAGATCCTGCTCGACCAGTTTATCCTGGGCGGAGAGGTTTTTTTGTTTGGTCAGCGCCTGAAGCTGTGCCTGAATATCATCACTGGTGGGCAAATCCCCACTGGCGGACGGCGCCGCATAACCAGCTGAGGAATAACTGACAAAGCATCCGAACATCAAATACAGAATAAAGACAAAAGCGGACGTCATTTTCCGCGACGGCATGTTGAGCTGCATAATCTATATGTGTTGCGAATAAAAAGGGAATTTTTAGCCCCCGGGTGGGGGATGTAGCCCGGCAGAATAGCATGGCTTCCGGGCACTGAATAGCAGAGGAGATGGCACGAAGTGTAAATATAATAGCGAATCATTTCCCGCCGGAAGTTAGCCGATTTTCTCCGCAGAAGAATCCGCCTGTCGCACCGAAGGGCAGCGCTGTAGCATCTCAATAAAAATATCGACGTATACCGAAGACTCTTCTTTTAAATCAAAAAGATGTGGAGCAAACAGCCAGTTTTCCATCAGGCCGCAGACATAGCTGCGCATCAGCACCGCCGCGCGATGGATATGCAGATCCGCCGGTAACATTCCGGCCTCAGTGCAGCGTTGTATGGCGTTGCCGATACGATCATAGCCTTCCATGCACAGTTTTAATTGGGCATCCCGGGCGGCGGTCATCTCCCCGACGAACTCGCATTTATGAAATAATATCTCCATCATCAGGCGACGCCTTTCTTCTACCACCGTGGCCTGGAGAATATATATTAGAATTTCTCTCATCACTCTGAGTGGATCATCGGGGTATTTTGCCTGATACTCAAGCTCTACGTCGCTGATGCTGACCCCTGAGGATTGCCATATTTCATTAAACAAATCGGATTTGTTACGAAAATGCCAGTAGATTGCACCACGCGTTACGCCTGCCGCTTTAGCGATATCCGCTAAAGAGGTAGCGGAAACACCCTGTTGCGAGAATAATCGTATCGCTACATCAATGATCTGCCTTTTTGTTTCGAGCGCTTGTTGTTTGGTTTTTCGTGCCATAGGAGTGTGGATTTACAGACAGTAGCGTTACATACAGTTATGAATGTATGTACCATAGCGTGACAATAATATAAAGCGACAATGGCTTTTACCCCATCAACCCATTGAACTATTTTCAAATCGGACACTTGAGGTCTACCTATGAACAAAAACAGAGGGTTAACGCCTCTGGCGGTCGTTCTGATGCTCGCGGGTAGCACCGTGTTAACAGGATGTGATAATAAAGATGCTCAGCAGCAGGCGCCGGCAGCGCCGGAAGTCGGTATCGTTACGCTAAAAGCACAAGCGCTGCCGATTACCACGGAATTGCCCGGCCGCACCAACGCATACCGCGTTGCGGAAGTTCGTCCTCAGGTGAGCGGTATTATTCTGAAACGGAACTTCATTGAGGGCAGTGATGTCCAGGCCGGGGTATCCTTATATCAGATTGATCCCGCCACCTATCAGGCCACTTATGAAAGCGCCAAAGGTGACCTGGCCAAAGCGCAGGCTGCGGCAAAAATTGCCCAGCTCACCGTTAACCGCTACAAACCGCTGCTGGGTACTAAATATATCAGTCAGCAGGACTACGACTCTGCGGTGGCAGATTTGCAGCAGGCCAACGCCGCTGTGGTCGCCGCTAAAGCCGCCGTCGAAACCGCACGAATTAACCTCGCCTATACCAAAGTCACCTCCCCGATTACTGGCCGGATTGGTAAATCTGCCGTGACCGAAGGGGCACTGGTGCAAAACGGCCAGGCAACGGCCATGGCAACGGTTCAGCAGTTAGATCCTATTTATGTGGATGTTACCCAGTCCAGTAACGACTTCCTGCGCCTGAAACAGGAAATGGCTGACGGTACCCTGAAACAGGAAAACGGCAAAGCCCGGGTGACCGTTGTGACCTCTGAAGGGGTGGCCTTCCCACAGACCGGGAGTTTGCAGTTCTCGGATGTGACCGTCGATCAAACCACCGGTTCTATTACGCTGCGGGCTATTTTCCCTAACCCGGACCACACCCTGCTGCCAGGCATGTTCGTCAGAGCAAAACTGGAAGAAGGCGTGCGCCAGGATGCACTGCTGGTACCGCAACAGGGGGTTACCCGTACACCGCGCGGTGATGCTTCCGCGATGGTGGTCGGCGCAGATAATAAAGTCGAACTCCGCCAGGTTGTCGCCCCTACCGCTATTGGTGACAAATGGCTGGTAACGGATGGCCTGAAAGACGGCGACCGGGTCATTGTCACCGGTTTGCAGAAGGTAAAACCTGGCGTTCAGGTAAAACCACAAGAAGTGGCTGACGCGGCCCAGGCAAAGACTGAACAAACTAAGTCTTAACTCAAGCAGGAGCCGTTAAGACATGGCTAAGTTTTTTATCGATCGCCCTATTTTTGCATGGGTTATCGCTATCATCATCATGCTGGCAGGGGCGTTGTCCATCCTGAAGTTGCCGGTAGCGCAATATCCAACCATTGCGCCGCCCTCCGTTCAGGTAACCGCCGTCTACCCTGGTGCCGATGCGAAAACCGTGCAGGATACTGTGACGCAGGTTATCGAACAGAATATGAACGGTATCGATGGCCTGCTGTACATGTCATCGACCAGTGACTCTTCTGGTGCGATGACCATCACGCTGACCTTTGATTCCGGTACCGATCCGGATATTGCCCAGGTTCAGGTTCAGAACAAACTGTCACTGGCCACGCCGCTGCTGCCGCAAGAAGTTCAGCAACAGGGGATCGGGGTTAAAAAATCCTCCAGTAGCTTCCTGATGGTATTGGGGATGATAAGCACCGATGGTTCAATGGACCAGAACGATATCGCTGACTATCTCTCTTCCAACCTCAAAGACCCGATCAGCCGTGCGAATGGCGTGGGTGACGTTCAGCTGTTTGGTGCCCAGTATGCGATGCGTATCTGGATGGATCCGAACAAACTGAATAATTACCAGCTGACACCGGTGGATGTGATTGCCGCTATCAAAGCGCAGAACGCCCAGGTTGCCGCAGGGCAATTAGGCGGTGCGCCGGCGGTTAAAGGCCAGCAGCTGAACGCCTCAATCACCGCCCAGACCCGTCTGACCAGTGCTGAAGAGTTCGGGAACATCTTCCTCAAGGTGAATCAGGACGGTTCCCGGGTTCTGCTGAAAGATGTGGCGAAAGTGGAGTTAGGCGGTGAGAGCTATGACGTTGTCGCCAAATTCAACGGTAAACCGGCATCCGGCCTGGGGATTAAACTGGCTACCGGCGCTAACGCCCTGGATACTGCCAATGCGGTACGCGCCACGGTTGAGAAGCTGAAACCTTACTTCCCGCATGGCCTGGAAGTGGTTTACCCCTATGACACCACCCCCTTCATTAAAATCTCGATTTTTGAAGTGGTAAAAACCCTGGCGGAAGCTATCGTGCTGGTGTTTGTGGTGATGTTCCTGTTCCTGCAAAACTTCCGCGCGACGCTTATCCCGACCATTGCAGTGCCGGTGGTATTGCTGGGGACATTCGCCATCCTGGCGGCGTTCGGGTTCTCAATAAATACCCTGACGATGTTCGCCATGGTGCTCGCCATCGGCTTGCTGGTGGATGACGCCATCGTGGTGGTGGAGAACGTGGAACGTGTGATGGTCGAGGAAGGCCTTCCCCCCAAAGAGGCGACCCGTAAGTCAATGGGCCAGATCCAGGGGGCGCTGGTCGGTATCGCCATGGTACTGTCCGCGGTATTCGTGCCGATGGCGTTCTTCGGTGGTTCTACCGGGGCGATTTACCGCCAGTTCTCGATTACTATCGTTTCCGCGATGGTGCTGTCGGTTCTGGTGGCAATGATCCTGACCCCGGCACTGTGTGCCACCATGCTCAAACCGGTCAAAAAAGGTGACCACGGGGAAGGCAAGAAAGGTTTCTTTGGCTGGTTTAACCGCTTGTTCGATAAGAGTACCGATCACTACACCGAGAGCGTAGGCAATATCCTGCGCAGTACCGGTCGTTATCTGGTGCTGTATCTGCTGCTGGTGGTTGCCATGGCGGTGCTGTTTATCCGTCTGCCAAGTTCGTTCCTGCCTGACGAAGACCAGGGGGTACTGCTGAGTATGATCCAGCTACCTGCCGGGGCGACCCAGGAGCGCACCCAGAAGGTCATGGACCAGGTAACGGATTACTACCTGACCCATGAAAAAGACACGGTGAAATCGGTCTTTGCCATCAACGGCTTCGGCTTCTCAGGCCAGGGGCAGAACGTGGGTCTGGCGTTTATCTCCCTGAAAGACTGGTCTGAACGTGAGGGCGAAGAGCACAAAGTACCGGCCATCGCCGCCCGCGCCAGCCAGTATTTTGCCGGGATTAAAGACGCCATGGTGTTTGCCTTTAACCTGCCGGCGATCGTTGAGCTGGGTACCGCTACCGGGTTTGACTTCGAACTGATCGATCAGGGTGGCCTCGGCCACGAAAAACTGACCCAGGCCCGTAACCAGCTGTTTGGTGAAGTGGCCAAACACCCGGATCTGCTGGTGGGTGTTCGCCCGAACGGGATGGAAGATACCCCGCAGTTTAAAATCGATATTGATCAGGAAAAAGCGCAGGCACTGGGTGTCAGCATCAGCGACATCAACACCACCCTGGGGGCCGCCTGGGGGAGTAGCTACGTCAATGACTTCATCGACCGTGGCCGCGTGAAGAAGGTGTATGTGATGTCCGAGGCGCAGTATCGTATGCTGCCGTCTGATGTGAATACCTGGTATGTGCGCGGGACTAATGGCCAGATGGTGCCGTTCTCCGCTTTTGCCAGCACCAAGTGGGAGTATGATTCTCCGCGTCTGGAACGCTATAACGGCTTACCGTCGATGGAAATCCTTGGTCAGTCTGCGCCGGGCAGAAGTACCGGTGAAGCGATGGCGTTGATGGAACAACTGGTTGCTAAATTGCCAACCGGGATCGGTTATGACTGGACCGGTATGTCCTACCAGGAACGGTTGTCCGGCAACCAGGCGCCGTCACTGTATGCTATATCACTGATCGTGGTATTCCTGTGTCTGGCTGCGCTGTATGAGAGCTGGTCGATTCCGTTCTCGGTTATGCTGGTGGTGCCACTGGGGGTTGTCGGTGCCCTGCTGGCGGCCAGTATGCGCGGGATGAATAACGACGTGTACTTCCAGGTGGGCCTGTTGACCACTATTGGTCTGTCGGCGAAGAACGCGATACTTATCGTCGAGTTTGCCAAAGACCTGATGGAGAAAGAAGGCAAAGGCCTGATCGAGGCTACCCTCGATGCGGTACGGATGCGTTTGCGCCCCATTCTGATGACCTCACTGGCCTTTATCCTCGGGGTACTGCCGCTGGTTATCAGCTCTGGTGCCGGTTCCGGTGCGCAGAACGCAGTAGGTACCGGGGTAACAGGTGGTATGGTTACCGCAACCGTGCTGGCGCTGTTCTTTGTACCGGTGTTCTTTGTGGTTGTTCGTCGTCGCTTCGGCCGTAAGGGTGAAGATATTGAACATACACATAAAGTAGAACCTAAGCAGTGATAACCCACTGACCATCCTAAAAGGCCGCATATGCGGCCTTTTTTTACGTCATAATGCAAACCGTGCGCTATATTTTGAATGTACCCCTCATTTCCCAACTAAAACGTGGCACACCAATTGTGTTACTGGTGAATTAGCGCTAGCATAGCAATCTGTTCAGTAAACCTTCCTGTTTCCTGTGTCGTATTTCATGTCGCGGTTATCCGTTTTGATATTTAGCAGGCAAATGTCGTGTTAATACCGATAGAATCAAAAGGTTTTCCGATAAGTCCGAAAAGAATCAGTGTGTTATACTTGTGCTAATCTGATAAACCTTCCGGAAAAGAGGTGTTTAATTACGTCGGTGACGAATACGAGAAACATGTAGTCGTAATTGTAATTTTTCGTAATCGCAGAAGGAAAAAGAACCCGCAGTGATTTATAGTTATCATTGTAAGTATATGGCAAAACAAATTCATCTCCACCAGATGGTGTGTTCACGCTAGCCCGCGGTATTTATCCGAATGTCTGATAATGGGGGATGCAAGATGGACGAGTACTCACCAAAACGGCATGATATAGCCCAGTTACGTTTCCTCTGTGAAAGTCTCTATCATGACTGTTTGGCGAATCTGGGTGAAACTAACCGGGGTTGGGTTAATGATCCGACATCAGCCATAAACCTCCAACTGAACGACTTAATTGAACATATCGCCACTTTCGCACTTAATTATAAGATTAAGTACGATGATGACAGTAAATTGATTGAACAAATCGACGAGTATCTGGACGATACCTTCACTCTTTTTAGCAACTACGGCATTGATGCGAAAGATCTCCAGAAGTGGCATAAGTCAGGTAACCGCCTGTTCCGGTGCTTCGTCAATGCAAGCAGAGCTAACCCCGTTAGCCTCTCTCTCGAAAAATAAAATGATGAATTAAGGCAATACACCATGTGCGATAAACCATTAACAAAAACCGATTATTTAATGCGCCTGCGCCGCTGCCAGACAATTGATACTCTTGAGCGTGTTATTGAAAAGAATAAATACGAACTGTCCGATACAGAATTGGCGGTGTTTTACTCAGCTGCGGATCACCGCCTCGCCGAGTTAACAATGAATAAACTTTATGACAAAATCCCATCCTCTGTGTGGAAATTTGTCCGCTGATTTGACTCGCTACAGGTAATTAGGGAAGGTGCGAACAAGTTCCTGATATGAGATCATCATATTCATCCGGAGCGCATCCCAGAGGGACATCATGAGCCATCAACTCACCTTCGCCGAT
>NZ_WBXP01000100.1 GCF_016415625.1 Shimwellia pseudoproteus
GACGAAAGCAGGTATGCCTGAAAGTGTGCGTATTGCCTGAAAACACAACCCGCTACGGGGGAGACTTACCCGAAATCTGATTTATTCAACAAAGCCGATGGGAGGTCGTCGGAAATTTACTACTGATTTCTTGGTTAAAAAACCACGTGTTGCTGTTCTTTATGCCGGGCAGATGAGAAACTACGATGATCCAATATTGATGAAACTGAATAAAGAGTTCTTTTTTGATCGATATGATTGCGATGTCTTTGTTTCGACATGGAATAAACGTGGCTTTTCATATCACCATGGGAAAGCCAAGAAAAATAGCCATAGTATTGATGATGTTATTACACAAGAAGCAATCCATGATGTTCTATCTTCAATGGGAGCAAATGTCATATCTACGAGTATTGAAGATTTTGACGACTGGCTAATAAATCAAAGTAAAGGACTTCAAAAATTATACCATGATGGTATGAATATTGATGGTGAAATTGTAAAGGCAACATCATTCCCCCAGCTTTATACAATATTTAAGGCCTGCGAACTCAAAGAAAAATATCAAAGAGAAAAAAATATAAAGTATGATTTAGTCTTCCGGATAAGACCTGATCTTGCTATCGCTGAGGATTTACCTCACGAGTCATTATACCCTATTATTAAAGCTAATTCCCCTTTGGAGGGGGTTTTTCATCTTAACTCTCCCAAATCCTTTTATCCAAAAAGAGTTTACGATATATTTTTCTGGGGTGACGATAAAAGTATGGGAAAAATATCTAAGGCTTGGTTGAAATTGAACGATTTACTCAACGATCCTTTTGATAATGGCCTTCCGGATGTTGATTGTTGCAGATTGTTATACGTTATGGCAAGAAGGAATAAAATTAAAGTCATAGATGTTGAACGTTGCATTGCGAATATATACCGGAATGAAGGTGCTGAATTGTTTAATAAAAAAATCAAAGAGTTTTATAATTAAAAGGTACTGCAATGGCAAATTTAGATACTAGAAATTTGAGCGTTCTTTTTTCTGGCTCGGAATATAAAGAATTTGATATTCATTACAGCGTTGATTCTGTAAGGAAAAACTTTCCTGGTTGCGAAGTTTTACTCTCAACGAATGATATCGGTTTTTATCAAAAATCTTTAAAAAAAAATATTTTCGATAAAATTGTATTTTGTGAGGTTGGAGATGAATTGCCTTGCATAAAAGCACCTGGGATGATTGATAAAAGTAATTTTGTAAATAATAATATTAATAAACAAGTCCCTACATGTCTCGCTGGCATTAATGCAGCAACTCATGATGTGGTACTTAAGATAAGAACGGATCAGTATTTACTGAACTCTAATGTTTTAAAATTCTGGAACATGCTAACCGATGTACCAAAAAGAAATGCTGAGAAGCAAGGGCGTATTATTACGACAAGTGTATTCTCATTAAATCCTAGATTCCGAGAGAGAATTTTGTATCATATAGCTGATATGATGCAATTTGGATATAAATCAGACTTAATTAATTATTACTCTTGTCCTGAATATCCTTTCGAGTATTCTGTTTGGTATGAATATAATAAACATAATAAATATAGTACATTTGAAGAGAAATTATTTAGATCACGATATGCAGTAGAACAATGGTTATCTCTGAATTATATTTTTAGCGATGAGGCTGAATTTCCAGTAAAATATCACAATGATTGTAATCCAGAAATGATTTTCGAATATGAATATTTTTTCCCCGATTACTTTTTTATTGTTCATCCAGAAGATATTGGTCTAAGAAATCATACGAAATTTTTTGATGAAAAACATCAGATTGATCGAGAATGTTATTCAACTTTCGATTCTATCCGATTTATTAAGTCAAATTATGGGATCGATTTAGACCCTGAAGGATTATATAAAAATAGGCGTGAAAAGGAAGATGATGATGAGTATGTTTTCAGTTATGGACGGATATTCGATCTTTCATTTAAGTTCGGCCTAATTAGATTTGTCGTTAGAAACTTACCTTACAAATTAAAGAGTGAAGTGAAAAGGTTGATTAGAAGAAATAAAAAATTAAAATATGATGTATAAGTTGGAGGGCCCTATTTAGGGCCCTCCTTATTTGCATGGTTCATATTGGTGGGGTTCTGATGCTTTCAACTATTCTTTTGTTTGTATGGATGATATTAGGTATTGTATGCCTGATAGCGATTTTTAACTCTAATTTTTTTAGTTTTATTGATTCTGTGAATGTCAAAAATAACATCAATCGTGAAATTGATGGGTTGCGTTTTTTTTTGGCATTAGGTGTGGCTTACCATCACTTTGTTTTTTTTTATTATCTTTCAATAAATAACACTTGGAGCTTTGGTGATTTCCTTTTTAACGGTTTTTTGGGGAAGTTTTCAGTTGCCATATTTTTTATTATATCTGGGTACCTTTTTTATCCAAAGATATCATCGGATACTAATTGGAAAGTGTTTTTTATTCAGCGATTTTTCCGTATAGCGCCTATCGTAACTTTATCATCATTGATTTGTATTCTCTGCTCCATTATATTGAGCGATGAGTGTAATTCTTTTAAAGGGCAGCTTTGGAATGTTATATACTGGTTTGATGCAGGCTTGATAAACAACAGGCCAAATATTTGTGGTTTTAATAATAGCAGCCTCATTAATGCAGGAGTTACATGGACCTTACATTGGGAGTGGTTATTGTATTTTTCTCTTCCAATTATTTCTCTTTTTAAAAATAACAAAAATGGATTGCCTGTCATTATTTTTATTGGTTTTTTTGATGTGCTCGTGATTCCCCATTATGATTACAATTCAGCAGTGAATATATTGCTCTTTTGCGCCGGCTTTCTTGCTAGAGAGATTTCTTTTAAAATAAAGAATAATTCGATGATTTCCTTTTTTACAGTGTTCTTGTTCTATTCTCTCTTTGCAACGCATAATATTGATATGACATTATTAATGGTGCCATTTGCATGTTTGTTTTTTGTTTTGATTATTCAAAAAGGGAGTTTTTGGGGTGTTTTGAATAATCGGGGGATTGTTAGGTTAGGAGAGGTGAGTTATTCATTTTACCTATTGCACGGGATAGGATGGTTTATCCTCAATAGATTGATTTCATCGCCGTCAATACATATTGTATATTACTTGTTTTTCGCTCTGCTTGACTTAGTTGTCATCTCTATAATTAGTTCTTTTTGCTATCGTTTTTTGGAAGCACCTTTAATTGTTTTTGGGCTTTGTTGAATAAATCAGATTTCGGGTAAGTCTCCCCCGTAGCGGGTTGTGTTTTCAGGCAATACGCACACTTTCAGGCATACCTGCTTTCGTCA
>NZ_WBXP01000101.1 GCF_016415625.1 Shimwellia pseudoproteus
TTACGTTCATGAGCATTGCGCGCACGTTATAACAACGTATTCACGACGCGCAGCAAACCAGACAGTAAAGACATCTTTGGGTTGTGAGGTTAAGCGACTAAGCGTACACGGTGGATGCCCTGGCAGTCAGAGGCGATGAAGGACGTGCTAATCTGCGAAAAGCGCCGGCGAGGTGATATGAACCTTTGACCCGGCGATGTCCGAATGGGGAAACCCAGTGTGATTCGTCACACTATCGTTAGCTGAATACATAGGCTAACGAGGCGAACCGGGGGAACTGAAACATCTAAGTACCCCGAGGAAAAGAAATCAACCGAGATTCCCCCAGTAGCGGCGAGCGAACGGGGAACAGCCCAGAGTCTGAATCAGTTTGTGTGTTAGTGGAAGCGTCTGGAAAGTCGCAGGGTACAGGGTGATACTCCCGTACACGAAAATGCACATACTGTGAACTCGATGAGTAGGGCGGGACACGTGATATCCTGTCTGAAGATGGGGGGACCATCCTCCAAGGCTAAATACTCCTGACTGACCGATAGTGAACCAGTACCGTGAGGGAAAGGCGAAAAGAACCCCGGCGAGGGGAGTGAAAAAGAACCTGAAACCGTGTACGTACAAGCAGTGGGAGCCTCTTTATGGGGTGACTGCGTACCTTTTGTATAATGGGTCAGCGACTTATATTCTGTAGCAAGGTTAACCGTATAGGGGAGCCGCAGGGAAACCGAGTCTTAACTGGGCGTTAAGTTGCAGGGTATAGACCCGAAACCCGGTGATCTAGCCATGGGCAGGTTGAAGGTTGGGTAACACTAACTGGAGGACCGAACCGACTAATGTTGAAAAATTAGCGGATGACTTGTGGCTGGGGGTGAAAGGCCAATCAAACCGGGAGATAGCTGGTTCTCCCCGAAAGCTATTTAGGTAGCGCCTCGTGAATTCATCTGTGGGGGTAGAGCACTGTTTCGGCTAGGGGGTCATCCCGACTTACCAACCCGATGCAAACTACGAATACCACAGAATGTTATCACGGGAGACACACGGCGGGTGCTAACGTCCGTCGTGAAGAGGGAAACAACCCAGACCGCCAGCTAAGGTCCCAAAGTCACAGTTAAGTGGGAAACGATGTGGGAAGGCCCAGACAGCCAGGATGTTGGCTTAGAAGCAGCCATCATTTAAAGAAAGCGTAATAGCTCACTGGTCGAGTCGGCCTGCGCGGAAGATGTAACGGGGCTAAACTGTGCACCGAAGCTGCGGCAGCGACACTGTGTGTTGTTGGGTAGGGGAGCGTTCTGTAAGCCGTTGAAGGTGACCTGTGAGGGCTGCTGGAGGTATCAGAAGTGCGAATGCTGACATAAGTAACGATAATGCGGGTGAAAAACCCGCACGCCGGAAGACCAAGGGTTCCTGTCCAACGTTAATCGGGGCAGGGTGAGTCGACCCCTAAGGCGAGGCCGAAAGGCGTAGTCGATGGGAAACAGGTTAATATTCCTGTACTTGGTGTTACTGCGAAGGGGGGACGGAGAAGGCTATGTTATCCGGGCGACGGTTGTCCCGGTTTAAGCGTGTAGGTGTGTGCTCCAGGTAAATCCGGTGCACTTTAACACTGAGGCGTGATGACGAGGAACTACGGTTCTGAAGTAACAAATGCCCTGCTTCCAGGAAAAGCCTCTAAGCATCAGGTAACACGAAATCGTACCCCAAACCGACACAGGTGGTCAGGTAGAGAATACCAAGGCGCTTGAGAGAACTCGGGTGAAGGAACTAGGCAAAATGGTGCCGTAACTTCGGGAGAAGGCACGCTGACATGTAGGTGAAGCCCCTGCGGGTGGAGCTGAAGTCAGTCGAAGATACCAGCTGGCTGCAACTGTTTATTAAAAACACAGCACTGTGCAAACACGAAAGTGGACGTATACGGTGTGACGCCTGCCCGGTGCCGGAAGGTTAATTGATGGGGTCAGCGCAAGCGAAGCTCCTGATCGAAGCCCCGGTAAACGGCGGCCGTAACTATAACGGTCCTAAGGTAGCGAAATTCCTTGTCGGGTAAGTTCCGACCTGCACGAATGGCGTAATGATGGCCAGGCTGTCTCCACCCGAGACTCAGTGAAATTGAACTCGCTGTGAAGATGCAGTGTACCCGCGGCAAGACGGAAAGACCCCGTGAACCTTTACTATAGCTTGACACTGAACATTGAGCCTTGATGTGTAGGATAGGTGGGAGGCTTTGAAGCGTGGACGCCAGTCTGCGTGGAGCCAACCTTGAAATACCACCCTTTAATGTTTGATGTTCTAACGTAGACCCGTGATCCGGGTTGCGGACAGTGTCTGGTGGGTAGTTTGACTGGGGCGGTCTCCTCCCAAAGAGTAACGGAGGAGCACGAAGGTTAGCTAATCCTGGTCGGACATCAGGAGGTTAGTGCAAAGGCATAAGCTAGCTTGACTGCGAGAGTGACGGCTCGAGCAGGTGCGAAAGCAGGTCTTAGTGATCCGGTGGTTCTGAATGGAAGGGCCATCGCTCAACGGATAAAAGGTACTCCGGGGATAACAGGCTGATACCGCCCAAGAGTTCATATCGACGGCGGTGTTTGGCACCTCGATGTCGGCTCATCACATCCTGGGGCTGAAGTAGGTCCCAAGGGTATGGCTGTTCGCCATTTAAAGTGGTACGCGAGCTGGGTTTAGAACGTCGTGAGACAGTTCGGTCCCTATCTGCCGTGGGCGCTGGAGAATTGAGGGGGGCTGCTCCTAGTACGAGAGGACCGGAGTGGACGCATCACTGGTGTTCGGGTTGTCATGCCAATGGCATTGCCCGGTAGCTACATGCGGAAGAGATAAGTGCTGAAAGCATCTAAGCACGAAACTTGCCCCGAGATGAGTTCTCCCTGACCCTTTAAGGGTCCTGAAGGAACGTTGAAGACGACGACGTTGATAGGCTGGGTGTGTAAGTGCAGCGATGCATTGAGCTAACCAGTACTAATGAACCGTGAGGCTTAACCTTACAACGCCAAAGATGTTTCTGGCG
>NZ_WBXP01000102.1 GCF_016415625.1 Shimwellia pseudoproteus
GAACTTTTGCTTTGTCACAGGATGTCGCTACAGGGTCAGGAGTGTGGTGATCTGATCCTAATTTCGGCTAAAAGTTCGATTTATTCAACAAAGCCGTCAAAAGTATGCGTGCAATTTTCTGACGAAAGCAAAGATAAAATTATCTCGGTATTTGCGGGAAAACAGGATGAAACTACCTACCCTAACCAGGGAGAGGTTGACACTGAAGACGACAGTTATAAGGCCTTTGTAGCCTCCGTTGCCTCCGTGTCACCTGAGATCGCTAAGTTTCTCCCCGTATGAATATATCGTCTATTAACTTACCAAAAATGGGTTCTTAGCACTGGTCATAAACGATTCATAGACCGGGTAAAGTGTCGTATCACTCTCTTCTATTTCCGCATAGTTAGAATAGTTCTCCGGCACTTGTGGTGAACCAAATACAGCAATAATTTTGGTTTTTGTGCTGTCGGAAAATTGAACATAGACCGTCATATTTCATACTCCGTCGCATAGATATAACTGGTTGTCATGGTCCCCGTGGAAACCATGATGTAATAAAGTGTCTGGGGTGTAATTAATGGAATATCAGCAAATGGCGTCATCACGCCGCTGTTATTTGTTCCACTGAATTGCGCCCCGATTTCCGAAGCAGAACCGGAGACAAAAAAGTAGTTGTTTGACGCAGAAGTACTCGGGTTGACGTTTGCACATCCGCCCATTGTCTTGGCATTGAGCGGGATAATGCCGGAAACTGAGAGCGCTGTATAAGATGCAACATTAGCGGTGAGTGTCAGAACTGCAACCTTGGGTATATATATTTTACGGGCGAGCTGATAGCCAGGCACAAACTGCCCGTTTGCTATTCGCCAGACTGATATCAGTGCACTGGCTGTATAACCAGCAGGCATCGCAGTGCCAGAATACGTTTCCGGAGCCTTGCTGCTGGTTGCATTCCATCCCAGTGCCGATGTTGTTTTTCCCGGCCCGGAGATAGCATAAATCGCCATGAAGCCATTAGTTGGTACAGTTCCCGCGACATCAACGCCGCCAGCACCCACGATTGCCAGGTTGACAGTCAGGCTAAGGCTGTTATTCCGGTACTGCGTTCCCCCCAGAGCCGTTTCTGTGATTAGTTCATCCGCCGTCCACGTCGCTGTAGTTCCCGCCGTCGCCAGCGACATCGCCAGATTTCTTGCCTGGCCGATGACCCCAGTTAAGCCTCCTCCCAAACCAAGGTTTGAGAGAGCTGCCGCCACCGCTGCTGAACCATCAGCTTTAATGTCAGCAAATGGGTTAACACGGCTGAGAAACTGATTTTTTAAGGCGGCGAGAACCTGAGTCACATCATCAGGATCAAGGGTCATTCCTGCCGACTCTACGATGTTAGCCAATTCTTCCTGAATGGCATTAAAAGCAGCCGCCCGGAGGCGTGTCGCTGCGATTCCACCAGCAACGCTACCGTCTGTATATTTTCCGTCTGCGGTTGCAGACGACTCAACCTGCCCGATTCTGAGCATGACGAACCCTCACTAGTAAGTGATAAAAAATTAAAATAAGGAGTTATGAATAACTAAAAATAAGATTTAGATGGGATGGTGCGATCTTATTTATTGCACATTCGAGCTGCTTATTACCCCAAGAAGCTAATGGATCACCGCAATACGAAGAACCGGCCAAGGTGTATTTGATTGTTGTCTCTGGTGCATTAATCCTCCAGGTAAAAGGCCATTCATCACCATTCAGCGCATCACCACATACTGACATTCCACTCATAGCTGGTCGAAACTGGGTGATCGTAATGGTATAACTGAGCGCTGCAGCAACCCTAATGTAATAGTCTCTATTCAAGCCACCATTACTTATCAGCTTAGATACAACAGAACGCTGCCTATCGCTGATACCACCGATTTCACCAATTGCACAGTCATCAGGCAATCCCAGCGTACTTTCCCATTCTGAAAGCATACTTGTCGCTGTCGCCGGGAATGCTCCTTTAATGAGATTATCAGCGTCGTTGTCAGATCGCTGGTATGAGCTGCCTAAAGCCCGTAATACTGCTGCCTGGACCGTGTCAGATGCGCGAGGCCATGCCCGACCACGTGGTAATAGAGCACTAAGCGCGGAAGCATAATCATTTTGTGAATAAAGGCTCATACAAAATCCACCTCACCCAGCAGCGGAATTTCTCCAATACTAAAAGTGATGTTTGACGATGGGCTATTAAGAATATAGCCCTTCGTTCCGTCTACATTACTTATGCTTTTATTAATATCAGACAAGTCAATTTTCCCGGTCCCATCCGGATTAGACTCATCAAAAAATAGAGTGGTTATAGCGTTTTTAATATTACTGACAACAGTGCTATCAGCATCCTTTATACCTGCTATTTCAAAATCAATAGTCTTTCTAATAGGCGAACAAACAAAAACAATTGCAGTATCGGTCTGGAGTGGATAAATATGATCAGCAACAGATAGCTGATCACCGGATGCCTTCACTGCCCCCCAGTCCTCAAGCTTTGATATCCCATCAGTTCCAACAGGGAAGCCGTCATTAAGATTACCGTCACACATGATGTAAACACCAACCGTGCCTACACCATTAAGCCTGCGCTTTACCCAGGCTCGTGTGACTCCAGAGACCTCCAAAGCCCATTTTTTATAATCGGTATCACTTCCCCCCTGTGGAGGCTCTTGCCATGAGAGCAGGCCGCGACTCCGGAAAGCCTCTTCATCCTCAATATCAGCTCCACCTATAGCCGCTTCTAGGCTTTGTTGAATAAATCAGATTTCGGGTAAGTCTCCCCCGTAGCGGGTTGTGTTTTCAGGCAATACGCACACTTTCAGGCATACCTGCTTTCGTCA
>NZ_WBXP01000103.1 GCF_016415625.1 Shimwellia pseudoproteus
CGATGTGTTTGCGGGAAAAAAATCGGCCCAGATCCGCGAAATTTTAATCAGCGAGTCAGCTTGGGAAGAAATGACCTGCTTATTCGCACCTTCCATAGCGGCGCAATCGTCGCCGTCGAAACTGAGCGCTCAATGAAAACCCGCGCACGCTATATCAACATCATTAACAGCCATCTGGCGGCCAGCGATGCCGGACGCTGGCACTACGCGATGTATGTCATGCCGGATGACAAAACCAAAACATCGTTAATCCGACTGTTTGACTCCATCAAAACGGTAATGAGGAACAACGTTCCGGTGCCGTTCGACGCGAAAAACCGCGAAATGTTTCTTTTCCGCACCATTGATGAACTGGAGCAAGCAGGCGCCAGCGGCGGCCAGTGATTATTTATATAAATCTATTTTTATAAGGTGTGACAAATGAAATGCCGATCTCGTTTGCTTGTGTTTCTGCCCCTGCTTTTCCCCGCCCTTTGCCTGGCTGATTTTTCTGGCCGTGTTGTTCGGGTCGTCGATGGTGATACTGTCCAGGTACTCGCCGATGGCAAAATGATGAAAGTTCGCCTTAACGGTATCGATGCCCCGGAATCGGGGCAACCGTTCGGCCAGCGCTCGAAGCAAAACTTGTTAAAGCTGGCCGTCCAGAAACAGACGGAGGTCATAGCCAACAATACAGATCGTTATGGCCGCTGGCTGGGAACATTGATGATTGGCGGTATCAATATCAACGCAGAGCAGGTTAAAGCGGGTATGGCGTGGGCTTACCGCTATCATGGCCGTGCCAACGACGAAACAATGCTACGCCTTGAAGAAGAAGCCAGACGCCATAGAATCGGGCTGTGGTCGTCACCTGATCCAGTGGAGCCGTGGAAGTGGCGCAAACAGAATAAATAGGATTATATTTTTATATAATTCTGATATGGTAAGGTTAATTTTTAGACGGACGAGGGACTTATGATATTCGCTAAATTTCAGTCACTGATCCATAAGATAGACACTATGGTTATTCGTGACATTAAACGGGAAATGCCGTTGAAATACTGGTCATTCAAAGTGGCAGAATGGATCGCCAGAATCGGAACGATTGGTTTTGTACTCACTTTTATCACGTATTTTGGATTCGGCCTCATGATGCAGTATTACGGCCAAAACCTGCCGGAATCGTTTACTGAGGGATGCGCTCAAGCCATCGTTGCATTGATAGCTATTGCCCTGGTCGGTTTCCTGGTCAGAGGCGGATTGTACGTCGATCTGGAAAAAAGAATACTGGATAAGTGGCAGAGCTACGTTCAGTGATGGTATCACCCGGCCAGTGGCCGGGATACCGGGTGACTTAATGATGTTTTTTCCAGAATTCCTGGTACGCCTCGAACAGCTCCCCATGTTTCATATCGTTGGCCGCAGCAATGGAGCGGAACTCACGTTTCAGCTCCATATCAATGTATAAGTTAAGCTGTGCCTTACGGCCATCAGCACTTTTCCGGGTAGGATTAAAGCCGTGTTCCGTATCCGCCTGGCTTGGCGGCTCACCTTTGGTATTGCGCGGCTTTGCTGGGACGTTCGCCATAATATCACCTCATAGATAAATATAATTATATTATTATATACTACTGCGTAAGCGTTGTCAGTCGATCGATCACACCCTGCACAACATCATCAGCTTTCTGCCGTGGACCAGGGAAAGGCGACTCCGTAAGAGCAAGCCCTTTATCCTGCGCCTGGCTGAACGATGTCAGAAAAGGAATAGCGCCCGGAATGACGGGAACGCCGCAGGGTTGCAGGTATTCCAGCGCCGCACGATATTCACTCTCACTTTCACTTACCCCCGCAAACACCACCGCCATTTTATCTGTCGAATGTCCTTTGTTACGCAGCGCGTTTACGGTCGTAACGGTCGTTCGTAGATCATCCACGCTAAACCCTGTCGGCAGTACCAGCAAATCGACAATATCAATCAGGCTGAGTAACGATTTCGTGGCATACGCCGCACTGTCGATGACAATCAAATCCCATTGCCCGGATTCAATCTGTTTCTTCGCCTGTGAAACCGTCCCGCATCCCTGAATTGTCACCGGAGGTTCAAAACCATTCCGCAACCGACGTTGCCCCCAGTCCAGGAAAGACCCCTGATCGATATCCATATCCAGCCCAAGAACTCCCCATCCTGCCTTTGTATACTCGGTGGCGATAGCCCGTGACATCGAGGACTTTTTCACCCCACCTTTCCCGTTAGCCAGCGCGATAACAGCGGTCATACAACCCCCTATTAAAATATTTTTATAGAAAAATATAGATTTGGTTTGAGTGTAGCGCAGCCACACAAAAGAGTAAATATAAAACTATAACAATATAATTATAGGTTTATACATTTTTTTTATTCTGTCGCCATAAGCTCACACCGACACTCACCGCAAAGCAATACAGCGGAGGGTTTCGCCCATGCGTTCAGCCCACATTCCGGGCAGGTAAATTTCATGCGGGTGCCAGTACCCTTTACTGGCGGTTTGATCATGACGCTGAGATCGTCATCGTCTGGAATGAGTTCCGGGCGGGATTTGCTGACGGTCAGTGATAGCCGATTAAGGGGTCTGAGGGCCAATGGAACGAAAACGTACGCTAAGGAAATAACCAATTGTTATAATTGATATTATTCATTCTTCTCTATGAACTGAAAGCCCGCAC
>NZ_WBXP01000104.1 GCF_016415625.1 Shimwellia pseudoproteus
CGATGTGTTTGCGGGAAAAAAATCGGCCCAGATCCGCGAAATTTTAATCAGCGAGTCAGCTTGGGAAGAAATGACCTGCTTATTCGCACCTTCCTTAGCTTAGGTAACTTTCATTATGTCAGACATTAAATATCAAGATGTTTACACCTATCTATCCTCTGGTCGCAACATGAACCAGTTTATTAAACGGTGCGACTACGCGCTATTAACCGACCTGAAAAATAAACTTGAGGTGCATATCAGCGAGTGGGAGGCGCAGCAGGAAAAAGAACAAGAAGCCATTCAATTACGCAACGAAAAGCGCAGCGAGTTATTAGCACTCATTGTCAGTGAGGGTTTTTCACCAGAAGAATTAATAACCGCAGCGGCGATAAAAACAAAATCCCGCCGCCGGATGAAATATCAGTACAGAGACGGTGACGCCATTAAAAAATGGTCTGGTGTTGGTCGGGTTCCGCGCTTAATTCAGGAACGGTTAAATTCAGGTGCAACGTTGGATGATTTTTTAATTGCAGAGGAAATCAAAAATGAAAACCAGAATAAAACACCCCACAATTAAAGATGCTGTATAGATAGCAGAGTCTGTTATTTCAAGAATGGAACATAGCGCAGGGCGACGCTGTGGTTTACACGATACTTTATACAACCAGTTTCTTTCCGAGGAAATACATGAATTCGCTGACAGCCTGAATAATGATGAACGGGGTAAGTTTATAGAAATCGCCTCCACACTACATCCACACATAAAAGAATACGACTCGTATAAAACAAATACTATATTAAACAAAATCCGCAAAGAGGAAATGTGATGTTATTTGTTTTGATCGTTCAATTTTGAAAAATTGCTAACGATGGTTTTAACTTATCGTTCAATTCAGAATGAATTGTTAACGGGAAGTGGATTGAGGCAGCTAAATTCAATTTTGAAAAAATTGTTAATTTGGCGTCGCCGAAACCACTAACGAGCGTTCACCCCCAGTGAACCGAGTTAGTTGGGGGGAGCCGAATAAATTTTGCCGCCCCAGCGAGCAAAAAGCTATCGCCCACGATAGCGGTTTATTTGGGGGGCATAGCCCCGCAAACCGTCCAAGCTTAGGAGCATTATTCGAGGAACGAGAATAATACGACTTTGCGCGTGACCACCCCCGTTACGAGTAGTGATTTCCGATATTTTGAGACGAAGGCGAAAAAATAGAGGTCAAAATCACTTCGTAAGGGGGGTGGTCACGCGTAGCGTGGACGGTTTGCCGCACTTGACCTTTGGGGGTTTTGGCGTGGCGTCCAGCCGCGACATTACCCCCTTGTCTCATGAAATAAGGGCGTCCAGCCCGCATGTAATGGGACATGCCTTTGTTGAGGGGACTCTAGCCCCCTCAGCATGCCCGCCTGCGGGCACAGTTTTAACGCTCTCAGATCCCCATGCAACTCGGTGAATCCACTCGGTGACAGCTTGTCACCGAGTGGATTCACCGAGATAGCTCACCGAAAGAAACCATTCAAAGGTTAATACATGCTTAATAAAATCACAGAGAAGCTAATGCCCATAGTCGATAACGCCACGGCGTTCTTCGGCTATATGCAACAGCATCAGCTATTGTTAGCTTTGTTATCAGGACTGACACTACCCTTTATTGTCCCGCTAAAGCGGGATGAACACGAAAAAGCACCAATATGGCAGCGTGTTATTATCTGCTTTTCATTCTTATGCTTTATTTTTGGCACAATATCACCAGCTACCTCTTACGTACTTCGCTTTCTATACCCGTCAAGACTGGAAGTAAGTACGCCAGTAATTTTGTGGGCGATATTGATTTCATTTACTGTGGTTGGCGTGATATTTCATTACGTTGCACGCCGCATTCTCTCACCAGAGATTGATAAACTCAAAAGGAAAATGGTTAAAAAAACCAGCCTAGAACGAAATACGCGCACTGACGTTCGGGAAATAAAAGCATTACTTCCCACAACTGAAAAATATGACCCCGAGCAATTTATTGATTTAAAAAAAGGCGTTTTTATTGGCCTCAATGAAAACAGAGACCCGCAATACATTCCGCTCAGTGACTGGCAAAAACAACATGCGGATGTCATTGGTACGACGGGTGCAGGTAAAGGCGTAGCAACAGGATTACTTATTTACCAAAGTATTTTGGCCGATGAGGGCGTTTTTGAAATGGATCCAAAAAATGACGAATGGGCACCTCACTTAATAAGGAAAGCGTGTGAAGATGCAGGAAAGCCTTTCTACCTTATTGATTTAAATAAGCCGGAATATCAGCTAAACCTTATCGACGGAATTACTGCTGAACACCTGGAAGAACTTTTTATAGCTGGATTTAGCCTGGCAGAAAAAGGCGAAGCCGCCGACTTCTATCGTATCGACGACCGCAGAGCTGCACGCGCTACTGCACAATTAATCAACGAAAACCCAACTGCTACGATCCGCGATTTATTCAACGGGGTCTGAGGGCCAATGGAACGAAAACGTACGCTAAGGAAATAACCAATTGTTATAATTGATATTATTCATTCTTCTCTATGAACTGAAAGCCCGCAC
>NZ_WBXP01000105.1 GCF_016415625.1 Shimwellia pseudoproteus
TTGAACTTTTGCTTTGTCACAGGATGTCGCTACAGGGTCAGGAGTGTGGTGATCTGATCCTAATTTCGGCTAAAAGTTCGATTTATTCAACAAAGCCCATTTGAATATGAATAGGGGTATGAGCGAATCCAACAGTTTGCATGACCGAGGGGATATCATATTTGGCGGCAAGCAGCGAACCTACTAGACCCAGAGGTGGATATACGATCAAATCGGGGCGCCATTGTCCAGAAAAATCAATCAAGCTGTCTGCCATCTCATCACTGAAAAATGAGAAATTACCAAAAATATTTCCTCTTTTTCTGAGATTTTCTTGATGTAAATATCCAGCCTCTGAATCAAGTTCAGGAGCGGCATCGAATACTGTAAGACCGGAATTCGCAGCTTTTTTTGCTAATTTACCTGAGCTGGCAATGATAACTTCATACCCACTGACTCGGAAAGCCTGAGCAAGTGAAATTACTGGATATAGTAAGCCATACAACGGAGGTCCAATAAAAAGAATACGCACAATAATACCCCTTACTAAATTTTTAATTCGTTTGATGAAAAAATTGTAATAACCCTGTCAACTGTTCTTAATGTAGAATCTCTATGAGAAATAATAACTCTTGTAATATTCATTCTCTTTATGGCCTGGTTCACAAAACGTTCACTATCTGTGTCAAGTGAACTGGTTGCCTCATCCATAAATAAAACTCCTGGTTTGCGGTACAAAGCCCTAGCAATAAAGATACGTTGTTTTTGTCCTCCTGAAATCCCCTCTCCCAATTCTCCTATAAGTGTTTCATAACCCATTGGCATTTTCATTATAACATCATGAATATAACTAGCTTTACAACACTCGATCATCCAGTCTTCATCGATTACTTCTGCGAAGCCACAAATGTTATCCCTGACTGAGCCGGAAAAGAGTCTGTCATCCTGCATTACACAAGCTATCATTTTGTGATAATTATTTATTCCCATCTGCCTGATATCAGTACCATTCACTAATACTTCACCAGAACTTGGTTCAAACAACCCACATAATACTTTCATTAAAGTTGTCTTTCCTGTACCAGATGGACCAGTTATGGCTACACTTTCCCCAGGATTTATCGAGATACATAAATTACTAAACATAGGTATAGACTGAAAGTCATATTGATAACTTAAATCCGTTGTTTGCAGAGATAACGGAGAAATATCTTCCGAAACATAAAGATCTGCTTTTCTCTCTTCTTTTTCGTGTAATGCGATATCAGCGATACGTTCATTATGCAAACTCATCATTCTCAGTTGTAGAAGAAAATTTGTCAGTGATACTATCCGATCAGAAAACTGTCCACGGAAAGATGCGAAAGCTACAAACATTCCAATAGTCAGTTGGTTATCTATTACAAGACGGGTCCCCAGCCATAAAATTGTAACCTGATCACAAGCAGCAATAAATGTATTAATCCCACCAAAGAGCAAATCCATTTTTGTTAATTTAATGCCAGAATTGATAGCATCAATTTTTAAGTTAAGCCAGTGTGTACATCGTCGTTCAGTCATACCCTGAACTTTAACACTAGCAATACTGTAAAGTGTTTCCATAAAATAGGAGTTAGCTCTCGCCCCCCTGACAATAGCTTCCTCCGATACCTGCCGGTAATAATTGTAAGTTATTAAGCGAACTAATATATAAACCATGGTAAATCCGAGAACAACCCATGTTAGATACCCTCCGTAAAGTAGCATCATAACGAAAACACCTACCACCATAATACCGTCCATGATGGCCCCCAACAAACTGGTTGTGAAGGTAGCTCTCAGAGCATCAAGAGAGCCAAAACGCGACTGGATATCTCCCAATTTTCGGCGTTCAAAATATGATAACGGAAGTCTGAGTAGATGATTAAACAGACCTGACTGCCACTGTACGTTTATAAGAGCCCCCATTACCAATGAGGACCAAGCGCGAAGCGCCCCCGTTGCAGCTCTGAGAAAAATAAAAAAAATTAAACCAGCAGAAATAAGCGTGAGCAGCCCTTTATCACCGGCTGGAATAGCATGATCCATAACCAGTTGCATACATACTGGCATCAACAGATTAATTACTTCAATAACAATTGATAGGCATAATATTTTTGAAAGCGTACTTTTAATACCGTAAATACTATTAATAAGATAGCGTAGACTTATGCGATTTTGTTTTGTTTCTGCTAAAAATTCACTACCTGGCCAGAACTCAAGAGCGACCCCTGTAAAATATTGAGACATTTCCTCTAGTCCGACATTTATTCTTCCTCTAGCAGGATCGTGCAATACAAATCTGTTACGCTTTACACTAACTAGTACTACAAAATGGTTAAAGTCCCAGTGGATAATACATGGTGTTTTAAGAGCACTAAGGGCTTTGTTGAATAAATCGAACTTTTAGCCGAAATTAGGATCAGATCACCACACTCCTGACCCTGTAGCGACATCCTGTGACAAAGCAAAAGTTCA
>NZ_WBXP01000106.1 GCF_016415625.1 Shimwellia pseudoproteus
CGATGCCCTGACCTGTGGCAGGCGATTCCGGACGTTTAATGTGGTGGATGATTTTAACCGCGAAGCCCTGGCCATTGAAATCGATCTGAATATCCCGGCTCAGACTGCGCACGCAGATAACGCTTTACGGTGTTACGGGAGATACCCAGTTCCCTGGCTATCGCCCGACTGCTCATACCCTGCTTATACAGGATTTTAATTTCCATAACTGTCTCAAAAATGACCATAAGCTCTCCCGAATCAGGAGAGCAGATTAACCCCTGGATCTAATTTCAGGCGTCGGATATGGATCACTTTCGCACCGTTGGTAACATGTTTCAGCAAATTTTCTGAGACAGGCAAGCCGTGCTCGCAGTCGTTGACCGGATTAAAACGGCGCTAAGCTTTGGCACGCAGTCCCTGACGGTGCAGGCTGGCAGCGATGTTTTTGATGTTATATTCAGGTAACTCACCGGCCAGTCGTGGAGCACGGTAATCCCCCCATTGGCCGATTGTGACGTTTGAGCCAGGCATACCAGCCGCTTCTGGCAACCTGAAGCACACGACACATAGCCTGAATGCTGAACTCAACCTGATGTTTTTCGATGAAGACATACTTCATTTCAGGCGCTTCGCGAAGTATGCCGCGGCCTTTTGGTGGATGGCCAGCTCCTCGTCCCGTTCCGCCAACTGGCATTTGAGGCGTGCATTTTCAGAAGCCAACTCACTTTCGCTCTTTGATGAGGTCATTTGTTGCTGCTGTTTACTACGCTAGGCATAAAGCCGTGATTTATACAGGCTGAGCTCACGGGCTGTGGCAGCAACACCGATGCTTTTTGCGAGTTTCAGGGCTTCCTAGCAGAATTCCGGTGTGTGCGGTTTACGGGGCTTTTTGCTGGCTGATATTGGTTGTAGGTATAGATGTTTGGTGTTTACTCTCAATATCTTCATTCCTGATAGGCGAATCTGATGTTAATTCAATCTTTTCTTGGTGGGGGTCAGTTAGTTCAGGAACAGAATGTATGGACTGACCCCACCCGGGTGGGGTCAGTCCAGTAAATGAAGGATGGACTCCATCAATTTTGAATTGTGCTTTGAGCTGGCATTATTACAAACACTATTATTTTTTAAAATTTGTGATTACCGTCACTATTCATATTTTCTCACCATTACTTAATAAATAGTTGCTTTAGTTGACCTGTTTTGTGCATAACCTGTTGGAAAATTTATGTTTTTCTAGGTGGGTTATACAAAATTTTTAAAAAAAAACAAATAGGTACATCTGTTCAAAATTAACATTTGACTTTATGTACCTACCATGCAAATCTGCCACTAAAAGCAAATGGAAATCATTATCTTTTGTGTTTGTGAGGGAAGAGTAAGATGGATTTTGCTAAAAAATAGGTTAGTGAAAGCTATGAAGTCTTATCAACAAAGTCAAACACACTAGTGGTTTTGATCATGGCCACTACGTTATTGGAATATTCTTTATCGATGTTCTGAATCTCTTGATAGGGTGATTTCTGAATAAGAATACTCGTTCATAAATGAGTGTTGAATAATAATGACGGATGAATCTTTATGAGTTACAAAAAACTTCATCAATTAACAGCTATATTTAGCTTACCTTTAACTATTTTACTAGTTTCATATTCCTCTCTGAGAATTATAGGTAGTGAAAATTCCTATGTGGATGTTCTCCTGTCATTCATGACATTTTTAGGTTTTATTCAGTTAATCAATGGATTACGAAAGCTTCTCACTTGGTTTGGTTGGAAATAGTAATTATATATAAAGGAGGTAAAATGAGAGAAATAACAGCATCACAATTAAGCTATATTTCTGGCGCTGGGGGCGCACCAGCAACAACAGCTAATGCTGTTGGCGCTGCTGCTATTGTTGGGGCTTTGGCTGGTATTCCTGGAGGGCCTGTTGGGATGGTTGGTGGCGCTTTTGTAGCTGGCTTGACTACAGCAATTGGCGCAACTGCGGGGAACTCAAGTAGTGCTAGTTCATCTGCTGGAAGTGGCAGTTAAATAGTTATTTATTTAAAATGGCACTACTCAGGTCGTGCCATTCATATATAATTGATTGAAATACATAATACCATATTGTTTCAGATTGTTATTATTGTTTGAGTAAATATAACTATTTAATTACACAACAAGGCGCAGAAAAACCTAATCTTCAGATTAATCAGGATGGTACCGTATGAGAAGTTATAACGGGGATTTAATTTTTATCCCAGAACACTACTTACGAGGGGCCCTTAAATATATGCTATTTCAATGGAGAATGCTATCAGATGAATCAGGTATATTCACTTTGGCTTTGTTGAATAAATCAGATTTCGGGTAAGTCTCCCCCGTAGCGGGTTGTGTTTTCAGGCAATACGCACACTTTCAGGCATACCTGCTTTCGTCA
>NZ_WBXP01000107.1 GCF_016415625.1 Shimwellia pseudoproteus
CACACCACGATTTACACCTGAATTTAAGGAAGAGGCCGTCCGTCAGATAACGGAACGCGGTTATTCCGTTGCCGAAGTATCTGACCGTCTGGGCGTTTCTGCACACAGCCTTTACAAGTGGCTACGGGCTATCAAACCGGATAACAGCGAACAGCATGCCCGGGATTTACTGGAGGCCAAAAGCGAGATCCTGAAACTACGGGCGCAGCTAAAACGTACCGAAGAAGAACGGGATATCCTGAAAAAGGCCGCGCGGTACTTTGCAAGGGAGCCCGACTGAAGTACCGCTTTATCAATGAGCACCGCACTGTATGGGGTGTGATGACGATGTGTCGGGTACTGAATGTCGCCCGGGCCGGGTTCTACGCGTGGCTGCATAACCCGGTCTCGGCGCGTGATAAAGATAACCAGCGTCTGCTGACGCTTATCCGTGACTCATATTCACTGAGCGGCGGCGTATACGGTTACCGGCGGGTTCATGGCGACCTGAACGAAATCGGGGAAACCTGCGGTAAAAACCGGGTGGGCCGTATTATGCAACTGAACCGGATTAAAGCCGTGCGCGGCTATAAAGCGCCGCGTCGTATCGCCGGCAGACCGTCAGTGGTTGCCCCTAACCGCGTGCAGCGCCAGTTTACTGTTGTCCGGGCCAATCAGGTCTGGGTCACCGACATTACTTATATCCGTACCTGGCAGGGCTGGCTGTATCTGGCGGTGGTTATCGATCTCTTCGCCCGTAACGTGGTGGGCTGGTCGATGAAGCCCACGCTCTCACGCGAGCTGGCGCTGGATGCACTGATGATGGCGGTCTGGCGACGTAAACCCAACGGCGAGGTCATCGTGCACTCAGACCAGGGCAGCCAGTACGGCAGTGACGACTGGCAGCGCTTCTGCCGGGCCAATAACCTGGCGCCGAGCATGAGCCGGCGTGGCAACTGCTGGGATACTCATTCTAATATACTTTCAAATACCGGATCGGACTGACCCGTGCTGGGATTGGCTCAGATGCCTTTGTGTTGACTTGTCGTCCGCTTCTGGTATTTCCCGGGCATAGCCGGGCCCAGCGTTTGTGACCTGATAGGAGCTTTGTGCTGCATCCCGAGTGTCCTGTCCTGCGATGGGGATGGTTGTGCTACCAATGTCTGGGGGCAAACCATGCAAAATGACCTTCAATCTCCCGAAAGCGTGATCCTGGGTGTAGATACACATCTTGATGTTCATGTCGGCGCTGTTATCAGTCAGTCAGGTAGACTGCTTGGTACCCGCATTATTCAAACAACTCAAACTGGTTATCAGGAACTCTTTGACTGGGCTAAATCTTTTGGGGTTCTCGAACGGGCTGGCGTCGAGGGAACCGGGACTTATGGTGCTGCGTTAACACGTTTTCTCATTAAAAATGGTGTTGATGTTGTTGAAGTTAACCGGCCAGACCGCTCTACACGACGCCTTAAAGGGAAGTCAGATCCACTGGATGCAGAGAATGCAGCCCGGACAGTACTGTCAGGAAGCAGTAAGGCCATACCAAAAATGCAGTCCGGTGCGTGTGAAGCTCTCCGGATTATTAGCGTTGCCCGTCGTAGTGCAGTAAAAGCCCGCACGCAGGCGATTAACCAGCTTCGCGCGTTGCTGGTCAGTGCCCCGCAGGATGTTCGTGACAAGCTCTGGAAATCTAAACCACACGACTGCGTAGCTGCCTGTATTAGCTGCGAAACAATGGAACACACTCCGCTGAGTGTAGCCCTGCATTGTACGCTTCGAAGTCTTGCTAAGCGATGGATCTCACTGACTGAAGAGCTGAATGAGCTGGATGAATCACTGGAGAAACTGACCCGCAAATATGCCGGTAACCTTCGTAGCCAGTTTGGTGTTGGACCACAGACGGCGGCTACACTGCTGGCAGTTGCAGGTGATAATCCTGAACGCTTAAAAAATGAAGCGGCACTGGCATCACTTTGTGGTGTAAATCCGTTACCAGCATCATCAGGAAAAACAGTCAGGCACAGATTAAACCGTGGCGG
>NZ_WBXP01000108.1 GCF_016415625.1 Shimwellia pseudoproteus
GACGAAAGCAGGTATGCCTGAAAGTGTGCGTATTGCCTGAAAACACAACCCGCTACGGGGGAGACTTACCCGAAATCTGATTTATTCAACAAAGCCATATGGATCCTGACGGCCCAAAGCACATGGCGGCTACCGATAACAGGCACATTCCCCACCAGGCACGAATACGGGCATTGAGATTGACAATAACAGGTGTGCTGCCTTTATATTTTTCAATAATTATCCCGGCCACACTGGCAAGGATGAGTAATCCAAACAAGCCCACCAGCAGAAAAATCAGCGCGTCATCCTGAAAATTCATGATTTGAGTTCCTCAAGGGCATGTCTGGCACGTTGTAAAAAAACCGTTTTATCTTCCCCCTCCTGCAATGGGTTAACAGGCTCACCAAAAGTGGCAGTACACAGCACAGGCACCACCAGATAGGTGCCCTTCGGCAGTACGCGATTAAGGTTCTCCAGATAAACCGGCACAAGTTGTACCCCGGGATTCATCCGCGCCAGATGCCAGAGGCCGCTTTTGAAAGGGGAAATATCATTACCATTACCCCGGGTACCTTCAGGAAAGATAATTAACGACTGTGCATTACTCAGCGCGTTATTCATTAATGCTAATGCATCACCAGACTGGCTATTGTCCTCTTTATCGGCATTGCGCTTAATTAATACTGTATTAAAAATACGTTGCGCCACATAACGGCGTATGGGTGTCTTCATCCAGTAGTCCGCCGCCGCAACCGGCCGCACACGGGGCCGTAACTGCGGGGGCATACTGGCCCAAATCACGATGCCATCAAGATGGCTGGTATGATTTGCATAATAAATACGTAGCTGATTGTCCTCCGGCAGTGGGGAAAGCCAGCTGGCGCGAACGCCGGTAAGTAAGCGGCACAGGCGAATTAAAAATCCGGCCGCCAGCCTGCTGTCCAGTGAGGGCTTAACGGTATTATTCATCGCCCGCCTCCGGTACCATGGCAGCATTATTTAACTGTTCAATAATGTATTGCCCTCGCCGCCAGCAGGTAATCGCAGCACCAACACTAATCACTACCAGACCAATAAATAACAGCGCTTGACCGTAGAGTACCGGCAGGAAAATTGCCGCGAGACTACAAACAAAAAGAGTAGCCATACGATGCTGTTTCGCCATTGGCCCGGCAAAAGATTGCACCAGCCCACAGTTTCCCCCCAACAGGCGCAGGTATGCCGTCATCAGCGCCATTAATGCCGTGATCCATCCCAGCGTTCCCGCATACGGCAAATCAATCAGCCCATGCCCAACGCCAATAAAAATCAGGGTATCTGAAACCCGATCAGGTAATTCGTTATATACCGGCCCGGCAGGCGTGGCCAGGCCGCCCTCAATAGCCACCATGCCGTCTAAAAGATTGCACAGTAACCGTCCCTGAATCAGTATCGCCGCCAGGAATAAAATACTGCCCCGAATAACCTCCCCGGAATAATGATATGCAAACAAAAAACAAACGCTGGAAAACAGCCCACATCCAATGCTGGCCAGTGAAATTTGGTTCGGCGTTATGCCTTTATTTTTCAGCCATACGGCACAGTGCTTTGCCCATGGTTTTTCACGCGTCGCCACTGGACGACGCGTATTAACATTGAAAGTCATAGATTCGCTCTCACTCGTCGTGATAGTTACTGAATAAAAACCCTGAGGGATTTATTTTTATTCGGCGGTTATAAAGACAGTTATGAAAATATCTTTAGGGGGGATATAAATAATGCGACCAGATATTAATGGCACAATACCGCTGCCCGGGCGGGGTCAAGCCGGATAAGCCCGGCGAGCAATGTGTCTATTTCTGGCTGGAGCCGGGTTTTATCCGCGTCACTGCGCGCAGCCCTGGCGCGCAGTAATTTTAGCCTGCGGGCGGCTTTGTTGAATAAATCAGATTTCGGGTAAGTCTCCCCCGTAGCGGGTTGTGTTTTCAGGCAATACGCACACTTTCAGGCATACCTGCTTTCG
>NZ_WBXP01000109.1 GCF_016415625.1 Shimwellia pseudoproteus
TTGAACTTTTGCTTTGTCACAGGATGTCGCTACAGGGTCAGGAGTGTGGTGATCTGATCCTAATTTCGGCTAAAAGTTCGATTTATTCAACAAAGCCGACATAAATATGCGCAGTATAAATTTACCGTACAAAGTGATTAGTCATTATAACAGAACTCAAGCCAATGATTATTTAAAAGATAGAAACGTTTTAGTAGTTATACCATCAATACTGGATAATTCACCTTATACAGTATATGAGTGTTTGATATCTAATGTTAATTTCATTGCGTCTAATGTTGGTGGCATTGCTGAACTTATTCCTGAGTATGCACATGATAATATATTGTTTGAGCTAAATCCTGCACGGCTTAGTGATAAGATAAAATTACGGTTGGATAATATTGATTGCAAACCAGGGTTGATTTATAGTCAGTGTTATATTAATGGGTTGTGGCTTGATGCTTTCTCATTTTGCTATATTAATCATGCGCTTGAGGTTGATGAATATAATTTCCCATTGGTTAGCGTTTGTATAACCCATCATGATCGCAGTGAATTGCTCCAGCAAGCAATCGCCTCGTTACGAACGCAAAGTTATAAAAACATTGAAATCATACTTGTCGATGATGGGAGTGTTAAAGAAGAGTCTTATAACTATTTGAATTTATTAAATGATGAATTTGAGAAAAATAACTGGAAAATTATAACGGGCGAAAATAATTATCTTGGTGCGGCTAGAAATCTGGCAGCTAAACATGCAAAAGGCGATTATCTGCTATTTATGGATGATGATAATGTTGCAAAACCCTGTGAGATAGAAAATTTCATTAAGGCAGCAATTAATACACAAGCTGATATTCTTACTACGCCAAGTGATTTGATTTTTGATATGGAGTTTCCTGCGCCTTTCAGGAAAATGACACATTGCTGGTTACCCCTGGGCGATGATCTCAATATTGCTGCTTTTAATAATTGTTTTGGTGATGCCAATGCTCTAATAAAACGATCGGTATTTATTGATATGGGTGGTTTTACAGAAGACGTTGGCGTTGGCCATGAGGACTGGGAGTTTTTCCTGAAGGCAGTATTAAAAGGATATAATTTGATGGTCGTGCCTGAAGCTTTATTCTGGTATCGTGTTTCTCCTTCTGGAATGCTTCTAAGCGGGAATAAAGCAAGAAATGAATTTCGTAGCTATCGACCCTTTATTAATGATAATTTAAAATATGGTTTTGCTATGAGTATGTTACCTGCATTACTACAACAAGTTGATGAACTGAAAAGCCAACTGGAACATGCTAGCAATAACTCTATGCTTATTGATGTAAATAATAAAGTTGATGCCTTGTATTCTCAACAACAATTTGGTTGGGCTCACGATAGATTTATGGTGTTAGATAATAAGCTTGATATAATAAAGGATAGTATTTGTAATGCAAATAACCATGGAAATACACTCTTAAAGATTTTGCGTAAAATAAAAAATATGTTAACAAACTAATTATTTAATGAAATTAAAAACATGGTGTATCCTGAGTATATAAAGGAAATTATTTATTAGTTAAAAATAATGGAGGATGAGGCCTAATCAATAATAATTGATTATATATAATCACCATGGTTATAGTGTTATGATGTTAATGATAACTTTTAAGTTATTATTTTGTGACTTCCTTCAATAAAATAGCGGTATGGAAAATATTGACTTATAGCTCACTGTATCAATTATTAGTGTTCTATGATATAAATCAAAATAAAAAAATCATGTGTTAGTTATAACATTTTCCCGGCTTTGTTGAATAAATCAGATTTCGGGTGGCTTTGTTGAATAAATCAGATTTCGGGTAAGTCTCCCCCGTAGCGGGTTGTGTTTTCAGGCAATACGCACACTTTCAGGCATACCTGCTTTCGTCA
>NZ_WBXP01000011.1 GCF_016415625.1 Shimwellia pseudoproteus
AACTTTTGCTTTGTCACAGGATGTCGCTACAGGGTCAGGAGTGTGGTGATCTGATCCTAATTTCGGCTAAAAGTTCGATTTATTCAACAAAGCCCATTTTCCCTTTTATTTATCATCTACTAGCCATGTTAAAGCCCAAACGTTTTGATTACCTGGACATAGTACGCGTTAGTGCAATTTTACTGGTTGTGTTCATCCATTCTATCGATCACATGGCTGAGCTACATGGGTTTGACACCCGGCACTATGCTTTTTTTATGCATGGTGTTCTTCGCGCAATTGGCCGCATTGGTGTTCCACTCTTCTTTATGGTGTCAGGTGCTTTATTGCTTATACGCAGTATTACACCAATAGAGTTTTATCTTAAGCGATTGCCCAGGCTTATATTCTCAATTCTCATCATATCTTTGCTATATGAGTATATCTGCGTTCGGCTGTTGCACTTTCCAGCGAATGGGAATATATCATTAAAAATTTTATCTGGTGATCCTGGTTATGCTTATCAATTGTGGTTCTTGTATACAACAATAGGGATTTACTTGGCAGCACCATTTATACAGAAGTTTTTGGATTCAAGCTCAGATCAACTTATCTTAACCTATATTACCATTTCATTTTCCGTTGGCTCTCTCGCCAGATCTGTTGCACCATTTATGTCTGGCATGGTTATTCCCTCAGTTATGATGGATTTTTTCAATCCCTATATTACTTATTTTATTATGGGGTATTTTTTCCATAACCGAGTGGAGGCAATAGACAGACCTGTCTTATTGCTCTGCGGTTTGCTCTTGTCAGTGTTCCTGCCGGGGGCTGTACTGGAGTTTGTTAATTTACCTGGGGAAAACTTAATACAAAAAAGTGATAGTATATTGTGGCATGATAAACCCACTGTTTATATATCCGCGGCTTGTGCATTTTTACTGATTAAAGCCTATGGGCAAAACCGGATAATTCATTCAACGGTTATGTTGTTGGTTCAGCGAGTGGCAGCGGCTTCATTTACTATTTATCTGTTTCATATCATGGTGATTTATTTTTTTAAAAGCAGTTTTCTTGCAACGCAGTTGGGGTTTATTGCGTCATCCGTTTTATTAATGATGCTCTGCCTGAGCTTGTGTTTATTACTGCATCAGGCTATTCGTTATATTCCCTACGCGAGAAAAGTATTAAGCTAAACAATAAAGGTACTGAACAACGTTCAGTACCTTTACCCTGATAGGGTGGGAGAATTGTCGTTTTTTACCGATGCCTTTCTTCCAGGTTTCCGATCACATCCCCCAGTGACAGCTCCTGATCCTGCAACAGCACCAGCAGGTGATACATCAAATCCGATGCCTCATTCTTCAGCTCGAACTTATCATGCACCGTCGCCGCCAGTGCGGTTTCCACGCCTTCCTCACCCACTTTCTGGGCAATACGCTTAGTGCCGCTGGCGTACAGCTTCGCGGTGTATGAACTTTCCGGGTCCGCCGTTTTGCGGGAGGCCAGCAATTGCTCCAGCTGATAGAGAAACAGCCACTGGGGCCGGGCGCCAGCGAAGCAGCTGGATGTGCCCTTATGGCAGGTTGGACCAATCGGGTTCACCAGCGCCAGCAGGGTATCGTTATCACAATCCGGCGTCAGGGTGACCAGGTTTAAAAAATGGCCGGAGCTTTCTCCCTTGGTCCACAGACGCTGTTTGGTGCGTGACCAGAAGGTGACGTGGCCGGTTTTTTCGGTCACCGCCAGCGCTTCCTGATTCATATAACCCAGCATCAGAACCTCGCCGGATGCCGCATGTTGTACCACCACCGGCAGCAATCCGTCGGTTTTTTCCCAGTCCAGTTGTGCCCGCTGTTGTTCTGTTAACACAGTCGAATCTCCACGCCTTGTTGAGCCAGATATTGTTTCAGTTCAGCAATATTAATAATTTGCTTATGGAATACCGACGCCGCCAGCGCACCGTCTACCCCGGCATCTCTGAATGCCTCCAGAAAATGCGCCATCGTACCGGCACCGCCGGAGGCAATTAATGGCACGCGGCACTGCGCACGTACTTTTTTCAGCTGTTCGAGGTCATAGCCATTACGCACCCCGTCCTGGTTCATCATATTCAGGACAATTTCACCGGCCCCGAGACGCTGGACCTCAGCCACCCAGTCGAGGGTTTCCCATTTCGTAATACGGGTGCGGGACTCATCGCCGGTATACTGATTGACATGATATTTCCCGCTGTCCTCATCACACCAGGTATCAATACCCACCACAATGCACTGCACCCCAAAGCGATACGCCAGCCGGGTAATCAGGTCTGGGTCCGCAAGGGCAGGGGAGTTAATCGAAATCTTATCCGCGCCAAAGGAGAGGATCTGCGCCGCGTCCTCAATTGACTTAATGCCCCCGGCCACACAAAACGGAATATCAATCACCTCCGCCACCCGGGACACCCAACTCTTGTCTACCACCCGGCCATCGCTGGAGGCGGTGATATCATAAAACACCAGCTCGTCGGCCCCTTCTTCGGCATAACGTTTCGCCAGCGGGACAATATCGCCAATAATCTCGTGATTGCGGAACTGCACACCTTTAACCACCTGGCCGTCGCGCACGTCCAGGCAGGGAATTATCCGTTTTGCCAGCATTGGATTGCCTCCGTTACGCTGAATTTACCTTCCAGAAGCGCACGCCCGGTGATCACACCGCTAACGCCACTGCCGCGCAGGGCCGCGATATCCGCCAGGGAACCAATCCCCCCGGAGGCCTGAAAACCTATCTGCGGATAACGGGCGCAAATTTCCTGATACAGCGCCACGTTCGCCCCCGCGAGGGTGCCATCCCGGGAGATATCAGTACACAGTACGTGCTTCAGACCATAAGGTAAAAATTGGTCGACCACCTGCTCGAGGGTGACCCCGGAGGTCTCCTGCCAGCCACTGATCGCCACGCGTTTTTCACCCTGTTCAATACGCACATCCAGCGCCAGGACCAGTGCATCTGCCCCGAAGCGGGTAAACCACTGCTGCACCAGCTCCGGTGCCTTGACTGCCGTCGAGCCCACCACAACCCGGGTGACCCCGGTCGCCAGCAGGGCGGCCACGTCATCAGCGCTGCGCACCCCGCCGCCCACCTGTACCGGGACATTAACCCCGGCCACCAGGGTGGTCAGTAACGGGATCTGGCGGCGGGCAGGATCTTTCGCACCGGTCAGATCAACCAGGTGCAGTACTTCCGCCCCCTGGGCCTGATAATCCTGGAGTCGGGGCAGTGGATCGCTGCCGTAGTCACGCTGCTGCGCATAATCACCCTGGTGCAGGCGCACCACGGTGCCATCAATTAAATCAAGCGCGGGAATAATCATCACATCTCCAGGAAGTTTTTCAACAGCCGGGCACCAGCCGCCCCGGAACGTTCCGGGTGAAATTGCACCCCGTAAAAGTTGTCTTGCTGTACCGCGGCGGTGAAGGGCTCACCATACTGGCACTGGGCAATAGTGGCTTCATTCACCGGCATGGCATAGCTGTGGACAAAATAGAACCATGCGCCGTCGTCGATGCCGCTGAACAGGCGATTGCCCGCTTTCGGGGTGATTTGATTCCAGCCCATATGGGGCAGCGGCAGGCCGTGGTCGCGCATTTTCTCCGCTGGCGCATCAATAATACCGAGGGTATCAATACCGTTATTTTCGTCACTGCGGCTACCCAGTAACTGCATGCCGAGACAGATCCCCAGCACCGGCTGGGTACAGGCCTTAATCAGATCGATAAGATCCCGCTCGCGCAGCTGATCCATCGCCGCCCGGGCAGTGCCCACCCCCGGCAAAAACAGTTTATCGGCGCTGAGCACCACATCCGCATTACGGCTGACAACCGGCGTATAGCCGAGTCGCTGTACCGCCCATTTAACCGAAGACAGGTTAGCGCATCCGGTATCAAGGATAACGATGCTCATCACAGCACCCCTTTAGACGATGGAAGGGTGTCCCCTTCGACGCGGATAGCCTGGCGCAGCGTGCGGCCAAAGGCTTTAAACAGGCTCTCTACCCGGTGGTGGTCATTTTTGCCCTTGGTTTTCAGGTGCAGGGTGACGCCCATCGCGTAAGACAGCGAGCGGAAAAAGTGCTCGACCATTTCAGTGCTCAGATCCCCGACACGCTGATAGTTATATTCCGCTTTAAATTCCAGATGCGGGCGACCAGAGATATCCAGCGCACAGCGGGCCAGGCATTCGTCCATCGGCAGCACAAAACCAAAGCGGTTAATGCCGCGCTTATCGCCAAGGGCTTTTTTGAGCGCTTCACCCAATGCCAGCCCGGTGTCTTCCACCGTGTGGTGATCATCAATATAGAGATCGCCTTTCACGCTGATGTCCATGCGAAATCCGCCGTGGGTGGCAATCTGATCCAGCATATGATCAAAGAAGCCCACCCCGGTTTTGATATTGCTGGGGCCTTCGCGATCCAGCCATACCTGGACATCAATTTGGGTTTCCCGGGTATTACGCACCACGTGGGCATAGCGGTCACGGCGGGTGAGCCGATCGGCGATGGTTTTCCAGTTCAGAGTGTCACGCTGATAACGCAGCCCCTGGATTGCCATATTCTCCGCCAGTTGCAGGTCAGTTTGCCGATCGCCAATCACATAGCTGTGGGTGCGGTCTATCACGCCATCGGCCAGATAACGGCTCACCAGCTGAACCTTGGGTTTGCGGCAGTCGCAGCCGTCTGTCGGAAAGTGCGGGCAGATCAACACCTCATCAAAGAACACCCCTTGTGAAGAGAGGACCTGCATCATCAGGTTGTGGGGGCCGTCAAAATCCGCCTGAGGGAAACTGTCGGTACCCAGCCCGTCCTGATTGGTGATCATCACCAGCCGGAAGCCCGCCTGCTGTAGGGCCAGCAGCGCCGGGATCACGTCCGGTTCGAACGCCAGTTTATCCATGCGATCCACCTGAAAATCTTCCGGTGGCTCGGCAATCAGGGTGCCGTCACGATCAATAAAAAGGTACTTCTGGCTCATGGGTTCTCCGCCGCAGTCAAAGAAGGTTGTTTATTGAGGGCATCCAGCACCCGCTGGCATTCTTCCCGGGTACCCACGGTAATCCGCAGGCAGCCGCTCAGGCCCGGCTGTTTATTTTGATCTCGCAAGATAATGCCCTGATCCCACAAGGATTTAAATACCGCACTTGACGCGGTTAGCCGTACCAGCACGTAATTGGTTTCGGAATCGAAAATCTGCTCAACACAGGGGGTGTCCCGCAGGCCGTCAATCAACTGGCGGCGGTTAAGCAGCAGGGTAGTCACGCGCTCGCGCATGGCGGCTACCCCCTGAGGGGTCAGAGCCTGGGCCGCAATATCCGCCACCGGGGTGGAGAGCGGGTATGGGGCGATCACTTTCAGCAGCAGGGCGATTATTTCTGCGCTGGCGAGAGTAAAACCACAGCGTAGCCCCGCCAGGGCAAAGGCTTTGGACAGGGTGCGCAGAATAACCAGGTGCGGGTAGTCCGCCAGCCAGCCGGAGAGCGTCGCCTGAGGGCAAAACTCAATATAGGCTTCATCGGCCACCACAATGGCTTTGCCGCGGGTCATCTCCAGCAGGGTGCGCATATCGTCCGGGTTAATCACCTGGCCGGTGGGGTTGTTCGGGCTGCATACAAAAACCACTTTTGCGCCATCCAGCTGTGCCGCAATCCCGGCTAAATCGAGCTGCCAGTTTTCATCCGTGGGAACGGTACGACACGCCACCCCGGAGGTTTCCGCGCTGACGCTGTACATCCCGTAAGTGGGCGGGCAGTAGATAATGGCGTCCTGGCCTGGCTCACAAAAGGTGCGGATAATCAGCTCGATGCCTTCATCGGCCCCGCGGCTGACCAGTACCTGATCGGGTTTTACCCCGGCATAGGCCGCGTAACCGGTGATAACCGCTGCGGGCTGGCACTCCGGGTAGCGGTTGAGGGTCTGCTGGGTCAGTGAAAACGCGACCGCCTCCGGGTATTCGTTGGCGTTAAGCCAGACATCGCCATTGCCGCCCAGGCGACGGGCAGACTGGTATGGGGTCAGGGCGCGGACAGCGGCGCGGGCCAGTTCTTCGCTCTTCATTGCATCTCCTTCAGGGCGGCAACGCGCAGGGTGACGGCGTTTTTGTGGGCGGTCAGTTGTTCGGCGGCGGCCAGAATTTCAATGGTGGACGCCAGCGCGCTGAACCCCTGGGGGGGACAATTCCTGCACGGTCATCCGTTTCTGGAAGTCAGCCAGCCCGAGGCTGGAACAGGTCGCCGTGTAACCGTAGGTCGGCAACACGTGATTCGTACCGGAAGCATAATCCCCGGCGGACTCCGGGGACCAGTCCCCGAGGAACACCGAACCGGCGCTGGTAATACGGTCAACCAGGGCTCGGGCGTTACGGGTCTGGATTATCAGGTGCTCCGGCCCGTACTGGTTTGAGATCTCAATACACTGTTCCAGATCACGGGCGACAATCAGGCGGCTGGCGGCCAGGGCCTGGCGTGCGGTGTCCGCCCGCGACAGGCTGGCCAGTTGCTGTTCAACGGCGTCCGCCACGCGACGGGCCATGGCGGCATCCGGGGTCAGCAGGATCACCTGGGAGTCCGGGCCGTGCTCTGCCTGGGAGAGCAAATCAGAAGCCACAAATGCCGGGGTGGCGCCGCTGTCGGCGATCACCAACACTTCAGACGGGCCCGCCGGCATATCAATGGCGGCGCCGTCGAGGCGCTGGCTTACCTGACGTTTGGCCTCGGTGACAAACGCATTCCCCGGCCCAAAGATCTTATCGACTTTCGGCACTGAGTCCGTCCCGAAGGCGAGGGCGGCAATGGCCTGGGCCCCGCCAACCTGGAACACCGCCTGAACACCGCATAACCGGGCGGCATAAAGAATTTCATCTGCCACCGGCGGCGGCGTGCACAGCACGACTTTTCGGCAGCCGGCAATCGCCGCCGGGGTGGCTAACATTAATACCGTTGAAAACAGCGGTGCCGAACCGCCGGGAATATACAGCCCCACGGAATCCACCGGGCGAGTGACCTGCTGGCAACGTACTCCCGGCATGGTTTCAACATCGACCTCCGGCAGGCGCTGGGCGAGGTGGAATTTACGGATATTCGCCACCGCACAGGCCATGGCGGTTTTTATCTCCTCGCCCAGACGGTCGCAGGCGGCACCGATCGCCGCTTCAGATACTTCGAGGGCATCGACCTGGGCGTTATCAAAGCGGGCGCTATAGTCGCGCAGGGCAGCATCACCGTTGGCTTTTACATTTTCTAAAATATCGCGCACGGTGCGGGTAATACTGTCTGAGGCGGAGATGGCCGGGCGCATCAGGATATCGCGCTGGCGGGCCGCGTCACAGTCGTTCCAGTTGATGATTGTGTTGAAGGTCGACATGCTATCACTCCATCATTTTTTCAATGGGCAGTACCAGAATCGAGCTGGCGCCCAGCGCTTTCAGTTTTTCCATGGTTTCCCAGAACAGCGTCTCGGTACTGACCATGTGCATGGCAACGCGTTGTTTATCGCCGGCCAGTGGCAGGATGGTAGGGCGTTCGGCACCCGGCAGCAGGGCAATCACCTCATCCAGGCGCTCACTCGGCGCATGCAGCATGATGTATTTGGATTCCCGGGCCTGAATCACCCCCTGAATACGGGTCAGTAACTTGTCGATCAACTGCTGTTTGGCATCAGAAATGTCACCGTCACGCTGGATCAGGCAAGCCTTAGAACGGTAAATCACTTCAGTTTCCCGCAGGCCGTTGGCTTCGAGGGTGGCACCGGTGGAGACCAGATCGCAGATGGCATCCGCCAGACCGGCCCGGGGGGCCACTTCTACTGAGCCGTTCAGCAGGCAGGATTTAAATGGGATGCCTTTTTGATCGAGGTAGCGTTTTAACAGGTGCGGGTAAGAGGTGGCGATGCGTTTATTGCGCAGACATTCTGGGCCGTCCCAGGCCTCATCTACCGGGGCCGCCAGCGATAAGCGACAGCCACCAAAATCCAGACGGCGCAGGGTGTAATAGCGCGGGTCTTCCCCCAGGGCACGGCGATTAAGTAACTCTTCCTCCAGGACGTTTTCCCCGATAATCCCTAAATCCACCACGCCATCCATAACCAGGCCAGGAATATCATCATCACGGACACGCAAAATATCGATGGGCATATTTTCTGCCAGGGCAATCAGCCGCTGGGTGTGGAGATTAATTTTAATCCCGCAGCGGGCCAGTAATTCCCGGGAGTCGTCGCTCAGACGACCTGATTTTTGAATAGCTATGCGTAAACGTGAATTATCTAACATCGTCATGGTCCTTAAATTCGGTAGCGGTCTGCGTTAAAACGGTAATAAAAAAGCCCCCGGAAGGTTGACCTTCCGGGGGCTCATTAACAGCTGATTTCCGCCACTGGAAGATCGAATGTCTTCCAGCACCCATTGCCTGAAAGACTAGTCAGAATGATGGTGATGGTGGTGACGAATAATCGGGAAGCTGTTCATTTAAATTCTCTGGGTGAATGTCTATTCAACGTGTGCATTTAACCTAAACCAGAAACCCTGAATAAGGCAAGCGCTTTTTTTACACTATTAGATAATCTCATCCAGGCGGATGAATTGTCAGTTCCCGGTTGCTGGCGTAGCCTTATATCGGTGTATAACAATATAGAGTAAATCGCTACTTCGGTCTGGAGGATGTATGAAGAAGGTTGCCATTGTCGGGTTGGGCTGGTTAGGGATGCCACTGGCGCTATCGTTAATGGCGCGGGGGTGGAACGTTACCGGTAGCAAAACCACCCTTGACGGGGTGGAGGCAGCCAGAATGTGCGGGGTAGACAGTTGTCTGCTGAACCTGCAGCCGATACTCCAGTGTGATAGTGACGATCTGGAAACGTTGCTGGATGCCGATGCGCTGGTGATAACGCTTCCGGCCCGCCGCAGTGGGGAAGGGGATGACTTCTATTTGCAGGCGGTCCAGGAAATTGTCGACAGCGCCCTGGTGCATCATATACCGCGGATCATTTTTACCAGTTCCAGCGCGGTCTATGGTGATGGCGAGGGCACCATGAAAGAGAGCTCCCCCCTGCACCCGCGTACTGCCAGCGCCCGGGTACTCTGCGAGCTTGAACACTGGCTACACGATCTGCCGGGCACCTCAGTTGATATCCTGCGCCTGGCCGGGCTGGTGGGGCCGGGGCGGCATCCGGGGCGCTTCTTTGCCGGGAAATATGCCCCGAACGGCGAGCACGGTGTGAACCTGGTCCATCTGGATGATGTGATTGCCGCGATAACGCTGCTACTGCAAATGCCCAAAGGTGGCCATCTGTATAACCTGTGTGCCCCAAAACACCCGTCGCGTAATACGTTTTACCCACTGATGGCCAAAGATTTAGGGCTCACCCCGCCAACGTTCAGCAGTGCCCCGGCCCATACGCAGGGTAAGCAGGTTGACGGTAGTCGTATTTGCCGGGAGTTAGGTTTTGAGTATGCACATCCGGACCCGCTACGTATGCCGATGCGTTAATTACGTTTTACCAATCAATATTGCGCGATTTTCCGATGGATAACTCGCCTCCCCGGTGCCTGGAAATCGCCCCTCAGGGCCCGGGGATATTTTTACGCAATACCCCCCCGGGCACCCCCCGGTCCGTCAATGGTCAGATAAGCGGCAAAATGGCGTAAAATGCTGCACAAAAGTACCGGATTGTTACTAATTTATTTTGTTTAAAATCATCAGCTTAACTATGTATGCCCTGGGGGTAAAAAAGAAATTACCCCCCGTGGCCGTAATGTCTTGTCTTTGTGCCAAAAAATGGGGCAAAATACGCGCCCGGTAAAACGAGAACATGGCCGACGCTTAACAGCGCCGGTTATTTTTTTACCGCTGCATTACCCAAACTAATCAAATCAAAGAGGCCGGGCTCAGTACCGGATAGATACTTACTTTTATAGATCGACAGTCGTGTCGCCGAGGAAAAATGTAAAGATGGTGCAATTATTTGCTTTTGCGGCAGGTTTCTCCGTTTGGGGGACTGCATATGTCGCTTAACGTAAACGTTCAGCCAACTTCTCGCGTGGAATTACGTAAAACCCTTACGCTTATTCCGGTTGTAATGATGGGTCTTGCCTATATGCAGCCGATGACGCTGTTCGATACATTCGGTATCGTATCGGGTATGACCGATGGTCATGTGCCGACAGCCTACGCCTTTGCGCTGATAGCGATTCTGTTTACCGCCCTGAGTTACGGTAAACTGGTTCGCCGCTATCCTTCTGCGGGCTCCGCCTATACTTATGCTCAGAAGTCTATTAGCCCGACCGTTGGTTTTATGGTGGGCTGGTCTTCGCTGCTCGACTATCTGTTCGCGCCGATGATCAATATTCTGCTGGCAAAAATCTATTTTGAAGCGCTGGTGCCTTCAATACCGTCCTGGGTATTTGTTATTGCGCTGGTGGGCTTTATGACGGCCTTTAACCTGCGCAGTATTAAATCCGTGGCCAACTTTAACACCCTGATTGTGGTACTCCAGGTGGTGTTGATCGCGGTTATCCTGGGCATGGTGATTTACGGTATCGCACACGGCGAAGGCGCCGGTACGCTGAGCAGCTCTCGTCCATTCTGGTCTGAGAACGCTCACGTGGTGCCGATGATTACCGGGGCAACCATTCTCTGTTTCTCGTTCACGGGGTTTGACGGCATCAGTAACCTGTCTGAAGAGACCAAAGACGCAGAACGCGTGATCCCGCGGGCGATTTTCCTGACTGCGCTGATCGGTGGCCTGATCTTTATCTTCGCGACCTATTTCCTGCAGCTCTATTTCCCGGATATCTCACGCTTTAAAGATCCAGACGCATCACAGCCAGAAATTATGCTGTACGTGGCGGGTAAAGCCTTCCAGGTTGGGGCGCTTATCTTCTCCACCATTACGGTACTGGCATCCGGTATGGCTGCCCATGCTGGTGTTGCCCGCCTGATGTATGTCATGGGCCGTGACGGCGTGTTCCCGAAAAGCTTCTTCGGGTATGTGCATCCGCAGTGGCGTACTCCGGCGATGAACATCATCCTGGTGGGGGCGATTGCTTTACTGGCCATCAACTTTGACCTGGTCATGGCGACCGCGCTGATTAACTTTGGTGCCCTGGTGGCGTTCACCTTCGTGAACCTGTCAGTTATCTCTCAGTTCTGGATCCGCGAAAAACGCAATAAGACGCTGAAAGATCACTTCCAGTTCCTGTTGCTGCCGCTGTGTGGCGCAATGACTGTTGGTGCGCTGTGGGTTAACCTGGAAGAAAGCTCTATGGTGCTCGGCCTGATCTGGGGCGGTATCGGCCTGATCTACCTGGCCTGCGTGACCAAAAGCTTCCGCAACCCGGTTCCTCAGTACGAAGATGTTATCTGATTACCGGAGCTGAACGCCGGTAACAGGTAAAAAAATGGCACCCCCGGGTGCCATTTTTGTTTTTGTCTGCCACAACGGCTGCCGCGGCTTGTGGCCATCACCCCATCAATTGCTGTACGTACTGATACAGTGCTTTGAGCAGGGCGATTTTCTCTGCATCCCCCTGATGCTGTTGATACAGCATCTCAAGTTCCCGGGCGTACTCTTCCAGCGCCTGCTGGCTGAAAATGTCGCGCCGGTGCTGCAACCAGCGCTGTTGTTCTGGCTCACTCAGGGTCCCCGGGAAATTACGCGCCCGGTAATTAAACAGCAGTTTCTCAATACGTCCATCGACAAATGTGATATCCAGGGCTGGCAAATTAGCCGGTTCGGTCTGCTGGAGGATGTTCATCGCCGTTTTATCCGCATCGCTGAAGAAGCCGCTGTAAAGCTGGCTATCGACATTATCAGAAGGCGGGAAGGGCTCTGCCTGGGCATACAGCGCCACCACTTTTTCACGGAGCTGCGGGTTGGCCCGCAACTGGGCGAGGTTATCCATACAGCGCTGGCGATCAATGCCCAGCCGTTCAGCATCCTGAGGGCGCAGGGCATTATCTTTGGCCAGCACCGGGCATTTGTTAAGGTGGACCAGTTTTAGCGGCGCCGGTAAGGCATCACCCAGTTGCGCTTTCGGGGTGTACAGCCGTTCGCGCAGGGCATCGGCATCCAGATCAAACAGCGGCGCCATATCGGCGGCCAGATCGACAACAATCACCGCATTGCGGTTATCCGGGTGCCAGGCCAGGGGGGCAATCAGGCTGGTATTGCCGCGCCAGGCGCCAAACATGCCCGAGACATGCACCAGGGGCAGCATTTGCGGGATGTCGATCAGGGTGGCCAGCTTCTGCTTGCCGCGCCAGTTGAACAGATAATCGAACAGCCGGGGCTGGCTGGTTTTAACTTTACGGGCCATGGCGATAGTGGCGTAAACATCCGCCATGGCATCGTGGGCATTGGCGTGTTCGATACCGTTTGCGGCGGTCAGGTGCTCCAGCCGGAAACTGGGCAACCCCTCATCGTTTTCTGGCCAGTTGATCCCCTCGGGGCGCAGGGCATAACAGGCGCGCATTACATCCAGTAAATCCCAGCGTGAATTGCCGTGCTGCCAGCTCCACGCGTAGGGATCGTAGAAGTTGCGATAGAAAATGTTACGGGTCACTTCATCGTCAAAACGGACATTGTTGTACCCCACCACACAGGTGCCCGGCACGGTGAAAATATCATGGATACGGCGGGCAAAGCGGGCTTCATTTTCCCCTTCGGCCAGGGCCTGCTGTGGGGTAATGCCGGTAACCAGTACCGCACCGGGTTGAGGCAGGTAGTCATCCGCCGGCTTACAAAAAAAGACCTCCGGCTCGCCGATGATAGTGAAGTCCATATCGGTGCGCAGGGCGCCAAACTGGGCGGGGCGGTCCAGCGCCGGGTTGGTGCCGAAAGTTTCATAATCATGAAAGAGGAAGGTGGGCTGCACTTTATCGTTTTTCACTGTCTTCATTATCCACTGGTGTTTTACTATCTTTATGGTGTCTGCCCTGATGACGGCGGCACCCGCTATGGTAAACCATATTCCGCTGCGGCTGAAATCACTGATTCTGACGATTTAGACGGTTGTTTACTGCCCCAGGCAGGTGCGTGTTATCCAGCGGGCCGCCATTTCCCGGCGCTATTTTACGTAATATCCTTAATAATGCCGATAACGCTACCCGGCGCGGTGGCGATAATCGGCTAACGCGCCGGTTATTGCGATATTGGCCGGGGATTTTCCTCAACAATAACGAGTGGCAACAAAAATAGTGGGGCAGACGGTCGTCACCGGAATTTTACTCCTGGGATTCAATGACTCATGAGAGTAACATATAAGGGGCGTGATGCTAACAATTTTAACAAAGCACAAGGTGTACATTTTTTGATGAAACGGGCCATCAAAAGTCCATACGGGGATCTCAAAGTGTTATTCGGCAAATTATCAACATCGATAAAATGGGGAATGCCGCAACCTGAAAAAGCAGTGTTTTTTATAAAAATCATTTAAAAACAATATGTTGCAAAAATAAAAAATATCAAAATTTTATCAACTTGCAGTCATAATATATTCTGTTATTTATCATCGAAAATAGTACCCAAAAATGCTTTGCCAATGTTTTTTTCAGTTGCTAGATTTATTCCACACCAAATGACGGCACTACTGATATTCAGAAAAAGCAATTGTGCTATGCAAAGCGATATATGAATATCTACGTCATATAAGACAATAACACCTGCATATATAAGTAATGAGAATTCCATGGAGGATATCTCTGCCTGTTTTGTAGTTAGTATAACCTCTTTACATGAAGAATTTTGCCAGCGTTCGCGCTGGCTATTTTTTTAGATATGAAAAGTTTTAGATATGAAAAGCCGCCGGTCTGTACCTCGAAATATCCGCTTAATAGCACCTTTATTTATACTCTGAGTTATACCTCTTGAGGAATTACCAAATGAAACACCTTTTAGTTCGTTACACTGTCTCATTAGCACTGTTGTTTGGGGCATCTTCCGCGATGGCTGCAACCCAAATCGGCGATGCTGCGGTAGCGAATAGCAGTAATAAGATTGGCGAAGTGTCTGCACAGATCCCTGATGGCACCATCGAAGATGCCATTGCTGTGCTGTCTCATAAATCTGATGAGCACGGCGGCCGTTATTTCAAAGTGACTGATATTGACCATCCGGGTGAAGGCGGCCAGATCTTCGCACACGCAGACGTCTATAAATAATAGTCGTTGTGGGGTAGTTATTCAGGCTGGTCCTGATTATGTTGGGTGATGGCTTCAGACATCACCCGGCCCGCTCAGCCCGCTATTGCTTTATCCCTTACTGACATTTTCCCCTGCACAGGGGTGACGGGAATAATCCTGGAAATACCTGCCGGCCAGTTAAAAAACGGCTAATGTCACATTTTCTTGCAATTTCTCAGTGAAACTATATAAAAACTTCCGTACAACATGCGCCAGATATAGGTTAGTTCTGAGGATAATTCGTTGAAGTTTCGCGCGCTTTTGGCTGTTTCCCTGTTTGCTTCTCTGGTTCATAACGCGGCTGCTGATGTCGCCCTCGATCATGCCCCTCTGCCGCCGGATATTCAGGCTGGCTCCTGGGTACTCATGGACTACACCACCGGGCAGGTGTTAACCGCCCATAATGAACACGTGCAGCGTAACCCTGCCAGCCTGACCAAGCTGATGACCGGTTATGTTGTGGATCGCGCTATCGACAGCAAGAAAATTTCGCCGGACGATATTGTCACTGTCGGGCCAGACGCCTGGGCGAAAGGCAACCCGGTATTTGACGGTTCGTCACTGATGTTCCTGAAAGCCGGGGATAAAGTCTCGGTGCACGATCTTAGCCGCGGCCTGATTGTTGACTCTGGTAATGATGCCTGCGTAGCGCTGGCGGACTATGTGGCCGGTGGCCAGCGTGAGTTTGTCGCCATGATGAACCACTATGTCGATAAGCTCGGCATGCACGACACCCATTTCGAAACCGTGCACGGGCTGGATGCCCCGGGCCAGCACAGCACCGCCTGGGATCTGGCGCTGCTCAGCCGGGCGATTATCCACGGTGAGCCGGATTTTTATCATATGTACAGTGAAAAAAGCCTCACCTGGAACGGTATTACCCAGCAGAACCGTAACGGCCTGTTGTGGGATAAATCGCTCAATGTGGATGGCCTGAAAACCGGCCATACCGCCACGGCCGGGTTTAATATTATTGCCTCCGGGGTTTACGGTAACCGCCGGCTGATCGCGGTTGTCATGGGGGGCGAAAGCTCAAAAGGCCGCGAAGAGCAGGCCCGTAAGTTGCTCAACTGGGGGCGCCAGAATTTTGACACCGTCCAGATCCTCACCAAAGGGCAGCGCTTCGGGACGGAAAAAATCTGGTACGGTGACGCTGAAACAGTGGATGTCGGTGCCGATCAGGACTTCTGGATGGTGTTACCAAAAAGCGAACTCTCCCACGTGAAAGCGCGCTACATACTGGATAACGCCGAGCTGGAAGCACCGATGGTGGATCACCAGCGGATTGGCGAAATTGAACTGCACGACCGCGATAAAGTGATTGCCCGCTGGCCGCTGGTGACCCTGGCGAAAGTTGATAAGGGCGGGATCTTCTCGCGCTTTAGCGATTTTATACATAAAACCCTGTAACCCATTCCCCGGGGAGCATCGCTCCCCTTTTTCTTTTTTAGGGTGTTTTGCCGGCCAGGCGGGCACCTGCTGCCCCTGCGCTGGCAGCCTGCGTACGATCCCCCATACTTACTGAAGACGGATGCGATGCGCCGCAGCCCGGTGGCGGTCGCCATTCAGGCGCGCAGCGCGCGGAGGTGAAGCGGATGAAATACCAGATTGAGCACTACCCCGGCAGCAGTGTCGCCGGTTTCCATAAAATTGGCCCCTGGGAACGCACGGTAGAAGAGGGGTTTCACCAGTTGGCGGCATGGGTAAAACAACAGGAGATCCACAGCGGCCAGTGGATGGCGATTTATTATGACAACCCCGAGGTGATCCCCCCGGAAAAACGCCGTTGTGATACGGTGATTACGGTGGCGCGTAATTTTGATATCCCGCCCAACAGCGGCGAGGTGATTAAAACCGCCATTGCCGCCGGGGAGTATGCGGTGGCCCGTGCGCGGGTGGATGATGATAATTTTGCCCGGCCCTGGCAGGATTTTTTTGCCAGCCTGCAAGGAGAAGAGACCTGGCAGCCTGCCGGTAAGCCCTGCTTTGAGCACTACCTGAATGACGGCTCAGAAAGCGGGGTCTGGGAGTTTGATATGTATGTTCCTGTCGAACGGCAGTAAGCCCGTTCCCGGTGCGCCTTACAGGTTGTGGGGCGCATTCAGTTATAATATCGCCACGTTATTATTACCTGCGCGCGATAATTTTTTTCATCAGGGGCTGCCGGGTCAGGCGGAAAAAACCTACAATACTCCCTTTTTAACGGAGAGCGGGTGTGCGCCCCGACAAATCACTCAGTCCCTTTGAACTTCGGGTCTACCGCCACTACAAAGTGGTCCACGGCTGCCGTATCGCGCTGGCCTTTGTCCTGACCTTTCTGCTGGTCAGAATGCTGGATGTACCGGAAGGGACCTGGCCGCTTATTACCCTGGTGGTGGTGATGGGGCCTATCTCCTTCTGGGGAAATGTGGTGCCCCGGGCGTTACAGCGCATTGGCGGTACCATTACCGGGGCGGCCATTGGTCTGGTGGCCCTCAAGCTGGAGCTGTGGTCATTACCCCTGATGCTGGCCTGGTGCGCCATTGGCATTTTCTTATGCGGTTATCTTGCCCAGGGCAAGCGGCCCTACCAGGCGTTACTGATCGGTATTACGCTCTCCGTGGTGGCGGGGGCGCCGCCGGGGGATATGGGGACGGCGCTGTGGCGCAGTGGTGATGTGATTTTTGGCTCCCTGCTGGCCATGTTGTTTACCAGTATTTGGCCCCAGCGTGCATTTATCCTCTGGCGGATAAAAATGGCGGCGTTTATTACCGATTTTGACCGTATCCATCACACCGGCTTTTCACCAAACTTGCTGGAGCGCCCGCATCTCGAAAAGTCGCTGAATGCGGTGCTCGGCAATGTTGAGAAGATTCGCACCCTGGTGACCCCCGCCAGCAAAGAAACCCATATCCAGAAAAGTATTTTTGACGGGATCCAGACAGTTGCCCGTAATATGGTGTGCACGCTTGAGCTGCAAATCAACGCGTATTGGGCCTCCCGGGAGAGCCATTTTCTGATGATCAATGCGGTGACCCTGCGGGAAACACAGGTGATGACCCATCATATGCTGGCGGCGGTTCAGCTGGCGCTGCACGATGGCAACCTTAAGGCTATCCAGCACGCCAGCGTACGCCAGGCAGAGATAATTGAAGAGTTACGCCAGTTGATGCAGACCACCAGGGCGGGTGAAATGCATGAAGCACCGATTTATGGTTACGTCTGGCTCAGCCTGGAGCTGGCGCGCCAGCTGGAGTTATTATCACAGCTGGTGAGCCGGGCATTGCGCAAATAATCTGCGTCTGTCACAGGAAAAACGCGTGGTTGTTTCGATTCAGCCACGTTTGAGGTTATGATGGGGGCAGTGAAACGATTGTCACCAGCAACCGCGACCAGTGCCGTTTTACCCTATAGTTACTGGTCAGTCCGTGGTTGTCCTAACGAATCCGAGTATCACATAGCAGGGGTGTAAAAATGGAAAATACTAAGCCTTCTTTTCAGGATGTTCTGGAGTTTGTACGTTTGTTCCGGCGCAAGAACAAGCTGCAGCGTGAAATCCAGGACGTTGAGAAAAAGATCCGTGACAACCAGAAACGTGTTCTGCTGCTGGACAACCTCAGTGATTACATCAAACCTGGTATGACTGCCGAAGCTATCCAGGGCATTATCGCCAGCATGAAAAGCGACTATGAAGATCGCGTGGATGACTACATCATCAAAAATGCTGAACTGTCGAAAGAGCGTCGCGATATCTCTAAAAAATTGAAAGTGATGGGCGAAATGAAAGCGCAGGATCAGGAACCGAAAGCCTGATTCCATCACCCGTTATTGAGGCCGCATACCCGGGTATGCGGCTTTTTTTTGTCTGCTGGTTTTTACGTCGGATGATGGCGGCGTGCTGTGCGTCATCACCCGTCACTAGCGCGCGCCGCCGGGGATCAGGCGCAGCAAATGCTGGCGCGGATAGTGTTCCGTCAGCCCCAGCCGGGGCAGTGCGGCAATGACCTGCTCAACATCATGGTGCGCGCGATCCAGCAACAGCCCCACCACACTACCGCTGTGGGCCACCGCGAGGCCATATAAATCCAGAGCCTCAACCAGCTGGCGCAGGGCGGCAAACCCCGGTTTCGGCAAAATAAGCTGGCTGGCAATGGCGCTGGTGGTCGCCGCCGCCCCCACCAGACGCGGATCATTCTTCAGGCACCCCTGATACAGCAGCCGCCACGCCCGGGCGAGGTCGTCCGCGCCGCGCAGTAACGCCTGTTGGCGATCTTGGCGATGATAATCCGCGGTGATCAACTGCTGCTCGCTCTCCAGCACCAGCACATCCAGGCGCGGTGAGGGTGGGCAGGGGATGGCGCTCTGGCCATGCCGATGATCAAACAGGGTCAGATCGCGAAATAAGGTACTGTCCGTGGGCTCCAGCGCCACACACCAGCGGGCAATTTGCTGCTCACTGGCGGGGTAATCCAGCAGCCGGGTAGTGGCCAGCGCGGTGGCGGCTATATCGGCAGTTGAGCTGGCCATCCCCCGGGCAACGGGGAGGGTGGAGTGCCAGCGGATCGACAACCCGGCGGCATAATGGGCCGGGTAACCCAGCGCCACCACCACCTGGACTAGCATGGCACGCATTAAAGGGCGTTCATTATGGTGGGGTCTCCCCCGGCAGACCGTGACATCACTGAACCAGTCCACCGGGCATGAAACCAGTTTTTCCGAACCGGCGATCAGCCCCTGAATCAGCTCACCACAAGAGCCAGGACAGCGCGCCTGTGCGCTTTGCATGGGTATTCCTTTGACGTTCAGATACGATAGGTTTCCGGCCGGGAGCTGTTTTACTTGCCACGAATGACCGGGAACTTGTTATAGCTCAACAAATATTTAGCCAGGCTTTATAAACTAACGCCCGATAAATCACTTATCACCGGATGCCGGGAAAGGGGTGTAATTCCCCTGCAGCCCCCGCTGCTGTGATGCTGACGAGTCCGCAATAACCACTGATGATACCATCGGGAAGGGCGGATAAGAATGACGCAGAGCCAGAAGACCGATCCTGTGATGCTATGAAAACGACTTCGGTGGGAAGATTGTGGACAGTTCTGCACACAGCCATGACGGCTGGGGTTGCGCACATGCCCGCATTGCCATTTCGCCGGATACCACAGGAACGGCAATGGCCTCCACCCAAAAACATGCATTTGTCCTCGCCGGCACCAGCAGCGGCTGCGGCAAAACTACCCTGACTCTGGGCCTGTTGTGCGCCCTGGCTGCCCGGGGGCTGCGGGTGCAACCCGGCAAAGTGGGGCCTGACTATCTCGACACCGGCTGGCACCAGGCCATTTCCGGGGTTCCCTCCTGTAATCTGGACAGCTTTATGCTGCCGGAGAGCACCCTGAATGCACTGTTTCGCCGCCGCCTGATGCAGGCCGATATTGCGGTCATCGAAGGGGTGATGGGCCTGTATGACGGCTACGGTAGTGATCCGAACTATTGCAGCAGCGCTGCCCTGGCCAAACAGCTGGGGTGCCCGGTGGTGCTGGTGGTTGACGGTAAAGCGGTGTCCACCTCCATTGCCGCCACAGTACTGGGGTTCCAGCAGTTCGACCCGGCACTCACTATTGCGGGCGTCATCGTTAACCGGGTGAACAGCGACACCCATTACCAGTTACTGAAACACGCCATTGAACACTACTGCCGGGTGCCGGTGCTCGGGCGCGTTCCGGTGCAATCCGGGGTGGCGTTACCATCCCGCCACCTCGGGCTGGTGGGCGCCGGGGAACGGGCCGTCGATCTGGCCCCCTGGCGGGCCTTTGGTCAGCAACTGGAACACACCCTGGATATTGACCGGCTACTGGCGATGTCCGCCCTCGATACGCTGCCCGCCGGGCAGATGCCGCCGCTGCCTGCCCCTGGGCTGGCGGATGGCCTCACCCTCGGACTGGCCCAGGATGCGGCGTTCAGTTTCTATTACCCTGACAGCCTGGCACTGCTGGCCGATGCCGGGATAAGCCTGGTCTCGTTCAGCCCACTTCATGACCGCCAGATCCCCGACTGTGACATGCTGTGGTTCGGCGGGGGATACCCTGAACTGCACGCCGACACCCTGAGTGCCAACCAGCCGATGCGCCAGGCGGTGCAAGATGCCCACCGGCGGGGTATTCCGATTTACGGGGAATGCGGTGGCCTGATGTACCTGGGTCAGGGATTAACCGACGCCGACGGCGACTATTTTGCCATGGTCGGGGTGCTGGACGGGGAGAGCCATATGGGGGACCGCCTGACCCGCTTCGGCTACTGCGAAGCCACCGCCCGCCAGGATACGCTGCTGGCTGCGGCCGGAGAGTCTCTGCGCGGCCATGAGTTTCACTATTCTGACTTTACCACCCCATTGCCCCCGCAGTTTGACTGCCTGAAAACCCGGGACGGCAGTATCCAGCGCCGCTGGCAGGGCGGCTGGCAAGTGGGCAATACCCTCGGCAGTTATTTGCACCTGCATTTTGCCCAACGGCCGGCGATGCTCAATGGCTGGCTGCGCGCCGCAAGGAGCCATCGGTGAGTGTCGTAGACGGGATGACTGTGGGCGGGATTATCCTCGGCTGGATCGCGGCGTGGATCCTTGATGCGTTCATCGGGGACCCGCAGCACTGGCCGCACCCGGTGCGCTGGATTGGCACAATGATCACCCGCATGCAGAGCCAGATTCGCGCCTATTGCCATACCCCGGAGTCACTGCGCTGGGGGGCGGGCTGTTATGGATAACGGTGGTGGGGATCACCTGGCTGGCGGCGGCCACGCTGCTGCGGGTGGCGTTTTATATTCACCCGCTGCTGGGCTGGATTATTGAAATCTGGATGATTTTTACCACCCTGGCCGGGCGCTGCCTCGGGGATGCGGCCCGGGAGGTCGAACGGGCGTTGCGCCGTGGTTCGCTGGAAGAGAGCCGTAAAAAGCTCTCCTGGATTGTGGGCCGCGATACCTCAACCCTGACGCCGCCGCAAATTACCCGGGCGGTGGTTGAAACCGTGGCGGAAAACACCGTCGACGGGGTGATTGCCCCGCTGTTTTTCCTGTTGCTTGGCGGCGCACCGCTGGCGATGGCTTACAAAGCGGTCAACACCCTGGATTCGATGGTCGGGTATAAGAACCCGAAATACCGCGATATCGGCATGGTTTCCGCCCGCATGGACGACATCGCCAATCTGATCCCCGCCCGGCTGAGCTGGATGCTGCTCAGCGTTGCTGCGGGCCTGAGCGGCATGAACATGCGCCGGGCCCTGACCCTTGGCTGGCGGGATCGCTACCGGCACAGTAGCCCCAATTGCGCCTGGTCCGAAGCCACCGTCGCCGGGGCCCTCGGTATCCAGTTGGGGGGGCCGAATAACTATTTTGGTGAACGTGTCGAGAAACCCTGGATGGGGGATGCCCTGCGGGACATTGAGATTGACGACATTCCACGCGCCATCCGTTTAATGATGCTCTCCAGCCTGCTGGCACTGCTGCTGTTTGCCGCCTGCCGCCTGCTGATGGGATAACCAGGAAAAACAATGAACTATATACAACAACCCCAGGCCATCGAAAGCCAAAGCTTCCAGATTATTGGCGATATTATTGCCCGGGAACGGCCGGATTACCGGTTTGCCAGCCCGCTGCATGAGGCGGTGATCAAGCGGGTTATCCACACCACGGCGGACTTCGACTGGCTGGACATTTTATGGTTCTCCGATCAGGCCCTGGTCCGGCTGCAGGCGGCATTACGCGGCGGTTGCACCCTGTACACCGATACCACCATGGCGCTGTCAGGCATCAACAAAAACCGGCTGGCGGAGTGGGGCAGCGAGTGCCGTTGCTTTATCAGCGATCCACGGGTGGTGGCCGCGGCGAAGCAACAGGGGATCACCCGCTCTATGGCGGCGGTGGACCTCGCGCTGGCCCAGCCGGGCAAAAAACTGTTTGTGTTCGGTAATGCCCCCACGGCGCTATTTCGCCTGCTGGAGAAACAGGGCGATGCCGAAGGGGTGATCGGCGTGCCGGTGGGGTTTGTCGGCGCCGCCGAGTCAAAACAGGCGCTTATCGACAGCGGCCGCACGGGTCTGGCGGCCCGGGGCCGTAAAGGGGGCAGCAATGTGGCGGCCGCCATTGTCAATGCGCTGCTCTATTTCACCGGGGAGGCGTAATGCACCGCGCCCCGGAGACGGACACAGTCTGGCATAACGGGAAAGCTCTGCGCAAAGGCTACACCACGGGCTCCTGTGCGACCGCCGCCGCCAAAGTGGCGGCGCTGATGGTATTGCGCCAGCACCTGATCCACCAGGTTTCCATCACCACCCCGTCTGGGGTGGTGCTTAATCTGAATGTCGAGCTGGCCCATATCGAAGGGCACCAGGCGGTTGCCGGGATCCGTAAAGACGGCGGTGACGATGTAGACGCGACCCACGGGATGCTGATTTTTGCCCGGGTCACCCTCAACGACAGCGGCACCATCCAGCTGCTGGGCGGTGTCGGGGTCGGGAAGGTCACCCGCAACGGGGTGGGGCTGCCGCTGGGCGCCCCGGCTATCAACCGCACCCCGCGCCAGACCATTGAAGCCGCGGTGCGTGAGGCCATCGGCCCGGCCCGGGGGGCAGAGGTAGAAATCTTCGCCCCGGAAGGGGAAGAACGGGCGAAAAAAACCTACAACGCCCGGCTGGGGATCCTCGGCGGGATTTCGATTATCGGTACCACCGGCATTGTGACGCCGATGTCGGAAGAGAGCTGGAAGCGCTCCCTGGCCCTCGAGCTGGAAGTTAAACACGCCGCCGGTCTGGCGCGGGTGATCCTCGCGCCGGGAAACCACGCTGAGCGGTTTGTTCGCGATCAGCTGCAACTGGACGGCGACACCGTGGTCACCATGAGCAATTTTGTCGGTTACATGATTCAGGAGGCGGTGCGCCTCGGGTTCAGCCAGATTGTGCTGCTTGGTCATCCCGGCAAGCTGATTAAGATAGCCGCCGGGATCTTCCATACCCACAGCCATATCGCTGACGGGCGTATGGAAACCCTGGTGGCCCATCTGGCGCTGATGGGGGCCCCTCACGATGTGCTGCTGGCGGTCAGCGAATGCGACACCACCGAGGCGGCGATGACGCTGATTGACGAAGCCGGATTGCGGGATATCTGGCCGCTGCTGGCCCGGCGGATCTGCCAGCGGGTGGAAGAGACTCTGCGCTATACCCGCAACCCGCCGCGCTGCGATGCGGTGATGTTTGCCTTTGATAATCAAGTGCTGGGCAGCAACCGCCCGCTGGCGGATATCTTCGCCGGGTGGCCCAGATGTTAACCGTGGTCGGCATCGGGCCCGGCCACAGCAGCCTGCTCACCCTGGCCGCCCGGGACGCTATCGACCAGGCGGCGATCCTCGTCGGGGGTAAACGCCATCTTGGGCTTTACGCCCGGCCCGGGGTTGAGGCGCGGGTGCTGGATGCTGACCTTGACGGGCTGATGGCCTGGCTGGCGGCACGCCAGCACCAGTCCGTGGTGATCCTCGCCTCCGGGGACCCGCTGTTATACGGCATTGGTAACCGGCTGGTGGCGCATTTTGGCCTACGGGACGTGGCGGTGATCCCCGGGATCAGCGCTATCCAGTACCTGTGCGCCCGGGCGGGGATTGCGCTCAATGATACCTACATCACCAGCAGCCACGGGCGGGCACCGGATTTTGACCAGTTACTGGCCTATCCCAAAGTGGCGATGGTCACGGACAGCGTCATCGGCCCTTATCAGATAGCCCAGGCTATTCTGTGCCGCGGGCTGCGCCGTACCCTGGTGATTGGTGAAGCCCTCTCTTCCGGTGAGGAGTGTATTCACCGCCTGGCCCCGGAACAGGTCGCCCAACACTATGCAATGAATGTGGTGGTAATACTGAATGAAGGATGAGCTTTTTTTGCGCGGCCAGCAGGTCCCGATGACCAAAGAAGCGGTGCGGGTGCTGGCACTGTCCCGGCTGGCGCTGGCCAACGCCGGCACCCTGATTGATGTCGGGGCCGGTACCGGCAGTGTCTCCCTGGAGGCGGCGCTGCACTACCCCGGATTACGGGTGACGGCCATTGAACGTAAGCCTGAGGCCCTGGCCCTGATGGCGGAGAACTGCCGCCATTTTGGCTGTGAATCGATAACCCTGATCCCCGGGGAGGCACCGCTCCCCCTCGACAGTACGGCGGACGCGATATTTATCGGCGGCAGCGGGGGCCAGCTGGCACCGCTGATCGACTGGGCGTTGGCCCACCTTAACTCCGGAGGCCGCCTGGTGATGACCTTTATCCTGGTTGAGAACCTCCACCAGGCACTGGCCCGGTTGCAACACAGCCCGGTGAGCGAGCTGGACTGCCAGCAGATCCAGCAATCGGCGCTGACCCGGCTGGGCAGCGGGCACTATTTCAAACCCCAGAACCCTGTTTATTTACTGTCCTGCACCCGGGAGGCTGCCCATGACTAATGCTATCGAACGCCACTGTGTCTGGTTTGTGGGGGCCGGGCCCGGCGACAGTGAACTGATCACCGTCAAAGGGCTGCGCTTACTGCAACAGGCGGATGTGGTTATCTATGCCGGTTCGCTGATCAACCCGGCGTTACTGGACTACTGCCCGGCCACCACGGCATGCCACGACAGCGCCGGGCTGCATTTACAGCAGATTATCGATCTGATGCGCGAAGGCATCGCCGCCGGTAAGCGGGTGGTCCGGCTGCAAACCGGCGATCTCTCCCTTTATGGCTCCATCCGCGAGCAGGGAGAAGCCCTGAATCAGCTGAATATTCCCTGGCAGGTGGTACCCGGGGTGAGCGCATTCCAGGGGGCGGCAGCGCAACTGGGGCTGGAGTACACCGTGCCGGAAGTCGCCCAGAGCCTGATTATCACCCGCCTGGAAGGGCGCACGCCGATGCCGCCCCTGGAGTCACTAGCCAGCTTTGCTGCCCACCAGACCTCAATGGCGATTTACCTCTCGGTGCAGCGTATCCACCGGGTGACAGAGCAATTGATAGCCGGAGGGTATCCGTCAGAGACCCCGGTGGCAGTGGTTTATAAAGCCACCTGGCCGGAAAGCCAGACCGTGCGCGGCACTCTGGCAGATATCAGCGAACAGGTCCGGGCGGCAGATATCCGCAAAACGGCGCTGATCCTGGTGGGGGCCTGCCTGGGCGACGAGTATCACAACTCAAAACTTTACGATGCGGCATTTAGCCATGAATACCGCAAAGCCTGAGCCCCTGGCGCTGTTTTGCCTGACTCCGGGCGGGGTGGCACTGGCCCGGCGGCTACAGCCCCACCTGGCCCTCGACTGTTTCACCAGCCCGGCCCTGGCCGGGCCGGGGGTTGCCGGGTTTGACGGCGGTTTTATGCACCATGTGCGCCAGGCGTTTCGCCGCTACCCGGCGCTGATCATTATTGGTGCCACCGGGGTGGCGGTACGCGCCATCGCCCCGGTCGTGCAGGACAAACTCAGCGATCCGGCGGTAGTGGTGATGGATGAAGCCGGGCAGTTTGTGATTAGCCTGCTCTCCGGCCATATGGGCGGGGCGAATGCGCTCACCCGTACCCTTGCCAGCCTGCTGGGGGCCAGCCCGGTTATCACCACCGCCACGGATGTTAACCAGTTCGGGGCGCTGGATTTGCTGGCTAAGCAACTGGACGCCCGGGCGGATAACTTCCGCCAGGCGGTGAAAACCATTAACCAGGGGCTGGTCAGTGGCCAGCGTATCGGGCTGTGGTGGGATAGCGCCAGCCTTGGCCCGCAGCCGGAGCTCGATACCCGTGGTTTTGTGCCGGTGGCGGATATCCAGGCCCCCGGCGAGCTTGACCATCTGGTGTGCCTGACCCTGGCAGCGCAGTTGCCCGCCGGGGATATCCCGCAGGTGAAACTGGTCCCGCGACGCATCGTGGCCGGTATCGGCTGCCGGCGGGATACCGCGCCGGAGAAGGTCGCGGCGCTGTTACACCAGCAACTGGCGGCCAGTGGGGTCGATCCCCTCGGGCTGGCCGCCATTGGCAGTATCGACCTGAAAAAAGACGAACCGGCGCTGATTGCGCTGGCGGCCCAGTTTCAGGTGCCGTTTTACACCTTCAGCGCGGCAGTATTGCAGCGCTGGGAATCCCGGGTGCCCTGTTCGCCGTTTGTGCGCCAGGTAACCGGGGTGGGGAATGTTTCCCAAACCGTGGTCTGGCAATTGTGCCAGACCTCTTCTGATGACGCCTGCCCGGACAGGTTGTTACCCGGTGAACCGCTGCGTGAGCAGGGGGTTACCATTGCATTAGGCAAGCTGCCTGGAGTGGAAAACAGATGTTAAGTGTGATTGGAATCGGCCCTGGGGCCATGGCAACCATGACCCAGGAAGCTATCGAAGCCCTCGAACAGGCTGACATTATTGTCGGCTACAAAACGTACACCCACCTGGTGAAAGGGCTGACCGGCGATAAACAAGTAATAAAAACCGGCATGTGCAAAGAGATCGAACGCTGCCAGACGGCGCTCGACTTGGCCGCTGAAGGCCACAATGTGGCGCTGATCAGTAGCGGTGATGCGGGGATCTACGGCATGGCCGGGCTGGTGCTGGAGCTGGTGAGCCAGCAATCCCGGGAGGTTGACGTCCGGCTGATCCCGGGGATGACCGCCAGTATTGCCGCCGCGGCGCTGCTGGGCGCCCCGCTGATGCATGATTTTTGCCATATCAGCCTCAGTGATTTGCTGACCCCCTGGCCGGTGATTGAAAAACGGATCATCGCCGCCGGGCAGGCCGATTTTGTTATCTGTTTTTATAACCCGCGCAGCCGCGGCCGTGAAGGGCACCTCGCCCGGGCGTTCGAACTGCTTAAAGGGATAAAAGATCCGGCCACCCCGGTGGGGGTGGTGAAGGCCGCCGGGCGTAAAAAGCAGGAAAAATGGCTGACCACCCTCGGTGATATGGATTTTGAACCGGTGGACATGACCAGCTTAGTGATTGTCGGTAACCAGACCACTTACGTACGTGACGGCCTGATGATCACCCCCCGGGGTTACAAACTGTGACCCACGGCGAGTTACTGCTGGTGGGCGGTACCAGTGATGCCCGGGAACTGTGCCTGATGCTTGATAAGGCCGGGTTCCATTACACCCTGTCAGTGGCCAGCGAGGTGGGGCGCCAGCTGGCGGGGCCCATTCGCGGCGCCATTCGCGTGGGTAAGCTGGATGCCAGCGGGCTGGAAAACTGGCTGCGCACCAGCGGCACCCGCTGGGTGATTGATGCCTCACACCCCTATGCCGAGCTGGTCAGCGCCAATCTGGTGGCGGCCTGCGGGGCGCTGGAGATTCCCCTGTACCGCTGGCAGCGGCCGGGGCTTATCGATGCCATTGACCATCCGCTGTTACACCGGGTGGCCACCCTGGCGCAGGCGTGCGCCCTGACGGCGCCTCTCGGGCCCCGGGTGCTGCTGACCACCGGCAGTAAAGATCTGGCCCGCTGGCAGGCCGGGTTACCGGATAAAACGCTACTGGCCCGGGTATTACCCACCGCCAGTGTGCTGGCCCAGTGTGAAGCCCTCGGCTTCGGGGTGGGGCAGATTTTTGCCCTCTGCCCGCCGTTCAGTGAGGCGTTCAATCTGGCGTTTTACCGCCACTGCGCCCCGGACGTGATTATCACCAAAGAATCCGGCAAAGAAGGGGGCTTTATGGAAAAAGTGCGCCCCTGCCTGGATCTGAATATTCCCTGCATTGTGCTGACCCGTCCGGCCTGCACCGTGCCGGAAGACCACATTATGACTACTTACGGCGATTTCGCCGACTGTCTGGCAACCCTGCGGTTGCCAAGGAGCGACCGATGAAAAAGGCCCTGCTGGTTATCAGTTTTGGCACCAGTTATGCGGACACCCGCGAAAAAAATATTACCGCCTGTGAACAGGCGCTGGCGGCCAGTTGCCCGGACCGCGACCTGTTCCGGGCATTTACCTCGGGGATGATTATTCGCAAGCTGAAACAGCGGGATAACATCACCATTGATAACCCCCGGGAGGCGCTGGCGCGTCTGGTGGCGCAGGGGTATCAGGATGTGGCGGTGCAGTCCCTGCATATCATCAACGGCGACGAGTATGAAAAAGTCGCCCGGGAAGTGCAATCGATGCAGGGGCACTTTCAGCGCCTGACCCTCGGCACGCCGCTGGTGAGCAGCTTTGCCGATTACGATGCGCTACTGGCGGCATTACAGCAACAATCCCCGCAGCTGGGGCCGGACGAGCGCCTGGTCTTTATGGGCCACGGCGCCAGCCACCCGGCTTTTGCCGCTTACGCCTGCCTTGATCATATGATGACCAGCCGCCGCCTGCCGATGCGGGTAGGGGCGGTGGAAAGCTACCCGGAAATTGATCTGCTGGTGGCGGATCTGGCCGGCCAGGGGATTAAAAAAGTGCACCTGATGCCGCTGATGCTGGTGGCCGGGGATCACGCCATTAACGATATGGCGTCGGACGATGACGACGCCTGGAAGATGCGCTTTATAGCTGCCGGGATCCCGGCACAGCCCTGGTTGCAGGGGCTGGGGGAGAACCCGGCTATCCGCGCCATTTTTGTTGACCATTTACAGCAGGCGCTGAATCACCCGGGGCAGGAGGCAGCATGAGCGGGCGTTTGTATGCGTTAGGAATTGGGCCCGGGGCCAGTGATTTAGTCACCGTGCGCGCCGCCCGGCTGCTGGGCAAACTGGATGTGCTGTTTGCCCCGGCAGGCCGTAAAGGCGGTGACAGCCTGGCGCTGTCTATTGTGCGGGAATACCTTGGGGCGGATACCGAGATCCGCTGCTGTCACTTTCCGATGAGCGCCGACAGCGCAGAAAAGCAGCAGGCCTGGGATGATGTCAGCGCCCAGATGCGCCAGCAGGTGATGGCCGGGAAACAGGTCGGGTTTATCACCCTGGGTGATGCGATGTTGTTCAGCACCTGGGTGTTTTTGCTGGCCCGGCTGGGCCGCCCGGACTGGCTGGAAATTGTCCCCGGGGTGACCTCATTTGCCGCCATTGCCGCCCGTAGCGCCATGCCGTTATGTATGGAGCAGCAGTCCCTGGCGGTGATCTCCTGCACGTCCGGGCCGGAGGCGATTGCCCGGGCGTTGCGGGAGCACGAGTGTGTGGTGTTGATGAAAGTTTATGGCCGCTTCGCCGCAGTAAAAGCGCAGCTTGAGGCGCAGGGCCTGCTGGCCCATGCGGTCATGATGGCCGAGGCCACCCTCCCCGGTGAGCAGTGCTGGCGCGATCTTGCCAGCCTGGCGGACGACACGGCGTTGCCGTATTTCTCAACCATTGTGGTCAATAAATCCTGGAGTGCGACGGCATGAAAACACGCGATCAAGTGCGCTATTTAGCGGTCTCTGCCGGGGTACCCACCCTGGTATTACTGGCGGTGCCTGACGAGGCCTGGGCGATGCACATTATGGAAGGCTTCTTGCCGCCGCTTCATGCCCTGGTGTGGTGGCTGCTGTTCCTGCCGTGCCTGTGGTTTGGGCTGGTGCGGCTGCGCCAGATTGTCAGCCAGGACAGTAACCAAAAGGTACTGCTGGCCCTGTGCGGGGCCTTTATTTTTGTGCTGTCGGCCCTGAAAATCCCGTCGGTTACCGGCAGTTGCTCCCACCCGACCGGTGTTGGTCTGGCGGTTATCCTGTTTGGGCCTGGGGTTGTGGCGGTGCTGGGGGCCATTGTGTTGTTGTTCCAGGCCCTGTTGCTGGCCCACGGTGGCTTAACCACCCTCGGGGCGAACGGTATGTCGATGGCGGTTATCGGGCCGCTGGTGGGGTATCTGGTCTGGAAGCTGGCGATCAACGCGGGCCTGCGCCGGGATGTGGCGGTGTTCTTGTGTGCCGCCCTGGCGGACCTGATGACCTATTTTGTCACCTCGGTACAACTGGGGGTGGCCTTCCCGGATCCCCACAGCGGGATGACGGGCTCCATTGTTAAGTTTATGGGGATTTTCTGTCTGACCCAGGTGCCGATTGCCATTGCCGAAGGGCTGCTGACGGTACTGATTTACGATCAACTGGGTAAACGTAATCTGGTTAACGCTCAGGGAGTGCGGTGATGAAAAAGACGGTTCTGTTGTTGTCTCTGGTGGTGGCGCTGATGATCCTGCCCTTTTTTATCAGCCACGGCGGGGAGTATGGCGGCTCTGACGATCAGGCCGAAGGGCAGATCCTCGCCATCGATCCCCATTACAAACCCTGGTTTGCGCCGCTGTATGAGCCTGCCAGCGGGGAGATCGAAAGCCTGCTATTTACCCTGCAGGGCTCCCTGGGAACGGCGGTGATTTTTTATATCCTCGGTTACTACCGGGGACGGCGCGGCGACCATGCTGGCGATTGATAAAATCAGCGGCCGCAGCCGCTGGCGCCACCGGGATCCGCGTATCAAGCTGTTGTGCTGGATAGTGCTGATGACCCTCGCCATGAGCCTGCCCCCGGTGGGGCAGGCGGCGCTGATAGTGGTGATCGCCGCCCTGAGCTGTTGGATGCTGCGGGTCTCCCCGGGGCGCTGGCTGCGCTGGATTGCCATCCCGGCCGGTTTTTTGCTGGTCAGCACGTTAACCATTCTGTTCAGTATTAGCCGGGACCCTCAGGGGATGCTGTGGTCCACCACCCTGGGGGGCGTGCATATTGGCATTCTGCCTGCCGGGCTGGAGATGGCCAACCATACGCTGTGGCGTAGCCTGGCGGCGATTTCCGCCACCTTCTGGCTGGTGCTCAATTTGCCGTTCGTGCAGTTGATCCAGCTGTTACAGCGTTGCCGGGTGCCGGTACTGTTAATTGAACAGATCCTGCTGACCTGGCGGTTTATCTTTATTCTGCTTGATGAGGTGCAGGCTATCCATCAGGCCCAGACGTTACGCTTTGGCTATCGCACCCTGCCGGGCAGTTATCGCTCCCTGGCCATGCTGGTGGGGATGCTGTTCTCCCGGGTGATGGTGCGCTATCAGCAGATGGTCACCGCCCTGGACGTCAAGCTGTACCAGGGTGATTTTCACCTCTAAGGAGTGTTGCCATGCTGGCAACTGATTATCTCAGTTTTCGCTATCAGGATGAGGATGTCTTACACAGCCTGAGCCTCGATTTTGCCCGCTACCCGGTGACCGGGTTAGTAGGGGCCAATGGGTGCGGCAAATCGACCCTGTTTATGCTGCTCAGCGGCCTGCTGCGCCCCCAGCGCGGCCAGGTGCTGTGGCAGGGGAACCCCCTCGATTACAGTAAAAAAGGGCTGCTGGCCCTGCGCCAGCGGGTGGTGACGGTGTTCCAGGACCCGGACCAACAGCTGTTTTATACCGATATTGACAGCGATATTGCCTTCAGTTTGCGAAACCTTGGCGTCCCGGAGGCGGAGATAACCCGCCGGGTGGATGACGCCCTGACCCTGGTGGATGCCCAGGGGTTCCGCCAGCAGCCGATCCAGTATCTGAGCCACGGCCAGAAAAAACGGGTGGCCATCGCCGGGGCGCTGGTGATGGACGCAGATTATCTGTTGCTCGATGAGCCCACCGCCGGGCTGGATCCCGCTGGCCGCCAGCAGATGATCACCCTGATCCAGCGTATTGCCGCCAGCGGTAAGCATGTGGTTATCTCCAGCCACGATATCGATCTTATCTATGAGATTTGCCACGGTATTTTTGTTATCAGGCAAGGGCGGCTGGTAGCCAGCGGTACCCCGGATACCGTGTTCCAGGATGCGCAGATGCTGCATAATGCCGGGCTGGTGCAGCCCTGGCTGGTAAAACTCTCGCGTTTACCGGGGTTTGGCCTGTACCGCAGCGAACAACAACTTTTTGACTCCCGGGATCAATAATGACACTGGCAATTATGGTGCAGGGCACCGCCTCTGATGTAGGCAAAAGCGTACTGGTGGCCGGGTTATGCCGTATTTTCCATCAGGACGGGCTGCGCTGCGCCCCGTTTAAATCCCAGAATATGGCGCTGAACTCCGGCATTACCCATGACGGTAAAGAGATGGGGCGGGCGCAAATTTTCCAGGCCGAGGCCGCCGGTATTGAGCCGGATGTGCGCATGAACCCGGTACTGCTGAAGCCGACCAGCGACCGTAAAGCCCAGGTGGTGCTGATGGGCAACGTGGCCAGCGATATGGACGCCCAGCGTTATCATCAGTTTAAACCCCGGCTAAAAGCCCAGGTGCAGGCGGTGTATCGCAGCCTGGCCGGGGAACAGGATGTGATGGTGCTGGAAGGGGCCGGCAGCCCGGCAGAAATCAACCTGCGCGATCGGGATATCGTCAATATGGGGATGGCGGAACTGGCAGAATGCCCGGTTATCCTGGTGGCGGATATCGATCGCGGTGGGGTGTTCGCGGCGATTTATGGCACTCTGGCATTACTACAGGACCACGAACGCTGGCGAGTTAAAGGGGTGATTATCAATAAATTTCGCGGCGATGTTGCGCTGTTGCAGCCCGGGCTGGAACAAATCGAAGCCCTTACCGGCGTGCCGGTTATTGGGGTGATGCCGTGGCTGGATATTGATCTGGAAGATGAAGACGGGGTGGCGATTCAGCGCGGGAAATATCACGGTGTCGCCCGCCAGAGCCTGGAGATAGCGGTACTGAAGCTGCCGCATATTTCCAACTTTACTGATTTTAACCCGCTGGCGGCCCAGCCTGATGTGCGGGTGCGCTACATTAGCCACCCGGGTGAACTCGACGGGGCAGACCTGGTTATTCTGCCGGGCAGTAAAAACACCCTCGGTGATTTACAGTGGCTGCGCCAGAGCGGGATGGCGGCTGCGCTGGTGGAATGGCATACCGCCGGGGGGGCACTTTTCGGGATCTGCGGCGGTTACCAGATGCTTGGCCAGCAGATCAATGATGAGGTGGAGTCTGGCCTTGGGGTGTTGCCGGGGCTCGGGCTGCTGGACACGACCACCACATTTGCCCATGACAAGGTGACAGTACGTACCCGGGCCAGTGTTCTGCCGGGCATGCTGGGCGATGCCGGCGGCCACCCGGTCAGCGGGTATGAGATTCATATGGGGACCACGTTGCTGGCGGCGGGGACGCGCCCGTTGCTCGCCCTGGAAGATGGCGGTGAAGATGGGGCGCTGAGCGGGGACGGGCGGGTGGCCGGGTGCTATCTGCACGGCATTTTTGACAATACCCGCTTTACCCGGGCGCTGCTGGATACCCTGCGTCAGCGTAAGGGCCTGGGCCCCTGGCAGGGGGAAATTGTTGATTACCGCCAGTGGAAATCGCAGCAGTTTGACCTGCTGGCCGCCGCCATGCGCCAGCATATCGATATTAAGACGGTGTACCAGATTATGCAGCAGCATCAGGAGCCTGACCAATGATCGTGATTACCGGAGGGGCCCGCAGCGGCAAAAGTGGCCACGCGGAACAACTGGCGGCCGCTGCCGGGGACAACGTGCTCTACATCGCAACCTCGCAGGTTTATGATGACGAGATGGCGGCGCGTATCGCCCATCACCGGGCCAGCAGGCCCGCCCACTGGCGCACGGTGGAAGCATGGCGCGAACTGGATCTGGTTATCACCCCGCACAATGATCCCCGGGAAGTTATTCTGCTGGAGTGTATTACCACGCTTATCAGTAATCTGCTGTTTGATTTTGTTGGCGATACCCCGGAGTCCAGCTGGGACTTTGCGGCGATTGAAGCCCATATTGCGCATCACATTGGGCTGTTGATGGCGGCCTGTGCCCGCTGCCCGTCGCCTATCCTGTTAGTGACCAATGAAGTCGGAATGGGGATCGTGCCGGAAAATCGTCTGGCCCGGCACTTTCGGGATATTGCCGGGCGGGTAAACCAGCGGCTGGCTGCCGCTGCACAGGAGGTTTGGCTCGTGGTTTCAGGTATAGGAGTAAAAATAAAATGATTCGCTTGTTCTGGGCAACGCTCTCTTTTATGAGCCGCCTGCCGGTGCCGCAACGCTGGAGCCGCGGCCTGGAGATTGAGCAGTACGTGCGCGGGATTATCACGTTCCCGTTTATCGGCCTGCTGTTGGGGGGCCTGAGTGGCACGGTCTTTTTCTTGATCCAGCCCGGTGGCGGGCTGCCGATTGCCGCCTTTGCCTGTGTACTGGCCCTGGCATTACTGACCGGTGGCCTGCATCTGGATGGCCTGGCGGACACCTGTGACGGGGTATTCTCCGCCCGTTCCCGGGAGCGGATGCTGGAGATCATGCGTGACAGCCGGCTGGGGACCCACGGTGGCCTGGCGCTGATTTTTATTTTACTGGGTAAGGTGCTGGTGATAAGCGAGCTGGCGCTGCGCGGCCACGGGATGATCCCGGTGATGGCCGGGGCCTGTGTTGCCGGGCGCAGTGCCGTGGTGCTGATGATGTATCGCCAGCGTTATGCCCGTGAGCAGGGGATGGGCAATTTGTTTATTGGCAAAGTGACCTCCCGGCAGGCCCTGATAACCCTGGCCTTTGGGCTGGCGCTCTGTTTTGCCCTGCTGCGACTACATGGGCTGCTGGCGATGCTGGCGGCGATGGTGATGGTCTGGGCGCTGAGCTGCGCGCTGCGCAAAACCCTTGGTGGCCAGACCGGGGATACCCTCGGGGCGGCCATTGAACTGGGTGAATTAATTTTTTTACTGGCGCTGTTATAGCCAGAACAGACGGGAGAGGTGTGGGTGAATACTGAAGTAACCAATATTGCGGCGCTGGTGGCGGGGATCCGTACCCCGGATCACGAAGCCCAGCAGCAGGCCCAGAGTCACATTGATGGCTTATTAAAACCGTTCGGCAGCCTGGGGCGGCTGGAGTCGCTGGCGGTGCAGCTGGCGGGGATGCCCGGCTGGCAGGGCAAGGCCAGCAAGCCGGAAAAAAAAGCCATTCTGGTGATGTGTGCCGATCACGGTGTCTTTGATGAAGGGGTGGCGGTGTCCCCGCAGGCGGTGACCGCTATCCAGGCCCTGAATATGACCCGCCATAATACCGGGGTGTGTGTGCTGGCGGCGAACGCCGGGGCCGGGGTGTATGTGGTGGATACCGGGATTGATTGCGATCCGCTCCCCGGAGTGAAGGATATGCGTGTGGCCCGGGGCTCCGGCAATATTGCCCGTGGCCCGGCCATGAGCCGCCAGCAGGCAGAAGCATTGCTGCTGGCCAGCGCGAACTATACCCGGGAGCTGGCCGCCAGTGGGGTGACTTTGTTTGGGGTCGGGGAACTGGGGATTGCCAATACCACCCCGGCGGCGGCCATGGTCAGTGTACTGACCGACAGTGAGCCCGCGGAGGTGGTTGGGATTGGGGCGAACTTCCCCCAGCAACAGCTGCGCCATAAAGTGGATGTGGTGCGCCGGGCGCTGGAAGTGAACCTGCCGGATGCCAGTGATGGCCTTGATGTGCTGGCGAAAGTGGGGGGCTTTGATCTGGTGGGGATGGCCGGTGTTATGCTCGGCGCCGCCTCTTGCGGCCTGCCGGTGGTGCTGGACGGCTTTTTATCCTATGCCTCTGCCCTGGCGGCCTGCCGTATTGCTCCGCAGGTCCATGACTACCTGATCCCGTCTCATTTCTCGGCGGAGAAAGGGGCCCGAATTGCGCTGCAACACCTCGATCTGGTGCCGTACCTGAATATGGAAATGCGCCTCGGAGAAGGCAGCGGCGCGGCCCTGGCCATGTCGTTGGTGGATGCCGCCTGCGCCATGTACAGCGACATGGGCACGCTGGCGGCGTGCGCGATTGTTTTGCCGGACTAAGCCGTAAATCTGCCAGGGAAGGCTGTGTTATCCGGGGTGAGGGCATCACGCAATGCTATGCCGCAAAAACTCACTGTAATGACATAAGGATGGTGCTGACATAATCATTCAGGCGCCCCCAGTCAAATATCATCACCGCCCACACCAGCAGCAGCACAATAAAAACCGGGATCATTATTTGGTTAAAGCGTGACATGCGACATCCTGATATTCACCTTTGCCTTTACTTACCGTGTAGTGTAGCGAGCCATCGTGCGGGATGGATGGCATTAATGGCGATGCCGGGCCGCGTTGGCCGGAAGCGGGCACCGAATGCGTGGCACAAAACAGCGAGGTTATCACCCCGTCCGGGGTAAAGGTAAAATTCCCCTGATACTGCATTCCCGCCCTGAGATTGTCCGTTAAATCTGCCGTGAGCTGCAGGGTAAATTGCTGCTTGTCGGGCGCCAGCCCGCAAAGTTGTGCGGCGTCACAGCCAAAATAACGCCCCACCTGGGGGTACAGCCCTTTGAACAGGCTCTCTTTGGCACTGAAGAGCAGTAATAACCCACTGACCACAGAGAACCCGGCCCCGGTGAGCAGCCCTTGTTCCCCGGGGGTGGCAATGGCCGGGGCGATGCTGAGCAGCGTATCCCGGTCGGCGGTTTCGATATCTATGCCAGGGCTGAGGCGGTAGCGGGCGGGGATCAGCAGGGCCAGAGCGCGATCGCCGCTGTGGGACAGTGAGCCCGCCACCAGGGGCGGCCAAAGAGGCTCCCGGGCGCTGCCGCTGGGGATGTCAGCCTCTATCCCCCAGCTGCGCAGGATGTGCTGGCAGGCATAGCGCCCCGCCAGATATTCTGCCAGCCGCTTGGGTACCGCACGGTGAAGGTGATCCGGGCGATGGATCCCCAGCTCACTGAACAGGCCATCGTGCCACCGGGAGAGGGCAAAGCGTACTTCACAGTAGCGTGCCTCGGGCCGGTAGGGATGAGGGCTGAGGATAACATCCTGAATAAACGCGCACATGTCTGGCTCCCGGGGGTAATTATCCGGCTACTATAGGCGATTATGATGGCAGGGGGGAGTGCGAAATCGCGGCGGGAGCACGCCCCGCCGCTGATGGGCTAGTTGTTGATGCGCGGATGCTGATCCACCAGGTTCTGGCGTTGTAACTGCAGGCGGGCAATCTCTTCATCAATATCGTCAATTTTATGTTCGATATTATCGTGATGCTCGCGCAGGATCTCTTTTGCTTCCTGAATATCTGATGCCGCAGGTGTCGCGCCCTTGAGGGGGCGATTAGCGGTTTCTTTCATGGTCAGCGCGGTAATAAAACCAATTACCGCAATCACCATCAGATAATAGGCTGGCATCATCAGATCATTGGTGGTTTCAACCAGCCAGGCCGCTACTGTTGGCGTTAGCCCCGCCACCAGCACTGAGATGTTAAAGGCGCTGGCCAGGGCGCTGTAACGGATATGGGTCGGGAACATGGCCGGCAGGCTGGACGCCATCACCCCGGTGAAGCAGTTCAGGATCACCGCCAGGATCAGCAGACCGGCGAAAATCAGCCCGATAACCCCGCTGTTAATCAGCATAAAGCACGGAATTGCCAGGATCAGTAGTGCAATGCTGCCGCAGAAGATAAACGGACGGCGGCCGATACGGTCACTGACCAGGCCGATAACCGGCTGTACAAACAGCATGCCGATCATAATGGCGATAATAATCAGTACCCCATGATCCTCTGAGTAATGCAGGTTATGGGACAGATAACTCGGCATATAGGTCAGCAGCATGTAGTACGTGACGTTGGTGGAAATCACCAGGCCGACACAGACCAGCAGACCGCGCCAGTGCTTGGTGGCAATCTCTTTAAAAGAGACTTTCGGCCCTTCCTGTAAACCCTGGCGATCGCCCTGTTCCAGTTTATCCACGTGCTGCTGGAAGGCCGGTGTTTCTTCCAGGGCGTGGCGCAGGTACAGGCCAATAATCCCCAACGGTAACGCCAGGAAGAACGGCAGGCGCCAGCCCCAGGCGAGGAAGTTCTCTTCCCCGACAATTGCGGAAATCAGCACCACCAGCCCGGCACCGAGCACGAACCCGGCAATAGAGCCGAAGTCCAGCCAACTGCCCATAAACCCACGCTTACGGTCCGGTGAATACTCCGCCACAAAGATAGACGCGCCGGTATATTCCCCACCCACGGAGAACCCCTGGGCCATCTTACACAACAGTAGCAGTGCCGGGGCCCACAGGCCGATACTGGCATAGGACGGGATAAGCCCGATACAAAATGTACTGAGGGACATGATGACGATGGTGATAGACAAGATACTCTGGCGGCCATACTTATCCCCCAGCATACCAAAGAACAGACCGCCCAGCGGACGGATCAAGAAGGGGACTGAAAAGGTTGCCAGGGCGGCTATCATCTGCACGCCGGGATCGGCCCCCGGAAAGAACACTTTCCCCAGGGCATAGGCGACGAAGCCATAGACCCCGAAATCGAACCATTCCATGGCGTTACCCAGGGAGGCGGCGGTAATTGCTTTGCGTAGTTTGGCGTCATCAATAATGGTGACATCGCTTAACGTAATTGGCGTTAACTTCTTCCTTCTGCGGATCATTATTTTTATCCTCGCTGCTTGTGCCCGGCACGCTAAGTTAACTGTAGCTCACTGGGGCAGGTCGTCGCCTCCCCCGGTGCGCTTGTACAGTCTCCACAAGCGTGGTGCTCAAACGTAGCAGGTTTAGTTGCATTATATAAAAAATGCGATACAACCTAACCTGTTGACGTCTATTGGGTAGTTAAACATTCTATTTACAATAGCATGTGAGCACACTGTGATCAAATTCACATAAATTGACCGGTACTGACAAAACGTGATGATACGCGGGGTTGTGGCCTCTCAGAGCAGGGTGGGTAAGGGCTGACAAGCGAAGCGGTAATGGCAGGGTGATAGCGTAGCGGGATAAAAATAGCACAAAATACCGCGCCCCGAAGACCCCGGCTTTCTGACTCTGGCGTGGCGGGTATGTTCCTCAGCCGCGGGGATATGACGTAGCGGCGGGGTTTGCGATGTTGTGTATTGCATTCCTGCAACGCTTCTACAGGTTTCGTGAAAAACGGCAGCATGTCTTCCGGTTTTGGGTTTATGCCGATGCGTCTTTTCTACCAGTACGTCATCATGATGATTATAGCATTGCCTCTATATAGCTTTTGGCCTATATTCATCAGGAGCGCCTATGTGGTCGATAAAAACAACGGATACGTTTGATGGCTGGTTTATGTCACTTAATGATACGGATCGGGCCTGTGTACTCGCCGCGCTGATGGTGCTGCGGGAAAAGGGACCTGGATTGCCCAGACCCTATGCCGATACTATCAAAGGTTCACGCTACTGCAATATGAAAGCGTTGCGTATCCAAAGCCGGGGCGATCCGATACGGGCATTTTTCGCCTTTGACCCTTACCGCTGCGGGATCCTGCTGTGCGCCGGGAATAAAACGGGAAACGAAAAACGCTTCTACGATGAGATGCCAGCCGCTGGCTGAGCGGGAATTGGCACATTATCTGAATAGCCTGAAGAAAAAGAGGTAATGCTATGGGCAGAACGCTGGAACAGCTCCTTACCGATGAAAAACCAGAGGTGGTAGCAGAAGCAGACATCATGGCGGCTGATATGCTGCTGAATATTCACCTTGCCGAATTACGTGAGAAGGTACAGAAAACCCAGGTAGAAATGGCACAGGCGCTTGGTATCAGGCAACCCACCGTGGCCGGCATGGAAAAGCCGGGGCGCGATCTGAAGCTGTCCACCCTCAAACGTTATGTTGAAGCGGCGGGCGGTAAGCTACGCCTTGACGTTGAACTGCCGGATGGCTCTCACTACGGGTTTTCACTGTAAATACCGGCATGGCCTGGCAGAGGGAGGGGGCCGGTTATCTGGTGGCGCCCTGAGTCACCGGCGACGCAATCGCACATAACAGGCACAAAACAGACATAAAAAAAGCAGCTATCCGGGGATAGCTGCTTCTCTAAATTTGGCTCCTCTGACTGGACTCGAACCAGTGACATACGGATTAACAGTCCGCCGTTCTACCGACTGAACTACAGAGGAATCGTTGTGGAGGCATATATTAGCGGGGGAAAAAGAATTGTCAAACCCCAATCGACACATTGTGGTTTGACTGCTGAAATTATCGACACCGCTCCGGGCCGGTGAGCTTTCGGCAGGCCGCTCAGGCCCGGAGCGGTGAGCGCATCAGCCCCCAGGGCACAAAACGTCCGCGTCGGGTCGCCGGTATTGCCGCGCAGACACAATCCCTTTTGCCAGGAGGGTGTTATACTCAAATATCGAAATGAAGTTTCAATTTTCCTGTAGTGGGACCCCCTTGAACATACAATTACCGCTGCGCCGGATGGTGTCCGGTACGACCTGGTTTCGTCACCGGAAAGGTTATAAAACGCTGTTCTGGCGTGAAATAACCCCGCTTGCTGTGCCTATTTTTCTTGAAAATACCTGTGTGCTGCTGATGGGGGTACTCAGTACCTTCCTGGTGAGCTGGCTGGGCAAAGAGGCCATGGCCGGTGTCGGGCTGGCGGACAGCTTCAATATGGTGGTGCTGGCGTTTTTTGCCGCTATCGACCTCGGGACGACGGTGGTGGTGGCGTTTAGCCTCGGGCAGCGTAAGGCCTCCCGGGCCCGGGCGGCGGCCCGGCAATCCCTGGTGATCATGACCATTTTCGCCGTTGTGCTGGCGGCGGTGGTCCATCTGTGTGGCGGCTATATTGTCGATGTCGTCGCCGGGGAGGCCAGCCCCGAGGTAAAAGTGCTGGCGCTGAGCTATTTGCAATACACCGCCTGGAGCTATCCGGCGGCGGCCATTGCCCTGATTGGTAGTGGGGCCCTGCGCGGGGCGGGCAATACCCGGATCCCGCTGCTGATCAATGGCGGAATGAATATCCTCAATATTATTATTAGCAGCGTGCTGATTTATGGGGCGCTGGGCTGGCCGGGGCTGGGGTTTGTCGGCGCCGGTCTGGGGCTGACCATCTCCCGCTATATTGGGGCCATTGCCATTATTTATGTGTTGATGATTGGGGTGAACCCGGCACTGCGCATCCGGCTGGGGAGTTATCTAAAACCCCTTGATATGGTGATTTTGCGTGATGTACTGGGGATCGGTATCCCCGCCAGTGTGGAATCGGTACTGTTTAACGGCGGTAAGCTGCTGACCCAGATGTTTGTGGCGGGGATGGGCACCAATGTGATTGCCGGTAACTTTATTGCCTTCTCTTTTGCGGCACTGATTAACCTGCCCGGTAATGCGCTGGGCTCTGCGTCGACCATTATTACCGGACGGCGGCTGGGTAAGGGGCAGGTGGGGCAGGCGGAGCGCCAGCTACGCCATGTGTTCTGGATGGCGACGATTATTCTCACCGCGATAGCCTGGCTAAGCGCCCCGTTTGCCGGGGTGATCGCTGCTTTTTACACCCGGGAGCAGGACGTTATCGACGTGGTAAAACAGCTGCTGTGGCTTAATGCGGCCTTTATGCCTATCTGGGCGGCATCCTGGGTGCTGCCTGCCGGGCTTAAAGGCGCCCGGGACGCGCGCTTTGCCATGTGGGTGTCGATGCTGGGTATGTGGGGGTGTCGCGTGGTGGCGGGTTACCTGCTCGGGATCCATTTTGGGTTTGGGGTTGTTGGGGTCTGGCTGGGAATGTTTCTGGACTGGGCGGTGCGCGCCGGGTTCTTCTACTGGCGTATGGTCAGCGGGCGCTGGTTATGGAAATATCCCCGCCCGCCGAAACACACCGGGTGATGCACTGGACGGCGGGCTGTCGCGTTACAGATAGGTTTGGTGAATCACCCGCATGGTATGCCCGGAGCTGGTGCTGTAGATATTCCTGACCAGCACCTCAATCAAATGGCCTGATTCCGTTCGGCACATGATATGCGCCGGGGTGTTGTTGGCCTGGTTTAGGCATACCTCGGGGGGGACCTCCGGGCCGCTGATGATGGCGCCGGTAAACCAGGCGGCGTGGGAACCGGTGCCAAACAATAAAATAGTCCCGACTATCCCGCTAATGAATAACGATTTCATGTCCATATCCTTATGACCATATCCTTATGACCAATAAAGGGCTCCGGTGATAAACGCGGCGGGTAGCCCTCTGTAGCTACCTGAAAAGCCTAAATCAGCGGACGGGAAAGCACAATTGCCGACGGTGATTAGCGGATTTTTCAGCAAGAAATGGTGAGCAACAGTTGATTTGTCTGATATCACCCCGCTTCGGTTAGCACAAGGTCCGCAGGGGAGAAAACCGACGGTAAGGGAACAAAAAACGGGCCGTTAACCGGCCCGTCAGATGAGGTGATGATTAGCGGGTGGCGGGGCGATAATCGCCTACGGCCGGCTGTTCAGTGGTTTGAGCCTCTGGCCACAAAGCGTCATAAGGCATGCCGGTAAAGTCTTCCACAATGTCGCGAACTTCCGGGGTAACGTCACTGCGCTTACCGTGATTTTTCAGGCGTTCTACTTCTGCCACAAACAGCCCGTGGGTTTTTTTGTTGAGGCGGAAGGTCAGCGCCTGCCAGGTGGCCAGCACTAACAGCCCGGCGGTACCGATAAACAGCGTCATGGCAATGGTGTGTACCGCTTCAGGCGGCTGCACCAGGCTACCTTTAATAAAGCCACCGGTTTGCAGTACAAAGCCGACAATAAAGGTGGCAATGGCCACGGTGGTTTTGCGTGAGAAGGTCATGACAGCAGCGAACAGACCTTCGCGACGCTGGCGGGTGATCATCTCGTCGATATCCGGGATAAACGGGAACACGGTCCACGGGATGAACTCAAGGATAGACCGGCCCACCTGGTAGACCACCGCCAGGGCAATCAGCAGCATTGCTTTTTGCTCCGCAGGGAACAGGTACATCAGCAGGAAGCCCCCCAGGCACAGCAGCATCACGCTATAGGCGAACACGTACAGCCGGGACGGACCAATCTTAATGATGGCAAACCCCGCCAGCAGGGTCACCGGAATCCCGATGATGCTCATGGATAACAGGCTGCCGGAAAACGCCGAGGAGACGTGCAGGCAGTAAACACAGAAGAAGACAAAAACGGTGTTGTAGATATCTTTAGCCGTAAAGGAGAACAGATAGATAGCCAGGTGTTTACGGAATGCCCGGACTTTCAGGGTAGAGAAGTATTCTTTAAATAACCCGCCAATCGCGGCCAGCTGTTGCCCGGCAGTGCGCGGGGCAGCCTGGCGATGCTGTTCCAGTTCGGCCTGCATTTCCGGGGTCAGCTCGCGCTCCCAGGTCACTTTCCAGGAGATAAACACGCACAGCATAAAGACCACCGCAAACACGATACCGTTAATCAGGTAGGCATCCGCGTTGTTCTCCCCCAGCATGCTGATCAGAATGCCCGGGATAAAGGTTGCCAGGAAGGTCCCGGTGGCGGAGAGCAGCATCCGGCAGGTAGAGAGCTTGGTACGGTCGTTAAAGTCTTTGGTCATTTCTGACGGGAGCGTTTCCCAGGGGATCAGCACCATTGCCGCAATGACTTCAAACGCCAGGTACACCGCAAGGTAGAACCAGTAATTCATGCCGTTGAGCCACAGCAGGGCGTATACCAGCATCAATGGTGCGCCGATCAGCAGGAAAAAGCGCCGGCGGCCAAAACGACGACCGAGGGCATTTTTGTAGAAATGGTCGGTAAAGCTGCCCATAAACAAGCTGATCACCGCATCAACAATACGGGCGATGGCCACGATGGATGCCGCCTGCATAGGGGAGAGGCCCACAAAGGTGGTGTAGTAGAACAGCAGCCAGGCGCCGATGACTGTAAATGCACCGCCGCCCATAATATCGGTTAATCCATATCCCACACCGACCGGGATAGTAATTTTTCTATTACTGGCTTTCATTAATATATTCCCCGTAATCTTTTAGTTAACGGAAATAAATAGGAAAGTAACGTAAATCTTCCCCTGTGGCGGCTAATGCCGTGCCAATGTTATTATTTTTTAAAGATACTGTTATAACGGCTGCGCGAATGTTGATAGTGCCGTTGGCATGGGAATAATTCCCTGATGGCAACCGGTTTAGCCGCGCTGTTATCCGGCGTAGTCGCGAATGACTTTTTGTTTTGATAGTGTTAAAAACATTATAAATCAAATGCATGATGTTGCTCCTCACGGGCAGCTTTTGTCATTCTTTTTCGTAGGACAGGTCCGGCAGTTGCCGAGTGACTACAAGGTATACCTCGCGCAATCTTTGTGTCTACTACCATACAAGATCGCGAGTTATTATTGTGATAGTCATCAAAATAAATATTATTTCTGCCCTCAGAGCTTATCCCCGCGCCATTTATTTTCATTTTTATTCCTCCTGGTATTATTTCAGTAAGGGGCGACCAGCCAGGATCTATTTATTCTATTAATGATTAATTTTGTGCGCTGGTCGTGGTTTTATGGTTTAGCCGCTCACTTTATCGTTTCGGGCTCTTGATTCCTGCCGGGGGGACCTCTATTCTTCATTTCATTGATACTAGTATGGTAGATGCTAGTCCACTATGAAGAAGGGTCGTGATTATGCAGATGACAATGCGCTGGTTTGGGCCAGAGGAAGACAAGGTAACCCTCGAAAATATTCGTCAGGTCCCGGGTGTTGAAGGGGTTGTCGGTGCGTTATATGACGTGCCGGTTGGGGACGTGTGGCCGGTAGAGAAAATCAAAACCCTGGTGGGCCAGGCTCACCGCGCCGGGCTGAAGATGGAAGTCATTGAAAGCGTCAATATTCATGATGACATCAAAATTGGCGCCCCGGCGCGTGACCGCTACATTGCTAATTACCAGCAAACCATCCGCAACCTCGCTCAATTCGGCGTTAAGGTCATCTGCTATAACTTTATGCCGGTGTTCGACTGGATGAAGACCGACATGAATTATGTGCTGCCGGATGGCTCACTGACCATGGCGTTCGAGAAAAAAGGCATTGATAAAAGCCTGGAAGAAGTGGTGCGCGAGGTGCTGGACAACGCCAACGGTTTTGCGCTGCCGGGCTGGGAGCCAGAGCGTCTGGCGAAAGTGCAGGAGTTGTTTGCCCGCTATCAGGATGTGGACGACGATAAACTGCGTGAAAACCTGGTCTACTTCCTGAAAGCCGTGATCCCGGTATGTGAAGAAGTGGGCGTGAAGATGGCCATCCACCCGGACGATCCGCCGTACTCTATCTTTGGCCTGCCGCGGATCATTAAAAACCGCGCCGATCTGGACTGGCTGTGCAATGCGGTGGACTCTGAAGCCAACGGTATTACCCTGTGCACCGGCTCCATCGCCGAAGATCCTGATAACGACGTCTGCGACATTCTGGCGGAGTTTACGCGCCGCAAGCGCATCCATTTTGCTCACGTGCGTAATATTAAGATAATTAAAGATAAAGACTTCTATGAGAGCGCCCATCCGTCCCGCTACGGCTCCCTGGATATGTACCGGGTGATGCAGGCGCTGTATGACAACGGGTTTGATGGCTACATCCGCCCGGACCACGGACGCTTTATCTGGGGTGAGACGGGGCGCCCGGGTTACGGCCTGTATGACCGCGCCCTCGGGGTGACCTACCTGATTGGGCTGTGGGAAGCGCTGGAAAAACAGCAGCAGCCAGCCTGAACCTGAACGTTCGTCAGCCACACACCGGCCCCGGGAGATTTCCCCCGGGGCTTTTTTATCGGTAGTTATCCGGCAATGGTGCATTTATGGTCATAAGCCGAATATCTCAGCACTAAGAATGGCAGTTAGCGAAACGTGATCCAGATAGAAAAGCTATAATAAACTTACATCTGCTGCGACTGAGGAAGGGAATAATGCATCCTGTCAAACTGCTTTGTACTCTTGTCGTATTGCTCGCCAGCCAGAGTGCGCTGGCCGTAAGTTATCCACTGCCACCGGAAGGAAGCCGCCTGGTCGGCCAGAACCAGACCATCACCATCCCCCCAAACAACAGGCTGCCCCTTGAGGCCTTTGCGGCCCAGTATGGCCAGGGGCTCAGTAATATGCTGGAAGCCAACCCCGGGGTTGATGTTTATCTGCCACACGCCGGTAGCCGGTTGATCATCCCGCAACAGCTGATTCTGCCCGACACTGTGCGCGAGGGTATTGTGGTTAACGTGGCGGAAATGCGGCTGTATTACTATCCCCCCGGGGGCAATACCGTTGAAATCTTCCCTATTGGTATCGGCCAGGCCGGGCGGGAGACCCCGCGTAATTGGGTGACTTCGGTACAGCGTAAGCAGGAGGGCCCCACCTGGACACCGACTGCCAACACCCGGCGCGAGTATGCGAAAGAGGGAAAAACCCTGCCGGCCTTTGTGCCCGCCGGGCCGGATAACCCAATGGGGCTGTATGCTATCTATATTGGCCGCCTGTATGCCATCCACGGTACCAATGCCAACTTCGGCATTGGCCTGCGGGTTAGCCAGGGGTGCATCCGCCTGCGGGATGCCGATATTAAATACCTGTTTGATAACGTGCCGGAAGGCACCCGGGTGCAGTTGATTGATCAGCCGGTAAAATACACCGCCGAGCCGGACGGCAGCCGCTGGGTGGAAGTGCATGAGCCGCTGTCGCGCAACCGCGCGGAGTTCGAGTCCGACCAGAAAGTGCCGCTGCCGATCACCGCAGAGATGCGCAGCTTTCTCAACGGGCCAGGGGTCAGTTACGGGAGTGTGCAGGGGGCGCTGGCGCGCCGTTCCGGGATGCCGGTCAGCATTGGCTACCGTTAACCGGCAGGCAGCCCGCCATCGCGGGCTGCCGGGTATTACCGTGGACGGTTAATTAGTCCGCCAGCTCGGCAATACTGGCCGCTTGCGGGGCCGGTGCAGAGCCAGACGAAGAGGCAGACGCGGTGGTCCGGGCCGATTTCCAGGCGTCCCCGTAAGGGGCGGTGCCTTTATCATAGGGCCTGGCCAGCAGTATATAGAGGAACCCCGCTCCCATCACCACCGCGGTGGTCAGGATCATCGAGTAGTTAATATACCAGGCGGCATCCGGTGTCCGTGGCCAGACCATATTGACGATGGCGCCAATGCCGTACGCCAGCGCCGCAATGTTCACCAGCGGCCCCCAGCCCTTAAGGGTGAATTGCCCGGTAGGGCGCCAGCCTTTGACCCGGGCGATCAGCGCCGCAATCACTATCAACTGGAACGCCACATAGATGCCGATCGCCGCAAAGCCGACAATGGTGGCTACCGCATCAGCCATATACAGCCCGAGGCAGACAATGGCCGCCGGGATCACGCCGCTGACCAGCAGAGCGATGGAGGGCACATGGTTGCCGGATAACCGCTGGAGCAGCGCGCTGCCAACAATCATTTCATCGCGGGCATAGGCGAACAACAGGCGGCTGGCGGCGGCCTGCAAACTCAGCACGCAGGAGATAAACGACACCATTACCACTGCCATCACCAGCCGAGATCCTACCGGCCTAAAGGCATTGGCAAGGATCGTCGCCACCGGGTCGGTATCTTCCCCGGCCAGCACTTTGTGGATATCCGGCACCGCGAGGATCAGCGCCAGGCAGGCGAACATGGCGGCGGCGCCGCCAATGTAAATGGTCATGCGCATCGCTTTGGGGATGCGTTTCCCCGGGTTCGGGGTCTCCTCCGCCACGTCACCACAGGCTTCAAAACCATAATACTGGAACAGCCCCGCCAGCGATGCCGCGAGGAAGGCCGGTAAATAGGAGCCATTAACATTGAGGTCGAAGGTATCAAACAGCACGCTCAGGGGCTGGTGGCGCTCAAATAACAGCAGATAACCGCCCACCAGGATAGCGCCGACCAGTTCACACAGGAACCCGAACATCGCCACCCGGGCCAGTAATTTGGTGCCCACCAGGTTAAGACAGGTCGACAGCAAAATCAGCGCCAGCGCGATATAGATATTGGCGTTGGAACTGGCGGCAAAACCCAGCAGGGCAGAAAGGTATGGCCCGGCCCCAACGGCCACCCCGGCAATGGTGGCGCACAGCGCCCAGGCATATACCCAGCCCACCATCCAGGCCCAGCGTTTCCCCACCAGACGGCGGGCCCAGGGGTAGACCCCGCCGGAAATCGGGTACTGGGAGACGACCTCGCCAAACACCAGGCAGACCAGTAACTGGCCGCAGCCGATCAGTAAATAGGACCAGAACATCGGTGGCCCGCCGGCGGCGAGGCACAGACCAAACAGGGTATAAACCCCCACCACCGGTGAAAGATAGGTAAAGCCGAGGGAGAAGTTTTCCCACAGGCTCATGGAGCGGTTGAAGTTCGAACTGTAGCCAAGGGCCCGCAGTTGCTCGGCATCCTGATCCACAGTGCCGGTTGATTGCGATGCAGAAGATCTACTCATATTGCCTTCCTCACCAAAATGACGTTCGTGTTGTGGCCCGGCGGGGCAGGTCCCGCCGGTGCGGTATCTACGTATTGTTGTAATAGGGGTACTGGGTCACTCTCAGGCTGTTTTTGCCGTCTCCTCCTGGTATTCGTCATCGAACTGGGAAAGCCACGCCACGGCCTGGTCGCGATAGCGGGTAAATCCTTTGTAATCCACCAGTTGCTGATCGAGGGTTTTTAATACCCGGTGCATGCGCTTCGCCCACGCCGGGTTAGTGGCGATATCTTGCAGGCTGAGCATATAGGTCCGAATCGGGAAGACGATGGCGTTACTGCGCGGCAGGCGGTGCAATGGCTGGAGTTCGATGCGCAGATAAACCTTTTCACCGGCATTTTCGGCGGTGACCGTGGTGCGGTCCGGCGCCCAGTCCGGCAGGCTCTCGGCAGAGACATCAAGCCGCGGGTTAACGGTCAGCGACCAGTTCAGGCGGCGCACCGGGTGGCCATTGCGCAGGCGCAGCAGAAACTTCAGCGCCCGGTCGAGCATTCCGGTTTCTTTGACCAGCGGCACCGGGCCGTGGAATTCGTGCCAGGCCATGCCGAGGTTAAAGCGCAGTGAGTAGTCCGCGCGCTGGGTGGCGATCCCGGCGCCCCAGTACAGGGTGCCGTCACGCTCCTCCTGAAGCACCCAGTCCCCCTGGGCCTGGCGGGTAATGTACTCCATTGGCTCATAGGGCAGGGTTGCTGGGTCGCCAAAGGTAAAGGTATCGTCGATATTCAGCAGGTTATTGGTCCAGTGCCAGCGGGTGCCGTCGCGCTCGAGGGTGAAGTATTGCGGATAATCGCTGGCGTAAGAGGTCATAATCAGCTCCAGCAGATCCCACTGGGCTTCCATCATATGAGGGGCGGACACGTAATGCATGCCGGGGTCTTTTTCAAGGGTGATGGCCCGATCCCGGCACTCGCTGATGTAGTGTTCGTCAATATCAAACACCGCTTTCAGGGCATCTTCCCCCACCGACACATGGGGCTCAAGGTTCATGGTGTACATGTATTGGTCGTCGGGGAAGGGCCAGGGCGCCCGGGCAATACACGCAGGGCTGTTGGCAAAGGTGTAGTCGTCGCGGTAGGTTTCATCGGGGCGAAACTGAATTGTCATGGTCATTCTCCGTTTAGCAGTCGATAACCAGGCGTGCGCATTTGGCGCGGGACACGCAGGGCATGATTTTTTTATTGGCGGATTTATCGGCGTCGGACAGCCAGTCGTCGGTGTGGATAAGCTCGCCGTCCAGATCCAGAACCCGGGTTTCACACATTCCGCATGCGCCGCCACGGCACAGATAGGGGATGTGATGGCCGGCGGATTCGGCGGCCTCCAGCAGGCTTTGATCTGGGGATACGTGGACAGTGGCGCCGCTGCGGGCGAGGGTGACGCTAAATGCCTCCCCGACACTGCCCTGTTCCAGGAAGCGCTCATAATGAATATGGCTGTCGGTCCAGCCGTGATCATGGGCAGCGGTGACCGTGTCCTCGATCATCCCTTCCGGCCCGCACACATAGACATCGCTGCCCAGTGGCCTACCGGCCAGCACTGCGGCAATATTCAGCCGCTCGCCCTGGTCCCCGTGATACAGATGGATCGCGTCACCGTATTCGCGGCGTAACTCTTCCCCCAGCAGGGCGTGCTCTGCCCCGCGTACCGCAAGGTGGACCTCAAACGGGGTGCCGCGCAGGCGCAGCTCCGCCAGCTGTGAACACACCGGGGTAATACCGACCCCGCCAGCAATAAACAGGTGCAGCCGGGCGTGTTTGCTGAGCGGGAACAGGTTAACCGGGCGCAAGACTTCCAGCAGATCCCCTTGCCGGATAGTGTCATGCAGCCGCCGTGAGCCACCCCGGCCAGTGGCCACCCGGCGTACCGCAATCTGGTAGCTGCTGGTGTTATAGGGGGAACTCATCAGGGAATAGGCATTGCGGTAGCTGCCCGACGCATGGGGGATCAAGACCACCAGGTTGCTGCCCCCGGAGAAAGGCGGCAGCGGTGCGCCATCCGGCGAGACCAGGGTAAAGCGTTTGATCTCCGGGGTGACCTGCTCAATGCGGGCTACCCGGACGGCCAGGGTTCCGGTTGTATTACTCATGTGTCCAGCTCCTCTGCTTGCGGCAGTTCGCCGGGGACTTCGGCATCGGCCTTGACGGCCTGGAAGGCGGCAAGGCGGCGGGAGTAGTGGTCGCGCACCACCAGCGTGCGGGCGCAGTGCGGGCAGTCAAACACCCGCTGGGTGACGTTTTCGGTATAGCCACTGCAATGCACACACCACACCCGGCGCACAAACGAACCACAGTGCTCGCGCAGTACCTCGTCTTTATTGAGGTTGATGGCGTCTGCCGCCTGCATCGCCGTGCCGATAAAACTTTCTGACCCGGCGAGGTACAGCCGGGTGCCCATGGCGGCGCGGGCCAACAAATCATAAAGCGCCGTGACCAGCTGGTGGCCGGTGGGGTAGATGTCGAGGGTGACGCCGCTGACCGCCTGGATCTCAGTGAGATACTCGGTCCCGGAAAAGCTCTCCGGGGAGTAGAGCACCCGGATAGTTGCCGCCCCCTGGGGCATGTCGTTCAGTAAACGGAGCAGGGCACTGCCGCCACTGCCCTGGCCAGCAATAATATGGTGTTTACCGCCAGCGAGGGGGCGCAGTACATCGTAAACAGGCCTGCTCTTGATACCGGTGATGAGCATGGTTTTGTGTCCTCCAGCGCTGCTGGCCCGCAGGGCTCAGCGTTCTATGTGGTATTCCACCCGGAACGCGGGTGAATACAATTGTTAAGCAAATGTTATACCAACAAACTAACATATTGATAATAAGCAAATTTGTATTTTGCATAATCAATGCTGTAGGCGAAAACGCCACCCGCGGATGGCATTTTTGCAGCGCGATGGATCACAGCGTGTGTGGGGCCAGCTCCGGCAACAGGTGCAGGAACACAACGCGAAAACGGGGAGCGGAAATGGCGCACTTCCGTGTGCCCGGGGAGGGTTAACTGCGCTGGAGTTTACGGATCAGCGTGCCGACATCAATATTAAGGTGGCGGGCGGCTTTGCGTTTGCTGCCCTGGATCTGCACCGCCTGGAGGATCAGCTGGCGTTCGAATTGCTGCACCCGGGTTTTCAGATTGGCGTCCGGGGGGGTATCTTCCGGCCGTGATCCTGGTGATATCTCCGGGGTGAGCGGCGGATAGTCACTGATGGCCCCGGCGAACAGCGGGGAAATATGCCCCAGCACTTCCGGTAGTAAATGGTGCTCCTGGGCTTCATCGTCCGCCAGTACTGCCAGGCGTTCGAAAATGTTCACCAGTTCGCGGATATTGCCGGGGTAGCAGTAGGCCAGCAGGCGCTGGCGGCACCCCCGGGAGAGGTGTAGCGGCGGCTGACGATCCTGATTAATGCGCATCAGCAGGATATCGATCAGCACCGGCAGATCCTCCAGGTGCTGGCGCAGTGGCGGGATCTCGACGGGCAACACCGCCAGACGGTAGTAGAGATCGGCGCGAAATTCCCCGCTCTCCACCAGGCTGCGCAGATCTTTGTTAGTGGCGGTGATCACCTGCACCTGTACGGTTCTGGAAAGGGCAGAGCCCACGGACTGGATAGTGCTGTCTTCGAGGAATTTCAGCAGCTTGGCCTGGACGTGGATCGGGATCTCGCCGATCTCATCAAGAAACAGCGTGCCCCCGGCGGCGCTCTCAATATAGCCGCGCTTACCGCCCTGTAGCGCCCCGGTGAATGCCCCGCGCTCGTAGCCAAACATTTCGGACTCGAACAAACTTTCCGGGATACTGCCGCAATTGACGTGAATAAAGGGCCGGTCCCCCCAGCCGGCGGCGCGGTGGATATGCCGGGCAATCACCGTCTTCCCGACACCGGGCTCCCCGAGCAACAGTAGCCTGGCCCGGCGGCGAAAGGCCCGCACGCCGGTATCGGCAATGCTGGAAAGCCGCGGAGATAAGTGCAGGGCATTGTCCTGGGGATCGCCCAGGCCGCTTTCCACGCCCGGTGAGAAGGGCTGCCGGGGGCTGCGGCCGGGGTTTTCACGGCTATCGGTATTGCGCAGCACCCAGAGAATATAGGGCTTTTCACTGGTGCCGGTGGGCACGGTCTGGGGGCTGACAATAAAGCTGCGCCCGTCGGCGGCGTGGGCCAGCCCGCTGGTGGCGCCGCGGCTGATGGCCTGCTGGAAATCGTCAAAGCTCAGGGCCGAGCGCTGAAAAAATTCGCTGTTGGCCAGCCCGGTGGCCTGGCGGCGGGACAGGCGATTAATCCGTTCGGCGGCAAGATTAAGAAAGCGGATGCGGGCATCGCCATCGCACAGGATGATAGCCTCACTGAAACTGTCAAACAGGGCATGGAGCGCCGGGGTTTCCAGCAGGGCGGAGAGCATATCACTGCTGATATTCACCGCGGATCGCATGCCAATTTTCATGGTGGGCAGTAAATGATTGTCACTCATGGATGTAACTCGCTGCTGGGTTGTGTCTCGCTCCCGGCGGTGCGCAGTACGGCCACCTTCCAGGTGATGCCTTCCTGCATCACTATCGGGGAACAATGGATGTTATAGCGCCGGGTCTGGCCGCTGAGATCGGGCAGTAACAGGCTGTGCCAGGCGCGCTCCGGCAGTGACTCGCTTACCAGTACCTCGGCAATGCCGGCCCCCTGGGTAATACCGAATGTGCGCTCGAACGCGGCATTGCGCCACTGGGGCAGGCGCTGATCGTCTATCACCATCACCGCATCGGGTACCGCATCAAACACCTGGCGCAGGGCGTCAATGCGCTGTTGGGCATCGTGCTGGATGCGCAGCTCCTGGCTGACATCCCGGATACTGCCCCACATCCGCAGTAGCCGCCCGTTCTGAATGCTGGCGCGCACGTCGTTTTCAACATAGGCCGGGGAACCATCGTGGCGGCGATCCACCGATAGGGCGCCATCAACACAGAACCCGGTTTCCACCAGGCGGCGGACAAATTCTTCGTTGGCCGGGCTGCGGGGCCAGTAGAGGTGTACCGGCTGCTGGTTAAACACCACATCCGCCGGCATTTCATAAACGTCGGCCATGGTGCGGTTGCACATTCGCCAGTGGGAGCGGTTTTCAAATACCTGGCGCACAACGTCATCCAGCGGGGCGGTAACATCGACAGGCTCAAACCACTCAATACACCAGTAGGCGACCCGGGCGCTGTACAGCATCTGGCTCATAACCTCGTTGGCATTTTGCAGTTCATTGAGCCGGTGGCTTAGCGGGCCGAGGGGGATAAACGCCAGGTGAATCCGGGGCGGATCGGCGTTGCGCCACTCCAGCAGGCCGCTGGCCAGCACCGGGTACAGGCTACCGGTGTGCTGGATCAGGGTCAGTTCGAGGTGGGGCAGCTTTTCATCAGCCGGTGGGCAGGCAAACAATGTGCGCAGTTGCAGGATAGCGTCGGCGGTAAAGATCTGTTCAATACTAAAGCCCCGCATTTGTGGGGCGGTATACCCCAGCTGATCGCTGAGGGAGGGCGAGATGTTGAGCAGTCGTCCATTTTCACTGATGGTACAGCTGTGAAGTAGCCCGCGCTCGGCCAGCGTTTGCGGTATATGCATGGGGTACCCGTCTTCTTGTTGGTTATTATTTTTAGTGATGAAACACGGCAAGCCCGCACGTTGCGGGGGCGAGCTTTTCCGGTGCTGCATAATTGCAGCACAAATTGGTAAATTAACAACGTTACTAAGATTATGGGTATTGATCAGGGGTATTGCGCCGCCGCGCAATGTACCGCGCTGAAAAGCTGATTAGGTTAATTTTATTTTGTTATGTTATAACATATCAAATATAACCAAATGAACGAGAAGGCAAACCGCGCCGTGAAGTCCCCTTGTGTCACCATGCTGAGTGCAAAAGCGCATTCTGCGCCACCGGAAAAGGTACTCAGTGTCGATATTCAGTCTCTGGCACGTCCCGGTGGCGGGGCGTTGCTTTGCGCTATTCAGTTCGAGGCCAGCGCCGGGGAGTGCCTGGCGGTTATCGGCCCTAACGGCAGCGGTAAAACCTCATTACTGCGGGCGATAAGCCAGGATCTGGGTCCGGTGAACGGTGAAATTCACTTGATGGGGAGGGCGATATCAGCACTTTCCCGCCAGCAGCGGGCAAAACAGGTTGCGGTGCTGGCACAGAGTGATACGCCCGATCTGCGGCTCACCCTTGAGGACTATGTGGCCCTGGGGCGCCTTCCCCATATGCGGGATCTCCCGCGTACGGCGCATGATGAGATTGTCGCTAATGCCATTCGTGAAACGGGGTTACAGCGGTTACGTCAGCGGCCCCTGTCTGCGCTGTCCGGCGGGGAAAGACAACGGGCGGCGCTGGCGCGGGTTCTGGCCCAGACGCCGGATTTGGTCCTGCTTGATGAGCCCACCAACCATCTTGATCCTCCCGGCCGGGTGGCACTGCTTTCTCTGGTGAAAAGTAAAGCCATCACGGCGGTGGCGGTGTTGCATGATCTGGCGCTGGTGGAGTCCTTCGCCGATCGTGTTCTTCTACTCTCCCGGGGGCGAACGGTGGTCTGCGACACGCCGGAACGGGTTCTGGTTTCTGAATATCTTTATCCTGTTTTCGGTTTAACCAGTTTTACCGTGCCCCATCCCGATACCGGCAAGGCGTTGCGTATTTTTGATGTCCCCCACGGTGCATAAATGACAGTTTGAGATCCTGCCATGAAAAAACAGTTATTATGTCTACTTATCCTGATGTCAGCGTCAGGCGCCAGCGCGGCTGATTTTCCGGTCACCATTGAAAGTTGTGGAACGCCGGTGACATTCACGGCCCCCCCGAAGCGGGCGATTATCAACGATCTGAATATGTCAGAAATGGCGTTTGCCCTGCATGTGCAAGACCGGATTATTGGGCTGACCGGCATCAGTGGCTGGTACAAAATGACGCCTGAATTTAAACGCCAAATGGGGACAATCCCGGAGCTGGCGCCCAAGTATCCCAGTCTGGAAACCCTGTTGGCCGCCGAGCCGGATTTCTTTTTCGCCGGCTGGAACTACGGCATGAAAGTGGGCGGTGACGTGACGCCGCAAACGCTCAGCAAGTATGGCATCAAGACGTTTGTGCTAAGTGAAAGCTGTGTGTTTACCCGCGCAGATAAAAAGAAAGCCACCATGGATCTGCTGTACAGCGACGTCCTGACGCTGGGGACGATTTTTGGTAAGCAGCGTGATGCGCAAGCCCTGGTTAGCGGCTGGAAAAAGCGGCTGAGTGACTTGCCGCAACCGGCGCCAGGCGCCCGCCCGTTAAAGGTCTTTGTCTACGATTCGGGGGAGGATAAGCCCTTTACCAGCGGCAAATATGCCATGCCTACCGCCATTATTGAGGCGGCGGGTGGTAAAAACGTAATGGATACCCTGGATATCAGTTGGGGCACAACCTCCTGGGAAAGCGTGGCGGCAACTGAGCCGGACCTGATTATTTTGCTGGATTATCAGACCGGTAGCGGTGCTGATGCACTGCGCCACACGCTGGAACATCATCCATTAATGGCACTGACCCCGGCGGTTCTGCATCACCGCTACCTGAAGCTACAGTATGCGGAGCTGACCCCGGGGCCTGCCAATGTGCATGCGGTGGAAAAACTGGCGCAGGCATTGTACCCGGCGGCGGCCCGGTAATGCGCACCGGTTACCGTTATCATCTGGCGATGTGGGGGGCGGTAGTGGTGCTGATCGGCGTTATGCTGACTAGCGTGGCCAGAGGGCCCGTTTCGCTCTCGCTATTCCAGGTATTGGGTGCGTTACACCTTGTGGATGACCCTGTGCCCGCCATGATCAGCCGGATTGTCACCGAATTACGCATACCGCGGATGTTACTCTCTGTGCTGACCGGGGCCGGGCTGGCGATGGTGGGGGCGTTGTTACAGACCACCACCCGGAATGACCTGGCCGATCCTTTTTTGTTCGGGCTATCCTCCGGGGCGTCTGCGGGGGCAGTGCTGGTTGTCACCCGCTATGGTGAGCGGCTCGGGGCATTTACTCTGCCGATATCGGCATTTGCGGGTGGGGTGTGTTCCGCCATTGCGGTAATAACGCTGTTTCATTTTAGAAAGCAGCGCGGCGCAGAGCACCTGGTGCTCTGCGGGCTGGCCATCTCTTTTTTATTTGGCGCGCTGACCAGTTATTTTATTTTTTCCGGTGATCAGCGGGCGGCCAGTGCGGTGTTGTTCTGGTCACTGGGGGGGCTGGGGTTAGCCAGTTGGGACAATCTGCCTTTTGCGGTGTTGAGTCTGGCGCTGCTGGCTGGTTTTATCCTGTTGCGCTGGCGCTGGCTGGACGGTGTGCTGGCCGGGGAGCAGACCGCGCTGTCGCTGGGGATTGATGTCCGGCGGCTGCGGGTTGAGATTTTTCTCTGCTGTGCGCTGGCAACCTCATTATTGGTCTCCCTGACCGGTGTTATTGGATTTGTCGGCTTAATGGTGCCGCATTTATGCCGCCATTTTGCCGGTGTTAAGCACTTGCTGTTGTTGCCATTGTGTGGTGTATGGGGGGCGGTGTTGCTGTGTGGTGGCGATATTGTCAGCCGGACAATACTGGCCCCCCAGGAGCTGCCGATTGGTATTATTACGGCGGGTATTGGCGGGGTATTTATTCTTATTCAACTGGTCAGATCACCGTAACGATAAACCGCCTGGTGGTGAGAATATACACCGCCCCTGGCGGGCTGGGGGCGGTGTATACCGTCGGCGGTCAGATGACGTTGTCGAGGTCTTTCAGAAAGTCCTCAACCTGTTCCGGGGTGGCGGAATCCGCCTGATAGAGGATATTAAGTGTCACGTCCTTCAGGCCACAAAAGCCGAACACACCTTCAACAACCTGGGTGTGTAGCGCCGTCGTATAGCCGTGTTTGTCAAAGCCGGTGAGATCACTGCCGGCGGTGGCCACAAGGCGCACCGGGATATCGGGTAAGTTGCCAATAATCCGGCCATCTTCTGCGGTTTTATACGCCCAGCCCAGGGTTAGTACCCGGTCAAACCAGCCTTTCAGCAAGCCGGGAACAGACCACCAGTACACCGGGAAGACAAACACCAGCATATCTGCACGCTCCACCCGCTGCTGCTCGCGCAGGATATCCGCGGGCAGGGCCTGGGTATCCCCGTGGTAGACCTCAAGATCGGCGCGGCGCATTGCCGGGGAGAAGGCGTCGGCATGGAGATCGGCAATGTCGACCTGGGCCCCTTGATAGCGCAGACGCGCGGCAATGCGTGCTGTCAGTGAATGGGACAACGAATTAGCAACAGGGTGCGCTGTTACGATCAGCACATTATTCACGGCATTTGCTACAGACATAACCACCTCAAACAGGGAAATTAGCTTACCGATTATATTACTATTGGTAACTTAGCTGTCAATCTGTCTGACGCAATCATTTGGTGTTGTCGGCGTAGACCTCCAGCACGCCAGACATGGCGCCGCTGAGCATGTCTTCCGCGACGTGACGCGCGAGAGCCCCGCTGCTGGCGGCGCTGCTGAGTGCATCTGCCGCGCCAATAATCGCCGTTAGTGCGGCTTCCCCCCGAACGCCTTTCAGCACGACATAAGGCGCAAGTGCGCTACGCAGGCAGTTTGCACAATCGGCGACGCATGTCTCCCTGAATGCCAGTAGCGCCCGGGAGCCAGACAGCGCGGCCGCAATCGGCCCGGTTTCAGGCCCGGCGCTGATGGCGCAATCAATGTAGGCGGCGCTGAAAAAGCGAATCGTGTTCTCCAGGGTTTTATTATCGACGGCCAGGGTTGCACGGAATTTTTTTAGCTGTGTATCACTGAAGTCCTGATAGAGCGCCATCAATAACCCTTCACGATCGCCAAAGTGATCATAGGGGATAGGCTTTGTCACGCAGGCCCGCTCTGCCAGATAGCCCAGTGTCAGTGCCTCAGTGCCTTGCTGGCGCACGATCCCGCGCGCAACTTCCAGCAACTGTACCCGGCGGTCTTCTTTTCTTAGCCGCTTAACAACCATAATTTCCTCATATTATTTTTCTACCAAAGGTAGTTTACACGATTTACCGACCAGTGTGATGAGGGGAGGTGAGGTTTATCCCGGTGGCGGCGTTGCCGTCGCCACCGGCAGTCAGCCAGTCAAAAGAAAACGGCCGACATTACGATGCCGCGGCCCGTTTATACCACTGAATAATCAGGCGCAGATGTGCTTGCCCGTATAACGAGACAAAACGCCGGGTTTCCTGATGTGCCGGGTTTTCCAGAATCGCCAGACGCCCGGCAACAAATGCCGGGGTCAGGGGGATGCCACATTCTTCGGTAATGCATTGGTACCATTGCGGGTAAGTGGTAGGGATCATCATCATGCTCCATGAATAAATATCAGGGATATCATCAGGGCCACCGCCAGGGAGCTTAACGCTTGCCTGGCCACGATGAGTGCGGCGAACCGCCAGTTTATTTCCCGGGCGATGGTAAATACCGTGACCAGGCAGGCCATCAGGGTGGAGGCGAGCCAGATCAGTAACAGAAGCTGAGGGGTGCTAAGTGACTGTAATACGCTGCCGCCATCCTGATTCAGCACCATCAGGCCATCTTTTCGGAACAGTGAAAAGATTATCCCGGGCATCAGCTCTGCCGGAAGGTGCAGGAGATGCAGCAGCGGGGCGCTGGTGTCGCTCAGCCAGCGGGTGATCCCGGTGTAGTCCAGCCCCTGCGCAATCAGGCAGATAATCAGGAACAGCGGCATGGCCTGCAAAAGGAACTGGCGGAGGATATTTTTCAGCATCCACACAACGTTGCGCAGGCGCGGCCACTGCAGCCAGGTAAGCTCTGTCAGACGCGGATTTTTGTCTGCGGGTAACGGCCGGTTCCACAGCCGGGTGTGTAGTGCGCCGGTGATAAAAAGCAGGCTGGGATAGGGCACAAAGAGCCAGGGGTGGTGGGCGGCATTAAACAGCGAAAGCGTTGCGCCGGTCTGATAGCTGCACGCGGAGCCAAAGCTTATCATGCTGATACAGGCCTGGCGGGTACAGCGCGAACATGAACGGCTCTGAAATACCGCCACCACGTTACAGCCGAAGCCGCTTAATACCGGAATCAGATCCTGGCCACTGAGGCCCACTTTCCGTAGCCAGGGGTCCAGTGTTGTGGTGATACGCTCTTTAAGCCCGCTGTCGTCCGTCAGTGAGAGTGAAAGGCCGACCAGCAACACCACCGGAAAAGCCCAGATGAAAGAGTAGAGCCCCAGGCTAAACAGGCCATAATTGCCGACAAATAAGGCGGTTAATCCCGCCGGCCAGTGGGCCGTTTGCTGTTTTAGTGGGTCAATCACCAGGTTATCGACCACAGGCTGGATGGCATCGGATAGCAGCCATGCCGCCCATACCGGAACGGCAAACAGCAGAAACAGGCAGACGATGGCCGCAATCTGGCCCCAGCCGCGGTATTCAAATAGCGTGTGCTGAGGGGACTCGGCCAGCAGATTAATAATCGGTATCCGCAGCCCGGTGAGCGGGGCAGGGGCCGGGGCGGGTTTGGCCCCCAGGATCAGCGGTAAGATAGCCTGGCGAACATGGCTGTCCGCGTCTCTGGCATTGGTGGCCATCACCGGAACCGCGGTGATTTCGCCAAGGTATGCGGTCACCTCTCCAAGCCCCGTTTTAATCTTATCCGCAAAGGTCAGCAGGATGATCAGCTGCTTTATCTGTGGCGGGATGAGCGGGCTGAGGGTTTGCCACTCCTGCTGGGCATCCGTGGCCCGCAATACCAGGATAACGCCATCATGCTGGGTTAGCGTATTCAGGGTGAGCGCGGTGGTTTCACTGTCGCTCTGAAAGCGGATACCCGGGGTATCCACCAGGCTGACTCCCGCATCCTTAATAACACCTTCGCGGCAGACAACGGTCGATCCTCTGAAATTGCGCTCATCACTGGCGGCGCTTTCGGTCAGGAGATTAAACAGGGTTGATTTCCCTGCGCTTTCTAACCCCATTAACACAAATGATTGCATAACCGGGGCCTCAGCATGCGCAGCTATCACCGGCACAGCAGTCCGGTTCCGGGGGCAGAGCCCACCAGTCCCGCAGCCCTTCACTGGAGAGCCCCAGATGCCGGGTGATGCTTTCTGCCACCACGGGGAAGCGCTGGCGGAATTTATAGATAAAGCAGTAGATATTCCCCGCGTGCCGGACATGGGGGCCGACAAGGTACAAACCGGGGAACAGGGTTGAACTGTCCTGGTCCGTCAACACCGGGTAGCCATCGTCATTCCACTCGAAAAAGGCGCTCAATTGTGTTGCGCCCCCACCGCACTGGAAGCCGGTAGCCAGGATGGGGACCTGGTCAGTGGTCCATACGCTGCCGTTTGTGGTGTGCACCTCGTAGGCGCTGCCGGCGCCGGGGGTGCTGATAACCTTACAAACATCTGCATCTTCATAAATAGCGAATTGCGGGTGGTGCATCGCGTTGTTTAGCCGCTCACGGGTATAGGGCGAAAGCGACACGCTGGGATCGCTGATATGGCTTGATGACCAGGGGGCGGAGCGGGTCAGCATCTTGACCGATGCACCATTCTCCAGCAGGTTTACCGCGGCATCCACGGCGCTTTCATAGCCGCCAATCACGAGGTATTCCCCCTTCCCGTAGTCCTTCCAGCTGGAGACATCCGCATAGTGGCAACACATTTCCGCCCCCGGGAAAATGTGCCGGTCGGGAAACTGAAATTCACCGGTCGCCCAGATTAATACCCGGGTTTCAAATTGTTCACCGGTTTCGGTAGTCAGTCTAAAGTGGCCTGAACTCAGTAACGCCACCTTGACAACCCGGGCAGGGGCCAGAACGGGGATCTGATACGCTTCCCGCACCGCGTTAAGATAGCTGGCATAGGCCTTTCCCCCGGCGTGTTCTTCCCCGCAAAAAAGCGCCAGTGAGCTGTCCGGGGTCACCGTGTTGAGATCCGGCTGCCCGAACGGATTGGAAAAGAACGAGGGGGTAATCAAGCGGGTTTCTTCTGGCCAGCGCATAAAGGACGCTCCTACTTCGTGGCTGTCCATGACCAGGATGTCCTGTACGGCGCTGCGGCGAAGCAGCGCGGCAATGCCCATGCCTGCCGGGCCTGCCCCGACGATGATTACATCGCGTGGTTGACTCATAAATTTCCCTTTTTATAACGTTATAACGTAACATGTAGCGCTGAAATTTTTTCCACCCCGCATTATGTTGCATCGCGGCACGCTATGGCGGGGTGGGTGAACAGGTGGTGGTCAGGCGTATGCAACACGGTTATTTCGTCTGTGTACGGTTACAGTCCGGGCAGATACCGTGGCTGGACAGGGTGATTTCCCGCTCGCTGATACCGTGACCGGTAAGGTGTGACTTCACTATTTCAATGGCGGCGTCCAGGGCCGGATCATGTTCAATAGGCATAACATGATGGCAGTTATCGCATTCAAACAGCCCGACCACCCGTTCGATCAACGCGAAACGCTGGGTTCTTGTGGAGTCGGTATAACGCTGAACAATACCCGCCTGCACCAGGCGCTCCAGTATGCGGTATAAGGTCACCCGATCGGGGGCCTGGTCGCCGAACGTCTGGGTTAAATCGTCGTGGCTCATGGCCTGGCCGCGCTGCTCCAGGCACTGTAGCGTCGCCAGGGTGGATGGGGTTGCCCGCAATCCCCGGGCGCGCAATCTGCCCTTCCAGTTCTCGGTGTTGGTGTTGGCCACGGCCATTGTCATCTGTTCCCTTCGCGTAGTGGTGCTGGAATTTTGGCAGGAAGTTCGTATTATTGCAACTCAGTTGCATTAATGTCTGGGCGCCTGACAGGGCGCATAAAGAAGAGACGCTATGAAAAAAATACCGCTGATTATCCTTAATGGTTTTCTGGGGGCAGGAAAAACCACGCTGTTAAAAAATCTGCTGGCCCAGGCGCACAAGCGCCAGATGGCGGTCTCGGTCATCGTGAATGACATCAGTGAGCTGGATGTGGACGGTGTGCTGATTGCCAATACGGAAATTGTTGATGCGGCGAGCCGTAATTTTGTCAGTATTTCCGCCGACAGTATCAGCAGCCGCAGCGGTATTCAGAAGCTGGACAGCGCGCTGAAGACCTTGCTGGAAAAACGCCACCCGGCGCTGATATTGCTGGAAACGTCAGGCAGTAGCCATCCGCTCCCTCTGGTGCGCTATTTGCGTGACCATCCTCAGGTCAGGCTCAACGCGCTGGTGTCACTGGTCGATACGGTGATGCTCAATGATGACTACGACGGCGGCCAGCAGCTTATTCCGCTGTTTCAGCAACACCTGAGTAACGGAACCCGGGGGGTGGAAAACCTGCTGGCAGAGCAAATTATGTTCTGCAATACGCTGCTGCTGACCAAAAACGATCGGCTGCCCTTTGAGGTGGTGAGCGATGTGGCCCGGGCGATCCACCCCCTTAATCCCCAGGTGGCGGTGATGGCAGTGCCCTGGGGAAATCTGCAACTGGATACCTTGCTTGCCATACCGGATTATGACTTTCACCGGGTGGCGCTGCTTATCGATGAGCTGCAACAGGAGATAGACGCCACTGCTGCGGATGGCCCGGAGCAAAACGCCGCCATTGCCTGGCGGGTTATTGAAGACGACCGTCCGTTTCACCCTCAGCGGTTGTGGGATACCTGCCACCGCTTTATGGGGGCAGGGGTTTACCGCAGCAAGGGGTTTTTCTGGCTACCGGGAAGGGATGATCTGGCCTTACTGTGGAACCAGGCCGCAGGCAGTATCAATCTTGAGTTTATCAGCTACTGGAAAGCCGGGGTTCTTACCCATACGGATAACGCACTGACAGAGGAAGAGCGCGTCATTATTCGCCAGCAACTGGCAAGCCTGCCCGGCAGGTTTGGTGACCGGCGCTGCCGCCTGACGGTGATTGGCGAGAGCGAAGAGATCGACGACTTTGCCCGTGCCTTACGCCAGTGCCTGCTCACGGAGGCAGAAATTGCCTGGTGGCAGCAAGGGGGCGTGTTCAGCGATCCCTGGCCGACGCACGTGGCGCGGCTGGCGTGAAAGGTTATTTTGCAGCGCTAATTAATGTTATGTTATAACGTATCTAAATAGTAATTTAACTGATACCGCGAGATGACTAAACCGACCCACGCTGAAAGAGAATACATCCTGACGATGCCGCCGGAAGAGTATATGAACCACCTGCAACAGGACTATTTCCGGCGGCTTCTCCGCCACGAAAGAGCGGCGCTACTTGAGCATATTGAGCAGATGAAGCACCAATTGCAGGAGAGCCCGCCCGCGGGTGACGAAGGGGATATCGCCCTGCGTGAAGAGCAGTTACGTCTGCTTTTCAGGCAGATAGACCGCGAAAGCCGCCTGTTGCCGAAATATGACGCCGCGCTGGTGCGGCTGCAAAAAGGCGAGTATGGCTACTGCCGGGAGACGGGGGACCCTATCGGCTTGCCGCGCCTGCTCCTCAGGCCTACGGCCGAATTAGGCATTGAAGCCAAAACCAAGGCGGAGAAAGTTGAGGTTCAGTACCGCAAGAAATAGCCCGGAGCGGGCAAACCGAATAGCAATAACAACAACGCGCAGATCAGGCTGGTATTGAGGAGTATCACAGTGAAAAAAAACGTATGCCCCGACAGGCTACCGGATATTCAGGCCGCTAAATGTGACAACAACGGCGAGGCATTGTCCTGGGTTGGTATGGAGCAGATAGATCTACCGGTAGAGATCGCCGGCCGGCCGGTATCGGCAAAGGTTAATGCCGGTATAAACCTGCTCAGCTCACCTGATGCGGAGAAAGGGATCCATATGTCCCGTCTCTATTTACTGCTGGATGAGCTGACCCAGGGGGAAATGACCCCGGCGTTATTGCAGCATGTGCTGGGGGCGTTTCTGGCTTCCCACCAGGGGCGCAGTAATGAAGCCAGTATTGAGGTTTCAGGGGAATTATTATTATCACGCAAGTCGTTAAATTCTAACCACGCTGGCTGGAAAGCCTACCCCGTGGTGTTGAATGCCGGACTTACGCCGTCTTTTACCGTGACCCTTAGCGTGGGCATCCCGTACTCATCTACCTGTCCGGCGTCGGCGGCGCTTAGCCGCCAGGTGGCTGAGTGGCAGTTCCGCCACGACTTCGGTAACCGGATAGACCCCCTGTCGGCCACAGAGATTGCCCAATGGCTTGGGGAAAAAGGTATGCCGGCCACCCCACACAGCCAGCGCAGCTGGGCCTGGGTGAGTATCCGGCTGCCTTCCGACGCCGCATCACTGCCGGTGCTCCAGTTGATTGATTATGCTGAAATTGCCCTTGGCACTGCGGTGCAGACCGTGGTCAAACGGAGTGATGAACAGGCCTTTGCGGTGGCTAACGGCCAGAATCTGATGTTTTGCGAAGATGCGGCCCGCCGGCTGCACCATATTTTTTGTGCGGCGCCTTTTTGCGACACCTTCGACATCAGGGTTGAGCATCAGGAAAGCCTGCATCCGCATAATGCAGTTGCCCGTATTCACGGAAAGGGGGGCCATCATGCTACGTAAAAACCCGTCCGGCCATACTCCCGTGGTGTCCATTCATGCCTATATTGACCCTACCGCGGTCATTTGTGGGCATGTTGTGATCCATGATTATGTTTACGTCGGCCCTTATGCGGTTATTCGGGCGGATGAACTGAATGCCAGGGGGGAGATGGAGCCAATTATTATTCACTCCCACGCGAATATTCAGGATGGTGTGGTCATCCATTCAAAAAGCGGCGCGCCAGTTACCATCGGCAGCGGTAGCTCGATTGCTCACCGCGCCATCGTGCATGGCCCGTGTCAGGTTGATGAACGTGTCTTTATTGGCTTCAACAGTGTGCTGTTTAACTGCCATATCCAGATGGGCTGCGTGGTTCGCTATAACGCTGTCGTGGATGGCGTTACCTTGCCGAAAAATACCTATATCCCGTCGACAGAGCGTGTCGGGCCTGATTCCGATCTGCATCAGTATCCTCAGGTAGATCCCGCCTCGTTACAGTTTTCAGAAGAGGTGGCCCGTACCAACGTCAAGCTGGTGGAGGGGTATCAGCGGTTGCGTAATGAATTCTGAATTGCTGACTACGCGCAGTGCGTAATGGGGAATACCGTCCATTACGCCTGCGGTTTTATTCTTTTTTTGCCGCTGCGTATTTATTCAGGAGGGGATCGTGAAAGGTTTTATTCATGGGCTGACGGTGATTGATTTTTGTTTCCTCGCTGCGGAAACCGGGGTGATGGGCGACGGCTTTATTGTCGATATTATCCAGGACGGTTATTTACATGCCGAACCGGTGACCATCACGACGGCATGTGAAACGCCGGGCCCAGATGACGCCCCGACCGCAGGCCCACGGCGCGATCCTCGTTGATTAATTAGCGCGGCAAGTCCGGTTTAATATGCTCTGGCGTCGCGAATGCCTGAGCAGGTAAAAAGGTGGGTGTTGTGAGTGTGATAATTTCTGGTTCTTTCCCGGCGAGGCGACTGCGCCGTTCGCGTACCCATGCCTTCAGCCGCCGCCTGGTGGCTGAAAATCAACTGAGCGTAAATGATCTGATTTTGCCGGTATTTATTATTGAGGGGCAAAACCAGCGCCAGGAAGTACCGTCGATGCCAGGGGTGTTCCGTCTGTCTGCTGACCAGTTACTTCAGGATGCGGCGCAATATGTCCGGTCAGGTATCCCGGCCATCGCTTTATTCCCGTGTATTGAGCAGGCGGAGAAGTCCCCTGGGGCTGAAGCATCGTGGGATCCCGCGGGGTTAGTGCCGCGGGTGGTCAGGGCACTGAAAAAGGCCTACCCAGAACTGGGTGTCATTACTGATGTCGCGCTGGATGCCTATACGTCCCACGGCCAGGACGGTGTGGTAGATGACAATGGCTATGTGCTTAACGAGCCGACAAAAGAGATCCTGGTCCGCCAGGCGCTAACCCACGCCAGGGCGGGGGCCGATATCGTCGCGCCCAGCGATATGATGGATGGCCGTATTGGTGATATCCGGCAGGCATTTGAAGCGAATGACCTGTTTAATACCCAGATCATGGCCTATTCGGCAAAATATGCCTCAAGCTATTACGGCCCATTTCGTGAGGCAACGCAATCAGCGGCGGCGCTGGGGAAACGGGACAAGAAAAACTACCAGATGGACCCGGCAAACGCGCGGGAAGCGCTGCACGAGATAGCCCAGGATTTGCAGGAAGGGGCTGATATGGTGATGGTGAAGCCCGGCATGCCGTATCTGGATGTTATCCGAGAGGCGAGGAATACCTTTACCGCACCGATTTTTGCCTATCAAGTTTCCGGTGAATATGCGATGCATATGGCCGCGTTCCGTCATGGCTGGCTGGATGAAGAAACAACGGTGCTTGAGTCCCTACTGTGTTTCAAACGCGCCGGGGCAGACGGCATACTGACATACTTTGCCGGTACGGTGGCCCAGTGGCTGAGCCAGCGTAATCAGGAGTATTGATGGCCTGGCGTTGGTGATCATGATGTAGCCTGAGAACGTCTTCTGCAGTTAATCCCGATACCGCGTTTACCGGGCCACCGGACAGGCTGGGGGCACCCGGCCTGTATTTTTCCGCCCAGAAATACTGTTCTTATAATATATGGATATTAATAATTAACCGTCTCATGGTTAATTGCCTGCTTGTTTTTTATTTTATGGTTTTTGTGATTGCGGCAATGTTGTATTTTTGAGAGTGTTTTTAAGTCTGTTAATAATAAAATTTTGAATATTTTTGGCGGTGTTCATGTTGCATGGTCAGGCGATGTTTTTTTAATTTAACGGGTGATTTCGATTAATTTGTTATTTCGCGGGATGGAGATCTATTGTGGAATTCCGGGCCGAGGGGGATGACCATGGCGAAGGGCTATGTTTTATGTCAGGGAGATAAAACCACCTGCGGTGGCAAGATAATAAGTGGTAATCCGAACCGGATTGCACATGCAAGACCCATCGCCCGTCATGGCGATAGCGTTACCTGTGGTAAATATAAAGGGCAATATACCATTGTCGGCGGTATTCGTTTTATGACGGATGTGGAAGGGGATTCCCGCCGCGCCATCGCCGGAACGCTTGATAGCGTAAGTAGTTGCCCGTGCCGCTCAACATTTATTGTCACGAAATATCCAGCAATACAGTATGAGAATGAGATCCAGGGCCCTGTTTCAACTGCGGCGAGTTCTGCCACACAATCTATTACCCGCGCTGTTGGCCGTTTGGCCACAGCGGCTATAAAGGCTAACGTTATTCCGGTATTTGCCAAATCCAGCATGCGTGGCAACGGTAATACGGATGCCGGAGAACAGCGCGAGCCACATACCCATTTCGCTGACATGGCATTTTATCAGTCTCTCCCTCCCACTGATCCACCATCAGATAATGATGTGATCCAGCATGCCTAGACCACGAAGAAAAAGAAACCAGCAGAAGAAGAGCACGCGGAACCGAAGCAACGGAGCGCGCTGTATAAATGGTGGTTCGGTAATCATGAGGGAATGGATTACCAGGCGGCAAAAGCCGCTGCTGCTAGTGCTGCTAATGCTCAAATGGCTATTGAAGGGGCCAGTGTCCTTGGTCTGATTGGCGGACGTACTATTACCTCAGGAACATGGGCTGTTCGTGGTGCCACGGCGGTAGGGGGAATCGCGGCAGCAGGCCCCGGAGCACCATTAACCGCATTACTGGTAGGCATGTATCCCGGTAAGCTTAATGAGGGTGAGCAGGATTTTATTGACCGGATGCGTCTGGAACAGCTGCGTGAAGCGCCAACGCGTGTGCGTTATACGTGGGAACAGGACGATAAAGGTAACCCGATTCCTCATGGCTGGCATACACCACCTGGTAAAGATATGGTGCGGGTGCGCAAAATGGCGTGGGATAGCAGCCGAAAAGCGTATACGTTCACCACAGAAGACGATCCGCGTATTACTATCATCTGGACGCCAGAGCGTTCCGGTGTCGGTGCTCTTTTAAATACAGGAAATCAGAACCCGGTAAGAATACCGAATCCGGTCGTTGTTGATCCGCTACCGGCAGATACCCGCCTTGGCGCAACGGCCACGCCAGCACCGGAGGAGCGGGCATTTGCGGATTATATTCTTATCCTTCCTGTTTCAGATATACCGCCGATTTATGTCTACCTTAGTGCTGTCCTTAAAGGTAAAGATGCGGAGTATGCAGCGAGGAAACTTGGTTATAATCGACGCATTGCTCCGAATAAAACGCCCTTTAATACCCACGGACAACCTGCATTTTTTAATGGCAAGGACTATATAACACCGGATGTTGATGGGCATAATATCTCTGAAGGATGGAAGAGATTTAGTAAAAAAGGCGTTCGCTTAGGGACATATGACAAAGACTTAAACAGAATAAAAGGGTGATGACATGTTTGGTATTTTTACAGAAGATAAAACTATTAAGTCTGAATTTAATGAAACAGTATTGCCTGCTTTAATTATTATTGGTGATTTTAACGAGGGGTTGCAGATCCCTGTCGATTACTGGGATATTGAACAATACTATGCTAGCTGGCTTTCTTCTTTAAAAAAAGGGATGAGTGAGTGCAGAAATGCAACGCTGGTTGTTTCTATGTATTCCCCTGAAGATGCGCGTTTTTTATTTTCATGGGTTCTGTATTTTAGGGGTGAAAATGTCATTATTCAGAATAAAATAGTATTTATTGACGAGATAAGTGATTTTTCTATAGAGGAAATAAACAAATACTCTGGTGAGTATGATGAATATTCAGAGGGAGAGAAAGCTTCCGAGTGGCATACTACGGTTGATGAAGTAAAAGCATTTATAACGTATCTTGAAGGTAAAATTTTACGCTAATAGGGGGGGTATATAATCCGGTGCATATTTTATTTGCCGGAAGATATCTATTCTGACTCGGTGGTCAAATCAAGAACTACAGGTGAGAGTGCCCGGGCCGGGGGATATAAACCTGAATAAATTCCTGATGAATCGAAAAGCAAAAAGCCCGCTCGAAAGCAGGCTTTTCAGAATTTGGCTCCTCTGACTGGACTCGAACCAGTGACATACGGATTAACAGTCCGCCGTTCTACCGACTGAACTACAGAGGAATCGTGTGAACGAGGCGAATAGTAGCGGTGGGGCAGGGGCTTGTCAAAGCCTGATTATGATTTTTAGCACGTTTGCTGATAAATCCCCCAATTGGCGGTAAAAATAAGCATTACCCCGCCGATCCGGGCCCCGGCAGCGGCACAATATAGAGACACCGCTCAGACACTGTGCTACCAGGGCCACGGCAAGATTAACGGAACGGTGGTTCGCTAAAGGTGCGCAACTTACGGGAATGCAGGCGTTCTCCTTCGGCGCGCAGCAGGTCAATCGCCCGAATGCCAATCTGCAAATGCTCAGAAATAGCCCCTTCATAGAAGCGGTTAGCCTGACCCGGCAGTTTTATCTCTCCGTGCAGGGGTTTATCCGATACACACAGCAGCGTGCCGTAAGGCACCCGAAAGCGATACCCCTGGGCGGCAATAGTGGCGCTTTCCATATCAATCGCCACGGCGCGGCTCAGATTAAACCGCAGGGCAGAGGCCGAATAACGCAGCTCCCAGTTACGATCATCTGTGGTGACCACGGTACCGGTGCGCAGCCGCTGCTTCACCGCTTCCCCCGGCATACCGCTCACCAGCTTCGTCGCGTCATACAGCGCGCGCTGAACCTCAGCAATACTCGGGATCGGAATATCCGGCGGTAATACTGAATCCAGCACGTGATCATCGCGCAGGTAGGCGTGGGCCAGGACGTAATCGCCAATACTCTGGCTTTCACGCAGCCCGCCGCAGTGGCCAATCATCAGCCAGACATCCGGGCGCAGGACCGCCAGATGATCACAAATGGTTTTGGCATTTGAAGGGCCAACCCCGATATTAATCAGCGTGATCTCCTGGCCGTCTTTGGTTATCAGGTGCCAGGCCGGCATTTGGTGCTTTTTCCATGCCAGATCGTTAATGGTGCGCTCTGGCGCTTCGGTATCGGCGGTGATCCAGTGGCCACCGGCGCAGGACATCGCAATATACGGGCTGTCGGGATCGAGAAGCTGGCTACATCCCCAGCTGACAAATTCGTCCACATAGCGGGTGTAGTTGGTAAACAGCACAAATGGCTGGAAATGTTCTGCCGGGGTGCCGCTGTAATGCTTCAGGCGGGCGAGGGAAAAATCGACCCGCCGGGCGTCAAAGTGAGAGAGTGGATAGATCTCCGTCGGGTGGAACAGGCCATCCGCGGTTTCATCACCAATCTGTGACAGCTCGGTAGTCGGGAAGTGGCGGGTCAGTCCGGCACTCATGGTGCGATCAAGCGACAGGCTGGAGCCATCAATCACATACGGGTAGGGAATTTCATGTTCAGAGGGCTCCACCTCAATGGTGGCGCCGTAGTCTTCAACCAGCAGTGTCAGTTGCTCCAGCAAATAGCTGCGGAACAGCGCCGGGTTGGTGATGGTTGTCGCGTAGCAACCTGGATGGGTGAAACGGCCAAAAGCCCGGGTTTTCTGGTGGCGCACAGCATTGCCGTCCCAGCTGACTTTCAGACGTGGATAAACGAACAATCCACTGGCACAGCGCTGTTCATCCGGTAAGGTTCCGTGGTGAATAAAAGTGGAAATGGCTTCCCGCAATGCCGCAACGGATGCGGTGTAGAGGACTTCCAGTTGGTCCAGCGCCTGGGCCGGGGTCAGCGCGGTATGATTCATCTGCTCTCCTTTAATAACGCGTAAAGCCTAAACGCGTGTTATCAAAGTGTATGCCATCGGCTGCTGAGATCGAAACATAAATTGGCGCGGCAGGTTACCGCCAGGAGCGGAATACAGCAGGGGGAAGGGGAAGGTTACCAAAATAAAAAGCCCCGGCGGAATTCGTCGGGGCTTTAGGTTACTACACTATCAGGGTTAAACATCAATTAACTTAATAACGAAAACACATTGTTGATACTGCATCAAATGTACGGCACCTGATGGATCCTGGTGGTACATCCCCCTTCGCGACATATACTCTTTGATGCGTGGCTTTATGCGCGCCCGGTCTGCTGCAATTACCTGACCGGCGCAATAACTCTGTCAAACAAAGCCTTACATCATCGCGTTATGGTCCACACCCTGCGATTGTCGTTACTGACTACATGGCCTGAAAGCGAATCGAAGAGAGTATGCTAAACTACCCGCAACGACATCCCATACAACATACATCGTGGCCTTTATCGCATTCACACGGCGGGTACCCAAACTACCTGATAACCTGAGTAATTTAAGTACCTTATGGTAACCGTTTAGGCTTACTCCTCGTGTGGTTAAGTACCAACATACCGTTTTAATACGCCATGTCAATACTGTTTTTATATCCATGTAAATTGAGGTATAGAAAGGGCATGGCAAGGGGAGCGGAATTGGTTATCTGAACAGGCCTGAACGGGGAAAATCCGCCAGCCAGATATGATAAGCAGAAAAGCAAAAAGCCCGCTAGAAAGCAGGCTTTTCTAAATTTGGCTCCTCTGACTGGACTCGAACCAGTGACATACGGATTAACAGTCCGCCGTTCTACCGACTGAACTACAGAGGAATCGTGTGAACGGGGCGCATATTAACGGGGTGCACCCGGCTTGTCAAAGGTGAAATTCACGCGCCAATACCGATTGCCGACAATTTCAGCAGTCCGCGGTAAAAATCCGCAATTTTACCCGCACAGCAGAATATCGCGCACTGTTATGGTGCGCGTTTACCGTTATTGGGGCATCCGCGGCGCGTTTGGCGGGCAATCATGGCCGGCAGATTATCACTTTCTCTTATTTTTAGCCCTTTGGGGCGGGCTGGATAAAGGTGGCAAGCATATTGCAACGTCCAGAATGAGATAACCACCGTTCCGGTACCCCGTTCTGGAGGCAAAATGAACCTGAGACGACTTAAATATTTCGTGAAAATCGTGGATATCGGTAGCCTGACCCAGGCCGCAGAAGTGTTACATATTGCGCAACCGGCGTTAAGCCAGCAGGTTGCGACCCTGGAAGGGGAGATGGATCAACAATTGCTGATCCGCACCAAACGCGGGGTCACCCCTACCGAGGCAGGTAAAATTCTTTATGCCCACGCCAGGGCAATCCTGCGCCAGTGTGAACAGGCGCAACTGGCGGTGAATAATGTTGGCCAAACGCTGGGCGGGCAGGTCTCTATCGGGCTGGCCCCGGGGACGGCGGCCTCGTCAATTATGATGCCGCTGTTGCAGGCGGTACGCAGCAGCTTGCCCGATGTGCAAATTTTTCTGCATGAAAACAGCGGAGGGATACTCAATGAGAAATTGCTGTCTGGCCAGCTGGATATGGCGGTGCTTTACGATAAGGCCCCGGTGGCCAGAATAATCAGCCAGCCGCTCCTCAAAGAGGATCTCTACCTGGTGGGCAGCGGTGACAGCCCCGGTAAACATATCGATCTGGCCGCCGTTGCCGAGATGAACCTGTTCCTGCCCCGGGATTACAGTGCAGTACGCAAACGGGTGGATGAGGCTTTCTCACTGCGCCGGCTGACCACAAAAGTAGTGGGGGAGATTGAATCACTCACCACCATGACCGCGGCGATTGCCAGCGGAATGGGGGTGACGGTACTGCCGGAGTCCGCCGCGCGTTCGCTGGTGGCCAGTTGTAACGGCTGGATGGCGCGCATGACCGCCCCCTCGCTTACGCTGCCGCTCTCACTGAATTTGTCTGCCCGCCTGCCGCTGACCCCGCAGTCCCAGGCCGTTAAAGAAATTCTGATGTCGCTGGTGTTACATCCGATGGTGGAAAGCCGCGAACTGCAACTGGTGGGATAGGCGCTATATTCTTACTGGTTATATGTTGCTGGTTTTTATTATTTGTTGCCGCTGCTGTCAGGCCTTAACAATAGGTTATCGCATCTGATCAGCCCGTGGAGGCAGAGTGAACTTCCAGCAACTTAAAATTATCCGTGAGGCGGCACGGCGGGATTACAATCTCACCGATGTCGCCGGCATGCTATATACCTCACAGTCAGGCGTCAGCCGCCATATTCGGGAACTGGAAGAAGAGTTAGGGATTGAGATCTTCATCCGGCGCGGGAAGCGCCTGCTGGGGATGACGGAGCCGGGGAAAGCGCTGCTGGTCATTGCTGAGCGGATCCTCAATGAAGCCAGTAACGTACGCCGCCTGGCAGAGGTATTTACTGACGATGCGTCCGGGGTATTGACCATCGCCACTACCCACACCCAGGCGCGTTACAGCCTGCCTTCGGTGATTAAAACCTTTCGTGAGCGTTTCCCGGATGTACGCCTCGAGCTGATTCAGGGCACCCCCCAGGAGATTGAAACCCTGCTGCATAATGGCGGGGCCGATGTGGGCATTGCCACCGAGCGGCTGAATAACGATTCGCTGCTGGTGGCCTATCCCTGGTTCCGCTGGTACCACACCCTGCTGGTGCCCGCCGGGCATCCGTTAGTCAACCAGTCGCCCCTCAGCCTGGAGCAGATAGCCCAGTGGCCGCTGATCACCTATCGCCAGGGCATCACCGGGCGCGGGCGTATTGATGACGCCTTCCAGCGCCGCGGGCTGTCCCCGGATGTGGTACTGAGCGCACAGGACTCGGACGTGATTAAGACCTATGTTGAGCTGGGACTGGGGATAGGCCTGGTGGCTGAACAAGCCGGGGGAGAAGAGAAAAACCAGCATCTGGTACAGCTGGATACCCGCCACTTATTTGAGGCGAACACCGTGTGGCTGGGGATCAAGCGCGGCCAGTTGCAGCGCAATTATGTCTGGCATTTTATTGAGTTGTGCAATGAAGCGCTCTCCCTGGAAGAGATCAAGCGCCAGGCTCTCGAGCCCGAAGAACTTTCTATTGATTATCAAATTTAATCTTTTCAATCCAGCAGACAGGTTGTTGCGTCATTTCTGAAAATGCCCGCCGCTAACGACGGGCATTTTTTTAGTCATAAATGCCTCTCAGGGGCGGCTGATGTTATTTTTCATCTGCTATTCAGTTGATTGTTTATATAAATACCAGAACGTGCGATTTTAATTTTTTTAATGTCTGGTGTTTTATGTAAATAACAGGGTGTTTCTTGCCGGATAAGCGATGTAACGTATTGTGCAATGCCTAACGTAAATTTGTGATCCTCCGGGCAAATCCTTTTGAAACCGGTTGCAGGTGATTGACGTCGCGATACATTGAAACCGGTTGCAGACAATGATTACCAGATAATTATCATAAAAGGGTCACTTATGGGCACGATACGAAATTATTCAGCGCTGGCGCGCGATATCCTTCAGGAGGTAGGAGGGGAGGCGAACCTGATCGGCTATACCCGATGCGCTACCCGGCTACGACTGGAGTTAAAACAAATCCCCCCGGAGGCCGTTGAGCGGGTAAAAAAACTCACCGGCGTTATCACGGTGGTGCTGAGTGGTGACCAGTTCCAGGTGGTAATTGGTACCCATGTGGCGGATGTCTATCAGGCAATGTCAGAACTGGTAAATAATAATGCGCTACAGGCACAGGCCAGCCAGAAAAAGCGCCCACTGGATGCAGTTATTTCTACCATGTCGGCGGTGTTTGCACCGATTGTTTATATTCTTGCCGCCGCGGGGTTATTGCAGGGTGCGTTAATTATCATTAAGCACTTCTTCCCGGCGTTTAATACTACCGGCACATTTGCGGTACTTAACTTTATTTCCTGGTCGCCTTTTGCGTTCCTGCCGGTATTTATTGCACTCACGGCGTCAAAGCATTTTAAGTGTAATACCTATATTGCTTTGTTATGTTGCTGTGCCCTGATCAACCCGGACTGGGCCGCGCTGGCGGCCAAAATTGCCAGCGGTGAGGGGCTGACCTTCCTCGGCCTGCCGCTGGCTAAAACGGTGTATACCTCATCGGTATTGCCGCCTCTGTTCCTGGTATGGGGGCTTTCTTACCTGGAGCGGGGCGTTAACCGGGTGCTGCACAGCGTGGTCGCGCCGCTATTTACACCACTGATCTGTGTGGTGGTGATGGTCCCCCTGACCCTGGTGCTGATAGGGCCGCTCACTGCGGGCCTGGCCAACGGTATTGCCCACGGTTACAACTGGTTATTTGAAGCAGCACCACCGCTGGCTGCGGCGTTAATCGGCGGGGTGTGGCAGGTGATTGTTATCTTCGGGGTGCACTGGGGGATTACGCCAGTCATCATGGCCAACTTTGATATGTATGGCCGGGATTCGTTCCAGGCATTCCAGACCCTGGCTGTGGTCGGCCAGATGGTGGCGGCGTTTGCCGTGGCCATGAAAACCCGGCAGAAAAGCTTTAAACCGGTTGCCTGGTCTGCCGGTTTTACCGGGGTGTTCGGTATCACTGAACCGGCTATTTATGGTGTCACGCTGCGACTGAAAAAACCGTTTATCTGCGGCTGTATTGGCGGGGCGGCGGGGGCAGTGGTTGCCAGCTTCTTTAGTAGCTATTACTACGCCTATGCCGGGCTGCCGGGGTTACTGACCATTGTTAACGCCATCAGCCCGGAAAATCCGGAATCCTTTACCGGCATGGTGATGGGGCTGGGTGTCACGGTGGTCCTGACCACGGCGTTAGTATTTATTGTTGGCTTTCGCGAGCCGGATATGCCCGGTGATCAGCCGTCTCAGCCAGAAAAACCGGCTGCGGACAGCACCCCGGCAGCCCCGTCCAGCGGGCCTGTGGCGCTGGTCAGCCCGGTAGGGGGAGAGGTTATTGCCTTAAGCCAGGTGAAGGATGAGAGTTTTGCCGGAAAACTGCTGGGTGATGGTGTGGCGATTATCCCGTCCGAAGGGGTGATTGTTGCGCCGTGCGATGCCGAAGTTGCCACGGTGATTGAGTCCGGCCATGCGGTAGGGCTGCGCTGTGATAACGACGCGGAGCTGCTGATTCACGTGGGGCTGGATACGGTAAAATTGAACGGCCAGCACTTTCGTACCGCGGTGAAACCGGGTGATCGGGTAACCGCCGGGGCGCCGTTAATTTACTTCGATAAAGACGCCATTATTGCCAGCGGTTACGATATCACCACGCCGTTCCTGGTGATGAACAGCGAGGATTATCAACTGACGGTTCATCAGGGAAGCGGCAAAATCGTCGCCGGTAATTCACTGATGTCTCTGGCATAATCCTGACCAGGCTGCCCGGTTAACGGTGCAGCCTGGTATTCGAGATTCCGTTTGCCGTTGTGGGTAAAACGCATTACATTCTCGAAGGTTGTAGACAGTCAATGAAGCGCCTGCTGGGGAAGGGTTGTATGGTAAAAATGACGGATGTTGCAAAAGCCGCTGGCGTTTCTAAATCCACGGTGTCCCGGGTGCTCAATGGCAAAGATATTGTCAGCGAAGAAGTCAAAGCCAGCGTGTATAAAGCCATCCAGGAGACCGGATACCGCCCCAATCTACTGGCCCAGCAACTGGCCACCCAAAAAAGCCGGATGATCGGCTTTGTCATGACAAACACCCTGTACGATGGCCCTTACTTTTCTACCCTGGTGTACGGGGCCGCCGCCTGCAGTGAAAAATACCAGCACCAGTTGATCTTTGCTGACGGTAAACATTCTGCCGATGAAGAAAAACAGGCGATTGATTGCCTGGTGGGAATGAAATGCGCCGGTATTATTGTGTATCCCGGTTTCCTGACCACCGCGGAGCTGGATGAGATAATTACCCGTAGTCCGGTGCCAATTGTGGTCCTGAACCGTCAACTGGACAAACATCCCGGGGCCTGCGTTGCCTTACCGCATTACGCCAGCGCGGCGCTGATGGTGGCGCATTTACTGGATTGCGGCCATCAGCATATCGCTTTTCTGAGCGGTAACCGCCATTCCCCGACCAATGAAATGCGCCTGGAGGCATGGCGTGACGGGCTCTCTTCCCGGGGGATCGCGCTGGGCGAGGAGTATATCGTCCAGGGGAACTGGACAATGGAGAGCGGTTACCAGAGCACTTGCCGGTTGCTGGAAAGCAATATTCCGTTCAGCGCCATCCTGGCCGGGAACGACGATATGGCCCTTGGGGCGATGAAGGCGCTACAGGATAGCGGGTATCGGATCCCGGAAGACTGCTCTGTGGCCGGGTTCGATAATGCCCGGGTGTCGGCGTTTGTCTCCCCGGGGTTAACCACGGTCAATATTCCGCTGATCCCGATGGTGCAACAGGCGGTTGCCTATTTACTGGGTATCCCCCAGGTGAGTGAATCCTCCCTGGCCGGGGAGCTGATTATCCGCCACTCTGTCGGTGCGGTTGTGCCGGAATCTCCCCTCAATCAAGCCTCTCCAGCGGCCCGCTGAGCACACTATTCCTTCCAATCATCTCCGGTTTCTGGCCCGGCAGTGTCATAACTGGCCGGATTGCACTATTTTTTGTCTGAAGTGTGTAATGTCACGCGGTAACAATTTTCATATGATAATGATTCTTGTTTGTGTTGTGTGAGTCACAGAGAATCAGCCATGAAGATTGATGCTAGCGAGTACCCCGTTGTCCGCATAGATAGTAAACCTGCGCACCGCGTTGCGATAGATTGCGTATTGGCCGAGTTTTCTCGCCTGCTTGCCCGGGAAGAAGCGTTTGTCTTTATTGGGGAGGGCCTGCCCCTCGACGGTGGGGGAGACCCGGAAGATGCCCGGGTGGTCTCTCGCTGGATGAGGATCAACCGGGCGGCGCTGTCGCGACTGGTCAAAGGCCAGGTGCAGATTATTACCGACCCTGATGCTCGCCAGGCGGCAGAGACATTCTCGCTGGCATTCGCTTATTTTTGGGGGTATCCGATGTTTGTTGTTGGCAGTGAGCAGGAAGCCCGCATCAAAGTTATATCACTGCTCAGTCTCTGAAACTCACCAATCAATAAGGAAGCGTAAGGTGGATGTAGCGTATGCCCCGGACTACCCGGACCATATTGCCCGGCCTGTGGCGGTGATGGCACTTAACAGCACCACGGATATCTGGGAATTTCCGTTTCACCGGCACCGTAAGGCACAGCTGTTGTTTGCCGATACCGGGCTTATCACCCTCGAAACAGAACAGGGTGTGTGGGTGGTGCCACCCCAGGGCGCCGTGTGGATACCTGGCGGACTGATGCACCGGGCCAGGAATAGCGGTAATCCGCGCGGATATGCCGTTTTTATTGCGCCGGACATCATTGATGGCGCGTTTTGCCAGTGCCGTACCCTGGCGGTATCCCCGTTCTTGCGGGCGTTACTTGAGCGCACCGCCGCGCTGCCGGAGGATTATGATACCCGTGGCGGTCAGGGACGGTTAATGACGGTATTACTGGATGAAATTGTTGCTGCACCGCAAGAGCAGTTGCACTTGCCGATGCCAGCGGATCCGCGGTTACGCAAACTGGCAGACGCCATGTTATCGGCACCCGCCACCCATGCCACCCTCGATCAGTGGGCCAGCCAGATAGGCATGAGCCAGCGCAATATGGCGCGGCTGTTTGTGGCGGAAACCGGGCTCAGCGTCAGTAAGTTGCGCCGCCATATGCATGTTATCACCGCTTTACCGTTATTAGCGCAGGGCCAGCCGCTCAAGGTTATTGCCGATGGTCTGGGCTATGACAGCCCCAGTGCATTTATCACCATGTTCAGAAAAATGGTCGGCGCACCGCCCCGGCGTTTTCTCAGTGAGCGCCGCGCCAGCATTAATGGTGGTGAGGCATCGCCCCCGGAGTCATGGGCTAATCGGCAGTGACCCGTATACGGTGGGATAATAACCTGCCCCTGGTCCTGTAACGGCCTTCTGTATTGCCAGCCGGCGCTGTGCCGGTTTTACCACACCCTGTCTTCCCGATAACCGGGCGAATTATCGCGTGTCATCGCGCTATTGCGCCTGGCGCCATGTAATGTCTGGAGTAATCAATGGCTATGTATCGCCATAGGGCTTTGCACGCCCTGAATATAAGGTTCAGCACGATGTCATGCCTGTGTGCTCTGGCGGTGATTCCCACCTGGGCCGCCAGCGCAGAGGCGGCCGATAGCGCATCTTCCGCCACCACCGGGGGGGAACAGCAGCACAATGCCCCCGCTGGGGACACGCTGGTGGTGTCGGCAGCGGCCCAGAGCAGCCAGAGCAGTGACACCGATAGCGACTCCTCCTGGGCTGCCGGGGAAATGCACTCTGCCACCGGGCTCTCGCTGACCCCCCGTGAAACGCCGCAGTCCACCTCTGTGGTGACCCGCCAGCGGATGGACGATCTGCAACTGAATTCAATAAATGATGTATTAGCCAATACCACCGGGGTATCGTCGACCACGCTCGATTCCGAGCGGGTGAATTACTACGCCCGGGGGTTCAGGATCAGGAATTTCCAGTATGACGGCGTGCCGACCACGCCGATCTCCGGTGATTACACGCCGGGGGAAGGGGTACTTGATACGGCATTTTATGAGCGTGTCGAAGTGGTCCGGGGGGCGGCGGGGCTGTTGCAGGGCACCGGTGACCCTTCTGCTGCGGTGAACCTGATCCGCAAACGCCCACTGTGGACCTTCGCCGCCACCGGTTCTGCCAGTGCCGGTTCGTGGAATAATCACCGCAGTATGCTGGGGAAGGTGCGAATAAGCGGGGAAATTCTTCTCGGCTGACTCAGTCATTTCATTTCTTCATGTTTGAGCCGATTTTTTCTCCCGTAAATGCCTTGAATCAGCCTATTTAGACCGTTTCTTCGCCATTTAAGGCGTTATCCCCAGTTTTTAGTGAGATCTCTCCCACTGACGTATCATTTGGTCCGCCCGAAATAGGTTGGCCAGCGTGAATAACATCGCCAGTTGGTTATCGTTTTTCAGCAACCCCTTGTATCTGGCTTTCACGAAGCCGAACTGTCGCTTGATGATGCGAAATGGGTGCTCCACCTTGGCCCGGATGCTGGCTTTCATGTATTCGATGTTGATGGCCGTTTTGTTCTTGCGCGGATGCTGCTTCAAGGTTTTTACCCTGCCGGGACGCTCGGCGATCAGCCAGTCCACATCCACCTCGGCCAGCTCCTCGCGCTGTGGCGCTCCTTGGTAGCCGGCATCGGCTGAGACAAATTGCTCCTCTCCATGAAGCAGATTACCCAGCTGATTGAGGTCATGCTCGTTGGCCGCGGTGGTGACCAGGCTGTGGGTCAGGCCACTCTTGGCATCGACACCAATGTGGGCCTTCATGCCAAAGTGCCACTGATTGCCTTTCTTGGTCTGATGCATCTCCGGATCGCGTTGCTGCTCTTTGTTCTTGGTAGAGCTGGGTGCCTCAATGATGGTGGCATCCACCAAAGTGCCTTGGGTCATCATGACGCCTGCTTCGGCCAGCCAGCGATTGATGGTCTTGAACAATTGACGGGCCAGTTGATGCTGCTCGAGCAGGTGGCGGAAATTCATGATGGTGGTGCGATCCGGCAGGGCGCTATCCAGGGATAACCGGGCAAACAGACGCATGGAGGCGATTTCGTACAGAGCATCTTCCATCGCGCCATCGCTCAGGTTGTACCAATGCTGCATGCAGTGAATGCGTAGCATGGTTTCCAGCGGATAAGGTCGCCGGCCATTACCAGCCTTGGGGTAAAACGGCTCGATGACTTCCACCATGTTTTGCCATGGCAGAATCTGCTCCATGCGGGACAAGAAAATCTCTTTTCTGGTCTGACGGCGCTTACTGCTGAATTCACTGTCGGCGAAGGTAAGTTGATGACTCATGATGAACCCTGTTCCATGGCTCCAGATGACAAACATGATCTCATATCAGGGACTTGTTCGCACCTTCCCCAGGCAAATAATAAGGCCTTATCGTAAATTAAATGCGCGGGATGGCCCGTATAAGTAAATGCGAACTACTATCAATATTATCTCGTTTTACTGTATTAAAAATTAGCCAGATATTATTTTACCGTTGCGCTTATTGCATTTTCCCAGGCGGACGGTTGGTTTTCACGTCGCCATTTTGCTTGCGCTGGTGTGCCGGGGGCGTGGGGGATGGCATCCGGAGACGGCCCGGCCATTTTGTTACCTATTTGTGGGATTCAGACTGTTCTCTGCGCCATCTGTGCTAATTTTACTGTCTGGTGTCTGTTTATTGGGCAGTGGTACCCACTATCTGCCCAGGAGATGACAGGCTTTTCGATTAGCAGTTGCCCAAATCGTTAGCATAAAGCGCAATGTAATTTATCGGGAACGGTACTAACTGCGGATTTTAGGACTGTTATACCAGGAACATGCTTTCAAATTGTGATATAAATCACGCGATAAATGCGCATTAACGCAGGTAAGCAACTAATAAATTTGAGAAGAAGGTATGTCTCAGGTAATGGATGAAAAACCGACACGTGATCCAGGTGGACGTCTGGCACTGTGGTTATTTTATGGTTTTTGCCTCTACTCCGTATGGGCAATGGGTCGTTATTTTTGGGTCGTTGGCGGCACCGATCCCGCAACCAGCGGGGCAGGGGCGTCAGAGCTGAACTCTGCAACCGGGATCTGGCTGGGCGCACTGTGCGGCTTTATGGTCCTGGGCGGCGTGTGTGCGCTGCTGGGGGCGCTGGTCTGGTACACCCGGCCACGGCGGCATCACCACTAATCCCGGCGGTTATCTGGTGATATCCGGTGTCTGCCTCTGGCGCTGATGCCCGGGGCAGGCCGCCGCCAGCAGAATACTGTCACGCTGGCGAACACGTTACCCGTGTTTGCCAGGTTGCCTGCGCTTCGCGATCAAAACCCCTATTGTGTTAACTGCTTTGTGATACTCTGGTCCTTATTTCGATTGAAGAAATGGTCGACGTGATGCCCGAAGTCAGTGTATTCAACAATAAACAACGTGATCACCACGCCGCGCCGGATATAACCCCGGCACTTGATGTTTTAGTGCAGGTACTGGATATCTATCGCCCGGTAGCGCTACTGGCGCAGATGAATGCCGTTGGTGAACGCAAATGGACTCGCCCTCTGTTGCAGCGCATGCTGGACGGAGATAATAATGTCGCAGGTATCAGCAGCGCTGAATATCACGCGCTGGTGCAATTATTACCGGCCCCTCCCGCTATCCATCCCGATTACCGTTTCCGCTTTGTCGATCTGTTTGCCGGTATTGGCGGCATTCGCCGGGGGTTTGAAGCCATTGGCGGCCAGTGCGTCTTCACCAGCGAGTGGAATAAATTTGCGGTACGCACGTATAAAGCCAACTGGTATTGCGGGCCGGAGCACCATTTTAATCAGGATATCCGTAGCCTGACCCTGAGTAATCAGCCCGCGGTGTCTGATGAGCAGGCCGCTGAACATATTCGCCAGACCCTGCCCGCTCATGATGTCCTGCTGGCCGGGTTCCCCTGCCAGCCGTTCTCGCTGGCCGGGGTGTCGAAGAAAAACGCCATGGGGCGCGCCCACGGGTTTGCCTGTAAAACACAGGGGACCTTATTCTTTGATGTGGCGCGGATCATCGCCGCCAGGCGGCCAGCGATTTTTGTGCTGGAGAATGTCAAAAACCTCAAAAGCCACGATCAGGGCAATACCTTTCGGATCATTATGCAGACCCTGGATGAGCTGGGGTATGAAGTTGCTGATGCCGATGTTACCGGGGCGCCGGATCCGAAAATTGTTGACGGTAAACATTTTTTGCCCCAGCACCGGGAGCGTATCGTGCTGGTGGGCTTCCGCCGCGATCTGAATCTGCATCCCGGATTTACCCTGCGGGATTTACCCCAATTCTATCCTGCCCGTCGGCCGACCTTTGGCGAGTTGCTTGAGCCAGTGGTGGATGCCAAATATGTCTTAACCCCAACCCTGTGGCACTACCTTTACCAGTATGCCCGCAAGCACCAGGCCAAAGGCAACGGATTTGGCTATGGGCTGGTGGATCCGACCAACCCCCACAGTGTGGCCCGCACGCTCTCTGCCCGTTACTTTAAAGATGGCGCTGAGATTCTGGTCGATCGCGGGTGGGACAAGGCGCTGGGGGAGCTGAACTTTGCCGATCCGGAGAACCAAAAACGCCGCCCGCGGCGGTTAACCCCCCGGGAATGCGCCCGGCTGATGGGGTTTGAAACCCCGGGTGGCCTGCCGTTTCGGGTGCCGGTATCTGATACTCAGGCCTACCGTCAGTTCGGTAACTCAGTGGTTGTCCCGGCGTTTGCCGCCGTGGCCAGGTTACTCGAAAGCCGGATATTGCGCGCGGTCGCGCTGCGCTGAGTGGGTTACCCGGGTGGACGTTCACAGTAAGGCGGTGCGCAGCAAAAATATGCGCGCCATCGGCACCCGGGACACCGCCATTGAAAAACGGCTCGCCGGATTGCTGACGCAGACCGGCGTTGACTGGCAGCCACAGGGGCAGGGGCTGCCCGGTAAGCCGGATTTTGTTATCCCGGGTTACCGGAGTGTGATTTTTACCCACGGCTGCTTCTGGCATCACCACCACTGTTATCTCTTTAAGGTTCCGGCTACCCGTACTGAATTCTGGCTGAGCAAGATTGCCGCCAATGTGCGCCGCGATAACCTGGTTATCCGCCAGCTGCGGGACGATGGCTGGCGGGTACTGATCATCTGGGAATGTGCGTTGCGGGGTAAGTTACGCCGGGACGATGAGTGGTTGTCCGAACGTATTGAAGAGTGGCTGTGCGCGGGAGGGCCGCTGGCGCAGATTGATCCTGAGGGGATCCACACCAGCGACCTGCCTGATTAATCAGTCCGCGCGCTTGCAGGGCACTACCCGGGGTTTATCCGGGAACAGCGATTTGCCCAGGGTGACCAGCACCACTGCCAGAATAATCACCCCCAGGGCCAGCCACTCCCGCGGCGACAGTGACTCACCGGCAAAGGTGGTGCCTAACAAGACTGCCACCACCGGGTTTACATAAGCGTAGCTGGTGGCCAGCGCCGGGGTGACGGTGCGAATCAAGTACATATAAGCACTGATGGCTATCATCGAGCCAAACACCGCCAGATAACCCACCGCCAGCCAGCCCTGTAGTGACGGCGCGTGCTCGAGTTTTTCACCGCTGATGCCGGCGGCGAGCAGCAGCAGGAGCCCGGCCGCAAGCATTTCAATCGCGCCCGCCATCAGCCCCTGGGGGAGTTCAATACGGGTGCCATAGACCGAGCCAAAAGCCCAGGTTAGGGAGCCGGCGAGGATCATCAGGGCTCCCCAGGGATTACCGCTGAGATTTCCCCCACTGTTGAGCAAAATAATACCGCTCAGGCCGATGGCTATCCCCGCCCATTCCAGTTTACGGGTGGCGATGCCGAATAACCGGCTAAAACACAGGGTAAATAATGGCACCGTGGCCACCATGACCGCGGCAATACCGGAGGGCACGTTCTGGTGTTCCGCCACGGTGACACAGCCGTTACCCATTGCCAGTAATAAAAAGCCCAATAGTGCCGCATTCAGCATTGGCCGCAGGGCGGGTAGCTTGTGGCCGCGTACCAGTAAGATCCCCAGCATCAGTAACCCGGCCACGCTGAAACGGATACCGGCCATCAGTAGCGGTGGCCAGCTTTCAACACCAATACGGATAACAAAATAGGTAGAGCCCCAGATGATGTAGAGCGCAAACAGCGCGCCGAGCAGGGGTAACAGACGACCAACACGCATACAGCCTCGCAGCAGTGACACCAACGATCAAGGCTATTAGTAAACGAGAAAAACAGATAGCTGGCGAGTTATTTAATTGTATCTGTTTTGTTAATTCTAATTGACGGCGTTAAATGTTTAAGGTCCGTTTATTTTCGTCCATACTACGTGGCGGTAATGACGTATAAAAAAGGATAAAAAGTTGGCTGGAAGTAGTTTATTAACGCTGTTGGATGACATCGCCACGCTGCTGGACGATATCTCAGTGATGGGCAAGGTTGCGGCGAAAAAAACCGCCGGGGTGCTGGGGGACGATTTGTCACTCAACGCCCAGCAGGTGTCTGGCGTGCGCGCTAACCGGGAGCTGCCCGTGGTATGGGGGGTGGCCAAAGGGTCGCTACTGAACAAAGTTATCCTGGTGCCGCTGGCGCTGTTGATCAGTGCATTTATTCCCTGGGCTATCACGCCGTTGCTGATGATGGGCGGGGCTTTTTTATGCTTCGAAGGGATGGAAAAGGTTATCCATAGTCTGTCCCGGCATAAAGGTGTTGATCCTGAACAGGCGCGGATCCAGCGGCTGGAAGCACTAAACAGCGCGGATATGCAGGTCTATGAACGCGATAAAGTAAAAGGGGCGATTCGCACCGATTTTATTTTATCTGCCGAGATCGTCGCCATCACCCTGGGGATCGTGGCCGGGGCGCCGCTGCTGAATCAGATAATTATCCTCGCCGGGATAGCCGTGCTGGTGACCATCGGGGTGTATGGCATTGTCGGGGTGATCGTTAAACTGGACGACATGGGATACTGGCTGGTTGAGCGCCACAGCGGTGCTGCAAAACTGCTCGGCCGCGGGCTACTGGCCCTGGCGCCACGGCTAATGAAATTGCTCACCGTGGTGGGGACCATTGCGATGTTCCTGGTCGGGGGCGGCATTCTGGTACACGGTATCGCGCCGTTGCATCATCTGACAGCACAGTGGGCTGCCGCCGGGGGGGCCGTGGGGGAGATGTTATTACCGTCGGTGGTGAACATTGTGACCGGTGCTATTTGTGGCGGCGTGATTATTTTAGTTGTTGAATTCATTCAGCACCTGCGCGGGGGTGGTGACCATTAAAAAAATGTTGTATATATGTTGCGCAAAATTGCCACTATTAGCTATACCCTATTATTCAAGGTGCAGGTGGGTGGCAATGCGGCGCTTCTCGCGATCGGCATTACGGTAGAACGCGGAAGGCGTGACCTCCCCAGCGGGGTGAGACTCAGGGATGTGTTTTGTTGCGCTGCCACCGTGCTGCATGTCAGAAGTACGACGGTGAGCTGGCTGAATACGTTTTACCACTGAATTTTCACCCCTGATACCGGAGTCATTTATGGTCTATGTGGTCAGTGATGAAGTGATGCACAAGAGTGGCGGGCAGCGCATGGTGGTAACCGGGCTGTCCAGCGGCATGGTTGAGTGCCGCTGGTATGATGGTTACGCCGTGCAGCGTGAGGCTTTTCACGAAGATGAACTGTTACCGGGCGAGCAGGCTTTCGCCTGTGAACGTTAATCTCTGGCCGGAGAACTGTCATTTCCCGGCCACCTCGCAACATTTGTACAGCACCGCTCCCTAAACCCTCTTCGGAGGGTTTTTTGCATTGCGAGTCATAGGGCAGGGGGGATAGGCGATTCCCGCGTGCGATGTGTGCAGAACCGCTACACTCTTTTTGTGTGCCAGATTGTTTTGTACGCCAGATTATTCTTTATGCCGGATTGCGGGGCTCTGGTGCCCGGTAATCGCTAATTAACCGCGTTACTTACCTGGTCTTTGTGGTGAGTGCCTGTGATGTATCAGGGAGTACACGAGTGTCCAACGGTTCTATCCGGCAAATGCTGAGCCGGATCAAAAACCCGATTCGGGTAGTGAACTGCTGTTTTAGTGCAGTATTGCTGTTGTCGTTACTGTTGTCATGGCGGGTTGCTGTGGTGCTGGAACGGGCCTACATCGGGGAGCAACTTTCCGGCCTGGAAGGGGTGGCATCCACCGTGGATCGCCAGTTCCAGCGCAGTGTGGACAATCTGTTATTCTACCGCAGCACTATGCACTATGCGCTCCAGTCCCCGGCATCCACCGATAAAGTCCGCGAGGCTATTCGGCAATTCGATGCCCGGCGTACTGATCCCGACTGGATGATCCGCCTGGATCAACAGCGCGGCCTGCCGATTTATGGTGTCTCTGATGGGTTTGTTGAACACCACCCGCCGCTGACCCGGGATTTTGACGATCTGGACGGTGAGCTGACGGCGACCCTCGAACTCAGTTATATATTACAGCTTGCTGATTACAGCCGGGATTTTCAGCGCCGGGTGTTTTACGTCTCCCGGGCGGGATACTATATGAGCACCTCGCCACTGCCCTCGGGTAACCGCAGTGAACGGATTATGCCGCAGATTCTGGATGCCGCATGGTTCGGGGGCAACCGGGAGCACGTCAACCGCTCCCGGGGGGTTATCTGGACCGCCAGCATCTACCCGCTGCGCGGAATCACTGCCAGTGTTCCGCTGGATATGGACATGAACTGGTATGGGGTGCTGGGAATGGACTTCTCGCTGGACTCTATCCATGCGTTTCTGCTTAACGCTATCCATAATAAAAGTGATGGCACCATTTTACTGTTCAACCGCCACTTCGATCAGATAGCATCGAGTGCCTTTTTCCCGCCCCAGAACCCCCTTTTTAGCCAGGCTCAGATGCACCAGTTGAGCAGTGTGGTGAGCGGTGATCAAATGGAAGGCTATGTGCGCATGGGGTCGCGTTTTGTCTCCTGGGCGAAGCTAAAAAGCTATGATGGGGTTCTGGTGAAGATCCATACCCTGCGGGAAGGGATCAAAGGGGAGTTCGGGAATATCAGCAGTGTTTTGCTGCTGCTGGGGGTGTTGTGCAGTGTGATCCTGATGGTGAGCTGGTATGTCATGTTACGGCTGGTCAGCAGCATGATTCGCCTGCAGGGGGCGCTTAGCTGGCGGGCTAACTTTGACACCCTGACCCGGTTATATAACCGGGGGGCGTTTTATGATAGTGCCAACCGGCAGATGAAAACGTGCCGCGAGCAGCACCTGCCGTTATCGGTTATCCAGATGGATCTCGACCACTTTAAGTGGATCAACGACGAACACGGCCACAGCACCGGTGATAAGGTCCTTGCCCATACCGGGGCGACAATCATGACGGCCCTGCGCAGTGCTGATGTGGCCGGCAGGGTTGGCGGCGAGGAGTTCTGTATTTTATTACCCGGGGTCAACCTGGCGGATGCCGGGCTGGTGGCGGAACGTATACGCCAGCGCATCAGCAGCAAAGAGCTGCTGGTGCATGCCGGGACTACTATCCGCATTACCGCGTCCTTTGGGGTCAGTTGCACCACCGAATCGGGGCCTGATGATTTTACCCATTTACAAAACCGGGCCGACAAACGGCTGTATTATGCGAAAACTCACGGCCGCGATCAGGTCTGTACCGGTGAACCGCCACCCACCAATTATGGTGATTGATCCCGCAGATGATTGCAGATGATTATCGGGGGAAACCGGCCGGGGCGGCACCCTGCCTGGCTTGGGCAGGGTATAGCAAAAACAGAGAGTTAAACAGAATAAATAGGTGGCAGAATGGGGCTTGTCTGGCAGATTAAACCTCTATATCTTGTCTGGGCATCGGGTTCCTGGTGTAACGAATTTTCAACTGCTTCTTGCTCAGGCAAGCTTGATCCCCGCGTATGCGGGGATCTTTTTCTTCAGCGATTACATTCCACGCTACTGAAGTCACGGATATCCAGCTCGAACGCTTCTGCCAGTTCACTGAGGGTGTGATAACGGGAACCGCCAATCGTCACTTGCTGTGGGTCCTCGTCACCGCCAGTCAGGGTGATTTCGCTCTCGCTGATCTCATTTATTGCCGCCAGCAAAGCATCAACATCAACATCTGCGTGCGTCTGCGTGGCAGCACGGAAGGTGGGTATTGTACGTTTCATTTGCTGGACCCCTGGTTACGTGCCCATTAAAGAGTATAGCGGGCAGCGTGAATTTCTCTGCCCGGCAGGGCGCAAAACGGGAATGATTATCACTGCCTGTGTTTTGGGCTACACTGCGAGGAGAGAAATTTGGAGGTTATATGAATATTAACGATCGGGTAACGGTAAAAACAGATGGTGGCCCGCGTCGGCCTGGTGTTGTGCTGGCGGTTGAGGCGTTTAGCGAAGGGACAATGTACCTAGTCTCTCTGGAAGATTACCCTATGGGCATCTGGTTTTTTAATGAAAAAGGCCACCCGGACGGGATTTTTGTTGAGGGATCTTCCGGGGAGAATGCGTAACCCGGGGGAACAGATAATTCTGTAAAATAATTACCGTGATAACTATTGTCATGGCAACAATAGCTAAGCGTGATTGCCATCTATGGGGTATAGTTCCTTCACCCCTTTCAAGAGCTAAGCCACAGCAAGTGAGTGCCGGAGATAAGCGCCGGATGGGGGTTAAACCATACCCGGGGCCTGCCCGGGTTCTGTATTTTGAGATATTGATCCGGTTCTCATCTTTTCTTCTGCCTATCCTGAGCCTTTCGCGATATAACGCTGTGATACTTCATTAATTCTTCATGATTAGCAACAGGTTACGCCCGTTACTGACCAGGATAAAAAAGATGCATCCCAGACAACGTATCCAGCAGTCATTATCGCTCCTTACCCCTGAGCTGCAGCGTGCGGCAAGCTTTACCCTGACCCACAGCCACGATGTGATGACCTTATCCATGCGCGCTTACGCACATAACGCCGGGGTGAAGCCCGCCACTCTGCATCGCCTGGCGCAGCGCCTGGGCTATGAGGGCTGGGCGGCATTAAAGCACGACTTTATTACCAGCCTGACAGTGAGTGCCGAAAGCCCGACCCGCCGGGCCAGACGGCTGGTGGAGGAGGCCAACGATCCTGCCCGGCTGTATGACGATATGTTTGCCGCCCATACCCGCAATATGGCCCGCTGCCGCGATGAAAATCGCGCCGCCATGGGGGAGACTATCGCTCTGATGGATGATGCTGAGCATGTCTATATTTGTGGCTTCCGCGCCAGCTTCCCCATTGCCTGGTCGGTTTATTATGTCTACCGGCTATTTAATAAGCAGGTGTCGCTGATCGACGGCTTCGCCAGTAATGACGAGATGTTTACCCGTGAGATTGGCCCTGAGGATGTGCTGGTGATTATCGGTTTTGCCCCATACTCCCGGGAGTCCCTGATGGTTCATGAGGCGGCCCGTGCTGTGGGGGCGACAATTATTGCGTTAACGGACGCGATGACCTCTCCGCTGGCGGCGGGGGCGGCGAAATCCCTCTGGTTTCCTACCGATGGCCCGTCTTTTTTCCCGTCGGTGGTGGCCGGGATGGGGGTGGCAGAATCACTGCTGGCGGCGCTGGTTAACCGCCACGGCGCCCAGGCGGTGGAGCGGATTAAGCACGCCGAAAATTACATGATACGCAGCGGGGCGTGGGTGGTACCGGGTAAATAGGCCCGGGTAGCCCGGGCCGGGGATCAGCGCTGGATCAGATAATGAATGGTCGGGCCATCCTGCTGCACATCCAGTACGGTGTACCCGTGGTTACGGGCATCCTGGGGGATATTATTAATCGACTGCGGGCAGTCGCTGATCACTTCAAGGATCTGGCCTTTGGCCAGTTGAGGAAGTGCCTCAAGGGTCGCCACCGCCGGGTAAGGGCAGGGCTCACCGCGCATATCAAGCCGAAAATCAGGGACAGGCTGGTTCACAGGGAATTCTCCATTGTGGCTGCCGGGGCGGCAGCTTTTTTCGTGCGGAAGAAGCGTCTCTCCCAGGCGACGATCAGCAAAAACGCGGCCAGTAACAGCAGATAGGTCACCAGCAGGCCGCCCAGTGGGCCAAAGCGTTCCAGTAAGTTAACTTTTGGCCAGCGGGTTGCCAGCGGTGCTGAGATATCGTCCCATACCCAGGCCAGCAGCGTGGAGCCCAGCACGTTACCAATACCCACCCACCAGTAGTGGACCTGGCCCTCAACGGCGCGGTACATCCAGCCGGTTTCACAGCCCCCCGCCAACACAATACCAAACCCGAACAGTAGCCCGCCGATCACGGCGTTGGGGCCTGCCCACATAATTTTTGGCGCCATGCCCAGTTGCACATAGCTGAAAATCCCCAGCGCGCTGACGGCAATCCCCGCCAGAATGGCTTTGGCCATTTGGGTGCGCCCGGTGATCCACAGATCGCGGAACGCGGAGGTAAAACAGATCTGCGCCCGCTCAATCAGCAGGCCAAATGCCACCCCAAACAGCATCGCCATCCCCAGTTTGGGCTGATGGAGAGCCAGGGACGCGGCCCAGCCGAGCATAGCGATAAACACCAGCATTCCGAGGCGAAAGCGGCGTTTAGCGCGATCCGGCTGCTGGGTAAAGGGGGTGGCGGCAGTCACTTTTTGCAATGTCACCGGAATACGGAACATCGGCAGCAGGGTAAAACGGGCCCCGAACCAGGTACCGATGGCGGTTGCCAGCGCGAACAGCCAGGCGTGCAGTGAAAACTGCGGGATCCCGGTAAAGAAGGCAGCCAGATTACACCCCATGGCGAGGCGCGCGCCAAACCCGGCAATGGCGCCGCCGATGATGGCCTGGAATACCCGGATTTTATGCTGCGGAAAGCGCAGTTTTACATTGTTGGCCCATAAGGCGGCGGCAAAACAGCCCCCAAACATGCCGATAATCATCACCCCATCAATGCGGGTCAATGGGGTACCATCCAGATGCATCAGCTTATAATAGCCCCAGGTTTCCGTATGAACCCCCGCAAGCTGGAGCAGTTCGCCCCCCCAGCGGGTAAATTCACCGGTAACCGCCCAGAAGGTGCCGGTTATCCCGAAGTAATAGGTAGAGAGTAGGCCGGCGGCGATAACCGCCGGAACCGGTGACCAGAATTTGATAAGGTATTGTTGCTTGAAGTCGTGCCAGGACATGGCGGTTATCCTCTGAACTCAGACGGAATCGTCACTCTGTGCGCCGGGGCGCCAAAAGGTAAGGCGCGAATCATACGCCTTACCCATCAGAACCACTACTCAATGTGGTGATTATTTATCCCTGATCAATTTTCACCGCGGTGCTTACAGGGGTGGCGGGCGGCGAGCTTTAATGCCAAAATATTTTTTTGCTCCGCATCGGGGAAGAGGATGAAAAAAATAGCAATTCTGGCCACTGCACTGGCACTTAGTGGCTGTGTGCAGGTGGACAACTACCAACACGTTGTAAAAGTGCCCGCACCTCAGGAAATGGTTGGGTATTGGCAGAGCAGTGGCCCGCAGAGCAAACTGGTCAGCCCGGAAGCCATCGCCAGCCTGGTGGTTACCGCAGATGGGGATACCCTGGATTGCCGGCAATGGCAGCGGGTGATTGCCGTGCCGGGGAAATTAATGCGCCGGGATGATTATCTGTATAACGTGACCAGTAAGCTTGAGATCTACGATATTGCTCTCGACACTGCCAGCCTGAATTATGCCGGGATGACCTTCCACAAGGTGAACCGCCTGACACCAGAATGTACCGATTACCTGGCTAAACATCCGTTACCGGCCAGTATCAAATAATCGCCTGAAGCGTCTTATTTCAGGGCTGCTGCCCGGGAAGGTCCCGGGCTGACAGTATATCACTACTGATCCAGCACCTCCTGCAATACCCAAACACTGACCCCACCCGCCGGGCAACTGAAGGTTCCCTGGCCCTGATCATCGCAGGCGACGTGCTGGCGTTCAGGATCGAGAAAATCACACCATACCTTCGCGGCAAAATTTTCCCCCAGTGGGATAACCTTTTCCCCTTCATCGCCGTTTGACATTACCACCACACAGCCTGGCTGCGATGCGGTACCGCTGCGGCTAAAGGCGATGCAGTTGGGATGATCAAACCACAGAGTTTGTACACCATGCGCGAAGCGCTGACGGGCGGTAAGTAGCGACGGTAGTACCGCAATGGCCGGTATGTCGATGTGATAGGTGTTGCCGTCATCGCCGGTATCCTCATAGCCCGCGCCAAAGAGATCCGGCCAGAAAACGCAGGGGACGCCATTTTCCCGCAGCAGGATCAAGGCGTAGGCCAGCGGTTTAAACCAGGCTTCGACCGGGGCCTCCAGGGCCTGAAGAGGCTGGGTGTCGTGGTTAGCCACCAGGGTGACGGCATGAAATGCATCGGCCTCGACCAGGGTGCCGCTAAAGATCTGGCTCAGATCATAGTCACGCCCCTGGCGCGAGGCGGTATGAAAATTCATTTGCAGCGGGGCATCGAACAGCATGGTCTTGCCGTCCACCTGGTCAATATAGGCCTGAAGTTTATCCGTTTCGTGGGACCAGTATTCCGCGACAATAAACAGCGGATCGGGGGCGGTTTCCTGCACATGGTCAATCCATTGCTTATAGAACCAGGCGGGGATGTGTTTGACCGCATCAAGGCGAAAGCCGTTACAGCCAGTTTGCTCCAGCATCCAGCGGGCCCAGTATTTGATCTCTTCGGTTACCGCCCGATTGCGAAAATCAATATTCTCGCCCATCAGGTAGTCGAAATTGCCCATTTCGTCATCCACCTGGTCGTTCCAGCCCTCTCCGGTGTAGTCATTGACGATTTTAAATACCCCGTCTTCATCCGGGTTTTCGATATGATCAATACCGCTGAAACAGCGAAAGTCCCAAATAAACGCCGAATATTGCCCCTGGCGAGCGGGGAAGGTGTACTTCGTCCAGCCTTCGCAGGGGATTGGGGTGGTGTCTATTTGGGTGCGATCATCCGCATTGACCCGGTTCACCGTAATTGACTCTTTTTCGTCTGCCCCCATTTTGTGGTTAACCACCACATCCATCAGAACCGCAATCTGCTGGTGCTGCAGGGCGCGGATCGCCTCAAGCAGTTGTGCTTTGGTGCCGTATTTTGTGGCGACGCTGCCTTTTTGATCAAACTCGCCCAGGTCGAACAGATCATAGCTGTCGTAACCAACAGAATAGCCACCGGAGGCGCCTTTATAGGCCGGGGGCAGCCATGCCATCGTGATGCCGAGCGCCTGAAAGTGCTGGGCTTCAGATGCCAGCGTCTCCCAGAGCTTGCCGCCTGCCGGGTAGTACCAGTGGAAGCATTGCAATAATGTTGGATTGGACATAATCACCTCGCCAGCGAATAGAATTATTGAGTATGGAGGGGGTGGCAAAAATAGCCGCAGGTTGGAGGAATATTATTCGATTGCGGCAGCGCTCACAAACGCTGAGAAAAGTCTACTTTCCCTATATAACGAAAAGGAATAATTTGTAGCGTAGCGTTGTAACGCAACGGAGTGCATCGTTCTACACTAGCAATAAATTATTGATTTGGGGTATCTATGAATTTTGCAAAATTTGGTCGCCGTTCCCTGTTGGGGGCTCTGGCTGTCGTGATGGTTGCTGGCGCCAGTGTTCAGGCTGTCGCTGCTGAAGGACTGTTAAATAAAGTTAAAGAGCGCGGCACCTTGCTGGTGGGGCTGGAAGGAACCTATCCGCCGTTCAGTTACCAGGGCGATGACGGCAAACTTACCGGTTTTGAAGTGGAGTTTGCCCAGCAACTGGCTGCGCATCTGGGCGTGAAAGCCGATCTGAAGCCCACCAAATGGGATGGGATGCTGGCGTCTCTGGATTCGAAACGTATTGATGTGGTGATCAATCAGGTCACTATCTCTGATGTGCGTAAGAAAAAATATGATTTCTCCACCCCGTATACCGTTTCCGGTATTCAGGCGCTGGTGAAAAAGGGCAATGAAAACACCATTAAAACCGCTGCTGACCTGAAAGGTAAGAAAGTGGGCGTCGGCCTGGGCACCAACTATGAAGAGTGGCTGCGCCAGAACGTACCGGGTGTGGATATTCGCACCTATGACGATGATCCGACGAAATACCAGGATCTGCGCGTTGGCCGTATCAATGCCATTCTGGTTGACCGCCTGGCGGCGCTGGATCTGGTGAAGAAAACCAATAACACACTGGCGGTTGCCGGTGAGCCGTTCTCCCGTCAGGAATCCGGTGTTGCCCTGCGTAAAGGTAATGAGGATCTGCTCAAGGCGGTGGACGATGCGATCGCGAAGATGCATCAGGACGGTACGCTGGAGAAACTGTCCCAGAAATGGTTTGGTGCCGACGTTACTAAATAATGCTCGTCTGTTTATCTTAAAGGTGCTGAAAACAGCACCTTTTTTCATTACCGGGGCCTGGATCCTGCTGTGCTGGTGCATAATAACCAGCATCAAGCAGAATTTGTGCGTCTGGAGGTTATATGCCACTGCAACATCTCACTCATTTTCCGCGCCTGGAGCTGATTGGCGCGCCCACACCGCTGGAGTATCTGCCGCGGCTTTCTGATCATCTCGGCCGGAAAATTTATATTAAGCGTGATGATTTAACCCCGATGGGCATGGGTGGTAATAAACTGCGCAAGCTGGAGTTTTTGGCCGCCGAGGCGTTACGGGAAGGGGCTGACACACTGGTGACCGCCGGGGCGATACAGTCAAACCATGTACGGCAAACCGCGGCCGTGGCGGCGAAACTGGGCCTGCATTGTGTCGCGCTGCTGGAAAACCCCATTGGCACCACGGCGGAAAATTACCTCACTAACGGCAACCGCCTGTTGCTGGATCTGTATAACGTACAAGTCGAAATGTGCGCCGCACTGGATGCCCCGGATAGCCAACTGGCTGAACTGGCGGAACGCCTCGAAGCGCAGGGCTTTCGTCCTTATGTGGTGCCGGTTGGCGGCTCTAACGCCCTGGGGGCATTGGGGTATGTGGAAAGCGCCCTGGAAATTGCCCACCAGTGCGAAGATATTATTGATCTTTCCAGCGTTGTCGTGGCTTCCGGCAGTGCCGGTACCCATGCGGGGCTGGCGGTGGGCCTTGAACATTTGCTTCCTGAGGTCGAAGTGATCGGGGTTACCGTTTCGCGTACCGTGGCGCAGCAACAGCCTAAAGTCGTCGCCCTGCAGCAGGGCGTGGCAAATGCGCTGGAGATCACGGCGACAGCACCGATTACGCTGTGGGATGACTATTTCGCCCCCAGTTACGGTATGCCAAATGACGCCGGCAATGAGGCCGTAAAACTCCTGGCCAGCCTGGAAGGGATTTTGCTGGACCCGGTCTACACCGGCAAGGCGATGGCCGGGCTTATTGATGGTATCAGCCGTAAACGTTTTAAAGACGATGGCGCCATCCTGTTTGTGCACACCGGCGGGGCGCCGGCGCTGTTCGCCTATCATCCCCATGTTTGACCAGCCCTCTGGCAGGATATAATTACTAATGCAAGAAAGTCTTCAACTGGTGCTGGATTCAGCACCGTTTTTACTCAAAGGCGCCGTCTTTACGCTGCAACTCAGTATTGGCGGGATGTTTTTTGGTCTGGTACTGGGGTTTATCCTGGCGCTGATGCGCCTGTCCCCGGTCTGGCCACTCTCCTGGCTGGCGCGCTTTTATATTTCCGTCTTCCGGGGCACCCCTCTGATTGCCCAGTTGTTTATGATCTATTACGGTCTGCCGCAATTTGGCATTGAGCTGGATCCCATCCCCGCCGCAATGATTGGCTTATCCCTGAATACCGCGGCTTATGCGGCAGAAACACTGCGGGCAGCCATTGGCTCGATTGATAAAGGCCAGTGGGAAGCTGCGGCCAGTATCGGTATGAGCCCGTGGCAGACCATGCGCCGGGCTATTTTGCCACAGGCGGCCCGGGTGGCGCTGCCGCCGCTGAGCAACAGCTTTATCGGCCTGGTGAAGGACACCTCCCTGGCGGCGACTATCCAGGTGCCGGAGTTATTCCGCCAGGCACAGCTGATCACCTCCCGTACTCTGGAGGTCTTTACCATGTATTTGGCTGCCTCGTTAATCTACTGGGTTATGGCGACGGTGCTGTCGGTATTACAAAATTATTTTGAGCAACAACTGAACCGCCAGGAGCGTGACAGCAAATGAGTACCATTAATGTCAAACAGCTGGTGAAGCAATTTAACGGACAAACGGTGCTGCACGGCATCGATCTTGATGTGCAGTCCGGGGAAGTGGTGGCCATTATCGGGCCCAGTGGCTCCGGTAAGACAACCCTGTTGCGCAGTATTAACCTGCTGGAAAAGCCCGAGAGCGGTATTATTTCCGTTGGGGATATCTCGATTGACGCCAGCCAGCCGCTGAGCCGCCAGAAGGCGAAAGTGCGGGCGCTGCGCCAGCATGTCGGTTTTGTGTTCCAGAGCTTTAATCTGTTCCCGCACCGCACTGTGCTGGAGAACATCATTGAAGGGCCGGTGATTGTGAAAGGCGAGCCAAAAGCGGAGGCCACCGCCCGGGCCCTTGAGCTGTTGGCGAAAGTGGGGTTAACCGGTAAAGAAAATAGCTATCCCAAACGGTTGTCCGGGGGGCAGCAGCAGCGGGTGGCCATCGCCCGGGCACTGGCCATGCGCCCGGAAGTGATTTTATTCGATGAGCCGACCTCGGCGCTGGATCCTGAACTGGTTGGTGAGGTGCTGAATACGATGCGCCAGCTGGCGCTGGAGAAGCGCACCATGGTGATTGTTACCCATGAGATGAGCTTTGCCAGGGATGTTGCTGACCGGGTTATTTTTATGGACCAGGGGCGGATTGTGGAGCAGGGGCCTGCGAAGGCGGTATTTGCCGATCCTCAGCAACCGCGTACCCGTCAGTTCCTTGATAAGTTTCTGGGCTTTGTTGAATAAATCAGATTTCGGGTAAGTCTCCCCCGTAGCGGGTTGTGTTTTCAGGCAATACGCACACTTTCAGGCATACCTGCTTTCGTCAT
>NZ_WBXP01000110.1 GCF_016415625.1 Shimwellia pseudoproteus
GCGAGCTCGGTATCAGCAAGAATACCGTCGCTGACATCGTGCAACGACACAGAGCTAACGCTTAGGGTGTCATTTCGCCCTCAGCCGGAACCGACCCCTTTAAGCAGCAAAACCAGGAAAAGGAAAAACAGCAGCGTATTGAACGTGAAAAACAGCGACAGACGCGATCGCGTGGCATGGGTGGTATGAGTCGTTAGTTTTGATGCGACATTCCAGAGATCAGCTTCTACCGCCCTGTATAACGCTGAGGCCGTTTTTTAGTGCTTTTTTGTGGTTGCTGACAGTACCTTTCCAACCGAACTGGGGATTCAAGCGATAAGTTTTGCTCCGTCCTATCTTAGGACCTTCCAGTATGATCCCGAAATCAATCAGGTTTTTTACCGCACGACTGACATTTGTTTTTTGCATAGTCAGCGCTTCCGCAATATCCATCTGCGCAACTTGGATGTAGTTCTCGTAATCCAGTTCTGCGAGCAAGGCCATCAGCACACGCATCTGGTCATGGTTTAGCTCATTGGCAATGGTAATTAGCGCGGCTTGGTTCATAGTAAAGTGCCTCTGGAATGATGACTTTTGTTTAGGACGAATCACTGCTACAAAACCACCTAATTCCTCCCCTGTAGTTTGGTCTACCTGCGTGATTCTCCGCATCTAAAAATCTCCATTCAGGAAAAAATAGTTATCTCTCAAGATAACTAAGTTATCTCTAGAGATAACTATTGTCAAAAACTTTCCGCTTGTGGCGCGGCTTCCCAGCCATCCCCTTCTGTATCTTATTACTCTCCACAATCACACATCGGCAAAATCAGGTGCTTTTATGCCTGTTCTGAGTGTTAGGGTTCCTATGTAAGTGACGTGGAAATTCCGCTTCCTCGCTCATTCGCTCACTACGTTCGGTCATGAGTCTGCGGCGAGCGGTTCTTGATTTTTTAAAACGATATTCGGAGCTTTATTTCGTCAAGGGCGAGCGTAGCGAGTTCATTTACCCTTGACGATGCACTGTAAAAAACACTTCCGGAAGGTGGTTGGTGTCACAAAGTGATGCCAACCACCTGTAGACTGGGTTTAATCTTTTTTAAGCAGTTTATAGCCATCTCTAATGCTAAATAGCGTGTGCATAAACACAACGTTTCTCCCCAGTATTCTCTGGATCTCAGACGCGGTTAGTGGTTTTTCGTACCTAACAAAGCCTGATAGCTTCTGGTAGTAGGTCTTGTCTGGCACGCCATTATGATCTTTCTTTAAAACATCACCACTGGCGATACCATGTGCAACAATTCCTTCGCCGGAGCGATAAAGAAAGACTAAATCTCCTTTTTTAACCTGCTCCATTTTTTCCTTATAACCATCTTCAAATGTTGCCGCTACGCCCTCTGAAATCATGAACTTATCATCTTCTTCATGATGAACTCTGTTAGTGTTAACCACATAACAATTTTGGTATAAGCCTTCTGAAAACTCAGCGCCAGGCTCCTCAGCCATTTCCTTTAAGCTTTCATCATCAAAGATGTATTCCTTTGCTAGGAGGTAGAATAGCTCGTTCCTTTTATAACCAGATTGCTGGGTTGCTAATGTCAGTAAATGGTCCTCTTCTTGGGTTAACCTAACGTTAATCGTCACTTCTATTTGGTCTGTTTGATTTTTTTTGTTTAGCGATTTTATGAATGACATCTTACTTTCCTCACCAGAGTTAATGT
>NZ_WBXP01000111.1 GCF_016415625.1 Shimwellia pseudoproteus
CCCGAAATCTGATTTATTCAACAAAGCCGCGTATTGCCTGAAAACACAACCCGCTACGGGGGAGACTTACCCGAAATCTGATTTATTCAACAAAGCCGCGTTATATCCTTCGAGGCGGGGGCTGTTATCGTCAGTGCGCCACTTCCTCGATTATCTGGAGGCGGCGATTGGGGATATCTGAGTAACAAAAAAGTGAAGAACAGGTTTGGCGTCACAGTCTTATCAAAAAGTGCGTTACATCAAAAAAAATAACTACCTGTTTTGTAAAGTTACGCTACGCTTAGTACATCGGATCTCCATGAGTTAAAAATGGGGACCGGTAAAACAAAAAATACAGTGAACAAGTCAAGCCAGCTGCAATATAACGTTGGGACATTTGTTAACGTTAGTGGTGTGGCTAAGTCTGTATCAGGCACACTCCTTGATCAAACGGAACGGGTATACATATTATGAAAAAACTTCTGATTTCCTCTGCTTTAGTGGCATCTATGGCGGCTTTCAGTGCTTCAGCGGCAGACTTGATTTCAAAAGACGAGGCGCATCATTTTAAACTGACTTACATCGGCAATGTGTCTGTAAGCTCCAGCGGTGGTCAGGTTTCTTCTCCGTCAGATCTGCATGAAAAACTGTCTGACCTGGCTGATAAGAAAGGCGGTAAATACTATGTCATTATCGCTGCCCGTGAACACGGTCCGAACTTTGACGCAGTAGCAGAAGTATTTAAATAATCGATTCAGGTAAGGGCGCCTGGCAGGGCGCCCTTATTGTTTTATTACGCAGTATCATTTTTGTTCTACCGCACAATCCGCCTCCCTCTGCATCGCACTAATAGGTATAGTAATCTCCGCAAACGACCTCTACGACAACAAGCAGGAGACAACAATGCCCCATATTGATGTTAAATACTTTCCCCGTGAATTAAGCCATGAAGAAAAAGAGGCTATTGCCGACGAGCTGTGCGCGGTAATACAAAAACATTTTCAGTCAAAAGAGACATCGCTGTCGGTCACCATGGCAGAGGTTGCTAAAGATAACTGGAAGAGCAGTGTCTACGACCAGATTATTGACAGCCCGGACTTAATCAAAAAACCCGGTTATCAGATGTAGCCCTATTCCCGGTGCCGAAATACCGGCACCGGATTGCGTTTCGGCTTCCCCCCACAGTGCCCACGCGCGGGCAATTTATTATCGTTAATTCATATAACAATATTCCAAAAAAAATACTGTGTAATAATTCTTTAATTAATAACACTTAGCATTATGATTTTCGGTGTTTTTATATGGCGGGCTGCTACACATATTATCCGCACCATAACTCATGTTATTTAAATAATATACCGCTATTGTCCTGTGGTTCATTAATTCATAATTACACTTGGAGATTCCGTAGCCCAATATCATAAGGAAGGCAGCACGTGTTTCGCCAGGAAGCAATTGATAACCAGCAAATGAAGTGGCGTGGCCGGGCGTTTCTCCTCCCCGGCATTCCTTTTTGGCTCACGGCAAGGCTTTGTTGAATAAATCAGATTTCGGGTAAGTCTCCCCCGTAGCGGGTTGTGTTTTCAGGCAATACGCACACTTTCAGGCATACCTGCTTTCGTCA
>NZ_WBXP01000113.1 GCF_016415625.1 Shimwellia pseudoproteus
GGGGTCTGAGGGCCAATGGAACGAAAACGTACGCTAAGGAAATAACCAATTGTTATAATTGATATTATTCATTCTTCTCTATGAACTGAAAGCCCGCACTAAGCAATGTTTTAGCCTCAAATGACTTTTTTACCTACCCAACTAACGTAACGATCGCACATCAGGTCGTTTTTCAACCGCATAGTGACACCTGCACTCACATGCGAGAAAACACATATGATTTTGACTTCTTGTTTTGGTGGAGAGACAATACCCATTCATAGCAGGAGTACATAATGCCAGAAATTGCATCCCTACAACTTTTCAAAATACTATCTGATGAAACCCGCCTGGGTATCGTGCTACTGCTCAGGGAGATGGGGGAGCTGTGCGTATGCGATCTCTGCACAGCGCTGGAACAATCACAACCCAAGACCTCCCGCCATCTGGCGATGCTTCGGGAAAGTGGCCTGTTGCTGGATCGCAAGCAGGGGAAATGGGTTCATTATCGCTTATCCCCGCATATTCCTTCCTGGGCTGCCCTGGTGATTGAGCAGGCCTGGTTAAGTCAACAGGACGACGTACAGGCCATCGCCCGTAAGCTGGCATCGGCCAACTGCTCTGGCAGCGGTAAGGCTGTTTGTATCTAAAAATTTTGCCTGTACATATATGTTTTTACGAATATGAGGTGTTAAAGATGAAAATGTTAACGGTGTTTGATCCGGCGATGTGCTGCAGTACCGGCGTTTGTGGTTCAGATGTCGATCAGGTTTTGGTCAATTTTTCTGCTGATGTGCAATGGCTGAAAGGGCGTGGGGTTCAGATCGAACGTTATAACCTGGCGCAGCAGCCTATGAGCTTCGTTGAGAACGAAAAAGCGAAAGCATTCCTTGAGGCTTCTGGAGCTGAAGGGCTTCCGCTGCTGTTGCTTGATGGTGAAACGGTGATGGCCGGGCGATACCCAAAACGCGCTGAACTGGCTCGCTGGTTTGGTATACCGCTGGAAAAGGTGGGTTTAGCTTCCACCAGTTGCTGTGGTGGTAAAACTTCCTGTTGTTGAGTATGTCAGGAGGACATATGAAATTCTTAGAGAATATCCCGTCTTACCTGTTTTTCACCGGTAAGGGAGGTGTAGGCAAAACTTCGATTTCCTGCGCAACGGCTATACGTCTGGCTGAACTGGGAAAGCGTGTTCTGCTTGTCAGTACCGACCCGGCTTCCAATGTCGGTCAGGTATTCGATCAGACTATCGGTAACACTATCCAGCCCGTGACTGCTGTGTCTGGTCTTTCGGCTCTGGAGA
>NZ_WBXP01000114.1 GCF_016415625.1 Shimwellia pseudoproteus
CGGCGAAGGTGAGTTGATGGCTCATGATGTCCCTCTGGGATGCGCTCCGGATGAATATGATGATCTCATATCAGGAACTTGTTCGCACCTTCCCTAATGATGTTATCGTTTTAATAATTAAGTGTTTTATATTTTTTACTCCTCGTCGGTAATCACTTATCAATGGTGGTGTTTCATTTGATTATTTCACTATTCGTTTATTAATCGTTTATTTTTATATTTTGTTGCAAAATAACTTATTGTTTTATATTCGGTGTTACGTTATATGGAAATTTAATAGCCAGCGCCTTTTAGAGTGATAAGAGTGCTTTTTTTTATTTCTGTTAGCCTTTTTGTGAACTTCAATAAAATATAAAGGGCATGGGTATGAAAATTAAAAAACTGGCGGGCGCTGTCGCTTTTCCTCTATTAATATCATTGGGCGCACAGGCCGGTGAAACTGTTCAAATGACCAATGATAATGGTGCTCCGGTGGGTGATAACCAGAATTCACAAACTGCGGGGCCAAATGGACCAACGCTGTTACAGGATGGGCACCTGGTACAAAAATTACAGCGCTTTGTGCGCGAACGTACGCCAGAGCGCGTGGTGCATGCACGCGGTACCGGGGCATTTGGTGAATATCATCAGGATAAGGACATCAGTGACTTAACATCGGCGGCGATGTTTAAAAGCGGCACCACGACGCCGGTATTTCTGCGGTTTTCTACCGTTATTCATCCTAAAGGTTCGCCGGAAACCCTGCGCGACCCCCACGGTTTTGCCATTAAGTTTTACACCTCACAAGGTAACTGGGATTTAGTTGGCCTCGATGAGCCGGTATTCTTTATTCGCGATGCGATGAAATTCCCCGATATGATCCACTCGCTGAAACCGTCTCCGGTTACCAACGTGCAGGACCCTAACCGGTATTTTGATTTTTTCAGTCATCAGCGGCTTTGTTGAATAAATCAGATTTCGGGTAAGTCTCCCCCGTAGCGGGTTGTGTTTTCAGGCAATACGCACACTTTCAGGCATACCTGCTTTCGTCA
>NZ_WBXP01000115.1 GCF_016415625.1 Shimwellia pseudoproteus
TGAACTTTTGCTTTGTCACAGGATGTCGCTACAGGGTCAGGAGTGTGGTGATCTGATCCTAATTTCGGCTAAAAGTTCGATTTATTCAACAAAGCCCGTAACTGACTAAAATATGGTGCATTTATCACGACGCAGTGGTTTATGTTTTGGTGATGTTGTGAGAGCATTGGTATCTCTAAGCCAAGGGCGGTAGCGTTGCCATTTTCGCGGCGGACGGGCGTCTGGTGGCAATGTGGCAAGAATAATGAGCACTTAATAATGAAGTATAATTTAGGCTATTTAGTTGATTTGGTTGTAGTTATCACAAATAAAGAACTTAAAGTTCGTTATAAGAGCAGCGTATTCGGGTACTTGTGGTCCATTGCCAACCCGCTGTTGTTTGCCATGATCTACTACTTCATCTTTAAACTGGTTATGCGGGTACAAATCCCGAACTACACCGTATTTCTGATCACCGGGTTATTCCCCTGGCAGTGGTTTGCCAGTTCAGCAACTAACTCTCTGTTTTCATTCATTGCAAATGCCCAGATTATTAAGAAAACCGTATTTCCGCGTTCTGTCATTCCGTTGAGTAATGTGATGATGGAAGGGCTGCACTTTTTGTGTACTATCCCGGTGATTATCGTTTTTCTCTTTGTCTACAATATGTCGCCATCCCTTGACTGGTTATGGGGGGTGCCGCTTATCGCTATTGGTCAGATTATTTTCACCTTTGGCGTCGCGCTTATCTTTTCGACGCTGAATCTGTTTTTCCGCGACCTTGAGCGATTTGTCAGCCTGGGTATTATGCTGATGTTTTATTGTACGCCGATTTTATATGCCTCTGATATGATTCCGGAAAAATACAGTTGGGTTATTACCTATAACCCACTGGCCAGCATGGTAATAAGCTGGCGTGATCTGTTTATGAATGGCGTGGCTTTGTTGAATAAATCAGATTTCGGGTAAGTCTCCCCCGTAGCGGGTTGTGTTTTCAGGCAATACGCACACTTTCAGGCATACCTGCTTTCGTCA
>NZ_WBXP01000116.1 GCF_016415625.1 Shimwellia pseudoproteus
CGGAAGTCGCTGTCGTTCTCAAAATCGGTGGAGCTGCATGACAAAGTCATCGGGCATTATCTGAACATAAAACACTATCAATAAGTTGGAGTCATTACCGACACGGGCTTGATTACAGAAAGTATAAAATGATTGAGCATGATGTAGAGGCCGACACATACGGATTAAACTACGACCAGATAATCGTTTTTGTCATGGCGGGTATCGTCGCGCGATTGACAAGATAAACTTTGATTAGTAAAGCCTCTGGGGTATGATTTCCTTAGTAAAAAGCATACTCCAGAGGATTTGATGAAAACCACAGTAAGGATTGAAGCGCTCGACGGTCTTCGCTTTATGGCATTTATGATGGTGATGTTGTACCACTACTTGTTCGCTGGGCCTATCTCAGGCTTCCTACCGAAAGAGTTAACAGTTAATGCCTTCTATTTTGGGAACTTTGGTGTTGATTTATTTTTCATTATAAGTGGATTTGTAATATCACTTTCATCAGTTGGAAGAACACCTGTTGAATTTATTAAGTCAAGGATTAATAGGATAGTACCCACCTTTATAATATTTGGATTTATAGTTTTAGTGTTTCAGTGCTTTATACCAATGGTTGATTTTAAGGAAAGGATTGTTTCTTTATTCTATAGCTTTACGTTTTTCCCCCAAGTGTTCGGATATCATTTTTTTAGCGATATCTATTGGACAATTCAGAAAGAGGTGACATTTTATATATTGGTTTTCATTATGATGTTATTTAACCTTTGGAGTGGTTACAGAAGGGAGATTTGCTTTGCATGGCTGGTGATTTCATACAGCAATCAATTTTTAATCCATTCTAGGGAAGGTGCGAATAAGCAGGTCATTTCTTCCCAAGCTGACTCGCTGATTAAAATTTCGCGGATCTGGGCCGATTTTTTTCCCGCAAACACATCG
>NZ_WBXP01000117.1 GCF_016415625.1 Shimwellia pseudoproteus
AGGATATTTTGAAGGGGGAACTGAGAGAACTAAATTTCAATTTAAACAATGAATTAACTTCTTAGCGTACGTTTTCGTTCCATTGGCCCTCAAACCCCTCAACAGCGATTTCGTGCAGAGCATTGCCGAAACGATTAAAGGATTCTTCGGTAAAATAGAGGAGCTGGCTTTATTAAACTCCATTAATGCCCCAGATGGGTTAGCATTAAAAAAGATTTTTGACGACGGCGGTTGCTGTTACATCATCGGTTCAATGCGCAACAGTAAAGTGATAGCAACTCAACGCATGATTTTAGTTCGGTTAATGCAGCTTGCTGAGTTACGCGACCGAATCAATACCACGCCACGCCCGATTGCTATTCACCTGGCCGAACTAAAATACCATTTATCACGGCCTGCACTTGAGGGTTTAGGCGCTGCCCGAGATAAAGGCGTGCATATCATTATGGATCACCAGTCCGTTGCCGATTTACGCGACTGCCCCGCCGATTTAAACGGCGACGCCGTGGTGGGTGCCGTAGTGGAAAACGCAAAATTTAAACTGGTGTATAAACTGCAAGACCCTGACACCGCGTTATGGGTGGCGAAAATGTCCGGTACGATTTTAGTTGACGATGAGAGTCGCAAAGCAAAAACCAATCGGGTACTGACCGAAGTTATAGACGACGAGCGCACGATCCGGCAGGCGGAACGTTTTTATATCGACAGCAACATGCTGTTAAACCTGCCTCCGTTCGTTAGCTATATTTTCACGGCCACAGAATTACCCCGAGCCTCACTTATCTCACCCTTGAAAGGGCTTTGTTGAATAAATCAGATTTCGGGTAAGTCTCCCCCGTAGCGGGTTGTGTTTTCAGGCAATACGCACACTTTCAGGCATACCTGCTTTCGTC
>NZ_WBXP01000118.1 GCF_016415625.1 Shimwellia pseudoproteus
GGTAATGACTCCAACTTATTGATAGTGTTTTATGTTCAGATAATGCCCGATGACTTTGTCATGCAGCTCCACCGATTTTGAGAACGACAGCGACTTCCGTCCCAGCCGTGCCAGGTGCTGCCTCAGATTCAGGTTATGCCGCTCAATTCGCTGCGTATATCGCTTGCTGATTACGTGCAGCTTTCCCTTCAGGCGGGATTCATACAGCGGCCAGCCATCCGTCATCCATATCACCACGTCAAAGGGTGACAGCAGGCTCATAAGACGCCCCAGCGTCGCCATAGTGCGTTCACCGAATACGTGCGCAACAACCGTCTTCCGGAGCCTGTCATACGCGTAAAACAGCCAGCGCTGGCGCGATTTAGCCCCGACATAGCCCCACTGTTCGTCCATTTCCGCGCAGACGATGACGTCACTGCCCGGCTGTATGCGCGAGGTTACCGACTGCGGCCTGAGTTTTTTAAGTGACGTAAAATCGTGTTGAGGCCAACGCCCATAATGCGGGCAGTTGCCCGGCATCCAACGCCATTCATGGCCATATCAATGATTTTCTGGTGCGTACCGGGTTGAGAAGCGGTGTAAGTGAACTGCAGTTGCCATGTTTTACGGCAGTGAGAGCAGAGATAGCGCTGATGTCCGGCGGTGCTTTTGCCGTTACGCACCACCCCGTCAGTAGCTGAACAGGAGGGACAGCTGATAGAAACAGAAGCCACTGGAGCACCTCAAAAACACCATCATACACTAAATCAGTAAGTTGGCAGCATCACC
>NZ_WBXP01000119.1 GCF_016415625.1 Shimwellia pseudoproteus
CAAATTTCCAGCCATTCAGCCTCATAGCCTTTGTCCATACACAGATGCAGCCTGCGACCCGGCCTGCCGGTCTGTAGCGCGTCCAGCGTATCTTCAACCAGTTTTATGTCGTGGGTATTTGCCCCTGCGACAACCAGCGAGAGCGGAAGCCCGTTCCCGTCGGTCATCAGGCTCCGCTTTACTCCCTGTTTCCCCCTGTCAGTCGGGTTGCGACCTGTTTTTTTGAGCCTGCAAGGGGCGATTTTGTCATGCAGCCATCCATCGACAACCATGACCAGTCAATGGCATCCAGCTTCTCGCTGGCAAGCAGCCCGTTTTGCCAGAAGCGTTCAAATACTCCAGCATCCCGCCATTCCTGAAAGCGGCGGTGGGCTGAGCTGGATGAGCAAATATCCGTGGCATTCAGGGCATTCCATTGGCAACCGGTTCTGAGCACAAAGAAAATGGCGTTCATTGCGGCACGATTATCAACACGTCTACGATGCGTGCCCAGCGGATGGTGGGTTTTATGTTCCGGGAGAAGTGGAGCCATTTTCTCCCAGAGTTCATCGCTGATCTGCCACTTGTTGCCCGTCATACTTCGCCCTCAAAAATTGCCATTATTTTCGATCTGACAATTCCTTTTGGGATAGGTTCT
>NZ_WBXP01000012.1 GCF_016415625.1 Shimwellia pseudoproteus
TTTTGAACTTTTGCTTTGTCACAGGATGTCGCTACAGGGTCAGGAGTGTGGTGATCTGATCCTAATTTCGGCTAAAAGTTCGATTTATTCAACAAAGCCAGGTGCGGGTATAAGATTGCTGGGAGCTGAAGCCGTATTTTTCCGCGATGGCAATGATATTGCGATCGCTGAATTTTAAATCGATGACCGACCGCATTAATTTCGCATTGCGAATATAGCTGGCGGCGGTAATAGACATCCGGGCGTAGAACAACCGCTGGAAGTGCCATTTAGAATATCCTGTTTTGCGCGCCAGATCGTCCAGAGTAACACGTTCATGAATATTTTCGTCAATCCAGTGTAATGTCTGATCGATAACGCCATTGGTGAAAGAGTCCCTTTTCATCCCGTTATTCCTCATGTGAATATTTAACGTACTGCGTCCATTATGCTTGAATCATTTCTTATTCGGAGTGATGTTGTCCTGTGATTAGTTTAGTTATCTGTTTTTTTGTAAAGCAGCGTGAGTATAACGCCTGTTCTCACTGTTCTACTTTATAGAATAAACCACATGTTGATATGTGGTAACAAGTGCTTTTGCACGAAAAAGATAATCCGGCAGGGATATTCCCTGCCGGATGTCAGTCAGATACTTGGGGAAGTGGCGGTATTGGTGCGCGGTGTGCTCAGCTCGGACACCAGATCGTTGATGCCGTCGCTCATGTTTTTAAAGCGGGTCAGCGGTGAACGGGTGATAACCACAAACGCGCCGACATTACTCTGGGGCACCATCGCCATATAGGTGATAAAGCCGCCGCCACCGCCGGTTTTCTGAATAATACCCGGGTGGCCCGCCTTCGGTGCCATATAGACCCAACCCAGCCCCAGGGCATCTGCCCGGCCTGGGACATCCATTCCCACTACCCGGCGGAACTGGCTGCGCTGATAGATAAGGGTTTGCATCCGGTCCGCCTGGCGGCTGCGGGCGTGGAAATCAGAAGAGAGGAATTGCTGCATCCAGCGCATCATGTCGTCCGGGGTGGAATAGACCCCGCCGCTGCCCATGGCGGCCAGCGTATTGTTACAGGGGCTGGCGCCTTTTTCTGCCACCATCAGGCGGGCGCACTGGTCAGGCGAGGGGGTAAAGGTGGTGTCCTTCATCCCCAGTGGGCGGGTGATCTGCTCTTCGAAAAGCTGATCATAAGGTTTACCCGCCGCCCGGCCAAGGGCATCGGCCAACAGATCGAAGGCCACATTGGAATAGCCCACCACGCTACCCGGGGCGGCGGTCAGCTTCGCGGTAGAGAGCCAGTGCCAGCGCTGTTCTTTGGTGGGCCAGACAAACACCGGGCGGCGCGCCGGTCCGCCGGGCTGTTCCCGGGGCAGGGCGCTGGTGTGGGTGGCCAAATTCACCAGATCAATCGGTTTACCATCAAAACTGGGCACCCGAGTACCGGCCGGGGCATATTTGCTCAGCGGATCGTGAAGATTTACTACCCCCTGATCCAGCAGCTTCACCAGCATTTCGCTGGTCATGAGTTTGGTCAGTGAGGCGATGCGGATCACTGAGTCCATCTGCGGGTGAACGTTATTGCCTGGCCGGGTTTCCCCGAAACTGCGAAAAACACGCTGATTACCGTCAATGACCACAATGGCCATCCCGGTGGCGCCACTGCCGTAAAAAATGTGGCTGGCGTAGCGGTCGACGATGTCCGATGAAAAGACCGGATCCGGCGACGTTTGAGCATGGCTAATGGCTGGTAGTATGGATAATGCCAGCGCAACGAGTTTGGTGATATGACGTTTCAAGAAGGAACCCACTGCACAAAGAAATTTATAATATCCGTATTTATACTACTCCGCTGCGTTGTGCAAAGGGATGTTGGTTAATTGATGTAATCAATGTCACTATTTCCGGCCTGCATACCGGTGATTGCAGCAAAAATGGACCGCACAAGAGGTGAGATCATGGTAGGGGTTGTGGTGGTTGTGGATATGCAAAACGGTGTTCTGGCGTTGCCCCGTCATCAGGTGGCGCACTGTATTGACCAGATTAACGCGCTGACCGCCGCCGCGGAGCAGACGATTTTCATTCAGCACAGCGAAGGGGAAATGGTACCGGGCAGCACGGCGTTTGCTCTGGCACCCGGGATACACCAGCCGGATAATGCGTTATATGTGACAAAAACCGCCTGTGATGCCTTCTGGCAGACGGCCCTGGCCCAGGTGCTGGCGGGTATCGGCCAGCGGGCGTTTATTATTTGTGGATGTGCTACCGATTATTGTCTTGATACCACCATTAAAGTGGGGGCCAGCCTGGGCTACCGGATCACCGTGGCGGCGGATGCTCACACTACCGCCGATCGCGAGGCGGTAAGTGGCGCAGCACTGATTGCTCACCACAATCAGGTATGGGCAACATTAACCCTGCCGGGGAATCCGGTGCAGGTTAAGCCGGTGGCGGTAATTATGGCCGCTAACCGGTGACAATAAGACATAAACCGGATTTTCAGACGTAAAATCATTGCCCCAGGTCATGCTTTGAAACAAGATTTCCCAGTCCGCTACTGCACTTAGCGATAAGGTAACAGGCCGGTGCGAGTATGCGCCGCGATGGAATGCCTCCCGCTGCACACCTGTTGGGGGATAGTGAGCGGGAAGAACAACAAAAATCCACAGGAGTTTCCAGATGTTTAAGTCTTTTTTCCCCCGGCCGACGGCATTTTTTACGTCGGCATTTATTTGGGCGCTTATCGCCATTATTTTTTGGCAAGCGGGCGGTGGAGGCTGGCTGGAGCATGCCGTTGGGGCAACCAAAGATTTGCCGGTCAGTGCCGCCCGGTTCTGGACCCGGGGCAATCTGGTGTTTTATGCCTATTATGCGGTGTGCGTAGGGCTGTTTGCCGGGTTCTGGTTTATCTATAGCCCTCATCGCTGGCAGAAATGGTCGATCCTCGGTTCGGCGCTGATTGTGTTTGTCACCTGGTTCCAGGTGGAAGTGAGCGTGGCGATTAACGCCTGGTATGCGCCGTTCTACGACTTGATCCAGAAGGCGCTGAGCTCGGCGAATAGCGTACAGATTGGCCAGTTCTACCGCGAGATAGGGATCTTCCTCGGCATTGCGTTAATTGCCGTGACCGTGGGGGTGATGACCTATTTCTTTATCAGCCACTATGTCTTCCGCTGGCGTACCGCCATGAACGAATACTATATGGCCAACTGGCAGCATTTGCGCCATATCGAAGGGGCCGCCCAGCGTGTCCAGGAAGATACTATGCGTTTTGCCTCCACCGTTGAGGATATGGGGGTCAGTTTTATCAATGCCATTATGACCCTGATTGCCTTTTTACCGGTGCTGGTGGCGCTCTCTCCCCATGTTCCGGACCTGCCGATTATCGGCCATATTCCTTATGGTCTGGTGATTGCGGCCATTGCCTGGTCCCTGCTGGGTACCGGGTTACTGGCGATTGTCGGGATTAAACTGCCGGGGCTGGAGTTTAAAAATCAGCAGGTGGAAGCCGCCTACCGTAAGGAGCTGGTGTACGGTGAAGATAATGCTGACCGCGCCCAGCCCCCCACGGTGCAGACGCTGTTTCGCAATGTGCGCCATAACTACTTCCGGCTCTATTTCCATTACACCTACTTTAATATCGCGCGCATCCTCTATTTGCAGCTCGATTCGGTGTTCGGGATTTTCCTGCTGTTGCCTTCGGTGGTGTCGGCGGGGATCACCCTCGGGTTGATGACCCAGATAACCAACGTGTTCGGCCAGGTGCGCAGCGCGTTCCAGTATCTGATCAGCTCCTGGACCACGCTGGTGGAATTGATGTCTATCTATAAGCGTTTGCGCAGTTTTGAGCGCCAGCTCAATGACAGCCTGCTGCGGGAACAGCAAGAGCAGCACATCGCCGGTTAATCCCCGTCCCGCCGGAGTACCGGCGGGCCTTTCCCCGCTAATGCCCCGCCGCCGGGGCGCCACTGCCGCCATCGCGCATAAACGGCGGTTTGGCAAACCAGATAATCACCATCAGCCCCATAAATCCCCAGCCCAGCAGATGGAAGTAGTCGATAGTCGACATCATATAGGCCTGGTTTTCGACCAGCCGGTCAATCTGCGCCATCGTGGTCTGGCTGGCGCCGCCGATATGCTGAAGGTAACGCTGGGTGGCCGGGTCCCAGACGGAGACGCTCTCCGCCAGCCTGGCGTGGTGGAATATTTCCCGCCGGGACCAGATCCAGGTGGTCAGCGACGAGGCGAAACTTCCCCCCAGCACGCGCAGGAAGGTGGCCAGCCCTGAACCGTCGGGAATATCATTACCCTGCAAGCGGGACAGCAAGATGGTGGTGATCGGCATAAAAAATAGCGCCACCCCCACCCCCATAAACAGCTGCACTTCCGCAATGGTGTCGTAGTCGACATCGGTGTTAAAACCGGCGCGCAACAGGCAGGAGCTCCCCATAACCAGAAATGAGAGCGAGGCCAGCAGGCGTAAATCAACGCGCCCGGCGTAGCGCCCGACAATCGGGGTCAGCATCAGGGGGATAACCCCCATCGGGGCTGAGGCCAGCCCGGCCCAGACGGCGGTGTAGCCCATTTGGGTTTGCAGCCACTGGGGCAGAATAATATTAATGGCAAAGAAGGCCGCATATCCGAGGCTCAGGGCAAGGGTGCCGACGGTGAAGTTACGGTCGGCAAACAGGCGCAAATTCACGATCGGGTGCCGGTCACCCAGTTCCCAGATAACAAACGCGACCAGTGCCACCAGGGAGATAAGCGACATGGTGACAATCGCGTCGGAGGCGAACCAGTCCAGATCGTTGCCTTTATCCAGCACCACTTGTAGCAATCCAACCCCGAGGACCAGTAACCCAATGCCGATATAGTCGATAGGCACCCGCTGGGTGTGCTCTTCCCGGGCGCGTAACTGCCCCCAGACCGCAATAGCCGCAAAAATACCGATCGGCACATTAATATAGAAAATCCACGGCCAGGTGTAGTTATCGGTTATCCAGCCCCCGGTGATTGGGCCGACAATGGGCGCCACCACGGTGACCATCGACAGCAGCGCCAGCGCCATAGTGCGCTTTGAGGACGGGAAGATAACCAGCAACAGGGTCTGGCACATGGGGAACATCGGGCCGGCAAAAAAGCCCTGTAGCGCCCGGAAGATAATCAGCTCGGTCATACTGTGGGCGAAGCCACACAGGAATGACGCCAGAGTAAACAGCATCACCGAGGCGATAAACAGCCGCAGCTGGCCGAAGCGGCGGGTGAACCACCCGGTAAGCGGCAGGGCGATGGCGTTACAGACCGCAAAAGAGGTAATAACCCAGGTGCCCTGATCGGCGCTGACCCCCATATTACCGGCAATCGTGGGCAGCGCCACGTTGGCAATGGTGGAGTCCAGCACCTGCATAAAGGTGGCCAGCGACAGGGCGACTGTCGCGAGCACCATATTGGGGGGCGTGAAGGCGGCTTTATCCTGCATCGTGGTCACTGGCTACCGGCGTGTGGCTGGCTGTTTTGTTGCAGAATTTTGTTCACCAGTTGCTCGGCGTTAGCCAGCGGGTCGTTATACACATCGGTGGAGAAGCGCGGATGCGCCACGGTTTTATCCGGCAGCAGTGCCCCCTGGGTATGGCGTAAATCCACCGTGGCCAGCATTGACAGGCCAATGCGCAGCGGGTGTTTCGCCATATCGTGTGGATCCAGGGTGATCCTCACCGGCAGGCGCTGGACGATTTTGATCCAGTTACCGCTGGCGTTCTGGGCGGGCAGCAGGGAGAAGGCGCTGCCGGTGCCGATGCCGAGGCTTTCAATCCGGCCACGGTAGGTCACATCATCACCGTAGAGATCCGCGGTCAGCGTGACCTGCTGACCAATGCGCATCTCGCGCATTTGGCTCTCTTTGAAGTTGGCATTCACCCACACTTGATCCAGCGGCACGATGGCCAGCAGGGTGGTACCGGCGTCGACCCGCATCCCTAACTGCACGGCGCGTTTGGCCACAAAACCACTTACCGGCGCCACAATGGTTGTGCGGGCGTGATCAAGGTACTTCTGGCGCAGATCGGCCACGGCGCTTTTGATTTCCGGGTGGCTGTTGATAACGGTGTCATCCACCATCGCCTGATTGGTTCGCAGGGCCTGTTCGGCGGCTATCAGGTCATTACGGGCGGTGTTTACCGTGTCGCGGTAGTGGGACAGATCTTCTGCAGAGACTGCGCCGCTGGCAAAAATCCGCTGGCGGCGGGCGTAGTCGCTTTCTGCCTGTTGCAGGGCAACCTTTTTGGCCGCCACCTGGGCCCGGTAGTTATCGGCGGTGCTGTACAGGCCGCGCACCTGGCGGACCGTGCTGGCGAGGGCCGCTTCGGCTTGTTGCAGGGCAACGTCGGTGTCGCTGGGGTCCAGCAACACCAGCGGCTGGCCTTTTTGCACATAATCCCCTTCATCAACGCTGACTTGGGTAACGGTGCCGCTGACGCGCGGGGTTAAGATAACCTGATTACCGTCCACGTAGGCATCATCGGTCTCTTCATAATAGCGGCCATACAGCAGATACCAGGTGAGGGTGCCTGCTACAGCCAGGGCGATGATAATCAGCAGAATGGCAAAATTGCGTTTGCGCTTACTGGCGCGCTGGCGCTGTTCGGTAGTATCTGGCGTGGTGTCCATGAGCAGACCTTTAACTGTTAAACCGGTAAATTCAGGTATGGGGTGGTGGTCTCATCGGGCAGCATCTTGAGTAAGAGCTGCTCCAGCTGTCCGGCTTCCTCCGGGGTGAGCCGGCGGGTGAGATCGGCCAGGAAATGCCCCAGTATCCGGGTCTGAAAGTGCTCGCACAGTGCCTCGCTTTTGGCCGTTAACTGGAGGATAACCTGGCGTTTATCCTGAGGATTATTGGTGCGAATAATCAAATCCCGTTTGACCATCCTTTCCAGCATGCGGCTCATGGCCCCGGCATCCATCATCAGACAACGGCTGATCTCAACCGGGCTGGTGATCCCTTTATATATGGTTATCAATACTTTGAACTGGGCTGCGGTAATGTCTGCCCCGGAGAAATACTGGTTAATAAGCTGATCTTTAAACTGATTGGTCAGGTGGATCAGCAGCGCCAGATGAAGTTTTTTATGAGAAAGCATAATGAGAGCAAGGTCTTTGCCATGGCATTTAATGCAAATGAAATTACTGCCATGGCAAATATTTGTCAAGCTGGATTCTTATTTCGTCAGTAAACGTAAAAATGATAGGGTGTGACGGATAACGGCCATAAGAAGGAAAGGGTGTGAAATCGCAGCAAAATATTGTCCGGCCCCTGGCACTATTGGGATTACTGGTATTGGCCGGGTGTAGTACCAAAACGACGGCACCGGTTACCCACAGCGACCAAAAACCGCTGGATGTCGCCAGCGTGGTTAAGCAAAAAATGCCGGCCAGCGTGAAGGATCGTAATGGCTGGGCCAGCGATATCGCCACCGCGTTTGCCAGCCAGAAACTGGCGCCGAGCGAAGAGAATATCTGTTCCGTGCTGGCGGTCGCCGCCCAGGAGTCCACCTATCAGGATGATCCTCAGGTGCCGGGGCTGGGGAAAATCGCCTGGCAGGAGATTGATCGCCGGGCCGGGAATATGCACATTCCCGCTTTCCTGGTCCATACCGCGCTGTTGATTAAATCCCCTAACGGCCAGAGCTACAGTGAGCGGCTGGATAAGGTAACAAGTGAAAAACAACTCAGCGCCATTTTTGATGACTTTATCAATATGGTCCCCATGGGGCAGACACTGTTTGGCAATTTGAACCCGGTACACACCGGTGGGCCAATGCAGGTGAGTATCGCGTTTGCGGAGCAACATACCCGGGGTTACCCGTGGAAGATGGAAGGGACCGTGCGCCAGGAGGTGTTTAGCCGCCGGGGCGGGATCTGGTTCGGGACCTATCATCTGCTGAATTACCCGGTTAACTATACCCAGCCGCTGTACCGCTTTGCGGACTTTAATGCCGGCTGGTATGCCAGCCGCAATGCGGCCTTTCAGTCGGCGGTGGCCAAAGCCAGCGGCGTGAAACTGGCCCTTGATGGCGATGTGGTGCGTTACGACACTGATGAGCCCGGTAAAACGGAGCTGGCGGTACGCAAACTGGCGGGCAAACTGGATATGAGCAACAGCGAGATCCACCGCGCGTTAAAGCAGGGGGATAGCCTGGCGTTTGAGAAAACCGCGCTCTACCAGGGCGTTTACCGGCTGGCGGAAGCCAAAGCAGGAAAATCTCTTCCCAGGGAGATGCTGCCGGGGATCACCCTCGAAAGCCCGAAAATTACCCGTAATCTCACCACGGCGTGGTTCGCAAAACGGGTGGATGAACGGCGCGCGGCCTGTATGAAGCAGCGCTAACCGTGGCGGCGGCGCAGGCGGAGGTAAAGCCCCACGGCACCGAGTATTACCAGGCCACCGGCAACGGTGGCAATACCGAATATCAGCCCGACACTGGGGCTCATTTCAATGGTTGGCCGGGCGCTGCTGTGGGTTTGCATGATGTGTTCGAGCAAACCCGGCGCATGGGCCAGCAGGCTGATAATTTCTGACCCCCCCCACAGGCACAGCACCACAAATGGCGCCCAGGACAAATTACCGGAGTGGGAAAACTCCCGCCGGATTTCGGATGTAAAAGATTTCGGCGATGTAATACCTGCCATAACCCCTCCCGATATCATTCCAGACAAATAACTGACCACAATGGTTCTGCCGATTGATAGCCAGTGTGGCCCGCGGCGAGAAAATGCAATATCAGATTTCTGGTAAATCCCCGCCAGAAAATTCCTGAAATGTATTATTTGTAACCGATCACACTTTTATCCTATGGGGCGGCCAATTGCGGGGGGCGTGCTGTTGTCTGGCCGGGAACAAGGTTACTATGCCGCACCGCCAGAGAGACGGGTTCTGACAGACAGGAGTAGCGCACCATGAAAAACCTGCCGCAAAAAATACGCCGGGACTGGCACTACTATGCCGTTGCCATCGGGCTGATTTTTATACTTAACGGGGTGGCCGGGCTGGCGGGGATCACTGCAGAAGGGTGGCGGCAATATGCCCTGGGGCTGGTGACCTGGGGGCTCGGGTTCTGGCTGGCGGGGATGATTATTCGCCGGCGTCCGGAGCAACCGGACGCCGGGTAAGCCATTTAGTGGCTGATGGTGCTGACTAAGGCGCTGTCCTGCTGATGGCGCTCAATGGCCAGCTCAATCAGACGGGTTATCAATGTCTGATAGTCGATACCGCTGGCCTGCCACAGTTTGGGGTACATGCTGATGTTGGTAAACCCAGGCAGGGTATTGATTTCGTTAATAATGACATCATTTTCCGGGGTTAAAAATACATCCACCCGGGACATGCCGCTGCATTCCAGTGCCTGGTAGGCGCGGATGGCGATAGCGCGGATCTTGTCGTTGATGTCCGGGGCGAGAGCGGCCGGAACCACAACCTGCGCGCCTTTGTCATCAATATATTTGGTGTCGTAGGAGTAGAAGTCGCTGTTGATAACAATCTCACCGCAGGTACTGGCCTCGGGATAGTCATTGCCGAGGATGGCGCATTCGATTTCCCGGCCGACGATGCCTTTTTCCACCACCACCTTGCTGTCAAACTGGAACGCCAGAGCGACAGCGTCCTGATACTGCGCGGCGCTATTCACTTTACTGACCCCCACAGAAGAGCCCTGGTTGGCGGGTTTGACAAACATCGGCAGGCCCAGCTGTTGCGCCAACTGGTCAAAGCTGACGCTGTCGCGGTTTGCCCGGGTGAGGGTGACAAAAGGCGCCACGTTGAGGCCCGCATCGCGCAGCAGGCGCTTAGCAACGTCTTTATCCATGCTGACCGCAGAGCCGAGCACCCCGGAGCCGACGAACGGCAGGTTCGCCATGCGCAGCATTCCCTGCAGGGAGCCATCTTCGCCGAGAGTGCCGTGAACAATCGGGAAGACCACATCCAGCTGGGGCAGCGGGCTGGCGTTAGCGGCATCAATTAACTGTTGGCGCTGCTGGCCAGGGGCAACGGCCAGATTTACGCCGGAATGGTTGAGGGCGATATGGGCCGGGTCCGTGGCGTTCGCCAGGTAATTAGCCGCATCATTCACGTGCCACTGACCTTGCTTATCAATCCCTAACAGCACTACGTCGAATTTCGTTTTATCAATTGCGTCGACAATGTTTTTCGCCGACTGAAGAGAGACTTCATGTTCAGCGGATTTGCCGCCAAAGACGATCCCTACCCGTAATTTTGCCATGTCACACCTGAGATTTAGCTTACGCGCTACGAAAGCTAACAAAATAGCACGCCTGCCGGTGGGTTTCATGCTCCAGCGCGTTCTGGGGCGGCAACTGACCAATTGGCGAACAGGTCGCGCAACCGCAGGGCAGCTTAGGCTACATGCCTGGTGTTTTTGTATGATAAACTAGTTAGTCTGTGAATTATTTCACCCGGAAACCGGGTGGGCCGGGCCCGGTGTCCGCTGCCTTGATGAAAGCTTGCGACCTATGGAATCCTGGAAAGTAAATCTTATCTCGGTGTGGTTTGGCTGTTTTTTTACTGGCCTCGCCATTAGCCAGATCCTGCCATTCCTGCCGCTCTATGTTGCGCAATTGGGGGTCAGCTCCCATGAAGCGTTGTCGATGTGGTCAGGGCTGACGTTCAGCGTGACGTTTTTGATTTCGGCCATTGTCTCCCCGATGTGGGGCAGCCTGGCAGACCGCAAAGGCCGTAAGCTGATGTTGCTGCGTGCCTCGCTGGGGATGGCTATCACCATCTTATTGCAGGCGTTTGCGACCAACGTCTGGCAGCTGTTTATTCTGCGCGGCATCATGGGGCTGACCTCCGGCTATATTCCGAATGCGATGGCGCTGGTGGCCTCACAGGTGCCCCGTAACCGCAGCGGCTGGGCGCTGAGCACCTTGTCTACCGGGCAGATAAGCGGGGTTATCCTCGGGCCACTGATGGGCGGCCTGATGGCGGACCATCTGGGGTTGCGCACGGTCTTTTTGGTCACCTCTGGCTTGCTGGTAATTAGCTTCCTGGTCACCCTGTTTCTGATTAAAGAAGGCCCGCGCCCTGAACAAAACAAAAGCCAGCATTTAAGCGGCAAACAGGTATTTGCCTCGCTGCCGTATCCCTTATTAATGCTAAGCCTTTTTATCACCACCATGGTGATTCAGATGTGCAACGGCTCAATTGGCCCAATCCTGGCGCTGTTTATTAAATCCATGACCCCGGACAGCAATAATATTGCTTTTGTGAGCGGGCTTATTGCCGCCGTGCCCGGGATCTCGGCGCTGATTTCCGCCCCCCGGTTGGGGAAATTGGGAGACCGGATCGGCACCGCCCGTATTTTGATGGCCACCCTCTGTTGTGCGGTGGTGTTATTCTTTGCCATGTCCTTTGCCACCACGCCATTGCAGTTAGGCATATTGCGTTTTTTACTCGGCTTTGCCGATGGCGCGATGTTGCCGGCGGTGCAGACCTTACTGATGAAATATGCCAGTGAGCAGGTGACCGGGCGTATTTTTGGTTATAACCAATCTTTTATGTACCTCGGGAACGTACTGGGCCCGTTAATGGGGGCCGGTATTTCCGCGATGGTGGGGTTCCGCTGGGTGTTTTTGGCCACGGCGATAACGGTGCTGATAAATATTGTCCAGCTTAGCTGGGGGCTGCGCTACCGCCGCTGTCTGGATATTCAGCGCAGAGCCAGCGGGGAAAAATAACCGGGCAGAGGGGGAAGCATACCTTGCTTATGTAATACCCCTCTAATTATTAGGTGATAATGCATTTGTGCGTCAGCTAACATTTTATTGTCGTACGACGCATTACTTCCGCCGGGTAATAAAAAAAGGATCTGGATAGGATAAAATAAATATCGGATGACATTGCCCCTTTATGGCATTAAATAACACGATAAAACAGGGAGTGATTCAGAATTACAGACCATGATTAATGCCGCTGCGCGCGGCCTGGTATGGGGCGCAGTGATAAAATAAAACGGCCTTCCACAATGTATTTAAACGTTTCGCTGTATCATATTCCTTAGGGTAAATACATACCCAAAATAAAGCATAAAATAATTTCCTTATAGACTAGGAATATTCAGATGGTGATGATAGATTTTTAATACATGATTGCCAGAGAGCTTGCCATGAGATCTTTAATTTCAGAGTTGCTGGTCATTCTTGCCGCCAGGGAAGAGGAGTCCATCCGTCTTGAACACCGGGTTGCGGTGATGGAGCTTTTTTTTCGCCAGATGATGGACAAGATGAGCAGTGATGAACGCCAGCGTCTGATTGAAGGGACGATAGCAAAAGTAAATCGCGATGAGCTGGATTCTGCCGGCTACGATGTGAACCTGCTACATCAACAAATTCATAAACTGCTCGACTAGCTATTCTTATCACCTATACAGCACGACGGGGTAGCTGTTATATATTAAATATCAGTAGAATAACTGCGGTTGAACCCCCGAAATTGCACTCTAAATAAGCAAATGTAACTTCAGTGTAATGCGTTGCTAATACCCATAGCAGATGGCCTGTAGCCGGATGTTATCGGTTATGTGTGCTTGTTAGCTGGTTCACAGAAAGTGCCAGTGTCCGGGTGCTATTTCCCGGAATTCATACCAGACTTAATCTGTGCCCTGCGGGCTATTATTGATGGCCCCGCGTGGGCTGGCGGCTGTCTGAGGGCCTGATATATGGCAAGGGGATTGCAGTTTCTGCCCAGTGCCGGTGCCCCCGGCATCCGCCTTACTCACCCCGAGTGAGGCAGACTCTGATATAGCGATATTTGCGATAGGATAGATTATGAAAAAGACAATAATGGTGATGCTCCTGGCGGGGATGATGGGATCGGTTGTGACGGCGCAGGCCGCGGATAAACCGCTGACCAGCCAGCAGATGCGGATGCAAAGCTGCAATCAGCAGGCGGGTACTAAGGCCCTGAAGGGCGATGACCGTAAAAGCTTTATGAGCAGCTGCCTGAAGAGCCCGGCAGCGGCCCACGGTAAGGCATTGACACCGCAGCAGGTGAAAATGCAGGAATGTAACGGTGAAGCCAGCAAACAGGCACTGAAAGGCAGCCCGCGCAAAGCCTTTATGAGCACCTGCCTGAAAAAATAATGCCGGGTAACCCACCCCGGCAGCAGACGTTAACGTCGAATGATCCAGAGTGGCACGGGCGTGCCACTCTGTCTGCTATCAGGATTTGCTCAGCTGAATAGACTTCTGCATGCATTTATCCATTGCGTCCATTACCGCGGCGCGGAAGCCTTTCTCTTCCAGCACTTTTACCGCTTCAATTGTGGTTCCCCCCGGGGAGCACACCATATCTTTTAGCTCCCCCGGATGTTTGCCGGTTTCCAGCACCATTTTGGCAGAGCCAATCACCGCCTGTGCGGCAAATTTATAGGCCTGTGCCCGGGGCATTCCCCCCAGTACGGCGGCATCCGCCATTGCTTCAATAAACATAAACACATAGGCCGGAGAAGAGCCGCTGACGCCAACCACCGGGTGAATCAGGTATTCGTCTACCACTTCAGCCTGACCAAAACTGCGGAAGATATTCAGCGCATTGGCGATATCTTCCTGGGTGACCAGGGCATTCGGGGTGAGCGAGGTCATGCCCGCATTCACCAGCGCCGGGGTATTTGGCATGGCGCGGATAATCTTGCGATCGTGGCCGAGAATAGACGCCAGATTATCCAGGGTTATCCCCGCCGCAACGGAGATAACCAGGGTCTCTTTATTCAGGCTGTTGTTTATCTCACTCATCACTTTGAGCATGATATTGGGTTTTACGGCGCCAAAGACGATATCGGCAATTTGCGCCACTTCCTGGGGGCTGTGTGCCTGATTTACCCCGTATTTAGCGCTCAGCGCCGCGACTTTGTCCGGTGATGGGGTATAAATCCAGATGTTTGCCGGTTGAACTTGTCCACTGGCCAGCAGCCCGCCGAGGATGGCCTCTCCCATATTGCCGCAACCAATAAAACCAATATTTTTATCCACGAATCATGCTCCTTACTTTTGAGTGGCGACTGGCGATAGCGGGTGATAGCTGTCCGTTATGGCCCCGGCGTGAGCGTGCGGGGAAGCACGACGCAGACCAGCGCTGTGAAGTGTCTCTGCCACCAGTACACCAGAAAGTGAAATAAGTCGGTTGCCTGACAACGCGATGCAGGCAACAATTCGCCACTGAGTGTATCAGAACAGGAGAGAGAATGATGGCAATCTGGGTGGATGCCGATGCGTGCCCTGGGGTAATTAAAGAGATTTTATTCCGCGCCGCACAGCGTACACAAATCACGGTGACTCTGGTGGCAAACCAGAGTTTGCGAATCCCGCCATCCCCGTATATTCAAATGCTGCGGGTGCCCGCCGGTTTTGATGTCGCTGATAACGAAATTGTCCGCCGCTGCGGGCCGGGGGATTTAGTGATAACGGCGGATATTCCGCTGGCGGCGGAAGTGCTGGAGAAGGGCGCCGATGCGCTGAACCCCCGGGGAGAGCGTTATACCGCCGCCACCATCCGCGAGAAGCTAACCCTGCGTGACTTTATGGACACGATGCGGGCCAGCGGTGTGCAAACTGGCGGCCCGGCGGCCATGAGCCAACGGGAACGCCAGCAATTTGCCAATGGGCTGGAGCAGTGGTTACAGGCCAGCCTGCGGGGCTAATGGCGGATTATACCCAGCTGTCGTCATCGCCGAAGTCATCACCGGCGAAGTCGTCATTGTCATAGCTGTTGTCATCATAGCCGCTATTGTCATCCTGCCAGGCGGCATTTTGCACCAGGCCGTCATCGCTATTATCCGCAGCGCTGCTGTTATCAGCGTTGTTGGCCGTCGGGTTATTATCCCCGGCTTTTTCCGGCTCGTTAATGATATTGACTATCTCTTCCGGGGCGGTGTGGTGGAACATGTTGGTCAGCATGTTGCCGAGCACCACGCCACCGGCCACGCCGGCGGCGGTTTGCAGGGCCCCGGCCATAAAGCCGCCGCTGCGCGCGGCCTGGGGGGCAGCTTGCGGGGCCGGTGCGCCATAGCCGGAAGCATTATTGGCGGCAAACGGGTTGTTCCCCGGGCGGGTACCCGGAATCGGGGCTGACCCCCCGGACTGGCGATAGCCGTTATCACTGGCCGGGGCTTTCTGGCCGCCGCCAAACAGCCCGGCGAGGAAGCCGCCGCTGGATGGGCGTGCGGTTTCACGCAGTTGGGTGGCTTCGGTCTCCAGCGCCTCAACCCGGCTGGTTAATTGTTTGATGGCGGCCTCCTGGATAAGGATGGTCTGGGCCATATAATAAGGGGCGCCGGGTTGCTGCTTCAGATGCTCAGCAATCAGCGCCTCAGCTTCAGCCTCACGGGCTCCACTTTGGTTTTCTGCTTGTTGCAGGCGGGCAAAAAGACCATCAATCAAGCGCTGTTCTTCAGATTGCATTGTGACTACCTTAAAAAGAGTTATCGTAAAAACCAGCATAGTTTGACCGAAAACCGGTCGTTGTAAATATGGTGTTACGTAAAGCTTTGCACAGATTTCTTTACCAAAAATGAATGGCTGAAAGGGGATGATCGCTGCCGTCGGCCGCTGTTGATTTTGTGTAATTATATCTTTACGAATACGGTGCGTTTTTGTGGGCTATAGTGTGCCAGTCAGGACATTATCGCTTACGATATGTAATGAAATATTTACAGATTTCACCGAGGCGTGATTACTGCTATCATCCGCTTTTGTTGTTTGCGCTGTCAGCCAGTCTTCACCCTGAAGAGCTGGTATGAAGAGGATTTACCATTCATGACTCGACCTGTTTTCTTAGTTGGCGCCCGCGGGTGCGGGAAAACCACGACTGGAAATGCACTGGCCCGGGCACTGGGTTTTCGTTTTACCGACACCGATCGCTGGTTGCTGGAAACCACACAAATGACGGTTGCCGACATGGTTGAACAGGACGGATGGCCGGGGTTCCGGCGCCGGGAGAGCGAGGCATTACGGCAGGTGACGGCCCCGGGTACGGTGGTGGCCACCGGTGGCGGGATCGTGCTGGCGGAAGGTAACCGCCACTTTATGCGGGATAACGGCCAGGTTATCTACTTACAGGCGCCGGCAGAGATTTTAGCCGGGCGTCTGACGGCATTTCCGCAAGAGGATCAGCGCCCAACCCTGACCGGCCGGCCCATTGCGGACGAAATGGCCGATGTACTGGCCGCCCGGGATGCGCTCTATCAACAAGCCGCCCACCATATTATTGATGCCAACCGCCCGCCGGAGCAGGTGGTTGAGGCCATTCTTGAGGCGTTACACTACGCCAGAGCCAGTTAATCCCCCCTGTGCCAGCCCCGGGCCATCGCCTGTCGCGGGGGCTGAGGCCCGGCCCCCGCACCGACAGTGAACAGGGGCCGATCCGCAGGATATTTTTTCTGGTTTTGTGCCTTTTCTCCCGTCTGCTCGCCGAATCCTTGGTAATTTCGTCATTATTCTGCCTTTTATGTGTAAAAGTGTATTTTTTAGCTATTAATTAGTTAATCACATGTTGTGATTTGGTTTCTTGCGCGGCGATATTCACTGCCGCATGCACCGGGACCAGAAACGTTGTGGCCAGTTGGCTCAGCCGGTAGAACAGTAACGCGGATCACCTTTATGAATACAGAGTTGGCAATTCTCACCATTGGGGCAATCCCGGTCGGTGATATCAAAAATATGCTGACGGAACAGCTTACTGAACACCAGTTTCGGCATATATGCCTGCTGAGTGGTATGTCTCGCCAGCAAGTGGAACAGGAGTACGGTTATCAACCCGGGGATACACCGTTATTTACCCTGCTGGAGGACAAACAGACCATTTGCCTGTCGAGAGCGCGCGTCGAAGACGCCCTTACAACTATCGTGCAACTGCTGGAACGGCAGGGGGTTAGCGTCATTTTGCTGCTGAGCTCGTCGCGTTTTGAGTCGCTCACGGTGCGGGACGCGATGTTACTTGAGTCCGAACGTATTATCCCGCCGCTGGTGGCCTCTATTGTTGAAGGGCACCAGGTTGGGGTGGTGGTCCCCGCGCAGGAGCTTTTGCAACAGCAGCGGCTCAAATGGCAGGGGCTGGATAACTCACCGCTGTTTACCCTGGCAAACCCACTTAGTGAGGACGATGACTCGGTACTTGACGCCGGCCGGGAGCTGGTAAACCGGGGGGCCGACGTGATTGTGCTTGATAGCGCCGGATACCGGCTAAAACACCGGGATCTACTGCAAAAGGCGCTGGATGTTCCGGTGCTGTTATCGGCATCATTGCTGACGCGGCTGGCCTCAGAATTGGTTGTTTAATATAGGGAAGATAGTGCGTGACAGCGCTTGTTGCCCGCGACTATATTGGATGTTTCAGCGAACATTCATGTAAGGCGCCGTCATGCTCCAGAGTAATGAATATTTTGAAGGGAAAGTGAAGTCGATCGGTTTTACCAGCAGTGCCACCGGGCGCGCCAGCGTCGGGGTGATGGCCGCCGGTGAATATACCTTTGGCACCGGTCAACCGGAAGAGATGACCGTTATCAGCGGAGAACTGAATGTCCTGCTGCCGGGGAGCACCGCGTGGCAGGTATTCGGTGCCGGGGCGTCATTCCAGGTGCCGGGTAACAGTGAGTTTGCCCTCGAAGTGGCGGAACCCACCGCCTACCTGTGCCGTTATCTGTAATATCTGCCGGTGTGGTCCCCACACCGGCGTCTATTTTCCCGCTTGCGGCGCCAGCGCCGTTTGCAGAAACTGCATCAGTGCCGTTACCCGCACCGGGGTAAACTGGCGGGAAGGCCGCACCAGCGATAACGGGAGCGGCGAGGGCGCGGCATCTTCCAGCAGGCGCACCAGGCTGCCGCTATTCAGCGCATCTTCCACCATAAACTCAGGCAACATGGCTATCCCCATCCCGGCAACCGCCGCGGTGGCCAGCACATCACCGTTATTGACCGCCAGCGGGGTATAATACTCGGTGGCCTGGCTGCACTCTGGCAGATTCCACTCGTCCCGGGCCGGCAGCAGCGAATAGCGCAGTAAGGCATGCTGTTGCAGCTGTTCAGGGGTGTGCGGTGTTCCGTGGCGGGCCAGATAGTCCGGGGCGGCACAGAATGTGCGCGGCAACAGGGCAATACGCCGGCTCACCAGCGTTGAATCCGCTAACTGGCCAATCCGTAGCGAGAGGTCCAGCCCCTCGGTCACCATATCGGTTACCCGATCGTCCATATGCAGTTGCAGCGTGATATGGGGATATTGCTGCATAAATTGCGGTAACAGCGGGGCGAGCTTTTTCATCCCGAAGCTCAGCGGCGCCCCGAGCCGCACGGTGCCATTATAGGTTTCCTGGGCGCAGTTTAGCCGCTCCTCCGCCTGTTCAAGGGCGTTAAGGACGGCGGTGACATCCTGATAGAACTGCTGGCCCGCGGGGGTGACATCCAGCTGGCGGGTGGTGCGGTTGAGCAGCTTAACCCCAAGGCTTGCCTCAAGGGCCGAGATCCGGCGGCTGATTGCCGCGCTGCTGGCTTCCAGCTGCATGGCGGCGTGATAGAAACTGCCGCTGTCGACCACCGCAACAAAGCTGCGCAGGGCGGTTAAATCATATTCTTTCATTTTGCGTAATAGAGTCTTACGGGAGGGCCCATTTATCCCTGTCAGGGGTAAGCCTACTATGTGGCCATCAACAATATTGAGGACACTGCCATGGGCACACATTATCGTTTAAAACCCGCTGATTCGCTGCATTATTTACCGGCCAGCGAGTATCACCCGGCCAATACCCGGTTCCATTTCTCATTTGCCAATTATTACGATCCAGACAATATGCACTACGGGGTATTGCGGGTGGTCAATGATGACGATGTAAAACCCCACAGTGGTTTTGATCGCCATCCCCATAAAGATATGGAAATCGTCAGTTATGTGGTCCACGGTCATCTGACCCACTGGGACAGCGCCACCCAGCAAGAAGAAGTGCTGAGCCGCGGTGATGCTCAGGCGATCACCGCCGGGAGCGGTGTCTGGCACTCAGAGCTGAATAACCATGATGACTGGTGCCGTTTTTTACAGATCTGGATTTTGCCGCCGAAACAGGGGCTGGACGTTCGTTATCACAGCCACCACTTTAGCGAGCAGGACCGCGAGAACCGGATTGCGCACATTGTCGGCAGTATTAAAAATGACGATGCGCCGCTCCAGCTGAATCAGGACATTAATATGTATGTCAGCGAGCTGACCAATAGCGATGCCGAGGTGAGCTGGAGCCTGGCCGCCGGGCGTCAGGCTTATATCAGCAATATTGAAGGGAGCCTGGCCATTGCGGATTTACCCACCCTGAATGCGCGGGATACCCTGGAAATTACCGGCCCGGTAACCCTGACGTTCCGTGCCCCCGAGCAGCATGCGCATATGATTATTATTGAGATGCCAGAATGGCCTGAGGATGAATAACCATTGCGGATCACGCATCTGGCCCGGCTTGCCGGGCCAGATGGCGTTTAGCGCTGGGCTTCGCCGCCCAGCCCTTCCACCAGACTCTGGATCAGCGCCGCCAGCTCACCGGTCATCAGCGTGAAGTCGGCATCGAACCGCTGGGCATAATCTTCCCGATCGATATCATCATTCTGATCGCGCAACTCGTCACAGAACTTCAGACGCTTCACGGAACCGTCATCGCACAACATAAACTGGATCCGCTGCTGCCAGTCGAGGGCCAGTTTGGTGACCACTTTACCCGCTTCAATATGGGTGGCTATCTCATCGCTGACCAGATCCTGTTTTTTACAGCGGATAACTCCGCCATCTTCGAGGATAGCTTTCAGTTCGGCTTCATCCAGCAGCTGGAAGCCCTGCGCCGTACTGCCGGAACGTACCCATTCGGTGAGCGTCAGCTCGATAGGGGTTTCCAGGGTGAGTGGAACCACCGGCAGGGAGCCGAGGCTTTTACGCAACAGGGCCAGGGTATCCTCGGCCTTTTTGGCGCTGGCGCAGTCCACCATGATCAGACCGTTAACGGTATCGATCCACATCATGGTCTGGCTAAAGCGGCTGAATGCCCGGGGCAGCAGCGAGTGCCGCACTTCATCCTTCAGCGCGTCTTTTTCGGTCTTTTTCAGCTTACGGCCTTGATCCGCTTCCAGCTTATGGATCTTCGCTTCCAGCGCTTGTTTGATCACCGGCGACGGCAGGATCTTCTCTTCTTTACGGGCGCAAATCATAATTTGCCCGTTAACGGCGTGGGTTAACGCATCACTCTGTGCGCCCATTGGCGGTACCCAGCCCGTTTTTGCCATATCCTGACTGCCACAGGGGGTGAACGACAGCGGAGCTAACTGTTTTTCCATCTCGTCCTGACGCAAAGTGACGTCACGGCTTAAACGGTAAACCATTACATTTTTAAACCACAGCATGATGATGTTTTGCCTTGTCATGAAACGCAGCGGGCATGATAGCGAATCAGGGGCCTGGTTTCATCGTTTCCGGGGCGGCCGCGGTAAAAATGCCGCAACGTTTTCTGGCGCGCGGGCGGCGCGATTAAAGCGTATACTGATAAAATTCAACATGATGGAGGTAAATGCAGGTGCGAATTGGTATTGATTTAGGCGGGACGAAAACCGAAGTGATTGCACTGGCCGACAGCGGAGAGCCACTGTTTCGCCACCGGCTACCCACCCCGCGTAATGATTATGCGCAAACCATCGAGACCATTGCTCAACTGGTGGCGCAGGCGGAATCCGCCACCGGCCAGCGCGGTAGCGTTGGCGTGGGCATTCCCGGTAGCCTCTCGCCGCTGAGTGGCAAGGTCAAAAACGCCAACTCCACTTGGCTCAATGGCCAGCCTTTTGATAAGGATCTCGCCCGGCGCCTCGCACGGGAGGTGCGCATTGCCAATGACGCAAACTGCCTCGCGGTTTCCGAGGCGACAGACGGCGCGGCCGCCGGGGCGGCAACGGTGTTCGCGGTGATTATCGGTACCGGCTGCGGTGCGGGTATCGCCCTCAATGGACAAACCCTGATCGGGGCCAACGGCAATGCCGGCGAGTGGGGCCATAACCCATTGCCCTGGATGGATGACCAGGAGTTGCGTTACCGCCAGGAGGTACCGTGCTATTGCGGTAAACAGGGCTGCATCGAGACGTTTATTTCCGGCACCGGATTTGCCACAGACTACCAGCGCGTGACCGGTACGGCCCGGAAAGGGGCGGAGATTATTCAGCGGGTAGCGCAGGGCGATCCCGGGGCAGAACAAGCCCTGGCCCGCTATGAAATGCGGCTGGCAAAATCCCTCGCCCATGTGGTGAATATGCTGGATCCAGACGTTATCGTGTTAGGGGGCGGGATGAGCAATGTGGATAGGCTATACCAGACCGTGCCGCCCCTGATAGCAAGCTGGGTGTTTGGCGGCGAATGCCGCACCCCGATCCGTAAAGCGCAGCACGGGGACTCCAGTGGTGTCCGGGGCGCTGCCTGGCTGTGGCCGCTGTAAGCCGCTTATCACCCGGGGGCGGGGAGGCCCGCCCCGCCGGTATTTATCCCACCGCGTAGGTTTTGGCCAGCCGGCTAAAGCCCAGACCGTTGACCTTATGGACCTTGATTTGCACCGGGATACGCTCCTTCATCGCCTCTACATGGCTTATCACGCCGATATGCTTACCGCTGGCGTTGAGGGTATCCAGGGCGTCGAGGGCGGTGTCCAGGGTGTCCGCATCGAGGGTGCCGAAACCTTCATCAAGGAACAGAGAGTCAATACGGGTCTTGTGGCTCACCAGGTCCGACAGGGCAAGGGCGAGGGCAAGACTGACCAGGAAGCTCTCCCCGCCAGATAATGTGCGGGTATCGCGCACCGCATCCGCCTGCCAGGTATCCACCACTTCCAGCTCGAGGGCTTCGCTCTCTTTGCGCTGTAAAAAATAGCGACCGTGCAGCCGCAGCAACTGCTGGTTAGCCAGCCACACCAGGTTATCCAGGGTCAGCCCCTGGGCAAAGCGGCGGAATTTATCCCCCTCCCGGGAGCCTATCAACTCGTTAAGATACCCCCAGTCTTCCGCCTGCTGGCGCTGGCGGGCGATGTCGTCCAGCAGCCCCTGTAAACGGACCTGGTTTGCCGCATCGGCCCGCAACTGGTGCTGGATCTCTCCCTGGCGGCTGGTGCATTCGCGCAGGGCCTGGCCGCTGGCGGCGAGGGCGCCGGCAACTCCCTCTGGGGTCTCTTGCTGGGGCAGATGCGCCGGGCGGGCGGCCCGGTGGCTCTCCAGGCCTTGTTGGGCCTGGGACTCGAGGGTTTGTTGCGCAATCAGGGTCTTGCTGAGGCTATCCCGCAGGGCCTCCAGCCCCAGACGCTGGTTGTCATCCAGCAACGCGGCCTGGAAGGCCGCGCTGTCCGGGAAGGGGCTACTTGCCAGGGCGGCGTCAAACGCCGCGCAGGCCGCAGCGAGCTGGGCGGTATCCCGCTCAACCTGGCGGGCGAGGCTTTGTTGTTCCCCGTTGAGGGTGGCACAGCGGCTGTGGATCTGCTGCCACTGGCTCAGATCGGGGCTGCCATCGCTATGGGTTGCCCCGTCAGGCGGCAGTTCGTCGTCCGGCAGGCTTTCCAGCAGGGGCAGTAACTGGGCCAGTTGACCTTGCAGGGCGGTGAGCCGGGTTTGCTGTTGTTGCCACTGCTGGGCTTCTGCCTCACGGGCGGTGAGCCACTGGGTGCTGCTGTCCAGCGCTGGAGGAGTGAGCCCCAGGCCCTGTAATTGCCCGGTTAATGCCGCAAGTTGGCTGTCATGGGCCGCCTGTTGCCGGGTAAGGCGCTGCTGGATGGCGAGCAGCTGCTGTTCCAGCCCCAGACGCTGCTGGTGCAGGCGTAATTGTTGCTCACGGCTCTCTTCGGCCGCCAGCCAGTCGCTGGCCTGATCCCCCGGCGGGAAGTGTTGTCCAAGGCGGGCGCACAGGGCCTGCCAGTTGCCTTCGGCCTGCTGGCGCTGGGCATCCAGTTGTTGTAACTCCCGGGTGACCTGCTGGTGCTGTTCGGTTAACTGGCTGAGGCTGCCTTTCAGGGTGGCGCCGGCGTCGGCCAGTTGCTGGAGCTGGGCCTCCAGCGCCTGTAAGCGCTGCTGGTTTTCCCCCGGGGCGAGGGTCTGATAGCGGGCCACCGCCGGGTGCTGTTCCGAGCCGCACAGCGGGCAGGGCTGGCCGGGCTGCAAATGGGCGCGGTGTTCTGCCAGGCTAACAATGGTGGCTTCCAGTTCACAAATCCGTTTTACGTCGTCCCGTTCACGCTTTTTTCCGCTCCATTGCTGGCGTTTCTCTTCGGTTTGGCGGGCCAGTAACGCTAACTGCTGCTGGTGCCGGCTCGCCTGCTGCTGGAGTGATTCCTGGCGCTGATAGAGCGGGGCGAACCCTGCCTGTAACGTGCTGAGCTGCTGGTGGAGCGGGCGCTCACTCTCCAGGCGCTGTAATGCCCCGGCGGTATCGTCGCTGTTAAGGGCCAGCCCGCAAGGGACCAGGGCCGCCAGTTTCTGTTGCTGGGCGCGCTGCTCCCGGCCCAGCTCTTGTTGGCTCTGGCACAGTTCCTGAAGCTGGCGGAAGGTGGCATTCCAGCCGCTCAGCTCATGTTGCCAGTGGCGGTAACGTTCATGTTCCCCCAGCCACTGTTCCAGCTGGTGAATATCGCGGGTGAGCGCCTGCTGTTGCTGGACGGCGAGGTGGCGTACCTGCTGGCGGCGGGACGTTTCGGCCTGTAAGTGGGTGTTTACTTTTTCAAGCTGTTGCTGGCTGGTGTTCAGGGCCTGGCGCTGTTCTTGCTGGCGTTGCCACAGCGGGCGCAGCTTTTCTGCGGGCAGGCTTGCGGTCAACTGCGCCAGGCGCGGGGCGGCCTGGTGCTGGGCCAACCGGGCAGCCTGGTGCCCCTGACGCGCGCTTTCCAGGCTGGCCAGCAGTTGCTGTTCCCGGGCCAGCCATTGTTGGGACTGTTGCAGTGCCTGTTGCTGCTGGCGCAGGGCTTTTTCCTGTTCAGTAAGCGCTTGCAAACTTTCCTCAAGGGCCTGCTTTTGCGGGGCGTCCAGCCGCTGAACGCCGGCGGCGGCGGCTTCCGCCTGGGCGAGCTGGTTTTTTATCTCCCGGTAGTGGTCAAAGACCGCGGCGGATAACCGGCCATAGATCTCAGTGCCGGTCAGCTCTTCCAGCAGGGCGGCGCGGTCGTTGGCGTCGGCATTAAGAAATGCGGCGAACTGCCCCTGGGACAGCATCATTGAACGGGTAAAGTGGCCGTAATCCAGCCCGGTTAGCCCGGCGATAGCGTCCAGTTTATCTTTTATCTTGTCCGCCAGAATTTTGCCATCTGCGCAGCGGGCCAGCTCCACTCTGGGGGGCTGGAGCTTGCCGCTGGCGCTATTACGCGCCCGGTTCTGGCTCCAGAAAGCCCGGTAAGCACAGCCCTGAACCTCAAATTCCACCTCGGCCAGGCACTCGGCGGTATCCCGGGTCATGATGTCATTGCGGGTGTGGGAGATGGTATCCAGCCGCGGGGTCTTGTGATACAGCGCGAGGCAAATCGCATCCAGCAGGGTGGTTTTACCCGCTCCGGTGGGCCCGGTAATGGCAAACAGGCCGCTACTGGCGAAGGGCTCTTGGGTGAAGTCTATTTTCCATTCCCCTTTCAGGGAGTTGAGGTTCTTTAACCGCAGGCTGAGAATTTTCATGCCGGGTCCTCCTGCTGGTTGAGGCTTTCCAGGGCGCAGGCAAATAAGGTGCGCAGCCGCGCCCGCCGGGCATCATCGGGTTGTGCGGCATCAAGCCGCCGCTCAAACACATCGCTGACACTCAGCTCACTTAAGGTTTCACTATGCTGGCTGGCAATCACTTGCTGGCGCTGCTCCCGGCTGCGGCGTACCAGCAGTACTTCTACCGGTAGCGGTGCCGTGATTTCCCGGATCTGGCGCTGCACATCGTGCAGATAGTCACTGCTGTTGATTTCAATATCCAGCCAGCAGGGAGGGAGTGCCGGGTCACTTTGCCAGTGGCTGAGCCGGTCTGTAAGCTGCGCCATAGTGCCACGCAGGGTGGCCAGGGGCTGGGTAACCGGGACCGCCAGCGGGGTGACCTGGGCCAATTTGCCCTGTTCGAAGGTCACCAGGTTGACACTTTTGGCCGGGCCGGTCTCATCAAAACTCAGGGCAATGGGGGCGCCGCTATACCAGATATGCTGGCTGCCGCCCACAGCCTGGGCGCGGTGAATATGCCCGAGGGCAATATAGTCTGCCGGGGGGAAATGGCTGGCGGGGAAAGCGTCCAGGGTGCCGATATAGATATCGCGTACCGCATCACTGGTGGTAGCCCCAACGGTGGTCAGGTGTCCGGTCATGATAATTGGCAGCGGCCGCTCACCGCGCAGCGCCACGGCCGCCTGATAACAGTGCTGATAATGGCCGGTGATGGCGTCCAGCAGATCGCTGTGCTTTTCCCGGGCGGATTGCCCGGCCTGGCTGTGGAGAATATCCCGGGGGCGTAAGAACGGGATCGGGCAGAGAATGGCCCCCGGGGTGCCGTCGCGCTGGGGGATTTCCAGTGCGCAGGGCTCCCCCTCGGGTTGGCGAGCGCTGGCGATAACATGGGTGTTGAGGCACGCCAGTAGGTCACGGGATTCATTGAGCGTGGCGACGCCATCGTGGTTGCCGCCGAGAATGTAGAGCGGGCAGCCGGTTTGGCGCAGGTTGACCACAAAGCGGTTGTAGCATTCCCGGGCGTAACTGGGGGGCGCCCCGGTATCAAAAATATCACCCGCCACAATAATGGCGTCTATCTGCTGTTGGGTTACCGTTTCCAGCAGCCAGTCCAGAAAAGCACTGTGTTCAGCAGCACGGCTTTTGGTATAAAAGTTCTGGCCAAGGTGCCAGTCTGAGGTGTGTATCAGGCGCATAACCCGTTCCGGTGGCGAAAAGCGTGGCTGAGATTATACCCGCGCTGCGTCAATCTGCATCTTTGTTGGGCGGGTGGGGCCCCCAGGGGAGTAAACGCAGGTCACCAGGTCAAAAAATGTCATCCGGTGGTGTAGTGACGTCATACTGGTGTCATGTTTTTAATAAATCTGTCACAAATCTGACGCATAATGACCGCGCATTACACTTTAGCGACTTAATTTGACAAGGCTAATCATGGCGAAACGCATACTGGTTGTAGAAGATGAAGCCCCAATCCGTGAAATGGTCTGCTTTGTACTTGAACAGAACGGTTTCCAGCCGGTAGAGGCGGAAGATTATGACAGCGCGGTGAACCAACTGAATGAGCCCTGGCCGGATCTGGTCCTGCTGGACTGGATGTTACCCGGCGGCTCCGGCATTCAATTTATCAAACACCTTAAGCGCGAACAGCTCACCCGGGATATTCCGGTGGTGATGCTCACCGCCAGAGGCGAGGAAGAAGACCGGGTACGGGGCCTGGAAACCGGGGCGGATGATTACATCACCAAGCCGTTCTCGCCCAAAGAGCTGGTGGCCCGGATCAAAGCGGTGCTGCGCCGCATTTCCCCGATGGCGGTGGAAGAGGTGATTGAGATGCAGGGGCTTAGTCTTGATCCGGGATCACACCGGGTGATGACCGGGGAGAACCCGCTGGATATGGGGCCCACGGAATTTAAGCTACTGCACTTTTTTATGACCCACCCGGAGCGGGTATACAGCCGTGAGCAGTTGCTGAACCACGTGTGGGGCACCAATGTCTACGTGGAAGACCGCACTGTTGATGTGCATATCCGCCGGTTGCGTAAGGCGCTGGAACACAGTGGGCACGATCGTATGGTGCAGACTGTACGGGGCACGGGCTACCGTTTTTCTGCCCGATTCTGATCCTCTGACAGGAGTAATGACCCGTGCTCGAACGGTTGTCATGGAAAAGGCTGGTGCTGGAGCTGGTGCTATGTTGCCTGCCCGCACTGCTATTAGGCGCTATTTTCGGTTATTTATCGTGGTTTTTGCTGGCGTCGGTAACGGGGTTACTGGTCTGGCATTTTCATAATTTGCTGCGTCTTTCCTGGTGGCTGTGGGTGGACCGCAGTATGACCCCGCCGCCGGGGCGCGGTAGCTGGGAGCCGTTGCTCTACGGTTTGCACCTGATGCAGGTGCGTAATAAAAAACGGCGTAAAGAGCTGGGAAACCTGATCAAACGCTTTCGCAGTGGGGCTGAATCGCTGCCGGATGCGGTGGTATTAACCACCGAGGAAGGGGCGATTTTTTGGTGTAATGGCCTGGCCCAGCAGCTATTGAACTTACGCTGGCCCGACGATAACGGCCAGAATATCCTTAACCTGCTGCGTTACCCGGAGTTCAGCCAGTACCTCAACACCCGGGACTTCTCCCGGCCACTGAATGTGGTGCTGAATACCGGGCGCCATATTGAAATCCGCGTGATGCCCTACAGTGACCACCAGTTGCTGATGGTGGCCCGGGATGTTACCCAGATGCACCAGCTGGAAGGGGCGAGGCGTAACTTTTTTGCCAATGTCAGCCATGAGCTGCGCACGCCGCTGACCGTGCTCCAGGGATATCTGGAGATGATGGAAGAGCAGATCCTGACTGGTGCCGTGCGTGAGAAAGCGCTGCACACCATGGGGGAGCAAACCCAGCGGATGGAAGGGCTGGTTAAGCAACTGCTCACCTTGTCCCGGATTGAGGCCGCCCCGGTGGTGCCGCTCAATGAGCCCGTTGATGTGCCCGGCATGTTACATCTGCTGGAGCGGGAAGGGCAGACCCTGAGCCACGGCAGGCAGCAGTTGACCTTTACGGTGGACCGCACCCTGCGGTTGTTGGGCAGCGAGGAGCAACTGCGCAGCGCCATATCTAACCTGGTCTACAACGCCATCAATCACACCCCGGCCGGCAGCCATATTACGGTGCGCTGGCAGCGGGTACCCGCCGGGGCGCGTTTTAGTGTTGAGGATGACGGCCCGGGGATTGCCGCCGAGCATTTACCGCGCCTGACGGAGCGCTTTTACCGGGTCGATAAGGCCCGCTCGCGCAGTAACGGCGGTAGCGGCCTGGGGCTGGCCATTGTAAAGCACGCCCTCAGCCATCATGACTCGCGCCTTGAGGTTACCAGCACCCCCGGCGAGGGCAGCTGTTTCTCTTTTGTGTTACCGTCGCGTTTTATCGCATCCTGAGCCGTTACGCCCGCCTGTCACCAGGCCGCCAGGCGGGCAAAATGGCGGCAACTTAACTTTCCGAATTATCCCCTGACGCTAAATTTTGCATCGGATCACATTTCGTAACGAAGTGTGGTTTTTCTTTTTGGTGGTTTTTTAACCACATTATGAGCCATGACTTTTGCTTATAAATGGATAATTCATCCAATCTGATTTTGATAACCAGTGAATAACTCTGGTTTTTGGATCGGTTATTGCCTTCAAACGATATAAGCGTTTTAATGAGCGCCATGTCGATGTCGGACTAACCAGAATCGTTTGCTATTTCGAATAACTATTCTTTACTGACCGCGAATAGTAAGCATTTTTCTCTGATTATTTCCGCTATTGCCGTGTTATCACCGTGTTCTGTGAACAATTGCTTAACATTTTTCAACACCACACATCCACAGGCTGTAATTATTTATGACCCGTCATTTAAGATCGCGCGACATCATCGCTTTGGGCTTTATGACCTTTGCGCTGTTTGTCGGTGCAGGTAATATCATCTTCCCTCCTATGGTTGGCCTGCAGGCCGGTGAACACGTCTGGTGGGCGGCCATTGGCTTTCTGATTACGGCAGTGGGTTTGCCGGTGCTAACCGTGGTGTCTCTTGCCCGGGTAGGCGGCGGTATGGATCTGCTCAGCGCGCCGATTGGCCGTACTGCCGGGGTGCTGCTGGCGACCGTGTGCTATCTGGCCGTTGGGCCGCTGTTTGCCGCCCCGCGTACGGCGACAGTCTCTTTTGAAGTGGGCATTGCCCCGCTGACCGGTGACGGCGCGATGCCGCTGTTTATCTACAGCCTGATTTACTTCGCGCTGGTTATCGGTGTCTCTTTATATCCCGGTAAATTGCTGGATACCGTGGGCCATTTCCTGGCGCCGATTAAAATTATTGCGCTGATTATTCTGTCTGTGGCGGCGATTATCTGGCCCGCAGGCGGTATCAGTAGCGCCACGGAGGCGTACCAGAATGCGGCGTTCTCCAATGGCTTTGTGAATGGTTACCTGACCATGGACACCCTCGGGGCGCTGGTGTTCGGTATCGTGATTGTTAATGCCGCGCGCTCTCGTGGGGTAACCGAAGCGCGCCTGCTGACGCGTTATACCATCTGGGCTGGTCTGATTGCCGGTGTTGGCCTGGCGCTGCTTTATCTGGCGCTGTTCCGCCTGGGTTCAGACAGCGCTACGCTGGTAGACCAGAACGCCAACGGTGCCGCTATCCTGCATGCTTATGTACAGCACACCTTTGGTGGCGCCGGGAGTATGCTGCTGGCGGCGCTTATCTTCCTCGCCTGTATGGTGACGGCAGTGGGGCTGACCTGCGCCTGTGCGGAATTTTTCGAGCAGTATTTGCCGCTCTCTTATCGCGCGCTGGTGTTTATCCTCGGGGCGTTCTCCATGGTTATCTCTAACCTGGGCCTGAGCCACCTGATCCAGATTTCGGTGCCGATCCTGACCGCTATCTACCCGCCGTGCATCGTGCTGGTGGTGCTGAGCTTTACCCGTCCGCTGTGGAATAATTCTTCGCGGATTATCGCCCCGGCGATGCTGGTCAGCTTCCTGTTTGGCATTATTGACGGGGTGAAAGCCTCGGCCATCAGCGATATTTTACCGGCCTGGAGCACCCATCTGCCGCTGGCAGAGCAAGGGCTGGCATGGGTTCCGCCAACGTTTGTGGTGCTTATTCTGTCAATTATCTGGGACAAGGTTGCTGGCCGTAAGGTAACATCTGCCGCCCACTAAATGTTGGATTCCTTTTTTAGCCACGGGGCCTCCCCGTGGTTTTTTTATTTTGTCTTGTAGTAAAGAGTGGATAAACCCGATGGAAAAAAACGCGCTTAAACGAGGTTTAAGCACCCGGCACATTCGCTTTATGGCGCTGGGATCTGCGATTGGTACCGGGCTGTTCTATGGCTCGGCAGATGCAATAAAAATGGCGGGGCCCAGTGTTCTGCTGGCCTACATCATTGGCGGCGTAGCGGCGTATATTATTATGCGCGCCCTGGGTGAGATGTCGGTTCATAACCCCTCAGCCAGTTCATTTTCCCGCTATGCCCAGGAAAACCTTGGCCCGCTGGCCGGGTATATTACCGGCTGGACCTACTGCTTTGAGATCCTGATTGTCGCCATTGCCGATGTGACCGCCTTCGGGATCTATATGGGGGTCTGGTTCCCGACGGTGCCGCACTGGGTCTGGGTGCTGAGTGTGGTGTTACTGATCTGCGCCATCAACCTGATGAGCGTCAAAGTGTTCGGTGAGCTGGAGTTCTGGTTCTCGTTCTTTAAAGTGGCGACCATTATTCTGATGATAATCGCCGGCTTTGGCATCATTATCTGGGGGATCGGTAACGGTGGCCAGCCAACGGGTATCCATAACCTGTGGAGCAATGGCGGGTTCTTTAGCCACGGCTGGCTGGGCATGGTAATGTCCCTGCAAATGGTGATGTTTGCTTATGGCGGTATTGAAATTATCGGTATTACCGCCGGTGAAGCTGAAGATCCAGAGAAGTCGATTCCCCGGGCGATTAACTCGGTACCGCTGCGTATTCTGGTGTTTTACGTGGGCACACTGTTTGTGATCATGTCGATTTACCCGTGGAACCAGGTCGGTACCGACGGCAGCCCGTTTGTGCTGACCTTCCAGCATATGGGGATTACGTTTGCGGCCAGCGTTCTGAACTTCGTGGTGCTGACTGCGTCCCTGTCGGCGATTAACAGCGATATTTTCGGCGTGGGCCGTATGCTGCACGGCATGGCCGAGCAGGGCAGCGCCCCGAAAGTGTTTGCGAAAACCTCTCGCCGCGGGGTGCCCTGGGTTACCGTCACGGTGATGACCGTGGCGCTGCTGTTTGCGGTATACCTGAATTACATCATGCCGGAGAGCGTTTTCCTGGTTATTGCCTCCCTGGCGACCTTTGCTACGGTGTGGGTGTGGATAATGATTTTGCTGTCGCAAATCGCCTTCCGCCGCCGGTTATCGGGTGATGAGGTGAAGGCGCTGAAGTTTCCGGTGCCGGGCGGGGTGGTGACCACTGTTATTGGTCTGGTTTTCCTGGCCTTTATTATTGCCATGATTGGCTACCATCCTGAGACCCGCATTTCACTGTACGTGGGGTTGGGCTGGATTGTGTTACTGCTGGTGGGCTGGCGGTTTACCGCCCGGCGGCTAAGGTCTGGCGCTAAAGCGTAATTAACAACGGCACCCCGGCGGGTGCCGTTTTTTTTGGCGCGTGACCTTCTCATCCTGCGCTCTGCGCCCCTTTAATTTACCACAATGATGAGCAGCCCCTGGGCGGGTTATGGCAAGCTGGCACTCTTTATCCTGATGACGCCAATAAGGGAGACGGTTATGGTTGACGCCTGGCATCTGCCGGTAGCCCCGTTTGTGAGGCTACGCCAGCAGCGCTTGTGGATCACCCTCTGGTTACGGGGGGAGGCATTACCCGGGCAGGTGATTTTGCGCCATGAGTGGGATAACGAAGAGTGTGCGGTGCCGATGATACGGCAGAAAAAGGCCGGCCCCGGGGGGGTGAGTGTCTGGCGGGGGGCCATTGATGTCCACCACGGGCAGCCACCCCGGCGCTACAGTTTTAAACTGCTCTGGCTAGACCGCCAGCGCTGGTTTACCCCCCAGGGAATGGCCGATTTCCCGCCTGCGCGGCTGGCGCAGTTTGCCATTGATACCCCGGATGATGGCCCGGATTGGGTGGCGGATCAGGTGTTCTATCAGATTTTCCCCGACCGTTTCGCCCGGGGCAGTGAGCCGCAGCCCCGGGATATCTGGCACCATGCTGCTGTCGGCCACGATATTATTCGCCGCGAATGGCATGAGCCGCTTAGCGGGGAGGCCGGTGGGTCGACATTTTATGGCGGCGATCTGAATGGCATCACCGAACGTCTGCCCTGGCTGCGGGCGCTGGGGGTAAGTGCGATTTACCTTAATCCGGTATTTACCGCCCCCAGCGTGCATAAATATGACACCGAAGATTACCGCCATGTGGACCCGTCCCTGGGCGGCGATGACGCCCTGCTGCGGCTGCGCAAACATACCCGCCACCTGGGAATGCGGCTGATCCTTGATGGGGTGTTTAACCACAGCGGTGATACCCATCCGTGGTTTGACCGCTTTTCGGCACACGACAACGGCGCCTGCCATCATCCTGGCTCCCCCTGGCGCCACTGGTACAGTTTTAGTGACGAGGGAGAGGCGCTTGGCTGGCTGGGGTACGCGCATTTGCCGAAGCTGAACTATCGCGACCCGGCCCTGGTTGAGGAGATCTATCAAAGCCCGGACAGCATTGTACGCCACTGGTTAAAAGCCCCGTGGTCCATGGACGGGTGGCGGCTGGATGTGGTGCATATGTTGGGCGAGGACGGCAGCGCCGGGAACAACTTGTACCACGTGGGGCAGATAACCGCGGCGGCGAAAGCCGAAAACCCGGACGCCTATGTGGTTGGCGAGCATTTTGGCGATGCCCGCCAGTGGTTACAGTGCCGGGCAGAAGATGCCGCCATGAACTATCGCGGCTTTACCTTCCCGCTCTGGGGATTTCTGGCCCATAGCGACATCAGTTATCAGCCCCAGGATATTGACGCGGCGACCTGTATAGCCTGGATGGAGGATTACCGGGCCGGGCTCACTCACCAGCAGCAACTGCGGATGTTTAATCAGTTGAACAGCCACGACACTGCGCGTTTTAAAAGCCTGCTGGGCCATGATGTTGCCCGCCTGCCTCTGGCGGTGGTCTGGTTATTTACCTGGCCTGGGGTGCCCTGTATTTATTATGGCGATGAAGTTGGCCTGACCGGGGATAACGACCCCTGGTGCCGTAAACCCTTTCCCTGGGACCCGCAGCAGCAGGATAAAACCCTGCTGGCGCTGTATCGCCAGTTGGGGGCATTACGTCGCCAGAGCCGTGCGCTGCGCCGGGGCGGCTGTCAGGTGCTGTATGCCAAAGGGGATGTGGTGGTCTTTATGCGGGTGCTGGGGGATGACAAAGTACTGGTGGCCCTGAACCGCGGGGCGGCACAGCACTGCCCGTTGCCGGACTCACCGCTGCTGGCCGGGAGCCAGTGGCAGCGGGAATACGGCGACGCCGATGCGCAAGACGATGGCATCCATTTGCCGGCGATTTCTGCCACCCTGTGGTGCCTCAGGGATGAGGGGGCTGGCCCCAGGTAGCGGTCAGGGCCGGTTCATTGAGCAAGCGTTCGCGCCACCAGCGGTTGGCTAAGCCATCACAGCTGGTGCGCCACGCCATATAGACATTATCGTAGCGGCGGAATGACTCCACCTGTTTTTCGATAAGCGTACCGGTCTCCAGATAGGGGCAGGCAATGTGGCGCGGCAGGAAGCCACAGCCGATCCCGGCCAGCAATAACGGGATCTTTGATTCAAAACTGTCCACTACGATCCGCGGTTGCTCTTCCAGCAGGTTGATTTTTAGCTGCGGTGATTTGCGGGCGCTGTCGCTCACCACCACGCCGCGATGCAGGGCTATCTCCTGATTACTGAGGGGCTCCCGTGTAGCGGCCAGCGGATGGGCAGGAGCCACCACAAAGACATTTTCCAGACGGCCCATTTCCCGGTAAGCATAGGCGGCGGACGCAGGGGGCTCGTTCACGGCGCCGACAATAATATCCGCATTATCATGGGTTAATGCCTCCCAGGCGCCGGCTAATGTTTGCTGGCTGAATTTCAGGCGGGTTTGTGGTGCCTGCTGATAGAACTCACTAATAAGCGGTAACAATAATGTAAATGGAAATGAGCTATCCAGCGCAATATTCAGCTCCTTCTCCCAGCCGAATGACATTTGTATAGCGTTTTTTTCCAGGGCTTTAGCGGCGTCGAGCAGCGAGCGTCCCTGTTCCAGCACCATTCTTCCGGTATCGGTAAATTTTGCCCGGTGGCCACTGCGATCGAGAATTAAAATATCCAGCTCGTGTTCAAGTTTTTGAACCATGTAACTCAGTGCGGCCGGTGTTTTAAATAATGACTCGGCAGCTGAAGCAAAACTACCGTATTTATCAATAGCATCCAGAATAAGTAGCACATCAAGATTTACGCGCATAATTACAAATCCAGTCCGGGTGATTTATTTATTAATCATGGTGTTATCCGCATTATCGTGCGGTAAGTAAACCAGAAAATAATTAGGCGACTATATTATCTCTGCTTTCTTAAATGAAATATATCATAACGTTAATAGGGTATTTGCATGCAGATTTTTGATTGGCTTGTTCTATTAATTTGTTGCCCTGCCATGTTAAATGACTTGTTTAATTTTTTCAGACTATACTGTTTAAGGTAACCAAATTAGTATCATTACGTAACGATGTAATAAAAAGTGTGTATTAACAACTATTTGATTAATAAGGTGTTATATGTCTATACGGGAACTTCTTGATCCGAATAACTCTGTACTGATTTTTATTGATCATCAGCCGCAAATGTCTTTCGGTGTAGCAAATATCGACCGCCAAACCCTGAAAAATAATACGGTTGCGTTGGCGAAAGCCGGGAAAATATTTAAGGTACCCACCATTTATACGTCGGTAGAAACCAAAAGTTTCAGCGGCTATATCTGGCCTGAACTGTTGGCGGTACACCCTGAATCAACGCCGATTGAGCGTACCTCTATGAACTCCTGGGAAGATGCGGCGTTTGTGGCGGCGGTGAAAGCCACCGGCCGTAAAAAACTGGTGATTTCCGCCCTGTGGACCGAGGTCTGCCTGACATTTCCGGCGCTGATGGCACTGGAAGAAGGCTTCGAAGTCTATGTTGTTACCGATACGTCTGGCGGTACCTCAGTGGATGCCCACGAACGCTCGATTGATCGCATGGTGCAGGCCGGGGCTGTGCCGGTCACCTGGCAACAGGTACTGCTGGAGTACCAGCGTGACTGGTCACGCAAAGAGACCTATGACGCGGTGATGGATCTGGTGCGTGAGCACAGCGGTGCTTATGGTATGGGCGTTGATTATGCCTACACCATGGTTCACGGCGCGCCGGAACGCAAAGTCTGATAGCCGCTTACCGGGCGGTGTATATCCGCCCGGTTCTCTCTTAGTCTCAGGATGATAGTTATGTCCGTCACGGCAGAAAACCGACCCGTTACCCTGGTTATCACCCACTCGCTATTACCCGAACATCACGCCCGGTATCAGGCCTGGCTTGAGAAAATCACCCCGCTGGCGGCCACCTTTCCTGGCCATCTGGGGGCCAGTGTGATCCGCCCGGTTGCCGGCAACAATAACTGGAATGTGGTCATTCATTTTGATTCTATCGATAACCTCTATGCCTGGACCCAATCCGAGCAGCGTAAAGCACTGGTTGCCGAGATCACCCCTTTTTTGGCTGAAGGTGACCACACTGAGGTGCGTACCGAGGCCGAGTTCTGGTTTACCCCGGCCAGTGCGCAAGTGCGACAGCCTGCCCGATGGAAGCAGTTTCTGATCACCTTATTGGTTATTTTTCCGAGTACTAACCTGGTTCCGGCAATAACGGGGGCGTTGTTGCCCGGCTTATCCGGCACCTTGTTACTGCATTTCATTAATGATGCCTGTGTCGTGGCGCTGGTGGTCTGGCTGTGGATGCCGGTAATGACCCGCCTGTTTGCCCGGTGGCTGAAAAAATAGCGTTACGCTTTGGGGGAATTATCCATGTCTGACAACGCTTCATTGATCCTTACTAACGGTAAATTTCATACTCTCGATCGGGAAAACCCGCTTGCGGAGGCTGTCGCCATCGCGCACGGGAAGATCCTCGCCGCGGGCAGTGAGTCTTATGTGATGGGCTTTGCCGGTGAGCAAACCCAGCGGGTTGATCTCCAGGGGCATACCGTGATCCCCGGCCTTAATGACTCCCACCTGCATTTGATTCGCGGCGGTCTGAACTACAACCTCGAACTTCGCTGGGAAGGGGTGCCGTCTCTGGCGGATGCGCTGCGGATGTTGAAAGATCAGGCAGCACGCACCCCGTCACCCCAGTGGGTGCGGGTGGTGGGGGGCTGGTCTGAATTTCAGTTCGCCGAACGGCGGATGCCCACCCTTGAAGAACTGAACGAGGCCGCGCCGGATACCCCGGTCTTTGTGCTGCACTTATATGATCGCGCCTTGTTGAACCGCGCCGCCCTGCGGGCTGTCGGTTATACCAAAGATACCCCGGCCCCGGCGGGGGGCGAGATAGTCCGCGATGCCAAAGGTAATCCCACCGGGATGCTGATAGCCAAACCCAATGCCACCATCCTCTACGCCACCCTGGCAAAAGGGCCGACGCTGCCGCTGGAAATGCAGGTGAACTCGACTCGCCAGTTTATGCGCGAGCTGAACCGGCTGGGGATCACCAGCGCCATTGATGCCGGCGGCGGCTTCCAGAACTATCCCGAGGATTATCAGGTTATTGAACAACTGCACAGCGCCGGACAGATGACCGTGCGGATTGCCTATAACTTGTTTACCCAGCGCCCGCAGCATGAGCTGGAGGATTTCGAAAAATGGACCGATATGCTGAAGCCAGGCCAGGGAACGGATTTTTACCGTACTAACGGGGCGGGAGAGATGCTGGTGTTCTCGGCGGCTGACTTTGAAGATTTCCTGCAACCGCGCCCTGATTTACCCGCCGGTATGGAAGGGGAACTGGAGCGGGTGGTGCGCCATCTGGTGGAAAACCGCTGGCCGTTCCGTCTGCATGCCACCTATAACGAATCCATTAGCCGAATGCTGGATGTGTTCGAGAAGATCAACCGCGAGGTGCCATTTAACGGGCTGCACTGGTTCTTTGACCACGCGGAAACCATTACCGAACAGAACATTGAGCGCGTCAAGGCGCTGGGGGGCGGGATTGCGGTGCAGCACCGGATGGCCTTCCAGGGGGAATACTTTGTGGACCGCTACGGCAGTGATGCGGTGAAACATACCCCGCCGGTGGCGAAAATGCTCAGTATGGAAGTACCGGTGGGGCTGGGGACCGACGCCACCCGGGTGGCCAGTTATAATCCATGGACCGCGCTCTACTGGCTGGTATCTGGCCGCACCGTTGGCGGCCTGAAAATGTATGACGACGATAACCGTTTGCCCCGGGATGTGGCCCTCGAACTGTGGAGCGCCGGGAGTGCCTGGTTTTCGAATGAGCAGGGGAAAAAGGGCCGTATCCAGGCCGGGCAACTGGCGGACATGGTGGTGTTATCTAAGGACTACTTCAGCGTTCCCGAAGAAGAGATCAAGGGCATTGAGTCAGTATTGACGCTGGTGGACGGCAAAGTGGTGTATGCCACCAGCCGGTTCAGCCCGTTAGCCCCGCCGCCTATTCCGGTGGTGCCGGACTGGTCGCCAGTGGTGAATGTTCCGGGTCACTACCGTTCCGCCCCGCCCGCGGCGGCGAAAGTGGGCATGATGGCCCAGGTTCATCAGTGTTGCGGTAGCTGTAATGTCCACGGGCATCAGCATGATATGGCGCGTTTGTCAGGGATCCCGGTGTCTGACGATAACGCCTTCTGGGGGGCATTAGGCTGTTCGTGTTTCTCGTTCTGATTGTTGGTTGTGCTTGCTTTGCCCGGTTGGTAGTGACTCCTGAAAGGTGCCCATTTGGCACAAGGCCACAGCGTTGCTGTGGCTTTTTTTTTGGATATTGCGCCGGGCGGCGTTAGCTCAGTAGCGCCATACGCTGGACACTCAGGCTTTCCAGCTTGCCATCGAGGAGGGCGAGAAAGTCATCGTGATAGGGCATCGCCACGTGTTTTTTCAAATCCGCCTCTGAGGCCCAGCGCTCAATAAAGACAAACGAGACAGCCCCGGTGTTGGCCAGATTGCGCACGTCGGGAATGGCGTGGCTCTCATGCAGATCATATTGCAGACACCCCGCCTCCCGGTGGGTGGGGGCGACCATGGCCCGGGCGGCGGCTCTGACCGCATCAATATCTGCCGGGAACGGGGTTAGCGTAGCGACTATTTTAACTTCACTCATAGGGGCCTCTTATGTCATTGTCATCGACCCGGGGAGGCCGGGCCTGCGTTATTCAGGGTAGTGATGAAGCGCGGGATCTGCCAGACAGGTGGCGAGAGGTGAGATCTACAACTGCTTATTTCCCGCCTGCTGCATCATGCGTGGGTAAAATTGCCAGAATAATTGCTCCAACTGGTGGTAATGCTGGTCAAGATCTTGCCAGGAATCACTGAGTGCCGCCAGGCGCGGGCGGCGGCTGGCCATCCTGTTCAGCACCCCGGCAATAAACGCCATTTCGCGGTAGCGCTCCAGCCAGCGTTCGGACCACATGACATTATTGAGATGAATAAAAGAGGGCGGTGTGCCGGGCAGGGCGGGGACAATCTCAGCCTCGGCCTGGTGAACAAAGTCTGCCAGGGACTGGTGTGGGGAGATCTGCTGCCAGTGGCGGGAGAGAAAATGGTCCCACATGACGTCCAGGGTGATCGGCGCCACGCGGCGGGTGTGGGGGCTGAACCACTCCCGGGCAATACGCACCTCCGGGAGGTTATCTGTCAGGGCGTCGATACGGCGGTGCATATAAATGCCGGCCACTACGTCCGGTTGCCAGTTATCCGCGGGGTTACCGCGAACAAAGTCCGCCAGAATATTCCCCAGCAGCGAGCTGTTCGCCAGGCTGGCAAGATGCAAATGTGCAAGAAAGTTCATCGATCCGGGTTGTCGCCTGTTAATTCACCCCTGAGGGTTCAAAAAATAGCTTATCGGTTGCAGGGAGCGCGCCCCGGCACTAGACTAAGCCGCCTGTTTTTTCTGTCATGAGTGTACCACCATGCGTCTTAGTGATTTTTCTTTTGAATTACCCGAGTCCCTGATTGCCCACTATCCCCAGCCGCAGCGTAGTGCTTGCCGCTTACTGTCTCTGGACGGGCCGACCGGAGCGCTGACGCACGGGGTATTTACCGATCTGCTGGAGAAACTTAACCCCGGTGACCTGCTGGTGTTTAACAACACCCGGGTGATCCCGGCCCGCCTGTTTGGCCGTAAAGCCAGCGGCGGTAAAATTGAGCTGCTGGTGGAACGGATGCTGGACGACAAGCGCGTGCTGGCCCATATCCGCGCCTCTAAAGCACCGAAACCGGGCGCCGCGCTGCTGCTGGGTGACGATGACAGCATCAAGGCTACCATGATAGCGCGTCACGATGCCCTGTTTGAAGTGCAGTTTGAGGATGATCGCCCGGTACTGGATATTCTCAACCAGATTGGCCATATGCCGCTGCCGCCTTATATTGACCGGCCAGACGAAGACGCCGACCGTGAGCTGTACCAGACAGTATACAGTGCCCGGCCTGGCGCCGTTGCCGCGCCCACCGCGGGGCTGCATTTTGACGAACCGCTGCTGGCGGCGTTACGGGCGAAAGGGGTGGAGCTGGCGTTTGTCACCCTGCATGTGGGGGCCGGGACCTTCCAGCCGGTGCGGGTAGACAGCATTGAAGAGCACGTGATGCACTCTGAGTATGCGGAAGTGCCCCAGCAGGTGGTGGATGCGGTGCTGGCCTGTAAAGCCCGGGGGAACCGGGTGATCGCCGTGGGCACCACGTCGGTACGTTCTCTGGAGAGTGCGGCCCAGGCGGCACAAGCGGCGCTGATTGCGCCATTCTTCGGCGATACCCAGATCTTTATCTACCCAGGCTACCAGTATCAGGTCATTGATGCGCTGGTCACCAACTTCCACCTGCCGGAGTCCACGTTGATTATGCTGGTGTCGGCTTTTGCCGGTTATCAGCACACCATGCACGCCTATCATGAGGCGGTAAACGCCGAATATCGGTTCTTCAGCTATGGCGACGCGATGTATATCACGTACAATCCGCAGGCCATTAATGAACGCCCCGGGCAGGATTAACGCCTCTGGTGGCCGCCCGGCGGTCACTGTTCTGGCCGCGCCCCGGTAATTCGGGGCTTCTGGCTATTTTCAAACTGATGCCGTCTGATACCGGCAGCCAGATTAACCACTGACTGCGGGGCGACCCCGCGGTAATGATTAACCATCAGACTGTTTTTCTGATGCGGGAGGAAATGTGAAATTTGAATTGGATACTACCGACGGTCGCGCCCGCCGCGGTCGCCTGGTATTTGAGCGCGGTGTTGTCGAAACCCCGGCATTTATGCCAGTGGGGACTTACGGCACGGTGAAAGGAATGACCCCGGAAGAAGTTGAAGCCACTGGTGCGCAGATAATTCTCGGCAATACGTTCCACCTGTGGCTGCGCCCGGGCCAGGAGATCATGAAGTTGCACGGGGATCTGCATGATTTTATGCAGTGGAAAGGGCCGATTCTGACCGATTCCGGCGGCTTCCAGGTTTTCAGCCTCGGGGATATTCGCAAGATAACCGAAGAGGGGGTTCACTTCCGTAACCCTATCAACGGTGACCCTATCTTCCTGAGCCCGGAAAAATCCATGGAAATCCAGTATGACCTGGGTTCCGACATCGTGATGATCTTCGATGAATGCACGCCGTACCCGGCAGACTGGGATTATGCTAAGCGCTCGATGGAGATGTCCCTGCGCTGGGCAAAACGCAGTCGCGATCGCTTTGATGCATTGGGTAACAAAAATGCGCTGTTTGGCATTATTCAGGGCAGTGTTTACGAAGATTTACGCGATATCTCTATAAAAGGTCTGGTGAATATTGGCTTTGATGGCTACGCTGTCGGCGGTTTGGCGGTCGGCGAGCCGAAGCCAGACATGCACCGTATCCTTGAGCACGTATGCCCGCAAATACCGGCGGATAAACCGCGTTATCTGATGGGGGTTGGTAAGCCGGAAGATTTAGTGGAAGGGGTACGGCGCGGTATTGATATGTTTGACTGCGTCATGCCAACCCGTAATGCGCGTAACGGGCATTTATTCGTCACCGACGGTGTCGTAAAAATCCGTAATGCGAAGTATAAAAGCGATACTTCTCCGCTGGATGAAGGTTGTGATTGCTATACGTGTCGCAATTATTCACGTGCTTACTTGCATCATCTGGACCGTTGCAACGAAATACTGGGTGCTCGTCTGAATACAATCCATAATCTGCGCTACTATCAGCGTTTAATGGCCGGTTTACGCCAGGCCATTGAAGAGGGTAAATTAGAGCAGTTTGTCGCGGATTTTTACACGCGCACAGGTAAACCGGTTCCACCTTTAAATGTTAATAAATAAACGAGGGAATTTTCATGAGCTTTTTCATTTCTGATGCGGTAGCCGCCACGGGTGCTCCAGCGCAGGGCAGCCCGGTATCACTGATTTTGATGTTGGTGGTTTTCGGTTTGATCTTCTATTTCATGATCCTGCGTCCGCAGCAAAAACGTACTAAAGAGCACAAGAAGCTGATGGAGTCCATCGCTAAAGGTGATGAAGTGCTGACCAATGGTGGCCTGGTGGGTCGCGTCACCAAAGTGGCAGACAATGGTTATATTGCTATCGCGCTGAATGAAACCAATGAAGTGGTTATCAAGCGTGATTTTGTCGCAGCCGTTCTGCCGAAAGGCACAATGAAGGCGCTGTAATTTTTCGTTTTCCCAAAGGGAACTGCCGTGTTAAACCGTTATCCTTTGTGGAAGTACATTATGCTGGTCGTCGTGATTATCGTCGGCCTGCTGTATGCGCTCCCCAACCTGTATGGTGAGGATCCGGCTGTTCAGATCACTGGCGCGCGCGGTGTCGCCGCCAGTGAAAAAACGCTGATCCAGGTCCAAAACACTTTAAACCAGGAAAAAATAACCCCCAAAGCCGTGGCGCTGGAAAATGGCGCAATTCTTGCGCGTTTTGACTCCACAGATACCCAGCTGCGCGCCCGCGAAGCGTTGATGTCTGTGATGGGTGACCAGTATGTTGTCGCGCTTAACCTGGCACCGGCTACGCCGATGTGGTTAAGGATGATCAACGCTGAGCCGATGAAACTGGGTCTTGACCTGCGCGGTGGTGTGCACTTCCTGATGGAAGTCGATATGGACACTGCCCTGGGTAAACTCCAGGAACAAAACATGGATAGCCTGCGCAGTGACCTGCGTGAAAAAGGCATCATCTGGACCAACGTTCGCAAAGCGGATAACTACGGTCTGGACATTATCTTCCGTGACAGCCAATCCCGCGATAACGCCATCTCCTGGCTGCAGCCGCGTCACCGTGATCTGGTTATCAGCTCTCAGGGGAGTAACGGTCTGCGTGCGGTAATGAGCGATGACCGCCTGCGTGAAGCGCGTGAATATGCGGTACAGCAAAACATCACTATTCTGCGTAACCGTGTTAACCAGTTAGGGGTTGCCGAGCCGCTGGTACAGCGCCAGGGGTCTGACCGTATCGTGGTTGAGCTGCCGGGTATTCAGGATACCGCACGTGCCAAAGAGATCCTCGGCGCGACAGCGACCCTGGAGTTCCGTCTGGTCAATACTAACGTGGATCAAACTGCAGCAGCATCTGGCCGGGTGCCGGGTGATTCTGAAGTGAAACAGACCCGCGAAGGCCAGCCTGTGGTCCTCTTCAAGCGCGTGATCCTGACCGGTGACCATATTACTGACTCAACGTCCAGCATGGATGAGTACAACCAGCCCCAGGTTAATATCTCCCTGGACAGCGCTGGCGGTAACATCATGTCTAACTTCACCAAGGACAACATTGGTAAACCAATGGCGACCCTGTTTGTGGAGTACAAAGACAGTGGCAAGAAAGACAGTAACGGCCGCGCGGTGCTGATGAAAGAAGAAGAAGTTATCAACGTGGCGAACATTCAGTCTCGTCTGGGTAACAGCTTCCGTATCACCGGTATCAACAACCCGAATGAAGCGCGCCAGTTGTCTCTGCTGCTGCGTGCCGGTGCGTTGATTGCGCCTATTCAGATTGTCGAAGAGCGTACCATTGGCCCAACCCTGGGGATGCAAAACATCAAACAGGGTCTGGAAGCGTGCCTGTGGGGTCTGCTGGTGTCTATCGCGTTTATGATCATCTTCTATAAGAAGTTTGGTCTGATTGCGACCACGGCGCTGATTGCTAACCTGGTGCTGATTGTGGGGATTATGTCTCTGCTGCCGGGGGCAACGCTGACCATGCCTGGTATTGCCGGGGTCGTGTTGACACTGGCGGTAGCGGTGGATGCTAACGTACTGATTAACGAGCGTATTAAGGAAGAACTTAGTAATGGTCGTACAGTACAGCAAGCCATTGACGAAGGTTACCGCGGGGCGTTTAGCTCAATCTTTGATGCCAACATCACTACGCTCATCAAGGTTATCATCCTGTACGCGGTAGGGGTCGGGGCTATTAAAGGCTTTGCTATCACTACCGGTATCGGTGTTGCCACGTCAATGTTTACCGCAATCGTTGGTACCCGTGCCATCGTAAACCTGTTGTACGGCGGCAAACGCATCAACAAGCTGTCTATTTGAGGAGTGCGTTGTGGCACAGGAATATACGATTGAACAATTGAACCACGGCCGTAAAGTCTATGACTTTATGCGCTGGGATTATGTGGCCTTTGCTATCTCCGGCATTTTGCTGATCGCCTCCATTGTTATCATTGGGATGAAAAGCTTTAACTGGGGGCTGGATTTTACCGGCGGTACCGTTATCGAAATTACGCTGGAAAAACCAGCGGATCTCGACACCATGCGCGGTGCGCTGGAAAAAGCCGGTTTTGCCGATCCGCTGATCCAGAACTTTGGCAGCAGCCGCGACATTATGGTGCGGATGCCGCCAGCGTCTACCGAAAACGGTAGCCAGGAGCTGGGCAGTAAAGTGCTGGGGGTGATTAACCAGTCCACAGACCAAAACGCGGCGGTTAAGCGGATTGAGTTTGTTGGGCCCAGCGTCGGGGCTGACCTGGCGCAGACCGGCGCCATGGCGCTGCTGGTGGCACTGATCAGTATCCTGGTGTACGTTGGTTTTCGCTTTGAATGGCGTCTGGCGGCGGGGGTCGTTATCTCCCTGGCGCATGACGTGGTCATTACCCTGGGGATCTTGTCACTGTTCCATATCGAAATTGATATGACCATTGTGGCGTCCCTGATGTCGGTTATCGGCTACTCGCTCAATGACAGCATCGTGGTATCTGACCGTATTCGTGAGAACTTCCGTAAGATCCGCCGCGGTACCCCGTATGAGATCTTTAACGTCTCGCTGACCCAGACACTGCACCGTACGTTGATAACCTCGGGGACCACGTTGATGGTTATCCTGATGCTGTATATCTTCGGCGGGGCGCTGTTACAGGGCTTTGCGCTGACCATGCTCATCGGGGTGTCTATCGGTACCGCCTCTTCTATTTATGTTGCCTCTGCGCTGGCCCTGAAACTGGGGATGAAGCGTGAACATATGCTGCAGCAGAAAGTAGAGAAAGAAGGGGCCGATCAGCCGTCCATTCTGCCGTAAGGCTGAGGTCTACCGGGCAGTTGAGGCCCGGTAGACCTCAAAAGTTGTGATGAGAAGGGCCCATGTTCAGCATGGGCCCTTTTTTTGTCTGGGGTTAGCGGGGCGGTGTGCGCTTAACCGGCATAACCCACCCGCCCAGATGACTGGCCGGGATACCCATCCGGGTTAGCTGCCGATAGCGCCAGCAACACGGCCAGCATAAATAGCCAGAGTAGTCTCAATCCCCATTGGGGGGCAGGGCGGGTAATACTGCGATATTTATTGGGGGAAACGGGCAAAAAGGACGATGACAACAGTAACTTTGAATTATAGACCCACTATTTGGATCGCGAATGAAAAATAATAGTAGGTGATTATTATGCGGTTACCTGGACAGTTTTATTTCGGTGGTTTATAGTTTGTACGGTGAATTATGTATAAAAACACCGGCTAAGTTGCTGTAATCAATGATAATTATAGGGTGTCTTTTGTTGTCATTTTTTTATCAACAAAAAATGTATGGATATCATGATAACAAGTAGAGGTTCTTGAGGATTATCTGTTGTCATTACCGGATAAGACATAAAACGTTACATCCTTGTTGGTTAGCATTCTGTGCCCTTAAAAAGGATGGCAATTAATTTATATGCAACTTTCTGTATAATCCGGGCTCCTGTTGGCTGGCGATAATTTTATTAAATCAACTCTAAGATTAGCTCCAATATCAATATTCTTTATCGCCTTAATATTTCCTTACTGTTATACTGGAGACTGAAGTGCAATTTACCAAAGCAGCTTCAATTCGTATTCTTACCAGTAGCGCGGCACTGGCATTAGCAGTGTTGAGCGTACCGGCTCATGCAGATATAACTGTATTGAGTAAAAATAAAACCGGTTCTGCGATTCTCGACCCGCTCACTGTAGCGGTCGGTGGTAGCCTTCGTCCGGGGTTTGTATGGAATAATGGCCCGGAGCCGGGATACTATAAAAACGGATACGATACCGGGAGCCGTTTACATGCGGTAGGATCTTATGATCTGTCCGATCATACCTCTCTGATTGCTTATTATGAGATGGGTCTGGATATGGGGCATGTCCTGAAATGGGATGCGCACTATGATCATGATGGTTATAAAGATATTCAGCGCCAGATGTACGGCGGTATTAAAGATGACACCTGGGGTACCCTGACTTACGGTCACCAATATGGTGTGTACTACGATACCGTTGGTGGTAAGAGTGATATGTGGGACAACGATGGTCTCGCAAGTGCTAACTGGATCGGTTTTAACGGTGATTATGATGGCGGTGAACGCCCGAAAAACACCATTAAATACAGCAATACCTGGGGTAAATGGACAGTACGCGCTGACTATCTGCTGCCGGAAGATGAAAAGTATGCTGACGAATCCATGCGCTACCGCCGTAACCACGGTATGGGCCTGGGTGTGGAATATGCCTTCCAGGATGATTTAACCCTGGGCGCCGCATGGAACCAGACCACCGCCACGGTAAAAGACGACACCAACGACGGTCAGAGCCGGAAATATAAACAGAAATTCTCCGGTATGGCGTTAACCTGGACCCCGAACAACTGGTACCTGGTCACGACCGCGACTTACTATGATCACTATGTGCCGAGCCGTCGCGATACCGCGAATGCCACGCACTACTTTGCCGGTGATGGTTATGGTCTGGAAGCCTTCGGTGGTTATACCTTTAACATCGATAAGCCGTGGCTGACCTCTATCATGCCGTATGTGGCACAGGATACGTTACGCCTGAAAGGCGGTGAAAATTACCAGGCAAACCACACCTATGTGGGTGTGTGGACAACGGTTGCTTATGGCTTCTCGTTCTACCTGGAACGTACTTTCGCCAGCTCTTCAGACAACGAGCCGGATACCACCTGGTTTACCATCTACTACGATTTCTGATCCCTTATCAGATGTCGCTTTCCAAACTCCGGGCCCTGGCCCGGAGTTTTTTTTTGCCCGCCAGACGCAGTCTGCTACGGCATTTCTTGTCTTGTGATCAATATTGCGCGTTATATAACTGTGGCGTAACCGAATACAAATCAATAATAGACTGCGGCGGGAAGGTTCCCGCCAGACATATATTGATGAGGGAATAGTGAATTATTATTGGTGGTGGGGTGAGGGCGGAGCTTGCTATTTGGCTCACGGCACCATAAGAAATCAGTATCAATAACCCGGCGCTGGGGGGCATTATTTTGTGCAGGCTTGGTGATAAATAAAAAGGGCCGGTATCACCGGCCCTGATATTGTTGCCCGGAAGAGGGGATCAGAAATTGTAGCCCACGACCAGATAACCACCCCAGCCGGTGGAGCGCACGTTGAAATTACCGTTGCCAAAGTTCAGCTCGGCATTGTCATTCCACTGGCCACCGTTATGGAAGTAACGGGCCACGACGGAGTAGTGCCAGTGATCATAGTTCAGGGCCAGAATGTGGCTGGATGCGATAGAGTTATCGGTACGCATTTTGCCGCCGTTCAGGTCGGTGCCACCGTTTTTGTCCAGATCAGAGCCCCAGTCAAAGTTAGTGAACCCGATATAGGTCAGGTTACCGCCCCACAGGCTGGTGATTGGAATAAAGTATTTTACTTTGAAGCGGTAGCCGTCCCATTCGTTCTGGTTGGCGGCGCCGTAGTTTTGCCACTGATATTTGGCATAGATATTCAGTGACAGGCCGATGGGCAGGCCGGTGTTGATATCTGTCCCAAGGCCCATATACCAGGTGCTCTGGCGGCCTGCGGCATTGTGGCCCATGTCATAAATGTAGTTATTGGCAAAATACCATTCTTTAAACGGCCCGAAGCTCAGGTCCAGCCCGGTGAGCTTATCAATGGAAAAACGCGGCTCGATTTCCATAAACAGCGGGGAGCCGTGGTTCCAGATCCCGGTGGAGTTACCGTCACCACCAAAGAAACGGGGGGCATCCACATAGCCGTAGAAATCAAACCAGTCCTTTTTCGCAAAGGCTTCATATTCGAGGTAGGTATCGTTACGCAGTTGGGGTCCGAAACGGGTGTGATAGCTACTGACAACGTTGACGCTCTGGTGCCACCAGTCGGAGAGGTATTCACCCTGGTTATTCGCTGCTACCGCGGAAGACGCGCCGGAAAATGCCATCACTGCACCGGCAGCTAAAAGCGTTTTTTTCATTTTTTTGCCACTATTTGTTGGTGAGACCTGCGGGACGGGGGGGTCACGCCTGTTCTGAATTACCGGTTATCTCCCCGGTTTTTTCTGGGCTCTATTATAGAAATCATTGCTCACAAAAATACGTGTTGTTTCACAATAACGCGACACACGTAATCGATTGCTTTCACGTTTTAGAGCATTGGGTGCGAGATTCTAGCGGCATTCGCTGATTTGTCCACTCTTTTGGGCGTTTTTTGGCATTTATCCGGTAAGCGGTGCGCCCTGTGGCAGCGGGCGCCGCAAAAAAAGTGTTACCCGATGCGAAAATATTACCTGGGGTTATTGATCGACCGGCTGGATGTTATGCACCCGAATAAACGTATTGTCGTCGTCAATCAGGCCAGGGAGTTCAATGGACTGATCGACCGTGGTACTGGTTGCCGGGAAGTGTACCGTCTTGTGGCGGGTTTCGGTTTCCACCGGGTGCCCGACAGTACCGGTTAATTGCCCCCAGACAATGGCGGCAGTGAAGGCCGGTAGGGCCCGGCCGGATTGGGTATGAATATGCATCACGGTTTGCATCCGGCCATCAATATTCTGGGCAGGATCAAGGGTTATCACCAGGGTGCCGAGTTGGCTATACAGTTTTGCCGGGCCGTTAGCGTTGGGCAGCAGATAAGCGCCCTGTTCTGATGCCGCATTCAGGGCATTTTGGCGGCTGAGGGCTACACTTTGGTCACTGAGCTGATCCATTTGATGGTTCAGACTGGTGACTTCCTGACGGATTTGCCGCACCTCACTGCGCTGGGCACAGGCGGTTAATGTCAGGCACAGTAGCGGCGCCATTATTTTCAGGTAACGTCCTGGTTTCATCGGTTATTTCCTGGTGATTTTCACTCTCTTTATGGTAGTCGTCTGGCGCGGGAAAATCAGGTGGTATTTGTCCCAAAGCGTGCTCTTGCTTTTGTCCCGGTGGGAGTCGCGGTAAACTAGGCGATATTTCTCCCCATTATCGTTACTCAGGAAGCACTATGCATTGCCCATTCTGTTTTGCCGTGGACACGAAAGTGATCGATTCCCGCCTGGTAGGGGAAGGGGCATCAGTCCGTCGTCGTCGTCAGTGTCTGGTTTGCCACGAACGCTTTACCACGTTTGAAGTCGCCGAACTGGTGATGCCCCGGGTGATTAAAAGCAACGATGTGCGCGAGCCGTTCAACGAAGAAAAGCTGCGTAGCGGCATACTGCGCGCGCTTGAGAAGCGCCCGGTCAGCGCCGATGATGTAGAAAACGCCGTGAACCATATTAAGTCCCAGCTGCGCGCCACCGGCGAGCGCGAAGTACACAGCAAATTTATTGGCAACCTGGTGATGGAACAGCTTAAAAAGCTGGATAAAGTTGCCTATATCCGTTTTGCCTCGGTGTATCGTAGTTTCGAAGATATCCGGGAGTTTGGCGAAGAGATCGCCCGTTTACAGGATTAATACTATGAAGGACGAGTATTACATGGCCCGGGCCCTTTCGCTGGCGGGCAACGGACGTTTTACTACCGCCCCTAACCCGAATGTGGGCTGCGTGATTGTACGCGACGGGGAGATTGTCGGCGAAGGCTTTCACTATCGGGCCGGTGAGCCCCATGCCGAAGTGCATGCCCTGCGTATGGCGGGGGATAAAGCCTGGGGGGCGACCGCCTATGTCACTCTGGAGCCCTGTAGCCATCATGGCCGTACCCCGCCGTGTTGTGAAGCGTTGATCAATGCCGGGGTTACCCGGGTGGTGGCCGCCATGCAGGACCCGAACCCCCAGGTGGCCGGGCGCGGGCTGCACAGCCTGCAACAGGCCGGTATCGCGGTCAGCCACGGGCTGATGATCAGCGAAGCCGAAACCCTGAACCGCGGCTTTCTGAAGCGGATGCGTACCGGTTTTCCGTGGCTACAGGTGAAGCTGGGGGCCTCTCTGGACGGGCGTACTGCCATGGCGTCGGGTGAGAGCCAGTGGATAACCTCTGCGCAGTCGCGCCGGGATGTACAAAGGCTGAGAGCCCAGAGTGCCGCGATTCTTACCAGTAGTGCCACGGTGCTGGCGGACGATCCGTCACTGACCGTGCGCTGGGATGAACTGGACAGCGCCAGCCAGGCGATATATCCCCGGGAAGATCTTCGCCAGCCGGTGCGGGTGGTTATCGATAGCCAAAGCCGGGTTACCCCGCAGCACCGGATTATCAGCCAGCCGGGTAACACCTGGCTGGTGCGGCCGCAGGCGGATGACCACGTGTGGCCTGAGTCAGTTGAACAACTGATTATTCCCCGCCACCAGGGGCATATCGATCTGGTCCTGCTGCTGATGCAACTGGGCAAGCGCCAGATCAACAGTGTCTGGGTTGAAGCGGGGCCACAACTGGCCGGGGCGCTGTTACAGGCCGGGGTGGTTGATGAATTGATTCTGTATATTGCCCCCAAACTGCTGGGCAGCGATGCCCGTGGCCTGTGCCATTTACCGGGCCTTGAACACCTGGCAGACGCCCCGGCGTTCAGTTTTAGTCAGGTCCGCCAGGTTGGCCCGGATCTGTGTGTGCATTTGTCACCGGCTTAAGTCGCTATGTAAAACGTAAGCAGTGACGAAAAGATTATGATAAAATCCGCCCCCCTCAGGGGCACCTGAACCTGTTAAGGAAGAATATGAACATTATTGAAGCTAACGTATCTGCACCAGATGCTCGTGTTGCCATCACCATTGCCCGTTTCAACCACTTCATCAATGACAGCCTGCTGCAAGGGGCTCTTGATGCGCTGAAACGCATTGGTCAGGTGAAAGATGAAAACATCACCGTGGTCTGGGTTCCGGGTGCATACGAGCTGCCGCTGGCGACAGGTGCCCTGGCGAAGTCCGGTAAATACGATGCCGTGGTGGCGTTAGGGACAGTAATTCGTGGCGGTACCGCGCATTTTGAATATGTTGCCGGTGGGGCCAGCAATGGCCTGGCGCACGTCTCCCAGGACTGTGAGATCCCGGTTGCCTTTGGTGTTCTGACGACCGAAAGCCTGGAACAGGCTATCGACCGCGCCGGGACCAAAGCCGGTAATAAAGGCGCCGAGGCGGCCTTGACCGCGCTGGAAATGATTAATGTATTGAAAGCCATTAGGGCTTGACCAATTTTGTAAGGGGAATTCCGTGAAACCTGCTGCTCGTCACCGCGCTCGGGAGTGTGCCGTACAGGCGCTTTACTCCTGGCAGTTGTCCCATAACGATATTGCTGATGTTGAATATCAGTTCCTGGCTGACCAGGATGTGAAAGATGTGGACGTGTTGTACTTCCGCGAGCTGCTGACCGGTGTGGCAACCAATAGCGCTTATCTGGATGGCCTGATGAAACCCTGGCTGTCCCGCCAACTGGAAGAGCTGGGGCAGGTGGAAAAAGCCGTTCTGCGTATTGCGCTGTTTGAGCTGGCAAAACGTTCTGATGTGCCGTACAAAGTGGCCATCAACGAAGCCATCGAGCTGGCAAAAACCTTCGGCGCCGAAGACAGCCATAAATTTGTCAATGGCGTGCTCGATAAAGCCGCTCCGCAGATCCGTCCCCACAGAAAGTAATCTTTAAGGCCGGTCCATCCGGCCTTGTTTTCTTCTGCCGAGGCAAAACCTATGGCTTGTGGCGAATTCTCTCTGATTGCCCGTTACTTTGATCGTGTCCGCCGCGCACGCGCGGATGTTGATACCGGTATCGGCGACGATTGTGCACTTCTCACTGTCCCTGATAAACAACTGCTGGCCATCAGCACCGATACGCTGGTATCGGGGGTTCACTTCCTGGCCGATATCGATCCGGCGGATCTGGGCTATAAAGCGCTGGCGGTTAACCTCAGCGATTTAGCGGCTATGGGCGCTGATCCCGCCTGGCTGACCCTGGCCCTGACGCTGCCAGAGGTGGACGAAGCCTGGCTGGAAGCCTTTAGCGACAGTCTGTTTGAACAACTCAGTTATTACGAAATGCAGCTGATCGGCGGCGATACCACCCGGGGCCCGCTGGCGATGACCCTGGGTATTCACGGGTTAGTGCCTGTTGGTCGGGCGCTCACCCGCAGCGGGGCTAAACCGGGGGACTGGATCTACGTGACCGGTACCCTCGGGGACAGCGCCGCCGGGCTGGCTATCCTCCAGCAGCGGCTGACCGTGCCTGATGCCGCCGCCCGGGATTATCTGGTACAGCGCCATCTGCGCCCGACACCGCGCATTTTACAGGGGCAGGGGCTGCGGGAGCGGGCCAGCAGCGCTATCGATCTCTCTGACGGGCTGGCGTCTGACTTGCGCCATATTCTCACCGCCAGCGACTGCGGGGCGCGCATTGATGTTGATGCGTTACCGTTATCGGACGCCTTACGCAGCCACTGTGATGCCGCACAGGCCCTGCGTTGGGCGCTGAGCGGCGGCGAGGATTATGAGCTGTGCTTTAGCGTGCCGGAGCTTCACCGCGGCGCACTGGATGTGGCACTGGGCCATTTAGGCGTTCCCTTCACCTGCATTGGACAAATGTGCGCGCCATCGGACGGGCTACTCTATACCCGCCACGGTGAGCCAGTTATTCTGGATGAAAAAGGCTATGACCATTTCGCGTAGCGATAAACAACAGGCAAAACAGCGCCTGAATTTAGCTAACCCCTGGCACTTACTGGCCACCGGGTTTGGCAGCGGCCTCAGCCCGGTTGTACCGGGCACCATGGGGTCGTTAGCGTCGATCCCGTTCTGGTGCCTGTTGATTATGCTGCCCTGGCAGCTCTATTCGCTGGTGGTGATGTTCGCCATCTGTATCGGGGTGTACCTGTGTCACGTTACCGCAAAGGACATGGGGGTTCATGACCACGGCAGCATCGTCTGGGACGAGTTTGTCGGGATGTGGATAACGCTGATGGCGTTGCCGGTGAATAACTGGCAGTGGGTACTGATTGGCTTTGTGGTGTTCCGCATCCTCGACATGTGGAAGCCCTGGCCGATCCGCTGGTTCGATAGCAATGTCCAGGGCGGTATGGGGATCATGATCGACGACATTGTCGCAGGGGTGATTTCCGCCGGTATTATTTACCTGGTTGGCCACCACTGGCCGCTGGGGATAATCTAATTTACCCATCAGGGAGCGTCGGCTCCCTTTTTGTTGGCCGCTGGTGGTATGGGGCGCGGGTAAAGAATTTGATAAATAAACACCTCAGATAATGGCGGTATTTTTTGTCAGGTAATAGCGCCGGCTGCCGCCAGCGGTTAATTCGCCATAAATGCGCCGAACGTTTCTTGCTATTTTAGCCATCGCTATCATTACTGCTGTCTGGGCGGGAGAGCGATTATTATTTCGCTAAAACCGCAGAGTAGCCGGCGGATATTTTGTAAAAAGTCAGAATTATATCCCCCCCGTATTGTGTGAACGTTCTCACCCCTGGGCTTCGGTGGCTCTGGTAGGCTATGCTAATCAGAGCACCGACACCGCCTGTGGCGCAGGCTGCCGCGGGTGGCCTGCCGGTTGTCGTCAGGCAGGCCCGGAAAAATGAAAAAGTGTGTTTCATGCGCGTAGGGTATATCCGGAAAACAGGGGGTATCCGCGCCAGTAATATTTATCCTTTTTTGTTTTTTTTCATTAATTAGCCGGGGGATGGGCAGGCAGTAAATAGCATAACGAGTAGGGTACTGCGGCGTTGCTTACTGCGGTAATTGTGAGCAGACTAACTTAAATAATCGCGTTAGGTTATTTTCCCATGATGCTATTAGAATTTTCGGCCATTATTGCTGTCGTTTTTTTATTACCGCTCCTTTTTATTTGGGTGATAAAGAAAATCGAACAAGATGCTGAATGAGCACCGGCCAGGCCGGCGCCGGGTAGCGACGCAATAACGGTATCACCCCCGCCGGTTCTGCGCTTTTTGTGGTGCAGCGCGTGCTGTTGCCTCGCAACGGGCCCCGCTCCCGGGGCCCATAGCACGCCGAAAACGATCAGCTAAATCCGACCACATGATGGGGCTGGTAAGGGGTTTCCAGCTCGGCAATCTGTTCCGGGCTCAGGGTCAGATCTACGGCGTTAAGCAAATCATCCAGCTGTTCCTGGCGCGAGGTGCCGATAATCGGCGCGGTGACCCCGGGTTTGCTCAGCAGCCACGCCAGCGCCACCTGGGCGCGGCTGGCCCCGGTATCGTGGGCGATATATGCCAGGCGCTCGGCGATTTGCGCGTCGTTCTCTTCACTGCTCTGGTAGAGGCTCTTGCCGAACTCATCGGAAATCAGCCGGGCGGTGGTCTCCCCCCAGGGGCGGGTCAGACGGCCCCGGGCCAGTGGGCTCCATGGCAACACCGCGATCCCTTCGCTGTAGCACAGCGGCAGCATCTCCCGTTCTTCTTCGCGCTGGATAAGGTTGTACTGATCCTGCATGGTCACGAAGCGGGTCCAGTTATGCTTGTCCTGGGTGTAGATGGCTTTGGCAAACTGCCAGGCATGCATCGAGGAGGCGCCAATATAGCGGGCCTTCCCGGCTTTCACGACATCGTGTAAAGCTTCGAGGGTCTCTTCCAGCGGGGTAGTGTAGTCCCAGCGGTGAATTTGCAGCAGATCGACATAATCCATTCCCAACCGGGTCAGGCTGTCGTCAATTGAGCGCAGGATCTGGGCCCGGGAGAGCCCCTGGGGGAGGTCCCCCACCTGGTGATACACTTTGGTGGCGACCACTACCTCATCACGGCGGGCAAAATCACGGAGCGCCCGGCCAACAATCTCTTCACTACTGCCAGCGGAGTAACTGTTAGCGGTATCGAAGAAATTAATGCCGCGCTCAAGGGCGTGCTGGATAATCGGGCGGCTGCTCTCTTCAGGCAGCGTCCAGGCGTGGTTACCCCGGTCCGGTTCGCCAAACGTCATACAGCCGAGGCACAGGCGGGATACCTTCAGATCGGTATTGCCGAGTTGCTGATAGTGCATTTATTTCACTCCTGCTGATGCTAGTGTTCTGTTGCTTTAGCATAGCAGGAGTGGGGTCAGGGGGCGGCGATCAGGCCAGCCAGTTTTTGATGCGGGTCAGGATCTGGTCACTATTCAGGCCGGCATCGGCCCGGGCTTCATCCTGGGTACCCTGGGGGATAAAGTGGTCAGGCAGGCCGATATTCAGTACCGCTACCGGGCGACGGTGGGCCATCAGCACTTCATTTACGCCGCTACCGGCACCGCCCATAATGGCATTCTCTTCGAGGGTGATCAGCGCGTCGTGGCGGGCGGCCAGTTCGAGGATCAGCGCCTCATCGAGGGGTTTAGCAAACCGCATATCCACCAGGGTGGCATTGAGGGTTTCCGCCACGGATGCGGCTTCGCCAATCAGGGTGCCGAAGTTGAGAATCGCCAGTTTTTCCCCTTCACGCTTAATGATCCCTTTACCGATGGGCAACCGCTCGAGGGGCTGTAACGCCACCCCGGTAACATTGCCGCGCGGGTAGCGCACGGCGCAGGGCCCTTTCGGGTAGTGGTAGCCGGTGTACAGCATCTGGCGGCATTCGTTCTCATCACTCGGGGTCATGATAACCATGTCGGGAATGCAGCGCAGGAAGGACAAATCAAACGCGCCCTGGTGGGTCTGGCCGTCCGCGCCGACAATACCGGCCCGGTCAATGGCAAACAGCACCGGCAGTTTTTGAATGGCGACATCGTGGATCAGCTGATCGTAGGCGCGCTGTAAGAAGGTGGAGTAGATAGCCACTACCGGCTTATAGCCACCAATGGCGAGGCCCGCCGCAAAGGTGACTGCGTGCTGCTCGGCAATGGCGACATCGAAATATTGTTCGGGGAACTTGCGCGAGAATTCCACCATCCCGGAGCCTTCACGCATCGCCGGGGTGATGGCCATCAGTTTGTCGTCCCCCGCGGCGGTTTCACACAGCCAGTCACCGAAGATCTTCGAGTAGGTCGGGGTGGTATTGGTACTCTTCGGCAGTTGCCCGGTCAGGGGATCAAATTTCGGCACCGCGTGGTAGCTGATGGGGTCTTTTTCGGCGGGGGCATAGCCCCGGCCTTTCTTGGTCATGATATGTAAAAACTGCGGGCCTTTCAGGTCGCGCATGTTTTTCAGGGTGCTGACCAGCCCCAGCACATCGTGGCCATCCACCGGACCAATATAGTTAAAGCCCAGCTCTTCAAACAGGGTCCCTGGTACCACCATGCCTTTGATATGCTCTTCGGTGCGTTTGAGCAGCTCTTTAATTGGCGGCACGCTGGAGAACACTTTTTTGCCGCCTTCCCGCAAAGAGGAGTACAGCTTGCCGGACAGCAACTGGGCGAGGTGGTTATTCAGGGCGCCGACATTTTCAGAAATTGACATCTCATTGTCGTTCAGCACCACCAGCATATCCGGGCGAATATCCCCGGCGTGGTTCATGGCTTCAAAGGCCATTCCGGCGGTGATTGCGCCATCGCCAATCACGCAGACCGTGCGCCGGTCTTTGCCTTCTTTGGCGGCCGCCACCGCAATACCGATACCGGCGCTGATCGAGGTGGACGAGTGGCCAACGCTTAACACGTCGTACTCGCTCTCCTGGCGCCACGGGAACGGGTGCAGGCCATTCTTCTGGCGAATAGTGTCGATTTTGTCACGGCGACCGGTGAGGATCTTATGGGGATAGGCCTGGTGGCCCACATCCCAGATCAAGCGGTCAAATGGGGTGTTATAGACATAATGCAGTGCTACGGTGAGCTCAACAGTACCGAGCCCGGAAGCAAAATGTCCACTGGAGCGGCTTACGCTGTCCAGCAGATAGCGACGCAGCTCGTCACATAATTTGGGCAGCGTCTCTTTCGGGATCAGACGCAATTCTTCAGTGGACTCTACCAGTGCCAGAGTGGGGTATTTGGCAATATCAAAACTCATCACAGACTCATTATGTGTTATTTGTCACGCTGTACAATGTACCGGGCTAACGCTTCAAGGGTTGAGGTGTCCAGCGACTGTTGTGCCGCGAGCGTTTCCAGAACCTGGCAGGCATTAAGATAAAGCTCCTGTGCTCTGGCTTTTGCCTGTTCCAGGCCTAATATCGCCGGGTAGGTGCTCTTACCCAAATGCTGGTCAGAGCCCTGGCGCTTACCCAGCACGGCAGTATCGCCCACCACATCCAGAATGTCATCCTGCACCTGGAATGCCAGGCCGATGCAGTCCGCGTAGCTATCCAGCAAAGGTAATGCCTGGCGGCCCGCGTCACCGGCCGCCAGCGCGCCCATACGTACTGCTGCGCGGATCAACATGCCGGTTTTATGGCGGTGGATCTGCTCCAGCTCCGTAAGGCTGACGGACTGGCCTTCTGCCGCCAGATCCAGCGCCTGGCCGCCGCACATCCCGGCAATACCGCTGGCGTTGGCCAGTTCAGAAATCATTGCCAGCCGGGAGGCCGGGCTGACATTTTCCATCTCGTTGTCAGACAGTATAGAGAACGCCAGCGTTTGTAGCGCGTCGCCGGCCAGAATCGCGCTGGCCTCGCCAAATTTAATATGGCAGGTGGGCTGACCACGACGCAGATCGTCATCGTCCATTGCCGGGAGGTCATCGTGGATCAGCGAATAGGCGTGAATACACTCAACCGCCGCCGCCGGGACGTCCAGTGCGGCTGGCGCAACGCCAAACATCTCGCCGGTGGCGTAGACCAGGAACGGGCGCAGCCGTTTTCCGCCCAGCAGTGTGCCATAGTGCATACAGGCTACCAGTGGACTGTTCTGAAATGGCAGGGGAGCAATAAAACGTGTCAGTGCCTGATTGGCCCGCAAAGCCTGGGCCTGCAGCTGTTGCTTAAAATCCATTACTCAGCATCCGGCGTAAAAGGGGTAAGTGGTGCGTCTTCATTTTCACTCAGCAGGATTTGCACGCGCTGCTCGGCCTGCTGCAGTTTCACTTGTCCCTGACGCGCCAGTTGAATACCGCGCTCAAACTCGGTCAGGGCACTTTCCAGCGGTAAATCACCGCTTTCCAGACGGGTTACTATTTGTTCCAGTTCCTGAAGCGCGTTTTCAAAACTGGCTGGGAGTTCGTTTTTCTTCGCCATGGTAAATCTCTAACCCGGTAGGTGGTTATCATTTTGTGAAGCAGTATGGTAACCAGAACCCGGCGATAATCAAATAAGCCTTAATAGGTTGGTTATGTGCGCCGTCTCACAACAGTGATATACTTGCGCGCTTTGGATGCAGGCGCCAGTGGTGCGACTGCATATTTACTCTCTTCAGCCAGCGGACATCATCGTTGCATGGCTGACCAACGAATACTTAGTCGCCATGAAGTTTATCATTAAATTATTCCCGGAAATCACCATCAAAAGCCAATCTGTGCGTTTGCGCTTTATTAAGATTCTTACCGGGAATATTCGTAACGTTCTTAAGCATTATGATGAAGAGCTGGCTGTTGTTCGCCACTGGGACCACATTGTGGTGCGCGCCAAAGATGAAAGCCAGAAAACCGCCATCCGCGAGGCGCTGACCCGTATTCCGGGTATTCACCATATCCTTGATGTTGACGATATGCCGTTTACCTCGATGCACGACATCTTCGAGCAGGCCCTGGAAATGTACCAGGAGCGGCTACAGGGGAAAACGTTTTGTGTGCGCGTGAAGCGCCGCGGTAAGCATGAGTTCACCTCGATTGAGGTTGAGCGCTATGTGGGCGGCGGGCTGAACCAGCATATCGAGTCTGCCCGGGTAAAACTGACCAACCCGGATGTGACGGTAAATTTAGAAATCGAAGATGACCGTCTGCTGCTGGTGAAAGGCCGCTATGAAGGCATCGGCGGTTACCCGATAGGCACCCAGGAAGATGTCCTGTCGCTGATTTCCGGCGGCTTCGATTCCGGCGTTTCCAGCTATATGCTAATGCGTCGCGGTTGCCGGGTGCATTACTGCTTCTTTAACCTTGGTGGTGCGGCCCACGAAATCGGCGTTAAGCAGGTGGCACACTACCTGTGGAACCGCTTTGGCAGCTCCCACCGGGTACGCTTTGTGGCGATTAACTTCGAGCCGGTAGTCGGTGAAATCCTTGAAAAAGTCGATGACGGCCAGATGGGCGTGGTGCTGAAGCGTATGATGGTGCGCGCCGCCTCGAAAGTGGCTGAGCGCTACGGGGTTCAGGCCCTGGTGACCGGCGAAGCGCTGGGCCAGGTGTCCAGCCAAACCCTCACGAACCTGCGGTTGATCGACAATGTGTCTGACACCTTGATCCTGCGCCCGCTTATCTCCCACGACAAAGAGCACATCATCAATCTGGCCCGGGAAATCGGCACCGAAGACTTTGCCCGCACCATGCCGGAATACTGCGGTGTAATTTCCAAAAGCCCCACCGTGAAGGCGGTGAAATCCCGGATTGAAGCGGAAGAAGCCCACTTTGATTTTGCTATCCTCGACAAGGTTGTCGAAGAGGCGGTCAACATGGATATCCGCGACATTGCCCAGCAGACCACCGAGAGCGTGGTGGAAGTGGAAACCGTGCGCGGTGTGGACGCCAATGAAGTAATCCTCGATATCCGCTCCGTTGATGAGCAGGACGAGAAGCCGCTACAGCTAGACAATGTGACGGTGGTTGGCCTGCCGTTCTACAAGCTGAGCACCAAATTCGGCGATCTGGACCAGAGTAAAACCTACTTGCTGTGGTGTGAGCGTGGGGTGATGAGCCGTTTGCAGGCGCTCTATCTGCGCGAGCAGGGCTTTAACAACGTGAAAGTGTATCGCCCGTAACACCCGCGCTAAAAAAGCAGGCAGCCCGCAGGCTGCCTGTTGGGTGCATCACCAGGGCAGGGGATTAATCCGCGTAGTTATAAATTCCCGCCGCCAGCACTAACTGCGCCGCCACCTCGGCGGCTTTTTCTTTGCCCGCCAGCAGATCAATAATTTTTAGCGCGAAGTCAATACTGGTGCCCGGCCCCTGGCTGGTGAGCAGTTTGACGCGCTCGTCGTAGTAACAGCGTTTATCCATCCAGCTATCTGCCGGAATGGTGGCTTTTAAGCCCGGGAAGCCGGTCATATTGCCCAGCACAAAGATATTGTGGTGGGCCAGCACGGTGCCCGGCGCGGCGCAAATCGCCGCCACAATCCGGCCGGAGAGATGAAACTGGCGCACGGTTTCCACCAGCAGTGGGCTGTCGCGCAGGCACTCTGCGCCTTTCAGGCCGCCGGGCAGCACAATTACATCGAACTCGCCATCGGCCACGCTGACCAGCGGGGCATCCGCCAGCAGTTTTACCCCCCGGGAGCAGGTAATGGTGAGGTCACCGTCGCTGGCGACGCTGGCGGTGGTGGCCCGGATCCCGGCGCGGACCAGCAGGTCGATAGTGGTGACCGCTTCGGTCTCTTCACAGCCAGGTGCCAGGCAGATCAGCGCTGATGCGCTCATATTCACTTTCCTTCTGTTTAATCATTTCGAACAGGCGCCGGTTTTCCGGCAGGCTAATGCCGTGGGCCCGGCCCCGCTGGAGCAAATAGCCGGTGATGTAGTCAATTTCCGTGTGGCGTTGCAGGCGCACGTCCTGGAGCATTGACGAAATATTCTGGCCGGTGGTGTCGATTATCTGCTCAACATAGCTCAGCAGGCCCTCCGGGGAGGTGTGGTAGCCATCGCGGCCCATCACCAGCGCCACCTCCTGGCAGACGGCGGCCACCTCGTCACGGTGCAGGATAAGCGCCCCGTTGGGGCAGTTATAGATTGCCGTCAGCGGGTTGATTACGCAGTTTACCGCCAGTTTTTGCCAGCAGGCGGCGGCGATATCATCATGCCAGGCGACGTCTGGCAAGACCTGGTGCAGCCGTTCCGCCAGCTCGCTAAAGGCTTTACCGGCCGGGTTCCCCGGGCCGATATGGGTTGTTCCCCCGGCAACGTGAATAATCACATTACCGTCACGCCGGGCGGCGTGGGTGGTCACCCCCTGCAAGAGCGGATTGGGTAAGTCGCTGAGCTCATCGAGGGTGCCCATGCCATTGTGCAACAGCAAAATCGGGCAGCCCGGGGCGAGACTGGTTTTTAGGTTTTTAAGCGCCCCAAATACCTGCCAGGCTTTCAGTGTGACGATCAGCAGATCGCTGTTCGATAAAAATGCCGGATCGTTAGCGGTGAGCGTGTGGTTAAAAACACTGCCGTCAGTTTCAATCAGGTTAATACTGCAATAAGGCTGGGCTACCCGCAGCCAGCCCTGGACTTCATGTCCTTGTTTATACAGCGCTGTCAGCCAGAGTTGCCCTAAAGCACCACAGCCCAGTACGGTTATTTTCATTACGCCTCCCCACCCGGTACGGCACGGGTGTTGTTATTTCCCCTATTATAGCCTTAATAGGTTGCTAACCGCCTTAACGGGTTGTTTTGTACAATTCAGCGGGTATCATGCTTGCCAGTAAAACCTAAGGGAGAAGCGAATATGCCATCTTTTGATATTGTTTCTGAAGTCGAAATTCAGGAAGTCCAGAATGCGGTGGATAACGCCAGCCGTGAACTTGAGACCCGCTTCGACTTTCGTAATGTCACTGCCAGTTTCGAACTGAACGACAAAGACAAAACCATTAAAGTGGTCAGCGAGTCTGATTTTCAGGTAAACCAGCTGCTGGATATTTTGCGGGCCAAGCTGCTCAAGCGCGGCATTGAAGGCGGCTCTATTGAGGTGCCGGAAGAGTTTGAGCACAGCGGTAAAACCTGGAGCGTTAATGCGAAACTGCGCCAGGGGATCGACAGCGCCATGGCGAAGAAAATCGTCAAGATTATCAAAGACAGCAAACTGAAAGTGCAGGCCCAGATTCAGGGAGACCAGGTGCGGGTCACCGGTAAAGCACGCGATGATTTACAGGCGGTGATGCAGCTGGTGCGCAGCGGTAAGCTGGGCCAGCCGTTCCAGTTTAATAATTTCCGCGACTGATCCGTCAGCGCGATTAGCGATACAAAAAACGCCCCGTCCGGGGCGTTTTTTTAGGCGTTTTTTAAAAAGGTTTCGATCTCAACCCGGTTGGTTATCTTGCTGTCGATTTTCACGTAGGCGCTGTGCTCCCCGGCGATGATGTTGGCGTCACTGACACCGGGCTGGGCCAGCAGGCGCTCGCGTAGCCCTTCTAATTGGCTCAGCCCATCGGGCAGGGTGATACGCAGGCTACTGACATAGGGAGGTTCTTCCATGGTGGTGCTGACCACCAGCCACAGGGTGGCGAGGAAGGCCGCCGCCAGGAACACCATCTGGGAGCCGAAGGAGCCCGCCAGCCAGCCGCCGATAGTGCCACCCAGCGCCACCCCGAGGAACTGGCTGGTGGAGTAGACCCCCATCGCCGTGCCTTTATAACCGGCCGGGGACTCTTTGCTGATAAGCGACGGTAAAATGGCTTCCATCAGATTGAAGGCAAGGAAAAACAGCTGTACCCCGAGGGCGAGAACCCAGAAGCGGTTGACCGCGCCCCATAATACTATCTCGGCAATCAAAATCAGGATGACGCAGCCGACAAACACCTGTTTCATCCGGCGTTTAACTTCCGCATAAATGATAAAAGGCAGCACCGCCACAAAAGAGATAACCATGGTGGCGAGGTAGATTTTCCAGTGCTCGGCGGCGGGGAAGCCGGACAGCTCCAGCTCACCGGGCAGTGCCACAAAGGTGGACATCAGCATGATGTGCAGGCACATGATGCCAAAATTCAGTTTGAGCAATTTCTTGTTCATCATCACCGCCCGGAAACAGCCTTTGACCATCCCGGATTCGCGGTTGAGAACGTGGTTTTTACTGTTCGGTACCACCCAGAGGGTGATCAGAATACCGCAGCTGGCCAGCACGGCAATCATCCAGAACAGCGCCTGGAGCCCGAAGGCGTGGGTGATTATCGGGCCAAGAACCATGGCCAGCGCAAAGGTGACCCCAAAGCTGACCCCGATAAACGCCATGGCTTTAGTGCGATTTTGTTCCCGGGTCAGATCGGATAACAGCGCCATGACGGCGGCGGCGATAGCCCCGGAGCCCTGGAGCGCCCGGCCAAGAATAACGCCCCAGATGGAGTGGGAGAGGGCGGCAATCACGCTGCCCAGCACGAAGATCAACAGCCCGCCAACAATCAGGGGCTTGCGGCCAATGCGGTCCGATACCAGACCAAAGGGGATCTGGAAAATGGCCTGGGCCAGACCGTAGATACCGATGGCGACACCGATGAGTGCCTCACTGGCGCCCTGAAGCGACATCCCCCAGGTAGTGAGCACCGGGAGCACCATGAACATGCCCAACATGCGCAGTGAGAACACCGTTCCCAGCCCCCATGTTGCCCGCAGCTCAAGGGGTGTCATTTTGTAATCGTTCATTGCTACCTCAGATGAAAAGCCGACCATAGTGTAGTGCGGGGAGCGGGGCGGGTAAATGCTAGGTTAATGACTAAATATTACACGCACTTATCTTTGATTCTTATAATAAAAAAGGGCGCTGGCGCGCCCTTTTAGTGGTTTGCCGGCCTACCAGGCCCAGGCGACCAGGTTATGGGTATCTGGCACCATAAAGTCAACGGACATCATAACGCTCAGGGAGGTGATCGCAACGATTGAAAACACAAACAGTTTGCGAGCCCAGACGCGGTCGTTTGCCGTTTTATAACCGGAAAGCGCCATGCCCAGCCACCAAACGCTGACCGCAGCGGCGACCACCAGGTATTTATACCCGGCGTATCCGCCCAGAGACAGCATCAGGGTAGCCACCATAAAAGCAATGATGTACAGCGTGATGTGGTTCTTCGCAACAGAAATCCCTTTCACCACCGGTAATACCGGAATATTGGCCGCCTGATAATCCTTAAAGCGGAAAATGGCGATGGCGTAAGAGTGCGGCATCTGCCAGAGGCTGAAAATCGCCAGCAGAATAGCCGCGCCGGTATCGAACTCACCGGTCACCGCACAGTAGCCAATGACCGGCGGCGCTGCGCCGGACAGGCTACCGATCAGGGTGCCGTAGACAGATTTACGTTTCATATACAGGCTGTACAGCCCGACATACACCACGAAACCCATCACCGACAGCCACATGGCCAGTGGGTTTGCGCCAAACCACAGCGTCATGAAGCCAGCAATACCCAACACAGTGGCGTACACCAGCGAAATTTCCGGCGAGATCAGGCCTTTTACCAGCACCCGGTTCTTCGTCCTTTCCATCTTGCGGTCGATATCGCGGTCAATGACGTTGTTGTAGACACAACCGGACGCCACCACCAGGGACACGCCCACCAGGGTGAACAGGAAGAGGGGAATATCTATCTGGCCTTTGGCGGCGAGTAAAAAGCCGCCAATCACCGAGATTAAATTCCCGAAAATAATGCCTGGTTTCGTTACTTGCAGGTATTGCTTAATCATTTTCGCCGCTCTTAGTGAAGCATCATGTTGTAGTTCAGGTTCCACATGATCCAGATGGAGCCGACTACGACGATAGCGATGATAATGGCGGTAAAGATAAAGGCCGTCAGGTTCCAGCGCTCCTCAGAAGAGGTGTTCATATGCAGGAAGCAAACCAGATGGACAAATATCTGCACCACGGCGGTAACCAGTACGGTTCCCAGGATGGCGGCGTGTGACGCCGTACCGTTCATGACCATCCAGAACGGGATAACCGTCAGAATAATCGACAGGATAAACCCGGTCATGTAGGTCTTGACGCTACCGTGGGATGCCCCGTGTTGATCAGTGGTATGACTCATTACATGGCCCCCATCAGATAGACTACAGAGAACACACAGATCCACACCACATCCAGGAAGTGCCAGAACAGGCTCAGGCACATAATACGGGTGCGGTTGGTGGCGGTCAGGCCACGACGGGAGATCTGTACCATCAGCACTGCCATCCAGATCAGGCCAGAGGTCACGTGCAGACCGTGGGTACCGACCAGCGCAAAGAAGCCAGATAGGAAGCCGCTACGGTCCGGGCCGAAACCCTCACCAATCAGGTGATGGAATTCATAGAGTTCCATCCCGATAAACCCAGCCCCGAACAGGAAGGTCAGCGCCAGCCAGGCAACAACCTGGCTTTTGTTTTCTTTATGCATGGCGATGGCCGCCATGCCGTAGGTGATGGAGCTAAATAACAGCAGGAATGTCTCTACCAGCACGAACGGCAATTCAAAAATATCTTTGCCGCTCGGGCCGCCCGCCGTGCCGTTTGACAGTACGGCATAGGTAGCGAACAAACAGGCGAACAGAATGCAGTCGCTCATCAGGTAGATCCAGAATCCAAATACCTTATTGGAACCCGCATCGTGGTGCCCGTGATCATGCGCATGGGCGTGCGCGTTGGTCAGAGTATCAGTTGCCATTTTTCAGCCCTGCTTTAGTAATATCGGCGAAATGCTGGTTCTCGATTTTCTCGATTTCAGCAACCGGGACGTAGTAATCCACGTCTTCGTCGAAGCTTTTGACAATCCAGGTCACAACGATGCCGGCAAAGCCGATAATCGCCATCCACCAGATATGCCAGATCATGGCGAAACCAAATACCGTTGCGAAGGCGGCAATCACGATACCGGCACCGCTGTTTTTCGGCATATGGATTTCTTCATAACGGGTCGGCTGCTGGTACGCGACGCCTTTCTCTTTCATTTCCCAGAACTCGTCGCGCTCTTCAACGTGAGGCACCACGGCGAAGTTATAGAACGGCGGTGGGGAAGAGGTTGCCCATTCCAGCGTACGGCCACCCCACGGGTCACCGGTCAGATCGCGGTTTTGTTCGCGGTCACGGATAGAGACAACAATCTGGATAATCAGGCAAAGGATACCCAGGGCAATCAGTACGGCGCCGCAGGCGGCCACCATCAGCATTGGGTGGAACTGTGGATCTATCTGCTGGCTTAGACGACGGGTCATCCCCATGAAGCCCAGCACATACAGCGGCATAAAGGCGACGAAGAAGCCGATTATCCAGAACCAGAACGCGCGTTTACCCCAGGTCTCATTCAGGGTGTAACCAAAGGCTTTCGGCCACCAGTAGGTCAGACCGGCGAAGCACCCGAATACCACACCGCCGATGATGACGTTATGGAAGTGGGCAATCAGGAACAGACTGTTATGCAGTACAAAGTCCGCACCCGGCACCGCCAGCAGTACCCCGGTCATCCCGCCAACGGTAAAGGTCACGATAAAACCGATGGTCCACAGCATAGCGGAGTGGAACACTATCCGACCCTGATACATGGTAAACAGCCAGTTGAAGATCTTCACCCCGGTCGGGATGGCGATAATCATGGTGGTGATACCAAAGAAGGCGTTAACGTTCGCCCCGGCGCCCATGGTGAAGAAGTGGTGCAGCCAGACGATAAACGACAGGATGGTGATACATACCGTCGCCCACACCAGTGAGGTATAACCAAACAGGCGTTTACGGGAGAAGGTCGCCACGATTTCCGAGAACACACCAAACACCGGCAGGATCAGTATGTACACTTCCGGATGGCCCCAGGCCCAAATCAGGTTGATGTACATCATCATGTTGCCGCCCATATCGTTGGTGAAGAAATGGGTGCCCAGATAGCGATCCAGGGTCAGCAGTGCGATGGTCACGGTTAAAATCGGGAATGAAGCAATGATAAGGATGTTGGCGCACAGTGATGCCCAGGTAAATACCGGCATCTTGAACATGGTCATGCCCGGTGCGCGCATCTTCAGAATGGTGACGAAGAAGTTAATCCCGGTTAGCGTTGTCCCGACCCCGGAGAGCTGAAGGCTCCAGATCCAGTAATCTACCCCCACCCCGGGACTGTATTCTGCCCCCGACAGCGGCGGATAGGCCAGCCAGCCGGTTTGGGCGAACTCGCCCACACCCAGTGACAGGTTGACCAGAATCACCCCAACTACCGTGAACCAGAAGCTCAGGTTGTTCAGGAAGGGGAAGGCCACGTCCCGGGCACCGATCTGCAATGGCACCACCAGGTTCATCAGACCGATAACGAAAGGCATCGCCACGAAGAAGATCATGATAACGCCGTGGGCGGTGAAGACCTGGTCGTAGTGATGGGGGGGCAGGAAGCCTGCCTCTCCGGCGGAGGCCAGCGCCTGCTGGCTACGCATCATGATGGCGTCAGCAAAACCACGCAGCAACATGACGATTGCTACGATGACGTACATAATACCCAGGCGTTTGTGGTCGACGGAGGTCAGCCACTCTTTCCATAGATAAGTCCACTTACCGAAGTAAGTGATCAGTGCCAGTATCGCCAGTCCCCCGACGATGATCGCACCCACCGTACCCATGATAATCGGCTCATGGTAGGGGACTGCATCCAGTGTAAGTTTTCCGAACATTGTTATATTCCTCGGCCCCTTATTGAGCGGCTTGCCCGTGACTCATGTCCATACCTTCCATACCGTCCATTTCCGCATGTGCGTCATGTCCGGCAACAGGATGTTCACCCATCGGCATACCATGTGCCCCATGGCTCATGAACTTGTTGATAACGTCCACAAACAGGTCTGGTTTCACGCTGGAGAAGTATTCCACTTTGTTGTACTCACTCGGCGCGGCCAGTTTTTCATAGGTGGCCATGTCGTTCATGGTCTGCGAGGACTGCTTCACTTTGGCAACCCATTGGTCAAAACCGGCGCGATCCGGTGTCGCAATGGCGTTAAATTTCATGCCAGAGAAACCTGCACCGCTATAACTGGCGGAGATACCGTTATAGGTACCGGCTTCGTTGGCAATCAGGTTAAGGCGAGTCTGCATACCGGCCATGGCGTAGATCTGGCTGCCGAGACGCGGAATAAAGAAAGAGTTCATTACCGAGTTTGAGGTGATTTTAAACTCAACCGGGGTATTCGCCGGGAAGGCGATTTCATTTACCGTGGCGATACCCTGCTCCGGATAAATGAAGAACCATTTCCAGTCCATGGAGACGACCTGAATGGTGATTGGCTTCTCATCGTGGACCAGAGGCTTGCTTGGTTCCAGCGAGTGAGTGGTTTTCCAGGTCAGTACGGCCAGGAACAGGATGATCAGAATAGGGACCGTCCAGACCACAGCTTCCACTTTATTGGAGTGTGACCAGTTAGGGCTATACTTAGCATCTTTGTTACTCGCGCGGTACTTCCAGGCGAAACCAATTGCCATTAAGACGGCGGGAATCACGACAATCAACATCAGGCCAAAGGCCGTCAGTATCAGCGAACGTTGCTCCAGTCCAATCTGTCCTTTTGGGTTGAGAAGTGCAGAATCACAGCCACTGAGTAATACCGTGCCGGCGATTAATGACAACAATCCCAAACTTTTATTGTATTTCCTGAGTCTCATTGAACGACCTCAATTCCAGGAGGGATGTAGTGACTTTAAGGTGTGCGAGGCATTTTACGGGATGGTTACATTACTGTAAATATCATTGGCTCATTGTCAGTGTGGTGTTGCGTGTTATGATGCCTGTGTCGCAAGTGTTGCTAAGTCTGGCAAAATGTGAGCGTGGACAGCAAGATGCGCGGTTTTATAACCAAAATGGTCAGATGCATCCGGCAGGGGTGTAAATTGGTATAACCAATAACAAATAAGCACAAATAATTAACATTATTTGATCAACATAAGCGGTGTGTGGTGGGCTGAATATAAAAACTTCAGAGCTGAATCGTTAAATCAAGAAATAAAAGGTGAGGAAATTTAATTTATTTGTGACGTAATTCCACACGAATATGCAATTAGTGCAAATTACGCAGGCCACTATTTGGCCATATTGATTTCATTAGGTGATTATCTGGCGGGAAATATACCGCATGTTATGTTAACTGATTGTTGAATTAATCTGCCGGCGAATAAAAAGGCCGTGGTCACAGCCTTTTTATTCTTTGTGCTCAGCGGGCGAGGGTTTCCACCGGGCGGTGGTCCCGGCGCAGGGCCAGTACATCGAGGGTAACACCGTAGAGTACCCCGGCGATCCCCAGCCACAGCGCGACTTCAAGCAGCAGGCTGCTGTCACTGAGTAGCGTTATCCCCAGGCCAGCGAGAATTAATAATACCAGCCATACCGCCAGCACCGCGCAGCACAGCATCATCATGCGCAGCGCCATGCGGTAGGCACCGGCAAAATAGCGGCGGGGCATAAAACTTTCCGTCACCCGGGTATATTCCAGGGTTTTACGGCATACCAGCAATAAAACGATGCCCGGCACTGCCGCAATGACCGAGAACAGGTAAAACGTCGGCCAGCCGTGGGCTTCAACAAACCACCCGGCGATGGGGCCAACGTACACCCGCCCAACAGCAGACAGGGCGCTGAGCAGGGCAAACTGCGTGGCTGAAAATGACTTATTACACAGGGTCATTAACAGGGCCACAAAGGCGGCGGTACCCATGCCGCCACACAGATTTTCAAAGAAGACTGCCCCGGCCATGGTCATCAGGTGTTTGTCGGTAACCGACAGCAACCAATAACCGGCATTGGATGCCCCCTGGAGGATGCCGAAGATCAACAGCGCGCGAAACAGCGACAGGCGCTGCATCAGTACCCCCCCCATCAGGGCGCCGACAATGGTGGCAAACAGCCCGAGGGTTTTGTTCACCATTCCCACTTCACCGGCATCAAACCCCAGACCGCGGATCAGGAAGGTGGTGGTCAGGCTCATGGCAAAAGCATCACCCAGTTTGTACATCACAATTAGCAGCAGGATAAGCCAGGCATTATTGCGGCCAAAAAAATCTTTCAGCGGGGCCAGTACCGCCTGCTCCAGGCTACGCGGCGCGGGAATAACGTCCGCCGGCTCCGGGGCCAGCAGGGTGGCAATAATACAGGGGATCAGCAGGGCCGCCATTAACCAGTAAGTGGACTGCCAGCCCAGGTAACGGTCTGCCAGCCACAGGGCCAGGCCGCCGGACACCAGCATCGCCAGGCGGTAGCCCAGCACGCTGATTGCCGCGCCGCTGCCGCGCTCCTTTGCCGGGAGAACGTCGGTTTTCCAGGCATCAAACACAATGTCCTGAGAGGCAGAGCAGAACGCCACCACTACCGCCAGGGCTGCCATCCAGCGCAAGTGTGATGCCGGATTCATAAAACCCATGCCGACAATGGCCAGTAACAGCAATACCTGGGTTATCAGCAACCAGCCCCGGCGCCGGCCTAATATCGGCGGAGTATAACGGTCCATCAGGGGAGACCAGAGGAACTTAAAGACATAGGCCTGGCCCACCAGTGAGAAGAACCCGATAGTTTTAAGGTCTATGTTTTCGACGGTCATCCAGGCTTGTAGCGTCCCGGAGGTGAGGGCGAGGGGCAGGCCCGACGAGAAGCCCAGAAGGAGCAGAATGGCTGATTTAGGCTGCTGAAAAATGCGTAGATAGTGGCTGGACATGGCGTACTCGGTAACTGGCCCGCTTACGCAGGCCAGCGTGATGGCAATTAACGGGCGTTCTGTTTAATAAAGTCGTGAACGCTGGTGTCCTGAGCCATATCGGTGATGGTGTCGGTTAACACGGAGTTAACGGCATCGGCGATATTTTGGTTACTGGCCTGGAGAGCACCTTCCACGTTGTAGTTAGCGCGGTAGTTCTTGGTCATCTTGTTACCGTTAGCGGTTACCAAAATGGCGATGTTAGCGGTGGTGGCGATGTTATAACGCAGGTTGCCCTGGGACACATTGGCATACAGCTGGTTGACCACGATCTGCAGATCCGCAGAGCCGTTAGGCCCAATCATATAGCCCCGGGCGGACATTTGCTTCTCCAGCACTTCCTGGAGCAGGAACCGCAGGTCGCGGGTTGGCGTCAGCGTTACCTGCTGGTTATTGCGGGTCACTTTTGCCAGTGCCTGGTCAGGACGCTGATCGACGCCATTAATACTGATAGTGACACCCACCAGGCTCGGATCCTGTTGGGGCAAGGTAATTTTTGGTGAGACTTCTATCGTTGTCGGCGGGGTAGCGCAACCTGCCAGCATAAACAATGCAACGAAGGGAACGAGCAATCTTTTTAGCATGTTGTGTATCTCTTTGTGCCTGGTAGCATTTATAAAAAAAGCGACGTCATGATAACACCGCCTCCGGTGGTCAGCACCTGGAATAGCGGCTATTTTGTGCCAGATTGTTCTCTTTTTAGTCAGTCGTGGTGTTTACCAAAAAATAACAGAAGAAAACAGAGGCGAATCGAGGGTATAACATCAGGACTGCCTTTCCTGGAACAGGGAACTGCAAATATTTACTATCGTGCCGCAATGGAAGCGGTAAAAGCGGCTAATATTGAAAGAGATGGGTGGCATCTCTGTGATGTTGAGGAGAACATTATGATGGTACGCGAGCAGATAGAAGCAAAATTAAAGACAGCATTCGACCCCGTGTTCCTGGAAGTTACTGATGAAAGTTATCGTCACAATGTTCCTGCCGGCTCTGAAAGCCATTTCAAAGTCGTCCTGGTGAGCGATCGCTTTGCGGGTGAGCGCTTCCTGAATCGGCATCGCCTGATTTATGGCACATTAAGCGATGAGCTGGCCAATACGGTCCATGCGCTGGCGCTACATACCTATACGCCAAAAGAGTGGAGCGCGCTGGAGGATACGCTGTCGGCGTCGCCTCCTTGCCGCGGCGCAGGCTCTATCGCCTGACGCGTTCGGGTTGCAACGCAACTGACTTTTCCAGTATGTTGCGTTGCGCAGAAAAACAATAAAACGGCCTGCGGGCCGTTTTATTTTGTCTGAAAGCTACTTGTTTCCGTTTCATTTCAGACTTAAGAGCACGCGAACTGTGAAATGTACCGCACCTGCGTGCGATAACCGTTCTCGACTCACTAATGTGATGCCGCTATAATGCTGCGTCTTATTTTTCGGATTGTATTCGGGATGATTCTGGCAACAGGGAATGTGTTCTGACTACGACGAAGACATCCCGGTTTCGTGAGGTACCCTGACGGGGCTTCCGGAGTTGACCGAGCACTGTGATTTTTTGAGGTAACAAGATGCAAGTTTCAGTTGAAACCACTCAGGGCCTTGGGCGCCGTCTGACGATTACTATTGCTGCTGACAGCATCGAAAGTGCTGTGAAGAAAGAGCTGGTCGATGTAGCGAAGAAAGTCCGTATTGACGGCTTCCGTAAGGGTAAAGTACCAATGCATATCGTTGCTCAGCGTTATGGCGCATCTGTTCGCCAGGACGTGCTGGGTGACCTGATGAGCCGTAACTTTGTTGACGCTATCATCAAAGAAAAAATCAATCCGGCTGGCGCACCGAACTATGTTCCGGGTGAGTACAAAGAAGGCCAGGATTTCACTTACGGGGTAGAATTCGAAGTTTACCCGGAAGTTGCACTGAAAGATCTGGATGCCATCGAAGTGGAAAAACCGGTTGTTGAAGTTACCGACGCCGACGTTGACACCATGCTGGACACCCTGCGCAAACAGCAGGCAACCTGGAAAGACAAAGACGGCGCTGCTGATGCAGAAGACCGTGTTACCATCGACTTCACCGGTTCTGTAGACGGCGAAGAATTCGAAGGCGGCAAAGCCACTGATTTCGTACTGGCCATGGGCCAGGGTCGTATGATCCCGGGCTTTGAAGAAGGCGTTAACGGCCACAAAGCAGGCGAAGAATTCACCATCGACGTGAACTTCCCGGAAGATTACCACGCTGAAAACCTGAAAGGTAAAGCGGCTAAATTCGTTATCAACCTGAAAAAAGTTGAAGAACGCGAGCTGCCGGAACTGACTGAAGAATTCATTAAACGTTTCGGCGTTGAAGATGGTTCTGTTGCCGGTCTGCGTACTGAAGTACGTAAAAATATGGATCGTGAGCTGAAAGGCGCGGTACGTAACCGTATCAAGTCTCAGGCAATTGACGGCCTGGTGAACGCGAACGAAATCGACATCCCGGCTGCCCTGATCGACGGCGAAATCGACGTACTGCGTCGCCAGGCCGCTCAGCGTTTCGGTGGCAACCAGAAACAGGCGATGGAACTGCCGCGCGAACTGTTCGAAGAACAGGCTAAACGTCGCGTTGTTGTTGGTCTGCTGCTGGGTGAAGTTATCCGTTCTCACGAACTGAAAGCTGACGATGCTCGCGTTAATGCGCTGATCGAAGAAATGGCTTCCGCTTACGAAGATCCGAAAGAAGTTATCGAGTTCTACAGCAAAAACAATGAACTGATGGACAACATGCGTAATGTTGCTCTGGAAGAACAGGCAGTAGAAGCGATTCTGGAAAAAGCGAAAGTGACTGAAAAAGCGACCACTTTCAGCGAACTGATGAACCAGCAGGCCTAATCGCCGACGGTCCAGTTTTGCAGTAAACAAACCCGTCGCCATCAGGCGGCGGGTTTTTTTTATCACCGCAGAACCAAACGGCTTTTTACGGTCTAAGTCCCTGATGCAACAAAGAACACCCAGGTATCAATAAAAGCGTTAGCAGGGCTTAGCGTAACCGGAAAAGGTTGTTATGCTTGAAACAGAACAAGTACGTCCTCATCTAGAGGATAATGTATTGGTGACCCTGGCTGATATTCTGTCCGTGTACGTGTGGAGTCTGGCGGCTGATTGTGTACCCGCCGGCGCTCAGGTAGCATCAGTATTGCCTGGTCAGTTAAAAGATGAATAAGGAGACGGACATGTCATACAGTGGCGAACACGATAAATTTGCACCTCATATGGCACTGGTGCCAATGGTGGTGGAGCAGACCTCCCGGGGGGAGCGTTCCTATGACATTTATTCTCGTCTGCTTAAGGAGCGTGTCATTTTCCTGACTGGTCAGGTAGAAGACCACATGGCTAACCTGATAGTAGCCCAGATGCTGTTCCTGGAAGCCGAAAACCCGGAAAAAGACATTTATTTATACATCAATTCTCCGGGGGGGGTGATTACCGCAGGGATGTCGATTTACGATACCATGCAGTTTATCAAACCGGATGTCAGCACCATTTGTATGGGGCAGGCGGCCTCCATGGGGGCATTCCTGCTGACGGCAGGTGCTGAAGGTAAGCGTTTCTGCCTGCCTAACTCCCGGGTGATGATTCACCAGCCACTGGGTGGTTTCCAGGGTCAGGCAACGGACATTGAAATCCACGCCAAAGAAATTCTGAAAGTCAAAGCGCGGATGAACGAGCTCATGGCTAAGCACACCGGCAAACCGCTTGAGGAAATTGAACGGGATACCGAACGCGATCGCTTCCTGTCCGCCAGCGAAGCAGTAGAATACGGCCTTGTAGACTCAATTTTAACGCATCGTTCCTGATTTGGCCGGGGAGGCCGCTATACTGTACAACAGAGGCGGCACCCTGAAGGCGTGGAAATCGGTTGTGCCTGTAAATGGCGTTTGCGTCGCGTAGCGCGGCGCAGAGTAACAGAAAAGAGGTTTTACTGATGACAGATAAGCGCAAAGACGGTTCAGGCAAACTGCTGTACTGCTCTTTTTGCGGCAAAAGCCAGCATGAAGTGCGTAAGCTGATTGCCGGGCCGTCAGTGTATATCTGCGATGAATGTGTCGATTTATGTAATGACATTATTCGCGAAGAGATAAAAGAAGTTGCACCGCATCGTGAGCGCAGTGCATTGCCGACCCCCCATGAAATTCGCAGCCACCTTGATGATTACGTTATCGGGCAGGAGCAGGCGAAAAAGGTCCTGGCGGTTGCGGTATACAACCACTACAAGCGTCTGCGCAACGGTGACAGCGCCAACGGCGTGGAGCTGGGTAAAAGTAACATTCTGCTGATTGGGCCTACCGGTAGCGGTAAAACCCTGCTGGCGGAAACCCTGGCTCGCCTGCTGGATGTGCCGTTTACCATGGCGGATGCCACCACCCTGACCGAAGCCGGTTACGTGGGTGAGGATGTGGAAAATATCATCCAGAAACTGCTGCAAAAATGCGATTACGACGTGCAGAAAGCCCAGCGCGGGATTGTTTACATTGACGAAATCGACAAAATCTCCCGTAAATCCGATAACCCGTCCATCACCCGTGACGTGTCCGGTGAAGGGGTGCAGCAGGCCCTGCTGAAACTGATCGAAGGCACTGTGGCTGCGGTACCGCCTCAGGGGGGCCGTAAACACCCGCAGCAGGAGTTCCTGCAGGTGGATACCTCGAAGATCCTGTTTATCTGCGGCGGTGCGTTTGCTGGCCTGGATAAAGTTATCGCTAATCGTGTTGAAACCGGTTCAGGTATTGGTTTTGGTGCGACGGTGAAAGGCAAGTCTCAGAAGGCATCCGAAGGCGAGTTGCTGGCCCAGGCTGAACCCGAAGATCTGATCAAATTTGGTCTTATTCCTGAGTTTATCGGGCGTCTGCCTGTGGTGGCGACTCTGAACGAACTGAGCGAAGATGCGCTGATTCAGATCCTCAAAGAGCCGAAAAACGCCCTGACTAAGCAGTATCAGGCGCTGTTTAGCCTTGAAGGCACTGACCTGGAATTCCGCGACGAAGCCCTGGTGGCCATTGCCAAAAAAGCCATGTCCCGTAAAACCGGTGCCCGCGGCCTGCGTTCTATCGTTGAAGGCGCCCTGCTGGATACGATGTACGATCTGCCGTCCCTGGACGACGTAGAAAAAGTGGTGATTGACGAGTCCGTTATCGACGGCCAGTCCAAACCGCTGCTGATTTACGGTAAAGCAGAAGCCCAGCAAGCATCTGGCGAATAATTCGCCATTCCAGACAGTCAGTTATCCAAAAATGGGGGATTTTGTCCCCCATTCATTTTTCCTGTATTCCTGACATTGAATGTACGGGAAACATCCCCATATACTGATCTACCTGAATTATAGAGATGGCGTGAAACGCGTTCACGTGTGCCCATTCCCTGGCGGAAATTAAACTAAGAGAGAGCTCTATGAATCCTGAGCGTTCTGAACGCATTGAAATCCCCGTATTGCCGCTGCGCGATGTGGTGGTTTATCCGCACATGGTCATTCCTTTGTTTGTCGGGCGTGAGAAATCTATTCGCTGCCTGGAAGCAGCGATGGACCATGATAAAAAAATCATGCTGGTGGCGCAGAAAGAAGCCTCAACAGATGAGCCTGGTGTCAATGATCTTTTCACCGTCGGGACTGTGGCGTCTATTTTACAGATGCTGAAACTGCCGGACGGTACCGTTAAAGTGCTGGTTGAAGGTTTACAGCGCGCGCGCATTACTACGCTTTCGGATAACGGTGACCACTTCACCGCGCAGGCTGAATACCTGGCGTCTCCGGCTATTGAAGAGCGTGAGCAGGAAGTGCTGGTGCGCACTGCTATCAGCCAGTTTGAAGGCTACATCAAGCTGAACAAAAAAATCCCACCGGAAGTGCTCACGTCGCTGAACAGCATCGACGATCCCGCGCGTCTGGCGGACACTATCGCGGCCCATATGCCGCTGAAACTGGCTGATAAACAGTCTGTGCTGGAAATGTCCGACGTGAATGAACGTCTGGAATATCTGATGGCCATGATGGAATCAGAAATCGATCTGCTCCAGGTTGAGAAACGCATTCGCAACCGGGTCAAAAAGCAGATGGAGAAAAGCCAGCGCGAGTATTACCTGAATGAGCAAATGAAAGCCATTCAGAAAGAGCTGGGCGAAATGGACGATGCGCCGGACGAAAATGAAGCGCTGAAGCGCAAAATTGAAGCCGCGAAGATGCCCAAAGAAGCCCGGGAAAAAACCGAGGCTGAGCTGCAAAAACTGAAAATGATGTCCCCGATGTCCGCAGAAGCCACCGTGGTGCGCGGTTACATCGACTGGATGATTCAGGTGCCGTGGAATGCCCGCAGCAAGGTCAAAAAAGACCTGCGTCAGGCCCAGGAAATCCTCGATACCGACCATTATGGTCTGGATCGGGTGAAAGATCGCATTCTTGAGTACCTGGCGGTACAAAGCCGGGTTAATAAAATTAAGGGCCCGATCCTGTGCCTGGTAGGGCCTCCTGGGGTGGGTAAAACCTCTCTGGGGCAGTCCATTGCTAAAGCCACCGGACGTAAATACATCCGTATGGCGCTGGGTGGGGTACGTGACGAAGCGGAAATCCGCGGTCACCGCCGTACCTATATCGGCTCTATGCCGGGCAAACTTATCCAGAAGATGGCAAAAGTCGGCGTTAAAAACCCGCTGTTCCTGCTGGATGAGATCGACAAAATGTCTTCCGATATGCGCGGCGATCCGGCCTCCGCACTGCTGGAAGTGCTGGATCCGGAACAGAACGTGGCGTTTAACGATCACTACCTGGAAGTGGATTACGATCTGAGCGACGTGATGTTTGTTGCCACTTCGAACTCCATGAATATTCCGGCACCGCTGTTGGATCGTATGGAAGTGATTCGTCTGTCTGGTTATACCGAAGATGAAAAGCTGAACATTGCTAAACGCCATCTGCTGCCGAAGCAGATTGAGCGTAACGCCCTGAAAAAGAACGAGCTGAAAGTGGATGACAGCGCCATTGTCGGCATCATTCGCTACTACACCCGTGAGGCCGGGGTGCGTGGTCTGGAACGTGAAATTTCAAAACTGTGCCGTAAGGCGGTTAAACAGCTGCTGCTGGATAAAACCCTCAAGCACATTGAAATCGACGGCGACAACCTGCACGACTACCTGGGTGTTCAGCGCTTTGACTATGGCCGTGCCGACAACGAAAACCGCGTTGGTCAGGTGACGGGGCTGGCGTGGACCGAAGTGGGTGGCGATCTGCTGACCATCGAAACGGCCTGTGTGCCGGGTAAAGGTAAGTTGACCTATACCGGCTCCCTGGGCGAGGTGATGCAGGAATCCATCCAGGCCGCGCTGACCGTGGTGCGTGCCCGGGCGGAAAAACTCGGCATTAACACGGATTTCTATGAAAAACGTGATATCCACGTGCACGTACCGGAAGGGGCGACCCCGAAAGACGGCCCAAGCGCCGGTATTGCCATGTGCACCGCGCTGGTGTCCTGTCTGACCGGTAACCCGGTGCGCGCCGACGTGGCGATGACCGGGGAAATCACCCTGCGTGGTCTGGTTCTGCCAATCGGCGGTTTGAAAGAGAAACTGCTGGCGGCCCATCGCGGCGGCATTAAAACCGTGCTGATCCCCGATGAGAACAAACGCGACCTTGAGGATATTCCGGAAAATGTTATTGCCGATCTGAATATTCATCCGGTGAAGCGGATCGAGGAAGTATTGCAACTTGCTCTGCAAAATGAACCATTTGGCATGGAAGTGGTAACGGCTAAATAGTGATTTAACCCGCACCGTGCTCACAAAAACAAGGCTGGCAGGCTAATTCTTACTTGCCAGCCTTTTTTTGTCTGGCTACCTTAGTGCAAGTCCGCCCCGGATGGTGGTGTTACCCGGACTCACGGGTGTTGTAAGGGTATATCAACCCTGATATAACTGCTGCGCGGTCGTACTACAATGGATTCCGGTGCGATATAAAATATAAAGAGAGGAAGAGAATAGTGAATAAGTCCCAACTGATCGACAAGATTGCCGCTGGTGCTGATATTTCTAAGGCTGCGGCAGGGCGTGCGTTAGATGCATTGATTGCCTCTGTAACTGAGTCTCTGCAGTCTGGTGATGATGTTGCACTGGTAGGCTTCGGTACTTTCGCTGTGAAAGAACGCGCTGCCCGTACCGGTCGCAACCCGCAAACCGGTAAAGAAATCACTATCGCTGCGGCGAAAGTGCCGGGTTTCCGTGCTGGTAAAGCGCTGAAAGACGCTGTTAACTAAGCTCTGGCTGCCTGAACAGTTTATGAAAAAGGCACATCTTTGATGTGCCTTTTTTATTATCCGGGATTTTCTTTCCCGTGTGGGCTGACAATCCCCCCCGTTTCTTGTCAAAATAGCGCTTTGCGCATTGCAGGACTGAACTGACACCGTATTGTCGGTTAGCGCGGTGCGATGGCTCACGAATTACACTACAGCGGAGTGTTGTTACACCATGATGGACAATTTACGTGCGGCGGCAAACCACGTCGTACTCAAGATCATTTTGGGTTTGATTATCGTGTCATTCATTTTGACTGGCGTAGGTAACTACCTGATTGGCGGTAACAATAATTATGCCGCGAAAGTTAACGGCCAGGAGATTAGCCGGGCCCAGTTTGAGAATGCCTTTGCCGGGGAGCGCAACCGCCTCCAGCAGCAACTGGGCGATCAGTACTCTGAAATCGCCAGCAACGAAGGCTACATGAAAAGCGTGCGCCAGCAGGTTCTGCAGCGCATGGTAGACGAAGCGCTGCTTGACCAGTACGCCCGTAAATTGGGGCTGTCTATCAGCGATGAGCAGGTTAAACAGGCGATTTTTAAAGAACCGGCCTTCCAGAACAATGGCCGCTTTGATAACACCCGTTATAACGCCATCCTGTCCAGCATGGGCATGTCTGCGGATCAATATGCCCAGGCGCTGCGTAACCAGCTGACCACTCAGCAGCTGATTAATGCGGTGGTCGGGTCTGACTTTATGCTAAACGGCGAAACCGACAACATCGCGGCACTGGTTTCCCAGGAGCGTCTGGCCCGTTCAGCCACCCTTGATGTCAACGCCCTGGCGGCCAAACAGCAGGTGACTGATGCGGAAATCGACACCTGGTACCAGCAGCATAAAGATGCGCTGATCGCTCCGGAGCAGTTTAAAGTCAGCTACATTATGCTGGACGCTGCCGCCATGCAGGCCGATGTCAGCGATGCGGATGTTCAGGCCTGGTACGATCAGCATCAGGACCAGTTCACCCAGGCCGCGCGCTATCGCTTTAGCGTGATCCAGACCAAAGATGAAGCCACGGCGAAAGCCGCGCTGGACGAACTGAACAGCGGTAAAGATTTCGCCAGCGTTGCCAAAGAGAAATCCACCGATATTATTTCTGCCCGTAATGGCGGCGATATGGGCTGGCTGGAAACCGCGACCATGCCGGATGAGCTGAAAACGGCCGGTCTGAAAGACAAAGGCCAGCTGTCTGGCGTGATTAAATCGTCCGTCGGCTACCTGATTGCCCGTCTGGATGATGTGCAGCCGCAGCAGGTGAAATCGCTGGCTGACGTTCGCGACAGCATTGTGGCGAAAGTGAAACAGGAAAAAGCCCTCGACGCGTTCTACGCCCTGCAGCAGAAAGTGAGTGATGCAGCCAGCAACGATAACGAATCCCTGGCGGCGGCAGAGAAAGTGGCCGGCGTTAAGGTTGTTGAGAGCGACTGGTTTGGCCGGGATAACGTCCCTCAGGCACTGAACTTTAAACCAGTTACCGACGAAATCTTCAACGGCAGCCTGATCGGTGAGAACGGCACCCCGGGCAGTAACTCCGATATTATCTCCGTGGACGGCGATCGCGCCTTTGTCCTGCGTATTGCTGACCATAAAGCCCAGGCGGTGAAACCGCTGAGTGATGTCCGCGACCAGGTTGTTGCTGCGGTGAAACACCAGAAAGCGGATATCCAGGCAAAAGCCGACGCAGACAAGCTGCTGGCCAGCCTGAAAGCCGGTAACGGTGATGAGGCGCTGAAAGCGTCGGGCCTGCAATTTGGTGAGCTGAAAACCTTCACCCGCACCGCTCAGGACCCGGTAAGCCAGTCGGTATTCGCCCTGGCGCTGCCGGCGAAAGATAAGCCGTCTTACGGCGTCAGCAACGATATGCAGGGGAATGTGGTACTGCTGGCGCTGCAAGAGGTTCGCGCCGGTAACATGCCGCAAGAGCAGAAGAAAGCGATGGTGCAGGGGATCACCCAGAACAATGCACAGATCACCTTCGAAGCCCTGATGGCGAACCTGCGTAAAGACGCCAAAATCAAAGTGGGCGACGCGCTGGAACAGCAATAATATCGGGGTGCCTCGCACCCCAGTGTAACCCGCTGAAACAACTAAAGGCCGCTTTCGCGGCCTTTTCCATCTCTGCCGATTGCCATTTGTGGCCTCCCTGTCTACCCCGTACTGTGGCTCCTGTCATTTACTGAAAGGAGAGAACCCATGATGTCTGCAATACACTGGATGTTACTGGCCGCTATCGCGGCGGGCGGAAGTTTACTGTCCCCGGCGTATGCTGCCGGCCCGGCGGATAAACCTGCCGTGAGCCAGGGTAAGCCCCTGGCGAAACCAGAGCCGAAGCCCACCGCCAGGCCCGTACCGACGGTTAGCGTGGAGGATGAACTGCGCGTCAGTATTAACAGCGCCAGTGCCGAAGAACTGGCCCAGATGCTGAATGGCGTGGGGCTGAAAAAAGCGGAGTCCATTGTCCGCTACCGGGAGGCCAATGGCCCATTTACTGACCTGGACGCACTGACGGAGGTCCCCGGTATTGGCGCCGCGCTGGTCGCGCGAAATAAGGCGCTGATCAAACTCTGAATAGCATGTCCGTGACAGCGTCAGATCTTTGCTAAGCTGTAGAGGTCGTACCAGTTTGTACGGCCTCTGTACATATCACAACAGCTAACAGGGTAAGGCGCTATGCAGACAACCATAAAAGTCCGGGGATATCATCTGGACGTGTACCAGCACGTGAACAACGCTCGTTATCTGGAATTTCTCGAAGAGGCGCGCTGGGAGGCGCTGGAGCAAGAAGAGAGCTTCCGCTGGATGGTGGACCACCATATTGCGTTTGTGGTGGCCAATATCAATATTAACTATCGCAAACCCGCGGTACTGGGGGACCGGCTGATTGTTACCAGCACCCTGCAACAGTTAAACGGCAAAAGCGGGGTACTCAGCCAGGTTATCACCCGGGAGCCGGACGGCGTGACAGTGGCAGATGCGCTGATTACGTTTGTCTGTGTGGATCTGACGACCCAGAAAGCCTTGCCGCTGGAGGGGGAACTGCGGGATAAACTCGACCAAATGATTGTCACCGGCAGGTAAACCGGATGGCGCGACCAGGCGGGGAGCCCGCCTGGTCGTTACCGGGGGTTATGCCAGGCCGGTTTTGCGTTTCATTTCCGCCATAATGCCGGGTTTATCCGCCAGATAATGGGTAATACCGTTCGCCCGCAGATGGCAGGCTGCACACTCACCGCAGCCGTCACCTTTGATGCCGTTATAGCAGGTCAGGGTTTCTGCCCGCACCAGATCCAGTTTGCCCCAGTAGTCCGCCAGCGCCCAGGTCTCCGCCTTGTTGAGCCACATCAGCGGAGTTTCAAAGCGAATATCCCGGGCCATCCCCAGGGATACTGCGTGGTTCAGGGCTTTGACAAATTCATCCCGGCAGTCCGGGTAGCCGGAGAAGTCAGTCTCGCACACCCCGGTGATCACCGCTTCTGCTTGCACCTGATAGGCGTAAATCGCGGCCAGAGTCAGAAACAGAATATTGCGGCCGGGCACAAAGGTATTCGGAATACCGCTGGTGTCCGGATCGTAGTCCGGCACCGGGATACTGTCGCGGGTCAGGCTGCTGACCGCCAGTTCGTTAAGCAGGGTAACATCCAGCACTTTATGCGCCCGGGCCCCCAGTTGCAGGGACAGCACCTGGGCTACGTCAATCTCGGCGCGGTGGCGCTGGCCATAATCAAACGTAACGCAGTGGACCTCATCATACTGATGCAGCGCCTGGATAAGACACGTGGTGGAGTCCTGGCCCCCACTAAAAACAACGACTGCGCGTTTCATAGTCACCCTTTTTTAATCTAATAACGGTGTATGGTAGCGCCCGGCAGCATACGGTGCCAGTGCTTCAGCGATTCTCCGGGGGCGGCAGCCACAGGCGGGTAAAATCGAACCAGCCCCGGGCATTGATATGCACCCCCCGGACATTAGGCGGCGCGTGGATTTGGTAATGATAGTTAAACAGCGGGGTGAGGACCGACGCAGACATCAGTGCCTCATAAAGGGTTTTTAATCCCTGAATGCGCTGTGCCGCATCAGGGTGCTGCTGGATAGCATCCAGCCTGGTGATAATCTCCCGGTAGCGCCCGGGGGAGAATACCGCCCGCCACAGCACATCACAACGCAGCCACTGCTCAAGGGTATATTCCGCCGCGTCGTCAATCAGCCGGTCCCCCATCAGAATATCGGCCCCGTCCATATCATTGCAGCCGGCCCAGTTTTTCGCATCGTGAAAGCGCAGTGTCAGGGTGCAGCCATAGCGGGCCAGATAACTAACCAGTTGACGGGCCATAGCGTGCAGCTCCACCGGCAGGTGATAGAGCAGGGTTAACGCCCGGGGGAGCGCTACCGGCTCACAGCGCCGGTTATCGGGCAGCGGCCAGCCGGGCAACAGGGCGTTACTCGGCTGGATCAGGCCGTCCTCTACCGGCAGCGTGGTCAGTAAGCCACTTTGATGAATCAGATGCATCAACCACTGGGCCTGCCGGGCCGACAACTGGCCGTCCTGCTTAATGGCCAGATAACAAAAACCGAGGCTGATGCGCTTATCCCGGGGCTGTAACGCGGGCAGTTGCGCCTGCTCGCCGATGGCAATCTGCACCGGATGGCGGCAACTGGTACCGAGGCTGGCATCAAACAGTTGTGGGGTTATCCAGTATTCCACGGCGCCAATCAGCGGGTGGCTGAGGTGGTAGCGATCATGCAGTTCGAGGCGTACCAGCTCTGGCTGATACAGGCTGATTTTAAATGGTCCGCAGCCGGTGTGGGGCTCGGCCGGTTTCCCCGGGGAGCCCGCAGCCCCGGGGGTGGCGGCAATTTCCGGATAATGCAGATGGCTGCAATAACTGGCCAGCCGGTGGGGTAGCCAGTAGTCAGGACGGTGTAGCCGGATGCGCACCAGGCCGGGTGCTGGGGCCTCCAGCCCGGAAACGCTGGCAAACAGCTGGCCCATAGCGGGTTGTTGCATAAGCTGCCCGAGGCTGGCCACCAGATGCGCGGCGGTGAGCTTCTCGCCGTTGTGCCACCAGAGGGAGGGGCGCAGCCAGAAGTCGTAACAGCAGCCCGCCCCGGTAACCTCCCAGTGGTGGGCTAAATCTCCTTCGGGAAGCGGACAATCACTCCGGAAGCGGGTTAGGCCGCTGAATACCTGGCTGGTGAGGTGTTGTTCGGCGCGCCCCGCCAGAAAACCGGGGCGGAGTGGCTCAAGGGGGCGGTAGTAGGGAATACGCACCGTGGGAATATCATTTTGCCACTGGCCGCCGAGAAAGGGCTGCAGGGCCTGGCGCAGTTGATCCGGCGCCAGCTGGGCCAGCTCCAGGGCATTCTGCTGTTGGCCCTTATTCAACACGCGCTCCATCAGGGTGGAGCGCACGGCATCTGGAGTGGTCAGAAATTGCAGGGTGCCGCGCTTGCCGCGCCCCGGGGCCGCCTGCCAGTGTAACCAGCCGCTGTCCGCCAACTGGTGCAGCAGGGTGCGGATATGGCGTTCACTGCAAAAGCAGCGGCTGGCCATCTCGGCCACGGTAACCTGTTGTGGCTTCCCTCTGGAGGGCTGCCACAGGCGCTGGAATTGGTTAAGTCGGTTAAGCAGGCGCATCGGATAAAACCGGAACAATTTTTATCAACTATTCACTATTTGTTCCGTATATAACAGCAGATACTTACCGTCATGTTAACTGGCTCACAGGCGAGGGGAAAATGACACAGCTGGTAGCGTTTGATATGGACGGGACATTGTTAATGCCCGATCACCGGCCAGGTGCCGAAACCCTGCACACGCTGGGGCGCCTGCGGGAGCGCGGTATTACGCTCACCTTTGCTACCGGTCGTCATGTGCTGGAAATGCAGCCCTTCTTAGGTAAGTTCGGTTTATCCGGCTGGTTGATTACCGGCAATGGCACCCGTATTCATACCGCAGACGGGGAGCCGCTCTTTCGCTGTGATCTGGCCCCGGACGTGGCGGAGTTTGTGCTGCATAGCCACTGGCCGGAAGAGGTGAGTGTCCACGTGTTTAATGACAGCGGCTGGCTGACCGACCGGGCGCTACCGGGGTTACTCACCGCCCACAGCCATAGCGGTTTTCAGTATCAACTGGTGAATTTACAGCGGCTGTCTGCCCATGAGGTCACCAAGATCTGTTTCTGCGGTGACCACGATATATTGTGCCAGCTGCGTATTGAGCTCCAGGCCCAGCTAGGGGACAGCGCGGCTATCTGCTTCTCGGCATTTGATTGTCTGGAAGTGCTGCCCCGGGACTGTAATAAAGGCGCGGCGCTGCGGGCATTGAGTGAGCGGCTGGATATTCCGCTCAGCGACTGTATGGCATTTGGCGATGCGATGAACGATCGGGAGATGCTGGCCAGCGTGGGGCGCGGGATCATTATGGGTAACGCAATGCCCCAGTTAAAACAGGCATTACCGGATCTGCCGGTGATCGGCCACTGCGCCGGTCAGGCTATTTCTCACTATTTGACACATTGGCTGGACACACCACACCTGAATTATTCCCCCGAATAACGAGGCCATTACAGCCAGCCGGGACATGTCCCGGCTTTTTTTATTTATTGGCCGGGCTCAAGCAACGCCGCTAACTGCTGGCGGCTGTCAGTCAGCGAGCCGATATGCTCCGCCACCCATTGGGGGTTGTAGTAGGTGTCGAGGTAACGCTCACCGCTATCGCACAGCAAGGTCACAATGGTGCCCTGGCCTCCCGCCGCCCGCATTTGCGCCGCCAGTTGTAACGCGCCCCACATATTGGTCCCGGTAGAGGCCCCCACTTTGCGGCCCAGTACCGACTCCAGCCAGTGGATGGTGGCGATACTGGCGCTATCCGCCACCGGGATCATCTGATCCACCACATCGGGAATAAACGACGGCTCTACCCGCGGGCGGCCAATGCCCTCGATCCGGCTTCCGGTATGGCCGGTTAACCGCGGATCGCGGTGCTGCCAATAATCGTAAAAGACGGAGTTTTCCGGGTCGACCACCACCAGTTGGGTGGCGTGACCCTGATAACGCAGATAACGGCCAATGGTGGCGGAGGTGCCCCCGGTGCCTGCACTCATCACAATGTAGTCCGGGACCGGGTGTGGTTCACAACGCATCTGGCGGAAAATGCTGTCGGCTATATTGTTATTGCCTCGCCAGTCCGTCGCCCGCTCAGCGTAGGTAAACTGATCCATATAGTGGCCATTCAGCTCCCGGGCCAGCTGCTGTGAGGCGGCATAAATTTCACAGGGATTGTCTACAAAGTGGCAGCGGCCGCCGTAAAATTCAATCTGCTCAATTTTACGCCTGGCGGTATGCTTCGGCATCACGGCAATAAATGGCAGCCCCAGCAACCGGGCAAACCAGGCTTCGGAAACCGCCGTGGACCCGGACGAGGACTCAATAACCGGCGTTCCTTGTTTGATCCAGCCGTTACACAAGCCGTAGAGGAACAGCGAGCGGGCGAGGCGGTGTTTAAGGCTGCCGGTGGGATGGGTACTTTCATCCTTGAGATAGATATTGATCCCCGGAAACGCCGGTAAGCACAGGCGAATCAGGTGAGTATCCGCAGAGCGCTGGGCATCGGCGTTGATTTCATTAATGGCGTAGGTGACCCAGTTATCCGTCATGCGTATTCCCCAGGAAGTGTATTGATAATGGCAGTAGCCTACGGGAAATCGCGGAAAAAAAGGTTGCTAAAGATCCTGCTTAAATGCTTTTCTGGAGAAAATTTTACTCCCTGGTGGCGATATGATAGATAAAATTGACCGAAAATTACTCGCATTACTGCAGCAGGACTGTACCCTGTCGTTGCAGGCCCTGGCCGAGGCCGTTAATCTGACCACCACCCCCTGCTGGAAACGTCTGAAACGGCTACAAGAAGAGGGGATTATTCAGGGCCATGTTGCCTTGCTGGATGCAGAGAAACTGGGGCTTGGCTTAACCGCGTTTGTATTGATCAAAACCCAGATGCACAGCCGGGAGTGGTACAGCGAGTTTGTGCGCGTGGTCTCCGACATGCAGGAAGTGCTGGGGTTCTGGCGCATGGCCGGGGAATATGATTATCTACTGCGTGTTCAGGTGGCGGACATGAAGCGCTATGACGATTTTTATAAGCGAATGGTGAACCAGGTTCCCGGACTGAGCGATGTCACTTCGAGTTTTGCCATGGAACAGATAAAATATACCACAGCGCTACCGCTGGCGGAGTGATAACCCTGGTGATGGCCCTTTCGTTTCTCTGCCCGCGCCCTAATACGGCCTTCAGGAACCAAACCGCGTGCGATTATTTACCCAGTTAGGCTGGTACTTCAGCCAGGAGTGGCGGCGTTATCTTGGCGCCGTGGCGTTACTTATTCTTATTGCTGTATTGCAGCTTATCCCGCCGAGGCTGGTGGGGGTGATTGTCGATAGCGTCACCCGCGAGCACGCCAGCGCCCCGCAGATAGTGATGTGGATTGGGGCAATGGTGCTGATCGCGGTAATGGTGTATCTGCTGCGTTACGTGTGGCGTATTTTACTGTTCGGCGCCTCCTACCAGCTGGCGGTACGCCTGCGGGGAGACTTTTACCGCCAGCTCAGCCATCAGCAAAGCCGCTTCTATCTGCGCCATCGCACCGGGGACTTAATGGCCCGGGCCACTAATGATGTGGATCGAGTGGTGTTTGCCGCCGGGGAGGGGGTACTAACCCTGGTGGACTCCATGGTGATGGGCTGTGCGGTGCTGGTGATGATGAGCACCCAAATTAGCGCCCCGCTGACCCTGATAGCGCTGCTGCCCATGCCGGTGATGGCGCTGGTTATCCACCGTTACGGTAACCAGCTCCACGAACGTTTTAAGCTGGCCCAGGGGGCATTCTCCTCCCTTAACGATCGCACCCAGGAGAGCCTGACCAGTATCCGCATGATCAAGGCGTTTGGTCTTGAGGATCGGCAGTCTGCGCTGTTTGCCCATGATGCCAAAGTCACCGGCGAGCGGAATATGCGGGTCGCCCGGGTGGATGCCCGTTTTGATCCGACTATCTATATCGCCATCGGCATGGCAAACCTGCTGGCAGTCGGGGGCGGTAGCTGGATGGTACTGAACGGCAGCCTGACCCTTGGCCAGCTCACCAGCTTTATGATGTATCTGGGGCTGATGATTTGGCCAATGCTGGCGCTGGCATGGATGTTTAACATTGTTGAACGCGGCAGCGCGGCCTATAGCCGGATCCGCAGCCTGCTGGATGAAGCCTCAGTGGTTACCGACGGTACGCGACCGGTGCCCGCTGGCCGGGGCACCCTGGTGGCGAATATCCAGCAGTTTCATTATCCAGAGACATCCCAGCCCGCCCTGCGCCAGGTGGCGTTTACCCTTCAGCCCGGAAAAATGCTGGGGTTATGTGGCCCGACAGGATCCGGGAAAAGTACGCTCCTGGGGCTGGTGCAGCGCCAGTTTGATGTCGAACAGGGCAGTATCTGTTTCCACGGGGTAGCGCTGCCTGAGCTGCAGCTCGACAGCTGGCGCGAACGGCTGGCGGTAGTAAGCCAGACGCCGTTTTTATTTTCCGACACGGTGGCAAACAATATTGCCCTCGGCAGGCCCTGGGCGAGCCAGGCGCAAATTGAACGCGCGGCGCAGCTGGCCTCAGTTCACGAGGATATTTTGCGTTTGCCGGAAGGCTATAACACCGAGGTAGGCGAACGGGGCGTGATGTTGTCGGGCGGCCAGAAGCAGCGTATTTCTATTGCCCGGGCGCTGTTGCTGGAGGCGGAAATTCTGATCCTCGATGACGCACTTTCCGCGGTGGATGGCCGCACCGAACACCAGATTTTGCAGAACTTGCGCCAGTGGGGAGAGGGCCGGACCGTGATTATCAGCGCCCACCGGTTGTCTGCCCTGACTGAGGCCAGCGAGATCCTGGTGCTGGCTCACGGCGGGGTGGCCCAGCGGGGCCGCCATGAACAACTGCTCGGGCAACCGGGCTGGTATCGGGATATGTACCGTTACCAACAACTGGAGGCGGCGCTGGACGACGGCCCCAACGACGGCGTTAAAACAGACCTGGAGGCGTGCGATGCGTAGTTTCGGGCGGTTATGGCCGACGTTAAAACGCCTGCTGGCCTATGGATCGCCGTGGCGTAAGCAGATGATTATCGCCGTGGCGATGTTATGGATCGCCGCGGCGGCGGAAGTCAGCGGCCCGGCGTTAATCAGTTACTTTATTGATCACCTGGTGGCGAACCACAGCGTGCCGGTGGCCTGGGCGGTGGGGCTGGTGGCGGCCTATCTTTTGTTACAGTTGCTGGCCGCCGGCCTGCACTATAGCCAGTCGCTTTTGTTTAACCGGGCGGCGGTAGGGGTAGTGCAACAGCTGCGTACCGATGTGATGGATGCCGCCCTGCGCCAGCCGCTGAGTGAGTTCGACATCCAGCCCGTTGGGCAGTTGATCTCCCGGGTGACTAACGACACCGAAGTGATCCGCGATCTGTATGTTACCGTGGTGGCCACGGTATTACGCAGTGCTGCCCTGGTGGGGGCCATGCTGGTGGCGATGTTCAGCCTCAACTGGCGGATGGCGCTGGTGGCTATCCTTATCTTCCCGGCGGTACTGGTGGTGATGGTGATTTATCAGCGCCTGAGTACCCCGATTGTGCGCCGGGTGCGCGGTTACCTGGCCGATATTAATGATGGCTTTAATGAAATTATTAACGGCATGAGCGTGATCCAGCTGTTTCGCCAGCAGCGTCGCTTTGGTGAACGGATGCACGCCCTCAGCGAGTCTCACTATCAGGCGCGCATGCAGACATTGCGTCTGGACGGCTTCCTGCTGCGGCCGCTGCTGAGCCTGTTTTCCGCCCTGATACTGTGCGGGCTGCTGATACTGTTTGGTTTCTCCGCCTCGGGGACCATTGAGGTGGGGGTGCTGTATGCCTTTATCAGCTACCTGGGGCGCCTGAATGAGCCATTGATTGAGCTCACTACTCAGCAGTCGATGCTGCAACAGGCAGTGGTGGCCGGGGAGCGGGTCTTTGAACTGATGGACAAACCGCGCCAGCAGTATGGCGATGATGATCGCCCGCTGGAAAATGGCCAGATTGATTTGCAGGATGTGTCGTTCGCTTACCGCGGGGATCGCCTGGTATTGCGCGATATCTCGCTGCATGTCCCGCCACGCCAGTTTGTGGCGCTGGTGGGGCATACCGGCAGTGGTAAAAGTACCCTGGCTAACCTGCTGATGGGCTACTACCCGCTGACCCGGGGGACGATTTGCTTTGACGGTCGCCCGCTGGAGGGCCTGAGCCACGGGGCGTTGCGTAAAGGCATCGCCATGGTACAGCAGGACCCGGTGGTGATGGCTGATACCTTCCTGGCGAACGTAACCCTGGGGCGAGATATCAGCGAAGCGCAGGTCTGGCAGGCGTTAGAGACGGTACAATTGGCGGCACTGGCCCGCAGCCTGCCGGACGGGATCCACACCGCATTAGGGGAGCAGGGCAATACCCTGTCCGTGGGGCAAAAGCAGTTACTGGCCCTGGCCCGGGTACTGGTGGATTTACCAGCGATCCTTATCCTGGATGAGGCCACCGCGAATATTGACTCCGGTACTGAGCGGGCGATTCAGCAGGCGCTGCATCTGGTGCGCCAGCACACCACTCTGGTGGTTATCGCTCACCGGCTGTCCACTATCACCGAGGCGGATACTATCCTGGTGCTGCACCGTGGTGAAGCGGTGGAGCGGGGCACCCATCAGCAACTGCTGGCCAGCCGGGGCCGTTACTGGCAGATGTACCAGTTGCAACTGGCCGGGCAGGAGCTTGAGGACGGTGCTGCGCCGGGTGTCCAGCGTGGTGCATCTGGCGTGGGCCATTAACCCAACACGCCCGGATTTACGCCCCCACGCGCAGTGTGGGTGCAGGCCATAAAAGAGAACGCACCGCAATGGTGCGTTTTTTTATCATTTCCGTTCCTGATCCCCCGCGGTTGCCCGGTGCGCCCCTTGCAAACGGTGGTTTTTTGTTTCCGCCACATCAATTGCTATTTTTGGCACATCAATTGCTTTAGTTACCCCGGGAAACATTTTAGTGATGGTACTGACCTTAATACTCACTGGAGGGGATCTATGAAGCTGGTTACCGTGGTAATCAAACCATTCAAGCTGGAAGACGTCCGGGAAGCGCTCTCTTCCATCGGCATTCAGGGGCTGACAGTCACCGAAGTTAAAGGCTTTGGCCGCCAGAAAGGACATGCCGAATTGTACCGCGGTGCGGAATACAGCGTGAACTTCTTGCCTAAGGTCAAAATTGATGTGGCCATTGCCGATGACCAGCTTGATGAGGTGGTCGACGTGGTAAGCAAAGCCGCCTGGACCGGTAAAATTGGCGACGGCAAAATTTTTGTTGCCGACCTGCAACGGGTGATTCGGATCCGCACCGGCGAGTCTGATGAAGCCGCACTCTGACAGCTGACCGGACATATTAGTTAGAGGATAAAGACGATGAAAAAAGTAAGTTTGCTGTCTGGTATCGGTGCCCTGGCGTTGCTGCCCTCTCTGGCGATGGCGGCAGATCCCGCCGTGGCCGATAAAGCCGACAACGGCTTTATGATGCTGTGTACCGCGCTGGTTCTGTTTATGACCATTCCCGGCATTGCGCTGTTCTATGGCGGGCTTATCCGTGGCAAAAACGTGCTGTCGATGCTGACCCAGGTGTCGGTTTCTTTTGCTCTGGTGTGCGTGCTGTGGGTGGTTTACGGTTACTCGCTGGCCTTTGGTAGCGGTAATAGCTTTTTCGGCGGTTTTGAATGGGTGATGCTGAAAAATATCGAATTAAAAGCCCTGATGGGATCGTTCTATCAATATATTCACGTGGCGTTCCAGTGCTCATTTGCCTGCATTACTGTCGGGCTGATTGTCGGGGCGCTGGCGGAACGTATCCGTTTTTCTGCGCTGCTGATTTTTGTGGTGGTATGGCTAACGTTTTCTTATCTGCCGGTGGCCCATATGGTATGGGGCGGTGGCCTGCTGGCGAGCCACGGGGCGCTGGACTTTGCTGGCGGTACCGTGGTGCATATTAACGCCGCCGTTGCGGGTCTTGTGGGAGCATACCTGATGGGTAAACGTGTCGGGTTTGGTAAAGAGGCGTTTAAACCGCACAACCTGCCGATGGTGTTTACCGGCACGGCTATTCTGTACTTCGGCTGGTTCGGCTTTAACGCGGGCTCAGCCAGTGCGGCAAACGAAATCGCCGCTCTGGCATTTATGAACACCGTGGTGGCGACAGCGGCGGCGATCCTTGGCTGGATCTTCGGTGAGTGGGCGCTGCGCGGTAAGCCATCCCTGTTGGGGGCCTGTTCTGGTGCCATTGCCGGCCTGGTGGGGATCACCCCGGCCTGTGGCTATGTTGGGGTGGGGGGGGCGCTGATTATTGGTATTGTATCTGGCCTGGCGGGGCTGTGGGGCGTTACTCTGCTGAAACGCTGGCTGCGGGTGGATGATCCCTGTGATGTGTTTGGGGTACACGGGGTGTGCGGGATTGTCGGCTGTATCCTGACCGGTATCTTTGCCGATACCTCGCTGGGGGGCGTTGGCTACGCGGAAGGTGTCACCATGGGCCATCAGGTGATGGTGCAGCGGGAAAGCATTGTGCTCACCGTGGTGTGGTCAGGTGTGGTGGCGTTTATCGGCTTTAAACTGGCGGATATGACGGTGGGGCTGCGGGTACCGGAAGAGCAGGAGCGCGAAGGGCTGGACGTGAACAGCCACGGCGAAAATGCCTACAACGCCTGATTGTGAAAACAGCAAAAAAGCGGAACCCGGGTTCCGCTTTTTTCGTTTAGAGGATCAGGGCTGGCGCTGGCGCATCACCCCTTCTTGCACGGTGGAGGCCACCAGTATGCCGTCACGGGTGTAAAACTCCCCGCGCACAAAGCCACGGGCGCTGGAGGCCGACGTGCTCTCGACGTTGTACAACAGCCAGTCGTTCATATTCACCGGGCGGTGGAACCACATGGAGTGATCAATAGTGGCTACTTGCATGCCCGGTTCAAGAAAACCCACGCCGTGGGGCTGTAGCGCGGTCGGCAGGAAATTAAAATCCGATGCATAGCCCAGCAAATACTGGTGGATGCGAATATCGTCTGGCACGGTACCGTTGGCCCGCAGCCAGACCTGGCGGCTGGGTTTATCGACGTGGCCCTGCAATGGGTTATGGAACACCACCGGGCGTATCTCCAGCGGTTTTTCCACCAGAAATTTCTCTTTCAGTACCGGGGGCAGCAAATGTTCAAATTTGCGTGCGATATCGGTTTCTGAGGGGATACTTTCCGGCGCCGGGGCTGCCGGCATCGCTTTCTGATGCTCGAAGCCGTCCTCCGGCCCCTGGAAGGAGGCGGTCATATAAAAAATAGGCTTGCCGTTCTGAATAGCCGCTACCCGGCGGGCGCTGAAGCTGTTGCCGTCGCGCAGGACTTCAACGTCATAGATAATGGGCTTCTGGCTGTCGCCGGGGCGCAGGAAATAGCTGTGAAACGAGTGGACCAGCCGTTCGGACGGCACCGTGTCGGTCGCCGCATAGAGCGCCTGGCCAACCACCTGGCCGCCAAAGACCTGACGCAGGCCAAGATCCTGGCTCTGGCCGCGGAACAGGCCGTCTTCGATTTTTTCCAGATTAAGTAATGCCAGTAGCGTATTGAGCGCTTGACTCATAGTAGATCCTCAGTGGGAAACTCAACCGACGTCGCAAATTATAACCCATTGGTAACATTGCGTTGCGGGTAAGATTAGTCTGGATATTATTGGTTTTTTAGCAAATTCTGTGGTCTGTGCCACACTTATTGTGAAACTGGTGTTTCAGTGGCCACCACAGACCACCTTCTGTGGCTTGTGATGGCCCCGATAATAAGGAGAAATTAATGAAACTTACACCTCTATTAACGGGTTTAGCCGTTGCAGCCGCTTTAGCGGGTTGTGCACAGCAAAACAGTGCGGGAACCGCGCCTCAGGGGACTGATCCTTATGGCATCGCCACGCTGTCTCAGGGGGATTCGTCACAGCCTAATGTCTCCGGTAATGTGATTATTCGCCAGCGTTCCGCGCTGCCGCCGGATGCGGTGCTGACGGTAACCCTGTCTGATGCCAGCCTGGCGGATGCACCGGCCCGGGTGTTGTCGCAAAAAGCGGTGCACACTGAAGGTAAACAATCACCGTTCAGCTTCGTGCTGCCCTACAACCCGTCCCAGATCCAGGCTAAAGATCGGGTACTGTTAAGTGCCGCTGTCGCCATTAATGGGCGTCTGGTGTTTGTCACCGATACGGTACAGCCAGTGATCAATCAAGGGGGCACCCGTGTTGATCTGAACCTGGTGCCGGTACCGCAACAGGCAGTGCCGGTTGATACCGGCAATGGCGCTTCTACTGGCGGGGCGCCGCTCTCCTGGTAAGAACCTAAACACTATCGCGCGCCTGAAAAGCGATGCCTGCGGGTATCGCTTTTTTATGCCCGGGGATTAATAGGGCTACAGACGCCAGCGGTAGCGGGTTAAATCGACGATACCGTCACCGGATACCATAATCCCCTCTGCCAGCAGCGCCTGGCGCTGGCGCTGTAAGTCCGGGCCGGTTAATGAAATAGCGCCGTGGCGATTTACCACCCGATGCCAGGGGAGCAGGCTGCCTTCCGGCAGGCGTTTCAGGACGCCCCCCACCTGGCGTGCCGCCCGGGGTGAGCCCGCCAGCAGGGCGACATCCCCGTAGGTGGTGACCCGTCCTTCGGGGATGGCGGCGACAATCTGCCAGACGCGCTGAGGGAAGCTTGCCTCAGACATATTTTGTACTCCGGTAATCAATAATCCATTCAGGATAATCACAGTGGGCGGCGCTGTGAATAGCCCACTGTGTAAGAAAGCAGCAGCTGGCTGGCAGTGGCTTGCAATTGGCCTGAGCAACAGGGATAATGCGCCTGCGCTGTGGGGATTACCCCGCAGCTCTCAATGGGGGCCCTGTTGGTTCTCCCGCAACGCTACTCTGTTTACCAGGTCAGGTCCGGAAGGAAGCAGCCAAAGCAGACGACGTGTGTGCCGGGATGTAGCTGGCAGGGCCCCCACCCATTTGTATCTCCCTCGTTCTCCTTTCTTTCACCCGGTTATTATTGGGTGCGATGACCGCTGTTCGCGCTAAACCATCGGTAATAATCTGATCATCACAACGTTTTTGCCCGTCGCCAGGGTGTATAACGTGCGGCGGACGCCGCGGCGCACGCGTCGTCAACTGCGTATCTGTACGACACAACAACCGGATTTGTACGTATAAAGGGCCAATCATGGATAGACTGCTCATGACGTTAGCGCTTATTTTTTCCTCCCCGGCACAGGCGGCGGAACCGCCGGTCAAACCGGTGACCATCTACCAGTGTGCCACAGCAGAAAAACAGCAGGTCAGCGTCATCCGGCTGGGCAATCTTTATATCTATAAGCAGGGGGCGATTACCCCGCAGCACAAACCGGATATCACGCTGGTAAAAGCGGCCCGGGCATTAACCTGGCAGGGAAAGCGTGATAAGCACCAGACGCTGGCGCTGAGTTTTCACCAGCAGGATATGCACTACCGGCTGGTGTCAGATGCCGCCGGGCAGGGGCACTATGTGGATATCTACCGGGGAGAGGTCCGGCAGCGCCATATGAGCTGCCTGCCGGGGACCATTGTCGACCATCTTAAATACTATGTGGATGATATTCCCTGGCGGCATAGTTAAGCGCCACGCTGCCAGGGACGATGCGCTTATTGCGGGCTGGCAACCTGGCGGGTGCTTTTATCCAGTGAGAAAATATCATAATAGGAGAGCTGGCCTTTGGTGGTCAGCAGACTACGTAAACGATGCTTCTGCCCGTGACTGACGGCCGGGGAGTGAAGAATATTGTCAATCAAGGTTTGCGGTACGTAGCGGGTATTAAACCATTCGCCGTTATAGCAGACGCGAAAATCCAGCACATCAATATCGCTATAGCGGTAACGCGGATTCACATCAAAGAAGAAAAACCCATTCAGGATAATAAACAGCACATTGAGTAGCCATACTGAATCCGCCAGGGCAGGGGAGTAAAGCATAACGGCGAGAGTCGCCAGCCATCCGGCATACATGGCAATAAACAGGCCGGGGAAACGGCGGATAAAGCTGATACTGAAGCGCGGCAGGTTGTCGCGTTTCTCCGCGTGATTAATCTGCTCAATATTATCGGTAAGTAAGCGCTGGATTTCTGTCATGTTATCAACTCTTCGACAAATTAGCGGGGCAGGTGAATCTCTTCGGGATAGTGTGCCTTTAGTGGCACAGGCAAAACAGTAACAGTTGATAACAAAAAAATAAGAACAGATCGACTCTGGCAGGCCGGATAACCGACAAACGCAGCGCCCATGTGGGGCGCGGGAAACAGCAATTGATTCGACTATTCACTACTTAATTAAGAATTTTCCTGAGTTTATTTATTGGCGATTTTAAAAGCCACACGTAATAGTTTAACCTACCGCTAACTCACCGGGGAATTATACAGTCAGAAAATACGTGATGTGTGGCGACGCGACAAAATCACAAATTATATTGCTGGCGTTGAAGTGGGGGAGACACCAGATAAACCGTTAACGCTATGCGATGCTAAGGAAGGTGCGAATAAGCAGGTCATTTCTTCCCAAGCTGACTCGCTGATTAAAATTTCGCGGATCTGGGCCGATTTTTTTCCCGCAAACACATCGAATCA